>JAJTHG010000078.1 GCA_021298835.1 Gemmatimonadota bacterium
CCGCAGCCGAGCGGCGGCGTGGTGGACCGGCGCCGCGGCTACACGCCGGGCGTGAGTTCGGGGGGCGGGGGATCGGCCACGCCGAGCCCGTCGCCGGCGCCGCGCGCGAGCACCGGCGGCTCGAGAGGCAGCGGTGGCAGCGGTGGCAGCGGTGGCAGCGGTGGTGGTGGGCGGCGCGTGGCGGTGCCCAAGCCGCCGGGCTGAGCGCGGTTGCCCTTTGCGGGTCCGCGGCGCACAATCGAGCGAACTCTTCCCACGCCATGCGACCCTTCCTTGCCCTTCTGGCCGTTCCGGCCCTCGCGCTCGCCCAGCCGCGAGTCACCGTCACCCTGCCGACCGCGCGGGCGACCGCGCCGCAGGACGGCCGACTGCTGTTGCTGCTGTCGGCCGACAGCAGCGCCGAACCGCGCTTCCAGATCGCGTACGGGCCGAGGACGCAACTGGTCTTCGGCAGCGACGTCGAGGGCTGGGCGCCGGGCGCGAGCCGCGTGGTGCCGGCGTCGTCCTTCGGCTTCCCTATTCGCAACCTGCGTGACGTTCCCCGGGGGACGTACCGCGTGCAGGCGTTCCTCAACCGGTACGAGACGTTCCGGCTGGCCGACGGCCGCGTGCTCAAGCTCGCGCCCGATCGCGGCGAGGGGCAGCAGTGGGCGACGAAGCCGGGGAACCTCTACAGCGCGCCGCGCACGATCACGTGGGATCCTGCGGCACCGACGCCGATCGCGCTGACGCTCGACCAGGAGGTACCGCCGGTCGGCGACTTCGCGAAGAAGGAAACGCAGTACGTGAAGTACGTGCGGATCCGCAGCGAGAAGCTCTCGACGTTCTGGGGGCGCGACATGTTCCTTGCCGCCTGGGTGTTGCTGCCGGAGGGCTTCGACTCGCATCCGCAGGCGCGGTATCCGCTGGTGATCAACCACGGCCACTTCCCGTCGTCGCTCTCGGGCTGGCGCGAGACGCCGCCCGATGCGGGGCTCGCGCCGGACTTCTCCGAGCGCTTCCAGCTCGCCGGCTACAACCGGATCCAGCAGGAGCTCGCCTACGACTTCTTCCAGTCGTGGACGGGGAAGGGCTTTCCGCGGATGCTGCTGATGGAGATCCAGCACCCGACGCCCTACTACGACGACTCGTACGCGGTGAACTCGGCCAACAACGGGCCCTACGGCGACGCGATCGAGCAGGAGCTGATACCCGAGGTCGAGCGGCGCTTCCGCGGGCTCGGCGCGGGCTGGGCGCGCTTCGTCTTCGGCGGCTCGACCGGCGGGTGGGAGTCCATGGCGGTGCAGATGTTCAACCCCGACTTCTACAACGGGGCGTGGATCGCCTGCCCGGATCCGATCGACTTCCGTCACAACACTGTCGTGGACATCTACCGCGACACCAACGCCTACTGGTTCCCGAGCCGCTTCAAGAAGACGCCGCGGCCGGGCCACCGGAACTGGCTCGGCCACGTGGACGCGACGCTGATGGAGATGAACCACTTCGAGCTCGCGCTCGGCTCGAAGGGGCGAAGCGGCGACCAGTGGGACGTGTGGGAGTCGGTGTACTCGCCGGCGGGGCCGGACGGCTATCCCGCGCGGCTCTGGGACAAGGAGACGGGAACGATCGACCCGAAGGTGGCGCAGTACTGGAAGGAGCACTACGACCTCTCGCACATCCTGCGGCGCGACTGGAAGACGCTCGGGCCGAAGCTGCGCGGCAAGCTGCGCATCTACGTCGGCGACATGGACAACTACTACCTGAACAACGCCGTGTACGAGGTGGAGTCGTTCCTGAAGACCGCCGACCCGCCGGCGGATGCCGTGGTGGACTACGGCGACCGCGACGAGCACTGCTGGAACGGCGACCACACGCGATCGAACGCCTACTCGCGCCTGCGCTACCCGCAGATGGTGATGCCGTGGGCGGTCGAGCGGATCCTCGCGACGGCGCCGAAGGGAGCGGACATCCGGTCGTGGCGGTACTGAAGCCGCGGTGTTGACACCGCGGTGTTGACGCCGCGGTACTGAAGCCGCGGTGTTGACGCCGCGGCGCGGGGGCGGCCGTCAGGGGGCGACGACGATCCGGCCCCCCTGCATCACCAGCCGCATCCGCCGCAGCACGGTGAGGTCGCGGGTGGGGTCGCCGTCCACCGCGACGAGGTCGGCCACCGCCCCGGCCTTCACCACGCCGAGCGTCCCGTCGGGGCGGACCACCCGCCCCGCGACGCTCGTCGCGGCGCGCAGCACCTGCGCCGGCGCCATGCCGTGGGTCGCGAGCAGCTCGAGCTCGCGCCAGTTCTCGCCGTGCGGGAAGACGCCGACGTCGCTGCCGTTGGCGATCGTCACGCCGCTCTCGAGCGCGGCGCGCATGGATGCCCGCTTGGCGGCGATGCGCGCGGGCTCGGCGCCCTGGCCCGGCACCCAGCCGCGGTAGCGCGAGACGGCGTCGCCCGCGGCCACGGTGGGCACGAACACCGTGCCGCGCTCCCGCATGAGGCGGAAGACCTCCGCGGTGCCGTCGTCGCCGTGTTCGATCGTCTGCACGCCGGCGAGGGTGGCGCGGCGCATCCCCTCGGCGGTGAC
>JAJTHG010000049.1 GCA_021298835.1 Gemmatimonadota bacterium
CGGGGCCGACCGGGGCCGACCGGGGCCGACCGGGGCCGACCGGGGCCGACCGGGGCCGACCGGGGCCGACCGGGGCCGGGAGCCGGCCGCGGCCGAGGCGCAACCGCTTGAACGCGCGGCCGGGGCCATGGAGCTTTCGCGGGTGACCGAAACCCAAGTCCGCTTCCTCCGCGCCATCGCCGCCCGCGTGCCCCCGGCGCGCGTCGTCGAGGTGCATCTCTTCCCTGCGCTGCGGCAGGGGCCGATCGAGACCGGCGTCGCCGTGGTGGCCGAGCTGGGGGCCGAGCTGGGGGCCGAGCTGGGGGCCGAGCCGGCCGAAGGCGCCGACGCCGGGAGACATGTCGTGTACAGCGCCCGCTATCGCCACACGATCAAGGGGCCGGAGCGCGGCAAGTGGGAGGCGGACGTCGTCGCGGAGGCCGATGCACCGCTGGTGACGGTGGACGCCGTCGTGCGCGGGGTGCGGCAGCGCGCGGGCGACGTCGGTGAACCCGAGCGGCTCGACGGCGACGCATTCCGAGCCGCGGTGGCCGACGAGCCGTGGACGGCCACCCCGTAGCGCGTCCCGACGACGCGCGCGCGGCGGTCGAACGCTTCTCACGGTACCTGCGCGAGCACGGGCTGCCGGTGACGGGGCAGCGGCTCGCGATCGCGGAGGTGGCGCTGGGGGCCGAACGGCATCTGAGCGCCGAGGAGATCGCCGTCGAGACGCGCGCCCGGGGGCACGGCGTGGGCACGGCCACCGTGTACCGCACGATCGACGTGCTGCTGCGGAGCGGGTTGCTCGTCGAGCGCGACTTCGGCGAGGGGTTCCGGCGCTTCGAACCGGCGCGCGACGTGCCGCACCACGAGCACCTGCTGTGCACGGTGTGCGGCCGCGTGGTGGAATTCCGCGACGAACGGCTGGAGCGGATGACGACGCTGGCGGCGGAGGCGCGCGGCTACGCGCGTCAGTCACACCGGTTGGTGATCTACGGCGTCTGCGAGGGCTGTCAGAGGACGGGGCGGGGGCGCGGCGGTCCGGCCTTGCGGTAGGTGCGGGGGCCGACGAGGCGCGGCAGCCCGTTGCGGCGGGTGCCGGCCTGCCACGCGCCGGCGATGGAGTCGGGGAAGGCGGTGCCGAGGAACAGCCCGACGGTGTCTCGCGCCTCGGTGTTCACGAGCGCGAACAGGAGCGCAGTGCCGCGCAGCGTGCCGAGGCCCGAGACGCGCGTGGCCTGGGCCTGCGGGGGCACCACGGCACCCCAGCCGCTGACCGCCGAGATCGTGGCCCCGGGCGTCTCGATCCACAGCGCGAGGGAATCGGCGGGGGACGTCCACCATGCGTCGAGCGGCGTCGCGGGCGTCTGCGTCACGCTCACGGCGCGCCGTTGCATGGGCAGCATCGCGCCGAAGAGCCCGATGCCGCCACGCAGCTTGTTGATGATGCCGGCCCCGCCGAAGGGATCGTTGCCCGAGCGGTAGTAGTCGTAGAAGTTCGTGTCGAGGATGGCGATGGACACCAGCTGCACGTGCCCCGGCTGGAAGACGCTCGGGAATCCGCCATCGAAGAAGTTGCGCAGGGCACCGGTGAGGGCGAACGACGTCGAATCGTTGAAGAGGTTCCAGGGCCCGAGCGGCGTCTCCACGCGCACGCCGGCGGTGCGTCCCCCGGAGACCAGTGGCCACGTGAGGCGCAGCGTGTCCCGGGACCGGTCCATCGTGTCCGGCTCCGGGGTGACCGAGACGACCGGGCTCCACCCGGAGACCGGACCGGGAATGCGCGTCTCGCCCGTGACGGTGCGCCCATCGAGCGTGCGGATGTTCAACCGGTAGCGGGCCCCGGGCTCGAGCGCCACCGCCGAGGGCGGCAGGGGCCCGCCCATCCCCGGAATGCGCACGTCCGCCGCATAGACGCCGGTCGTCCGGCTTCCCGTCGTGGTCGGGACGAGCCGTTCGACGAGCTGCACCGAGTCGCCGGGAGGCGTCAGGCGCACCAGCCACACCGTCGCGCCGCCCTGCGGTATGCCGCCGGCGGAGGCGATGGGGTCCTGCGGGTCGTACGCCCGCGTGGTGTCAATGCGCACGCGCCCGGTGAGCGTCTCCTCGACGAGCACCTCGACGACGGGCTCCGCGGCATTCAGCATCCCGTGCACGACGAGCGTCGGCGAGGAGGGGGCGATGACCGTCTCGCCGAACGTGCACGAGGCCGCGAGGACGGCGAGGGGGAACGCCGCCAGCGACCGGACGCCCCGGCGCGGGCTCACCACGACACGCTCATCCCGACCGTCGGGAGCAGCGGGAACTGGGTGAAGGCCGAGCGCGTCGGCGGATTGTCGGCGTAGTCGAAGACGTACGTGAACACGTTGCGGGCGTTGTACGCGTTGATGATCGAGAAGTAGGGCGACCACTGCAGGCCCCACCGGGTCCCGGTGCGGGTGGCGGAGAGGTCGAGCCGCTGGAAGAGGGGGAAGCGCGCCGCGTTGCGCGGTCCGAAGGTGGGCTCGCGATCGGGACCGTCGCGATCGGTTTCCCAGGTGTTGCGGGCGGCGTTGTAGGTGCGTCGCACGATCTGCCCGTTGACGTCCGTGAAGGGCACGCCGGTACCGATGCCAAGTCGCACGCCGTATTGCCACTTGCCGCCCGGCTTGTACGACATGACGGCGTTGAGGTTGTGCCGCCGGTCGTGCACCGGGTAGAAGCGGCCTTGCGGGCCGTCTCGCACGCTCATCGCGAGCGAGTACGCGAGCCAGCCGGAGAGCTTCCGCGTCTCGAGTTGCCGCAGCAGCACGTCCACGCCGTAGGAGCGGCCGCTGGTGATGATGAACTCGTCGCCGCGCGTCCGGGGATCCTCCCGGAGGTTCGATGCAGGGAGTTGGCTGTAGTACTTGTAGTAGCCCTCCACCCGGATGAACCGGCTCTCGTCGAACCACCGCTCGACGCCGGCAATGGCCTGCCGCGCCCGGGCGACGGGGATGAAGCGGTCGGAGGTGAGCCAGAAGTCGAACACCCGCACCGGGGCCTGCTCGTTGCGCACGGCGAGGTTCCATTGCGACACGACGCCGCCGGCGAGGGTGAAGGCGAGGCGGGGCGAGGGAAGCCACTTCACCGAGAGCCGCGGCGAGAGGCCCGACCAGCCGGTGCCGGTGACCGTCTCGCCGCGCAGTCCGATGCGCATGAGCAGCCGCTCGGACGCGCGGAAGGTGTCGTCGAGGTAGACCGAAGCCGCCGAGGGCCGCTGCCGCAGGCCGAAGAGGTCGGGGCCGCCGGCCTGCGGGGTGGATACGTCGTAGTCCACGGCGTAGGCGCTCCACTCGTAGCCGGCGAGCAGCTCGTGCCGCCCGCGCCACTGCGTGGCCTCGCCCCACGCCCGCGCCTCGGAGACGCGGTTCCGGAAGGTGAGCGACCCCGAGCCCAGATCGAGTGTGGTGCCGAAGCGGGTCCAGCTCACGCGCTGCATCAGCCGGGCGCTGTCGGCTCCGGCCACCGCGCCCAGGGGTTGCTCGTAGGCCATGCCGGCCATCGCGTTGCCCCAGTCGAAGAGGAGCGACCCGCTCCCGGCCTGCGTGGAGTCGCCGAACGTCGCGAGCGACGCGTCGAGCACGTCCTGCCCGAGGTACCCGGTGAACGACAGCGTGCCGCGGCCGGGCAGTCGGTGCCGGACGTGCGCCTGCGTGTCGAAGAAGTAGTACGGCAGGACGTTGTCGGACACGGCGGCGATGAAGCGGTCGGCGTAGGTGCGGCGCCCGGAGACGTTCCACGACGTGCGGCCGCCGTTGGTCGTCCCCCCGAGCGTGAGCGACGACGCCAGCAACGAGACGCCGAGCGCACCGTGCACGCCGGAGCGCTCCTCCGCCTTGGGATTGACGGTCAGCACGCTCGAGAGCCGCGTCCCGTAGCGCGCCGGGAATCCGCCCGGCACGAGCTCGAAGTCGCCGACGGTCTCATCGATGAACGTGCCGAAGAGCCCGCCGAGGTGGAACGGGTTGTAGATCGGGTAGCCGTCGAGCAGGACCAGGTTCTGGTCGCTCTCGCCGCCCCGCACGTTGTAGCCGGCGGTGAAGTCGTTGGTGGCGACGACGCCGGGGAGGAGCTGGACGACCCGCAGGACGTCGGGCTCGCCGATGACCGGCAGGCGCTTGAGCACCTCGCCCCGCACGGTGATGCTCGCCGGGTCGGGCTTGCGGAGGAAGGCCTCCTTCTCCGGGGACGACGCGACGGTGCGGACGGCCTGGAGCTGGGCCGCCTCCCGCGTGAACCGCAGGGTCACCTCGGTCGTGTCACCGGCGGTGACGGTGACCGTCTGCTCCGCCTGCCGCCATCCGAGCAGGCGGATGCGCACCGTCCAGCGGCCTGCCGGGACGCGCGGGACGGTGAAGCGGCCGTCGGCATCGGTATAGGCCCCGGTGAGGGTACCGACGACCGAGACGGCCACGGACTGTACGCCGGCCCCGCCGGCGGCGTCCACGACGCGGCCCCGCAGCACGCCGGTCGTGTCGCCCGGCTGCGCAAGCAGCAGGGCAGCAAGGATGGGACTCAATGGCAACATGAGCTACGTGGTACCGGAACGCGCGCCGGAGGTTCCGGCCGAGACGAGGGCATTGCCCGCCTCCTCGATCTCGGCGTCGAGCTGCTGCCGCGCGACCAAGGTCCAGTAGCGGCCGCGCCGCGCGACAAGTTCGTCGTGCGTGCCGGCCTCGACGATCGCGCCGTCGTCGAGCACCAGGATGCGGTCGCAGTCGCGGAGGGCGCTCGCCCGGTGCGAGGCGATGAGCGCCGTGCGCCGCGCCAGCGCGCCGCGCAGCGCCTCGAGGATCCCCGCCTCGGTGTGGGTGTCCACCGCGCTCAGGGCGTCGTCGAGGAGCACCACGGCCGGGTCGCGGGCGAGGGCGCGCGCGATGGCGGCCCGTTGCTTCTGCCCCCCCGACAGGTTGATGCCGCGCTCGCCGAGCATGGTATCGTAGCCGTCGGGGAAGTGCCGGATGGTGTCGTCGAACTGGGCCGTGCGGGCGGCATCCTCGGCGCGCGCGTCGGCGTCGTCCCCGGGGGCGCCGTAGGCGAGGTTGGCGCGGATGGACTCGGAGAACAGGAGCGACTCCTGCGGCACGTACCCGATCTCGCGGCGCAACTCGGCCAGCGCGAGGTCGCGGAGCGGCACGCCGTCGAGCAGCACGACGCCTTCCTGCGGATCTCGGAGTCGCGGCACGAGGTCGAGCAGGGTGCTCTTGCCGCTTCCCGTCGCGCCGACGAGCCCCACCGTTTCGCCGGCAGCGACCGTGAAGGAGACGCGGCGCAGGATCCACCGGACCGGCGCGTCCGGCGGAGCGGGGTAGTGGACGCCCACGTCGCGGAACTCGAGCGTCCGTCCGCCGGCGTGCCGTGGCGGGAGCGCCGCCGGCCGCGCCGGGTCCGCCACCGCCGGTGTGGCGTCGAGGATGTCGAGGAGCCGTCCCATCGAGGCGGCTCCGCGCTGGAACAGGTTGGTGACCCAGCCGAGCGCGATCAGCGGCCACGTGAGCATGGTGAGCAGCAGGCCGTAGGCGACGAACGAGCCGATCGTGAGCCGGCCGTCGAGCACGCGGCCGCCGCCGACGGCGAGCACGACCACCGCACCGGCGCCGGCCAGGAGCGACAGCGACGGGTTGAGCACCCCCTGCAGCCGGGCGAGCACGAGGTTCCGCCGGGCGTACTCGCGGCTGAGGGCGGCGAAGCGCTCCACCTCGCGCCCCTCCTGCCGGAAGGCGCGGACGACGCGCGTGCCGGCGAGGTTCTCCTGCACCATCGCGGTGAGCCCCGCGAAGTGCTCCTGCGCCGCCTCGCTGCGGTCGTGGACCGCGCCCCCGATGCGCGCCATGAGCACGGGCAGCAGCACGAGCGGCGCGACCGCCAGCAGCGTCAGCGACGGTTCCAGCGCGAGCATCGCACCGAAGACGAACACGCTGCCGACGATGGTGTTCGTCAGGTACATGATGGCGGGGCCCGCCGCCATGCGCACGGCGCCGAGGTCGCTCGTCAGGCGCGCCATGACGTCGCCGGTGCGCATGCCCGCGTGCCACGCGGCGTCGAGGCGCGTGAGGGCGTCGAAGCAGTCGTTGCGGAGGTCGTACTCGACCTCGCGCGACAGCCCGTTGAGGAGGTCGCGCATCGCGAAGCGGAGCACGCCGGCCGCCACGGCCGTGCCGACCATCGCGGCCGCGAGCCACCAGGTCCGCGACGGCGGGGCGCCCCCGCGCATCGCGTCGATCGCCGCGCGCAGGTACCACGGGCCGGCGGTGCCGAGGGCGGCGCTGACGACCACGGCCGCGAGCCCGAACGTCAGCTTCCGGCGGTAGCGGGCCACGTACGGCACGAGCCGGCGAAGCGTCCGCCATCCGCGCGGACGAGCGGCCGGCGTCGGCCGCGGCCGATCGGGAGCCGTCACGCGGACGCTCGCCGTGCGATCTGGGCTGCGGCACTCATGGCGACGGGGAATCTAGCGCCGACCCGTCCCGCGGCCGCCCGCCTCACCACCCCATCGCCACCCCGTCGCGGCGCGGATCGGCCGCGCCCCACCATCCGCCGCCAGGACGGCGCTGGATCGCCGTGGCGCGACCGGTGCCGCCCGCGCGCACCGCCCAGCCCATCCGCTGCAGCTCGGCCAGCACGTCGGGGGCGACGCCGCCGGCCTCGTACCGGAGGGTGTCCGGCCACGCCTGATGGTGCCAGCGCGGCGCGGCGATCGCCCGGGTCAGCGGCATGCCGTGCTCGACGACGTTGAGCACGATCTGCAGGACGGCCGAGATGATCAGGCCCCCGCCGCGCGCGCCGACGAGCAGCTCGGGACGGCCGTCGGCGCCCAGCACGATCGTCGGCGTCATCGAACTGAGCATGCGCTTGCCGGGGGCGATTGCATTCGCCTCGCCCTGGACGAGGCCGAAGCCATTGGGCCGCCCCGGCCGCGCGGCGAAGTCGTCCATCTCGTCGTTCAGGAAGAACCCTGCCTCGGCGACGTACACCCCCGAGCCGAACAGGTCGTTGATCGTCGTCGTGGTCGCGACCGCGTTGCCCTCGGCGTCCACCACGTTGAAGTGCGTGGTCTCGGGGCCGTCCCGCAGCACGGACGGGATGTCGGCGATGGGCGTGGCCCGGTCCTCGGGGATCGTCGCGCGCAGCCGCCGCGCGTAGGCCTTGCTCGTCAGCTCGTCCACCGGCAGCGGCGTCGCCTCGGGGTCGCCGAGTCGCAGGTTGCGGTCGAGGTAGGCGCGTTGCAGCACGGCGCCGAGCTGGTGGGCGTGCGCGGTGGTGCCCGGCGGGGCGAGTCGTGGCCACGTTTCGAGGACGTTGAGGGCCTCGAGCAACGTGACCCCGCCAGACGAGACCGGCGGCATGGTGAGGATCGTCCGGTCGCGGTACCGGCCCGCGAGGGGGCGGCGCTCGGCCGCGCGATACGCCGCGAGGTCGGCGGTCGTGATGAGGCCGCCGCCGCGGCGCATCTCCGCCGCGATCGCCTCGGCCGTCGGGCCGCGGTAGAAGCCGTCGGCACCCTGCGCGGCGATGCGCTCGAGCGTCGCCGCGAGGGCGGGCTGCCGGAAGCGGGTGCCGCGCGCGGCGGGGCGCCCCTCGGGGAAGAACACCGGGCAGCCGGCGAAGCGGCAGATGAGGCGCTGGCTCCCCGCGAGCGCGGCTTCCATGGTGCTGTCCACCTCGAAGCCGTCGCGCGCGAGGGCGATGGCGGGGCCGACGACCGCCGGCCACGGCAGCCGCCCCAGACGGCCGTGCGCGAGGTGCAACCCCGCTACGGAGCCCGGCACTCCGCTCGCCCGGTGGCCGACGCGCGACGCGTCGGTGGGCTCGCCGTTCGCGTCGAGGAACATCTCGCGGGTCGCGGCCGCCGGTGCCATCTCCCGGAAGTCGAAGGCCGCCGTCCGACCGTCGGCCATGCGGACCAGCATGAAGCCCCCGCCGCCGAGGTTGCCGGCCTCCGGGTACGTGACGGCCAGGGCGAAGCCCACCGCCACGGCGGCATCCACGGCGTTGCCCCCCGCCCGCAGGACGTCCAAGCCGACCCGGGCTGCGAGCGGCTCGTTGGCGGTCACCATCGCCGAGTCGCCGCCGGCGACCCGCGCGCCGTCGCGCCAGGCCCACGTCGCGGTGGCGAACTCGCGCAGCTCCCGGTTGTCGGCGTCGCGCGGGACGGGGCGCACCGCCGACGGCACGGTGGCGCACGCGGTCGCGAGGGTCAGCAGGACCGCGAGGGCCGGTCGCGCCAGCGAGGGGCTCGGCATCGTCGCACGAGAGACCCGGGGGCGAGCCACACGCATCATGCCGGACAAGTTAGCTTGCGCCCGCCCGGCGACCATCCATGCCTTCCGTCCGCGATCCCCGCCAGACCGAGCAGCGCAATCCGCGCACGGCCGACCTCGACCTCGCGTCCCCGGCCGAGATCGTCGCGCGCCTCGCCGACGAGGACGCCCTCGTCGCGCCGGCGGTGCGTGCCGAGCAGTCGTCCATCACCCGGGGGCTCGAGGCGGTCGAGCGGGCCCTTCGCGCCGGGGGACGCCTGCTGTATGTCGGGGCCGGTACGTCGGGGCGCCTCGGGGTGCTCGATGCCGCCGAGTGCCCGCCGACCTTCGGTACCGACCCGGCGATGGTGGTGGGGATCATCGCCGGCGGCCGCGACGCGCTCGTGCAGGCGCAGGAAGGTGCCGAGGATCGTCCCGACGACGGCGCGCGCGAGATGGATGCGCACGGGGTGGATGCCCGGGACGTGGTCTGCGGGATCGCCGCCTCGGGGACGACCCCGTTCGTGCGCGGCGCGCTCGCCCGGGCGCAGGCGCTCGGGGCGGCGACCATGCTCGTGGCCTGTTCGCCCCCGCCCCCGGAGATGCTCGCGGTGACGGGCATCCCCATCGTCCTCCGCACCGGCCCCGAGGCGGTCACGGGCTCGACGCGGCTCAAGGCGGGCACCGCGACCAAGCTGGTGCTCAACATGCTCACGACGGGTGCGATGATCCGCCTCGGCAAGACGTGGGGCAACCTGATGGTGGACCTGCGGGCGACCAACGCGAAGCTGCGCGACCGCAGTGAACGCATCGTGGCCGAGGTGCTCGACGTGGACCGCGAGGGGGCCCGCACGTGGCTGGCGAAGGCCGACGGGCGCGTGAAGGTCGCGCTGGCGATGGCGCTCGGGGGCTGGTCGCGCGACGAGGCCGAGCGCCGGCTCGCCGAGGCCGGCGGCGTCGTCCGGCGCGCGCTGCCGCAGGTGATGCCGCCGCCGGTCACCGGCGGCGACGAGGTGTCGGGCTCGTGACCGCCGTGGGCCGCAGCGCCACCGATCCGGTACCCCTCGGGCATCGCGACGCCGACGCCGACGCCGCGCGCCGCGGGGCGGTCGTGGTGGGCCTCATGAGCGGGACGTCGCTCGACGGCATCAGCGCGGCGGTCGCGCGCTTCGCGGAGCGCGACGGCCGCGTCGTCCACGAGGTGCTGGGCACCTCGCATCGCGCCTACGCGCCGGCGCAGCGGACCCGGCTGGCGGCGGCGATGCAGGGCACCACGCCGCAGGAGACCTGCCGGCTGCACGCCGATCTGGGGCACTGGCTCGCCGAGGCGGCGATCGCGGCGGTCGCGGAGAGCGGCGTCGCCTGGGGCGATGTCCGGGCGATCGCGAGCCACGGCCAGACGCTGTGGCACGAGCCGGGCCACAGCACCTGGCAGATCGGCGATCCCTCGGTGATCGCCGAGCGCACCGGCGTCGAGGTGATCGCCGACTTCCGTGCGCGCGACATGGCGGCCGGCGGGCAGGGCGCCCCGCTGGTGCCGCTCGCGGACGCGCTGCTCTACTCCGCCCCCGGACACTGGCGCGCGCTGCAGAACATCGGCGGGATCGGCAACGTGTCGGTGGTGCCCCCGGGGGGCGTGCTCGAAGGGGTGCGCGCGTTCGACACGGGACCGGGCGTGGTGCTCATCGACGCGATGGCCCGGCGGGCGGATCCCGCGCTCCCCTTCGACGTGGACGGCCGCCTCGCGGCGCAGGGGAGGCCGGTCGAGGCCGTCGTCGCGGCGCGACTCGCCGAACCCTACTTCGCCGCCGCGCCGCCCAAGAGCACAGGACGCGAGTTGTTCTCCGCGGCCTACGCCGACGCGCTCTGGCGCGACGTCGCCGCCGCCGGCGGCACGGGGGCGGACGCGGTCGCCACGGCCGTGGAGCTCACCGCCCGCAGCATCGCCGATGCCTACGCGCGCTTCGCCCCGGAGCCGGTGTCCGAGGTGCTCGTGTCCGGGGGCGGCGCGCGGCACCCGGGGCTGCTGTCGCGGCTGGGCGTCCTGCTCGCCCCGCGCACCGTGGCCGCGTTCACGACCGCCATCTACGACGGCGAGGCCAAGGAAGCGGTGGCGTTCGCGCTGCTCGGGTGGCGGCATCTCTGTGGCGAGCCGGGCAACGTCCCCGGGGCCACCGGTGCGCGCGGTCCGCGCGTGCTCGGCGTGCGCGCTCCCGCCTGACGTCGCCGGTCGTGCCGATGCGCGTGGTCGCCGAACTGCTCGTTGCACGCGTGCCGTGGTCCGCCGACGGGGGCTTCGCGCCGGCCGCCGGTCTGGTGGATCGCGCGCTCGCCCTGGGCGTCGGCGGCTTCATTCTCGACGGGGGGACGCCCGAGGCGGTGCTGGGGTGGGTGCGGGAGGTGCGCCGTCGCTCCGCGGTGCCGCTGCTCATCGGGGCGGATGTGTCGCGTGGCGCGGGACAGGTCTTCGCGGGGGCGACCGGCCTGCCGCCGTATGCCGCGATCGGCCGGCTCGACGACGACGACGCCGTGCGCCGCGCCGCCCGGCTGACCGCCCGCGAGGCGCGGACGGCCGGCGTGAACTGGATCCTCGCGCCGTCGGCCGACCTCGCCGTGCACGCGGCGAACGCGGCGCTTGGCACCGACACCTTCGGGGCCGATCCGGTGCGCGTCGGGCGCTTCGTCGGGGCGTGGGTGGGCGCGTGCCAGGCCGAAGGGGTCCTCGCGAGCGTCGGGCGCTTCCCGGGACTCGGGCGGGCCATCACGCACCCGCACGGGAGCGCGCCCGAGGTGGACGCGAGCGAGGAGGCGTTGCGGCACGAGGACCTCCTGCCGTTCCGCGCCGCCATCACGGCGGGCGTGGCCGTCGTCGCCGTCGCCCATGCGCGGTATCCCACCTTCGATCCGTCGGGCGCGACGGCCGATACCTCGCCGGCGATCATGCGGGACCTGCTGCGCGATGAGCTCGGGTTCGACGGGCTCGTGGCGACCGACTGCCTGGGCAACCCCAGCGTGCGCGCGACGATCGGCGCCGGCGAAGCCGCAGTGCGTGCCGCCGCCGTCGGCTGCGACTTGCTCATCGGAGGGGCCGACCTCGACCTCGAGAGCGTGGTGGCGGCCCTCGATGCGGCGATGCACGACGGCCGCCTGCTCCCCGATCGCGTCGAGCAGGCGCGGCGGCTGCGCCGCAAGTGGGCACAGTGGGCGACGCCACCGATGGACTTCCTCAAGCCGGCGTCCTCCGACGTGCAATGGGCTGCGGCGCTGGCCGATCGCGCGCTGGTGCTCGTCCGCGGCGCCGACGGCCCCGTCCGGGCCCCGCTCGACGTGCTCGTCGTCAACGACGGTGCGGCATCGGCGTCGGTGGCGCCGCTGCTCGCGGCACTGCGGACGGCCGGCGCGTCCGCGCGGGAAGTCCCGCGTCCCGTGCCGGGGGCGCGCGGCACCGTCGTCGTCGCCCTGTTCGGCGGGAGCGATCCGTTCGCGCCGCGCTACGGCTACCGGCCCGCGGCGCTGGCACAGGTGCGGGATGCGGTCCGCACCGCCGAGGCGGCCGGGCGGCCGGCGCTGGTGGCCCAGTTCGGCGAGCCCGGACTCGCGACGGCGCTGGCGGACGGCGTCCCCGTGCTTTCGGCGTGGACCGGCGACGCGGCCATGCAGCACGCAGTGGGGCGCTGGCTCGCCGCGCGTCGCCGCGGGGGCTGAGCCGCCCGTCGGCGCCGCTGGACCCCGCGGGTCAGCGGCGCGGCAGCGCGGCGAGGACGCGGGACGCCGGGACGGCGTAAACGATGCGCCCGGCGCTCTCGGTGGCCCCGCCGTACACGACGCCGACGACGTGGCCCTCGGCGTCGAAGACAGGACTGCCGCTCGAGCCCTGCCCCGCGAAGGCATCCACCTGGACGACGTCGGCCAACGTCTTCGAGACGGTGCCGGCGCCGAGCGTCGAGCGGGCGGTGATGCGCGTGCCGCTCCCTTCCATCGGCGTCTCGATGCCGAGGGGATAGCCGATGATGGCGACGGGGGCGCCGACGCGCGGAGCTTCGGCCCGCAGGCCGGCGACCGCCGGGTACGTGCCGGCCTCGAGCTGCAGCAGGCCAAGGTCGTCGCGGTCGCCCACCCAGACGACGCGCGCCGGCAGCCACTCGCGCGTGTCGCTGAAGATCACGGCCAGGCGCCGCGGGCGGTTGCCGGCCTCGTCGCGGAGCAGGTGACGGTTCGTGACGATGAGCCCCGATGGGGACACCGAGAAGCCGGATCCGGTGAACTTCTCGCCGTTCTCCAGCTCGACGGCGATCAGGACCACGGCCTTGCCGCTCCGCTCGGCGACGGCGGTGTAGTCCATCTGCGCTGCGGAGAGGATGCGTTGCTGGCGCACCTGCACCGCACGGAGGCGCGAGCGCACGTCGGCGCCGCCGCCCGCGGCGAGTTGCGCGCGCAAGGCGTCGCCCTCGCGTCTCGCCCCGAGGAGCGCGGTGTCGAGGCCGCCGACCTGTGCCGACACGCGCGCGAGCTGGCGGTCGAACTGGGAGGTGAGCGAGTCCTGCCGTGCGAGGAGCGAGGCCAGCTCGGAGGCGCGGGCGTCGGCCGCCTGCTTCTGCTGCCACCACGCCCCGCCGCCGATCGCCGCGACGGCGGCGAGCCCGGCACCGAAGAGCCATGTCAGCTTGCGCGTCTCCTGCCGCACCGCGACGCGCACGCGCTCCTGCGTGGCACCGGCCCGGGGGACGGGGCGGGCGGGGGCCGCCGGGGCCGCGGCCGACGCCCGGGTCGGCGGTGCGCTGCCGCGCGATCGGCGCGATGCCCACGTATCGCCAACCGTGACCGTCACCGACGGCCCGCCCGACCCGAAGCGCAGGACATCGCCGGTCATGAGGGCCACCGGCGCCGTGACGCGCTCGCCGTTGACGAAGGTGCCGTTCGTCGAGCCGAGGTCGAGCAGCATGGCCTTGCCGTCCTCGACACGGATCTCGGCGTGCCGCGCCGAGACGTCGCGGTCGTGCTCGGCGTCGAAGCGGAGGTCGGAGAGCGGGTGCCGGCCGATCGTGACGACCGGCACGTCGAGCACTTCGCGCTGGCCGTGCCGCGCGCCGCCGCTGATGACGAACTCGAGGGTCACCGGCGGAAGAGCAGGGCGAACACCGCGCTGACGACGATGAACGCCGCGCCCACGAGGAGATAGAGACCGGTGGCATCGCGCTTCGCCGGCGGCGCCACGGCCGGTGCCACGGCCGGTGCCACGGCCGGCGCCCCCGCCGCCGGCGACGGCGCCGACGATTCCCCGGCGGAGGGATCGGGCGCCGCCTCGGGAGGGAGCGCCTCGACGGAGCGGGGGGTGAGCTTCGCCGTCGGGCGTGACGGGTCCACCACCGGGATGCCCATGGGCGGAGTGAGCGCGTCGGGGTCCGCCGGCACCGTCTCGCGGCTGGCGCCGCTGAAGCGGAAGACCTGGTGGCCCACCTCGTCGGTGTGGCCGGTGCGCGCGAGGCCTTCGCCTTCGAAGCGGGCGACCACGACGGTGATGTTGTCCGGGCCGCCCGCCTCGTTGGCGAGGTCGATCAGCTGCCGGCAGGCCTCGCCGAGGTCCGGCACCTCCGCGACGACGCGCGCGATGACGGCCGGCTTCACCTGCCCGGAGAGGCCGTCGGAGCAGAGCACGAGCGTGTCGCCACGCCGCACCTGCTGCGAGGTGAGGTCCACCTTGACGCGCGCCTCGGGGCCGAGGGCCTGCAGGATGATGTTGCGGCGCTCCGAGAGCTCGGCTTCCTCGACCGTCAGCTCGCCGGCCTCGACGAGCTTCTGCACGAGCGACTGGTCCTTGGTGATCTGCTGCGCCATGCCGTTGCGGACGAGGTAGGCGCGCGAGTCTCCCACCTGCGCCAGGAACAGGCGGTCGCCGAGGAGCCCGCAGATCGTCGCGGTGCTGCCCATGCCGCGGTGCTCCGGGCGCTCGGCGGCGTAGCGGTGGATCCGCGCGTTCGCCTCGACGCACGCATCCCGGATGGCGGCGGCGAAGGCCTCGGCGTCCTCGCTGGCCCCGGTGATCCAGCGGACGCGCATTTCCTCGAGCACCGTCTCGATGGCCATCGCGCTGGCGATCTCGCCGGCGGCGGCACCGCCCATGCCGTCGGCGACCATGAAGAGGGACCCTTTCGGCCCGAGGGCGTGGGTGCGGACCTCGGGCTGCAGCGTCGCGTTGTCGCGCGTGAGGTCGGCGACGACGAAGGCGTCCTCGTTGTGCTCGCGCGTGCGGCCGACGTCGGTGCGGCCGAAGACCTGGACGGAGATGGCGGTCATGGCGCGCACTTCCACACGTCGACGACCGCCTGCAGGTCGTTCTTCACGCGCGATCCCGGGAACTGGCCCTGGGCCGCCATGGCCAGCCGGCACGCGCGATCCTTCGAGTCGTCGGTAACGTAGGTGGCCATCGCACGGACGTAGGCGGCCTCGGCCTTGTCGTCGCGGTTCCTCAGGTTCGGCACGAGGGTGGGCAGCGCATCGAGGGCTTCCTGTGCCTTGCTTCGGTCGTCCGATTCGGCGAGCGTCCGCAGCCGACCGAGTTCGCGCGCCACGTCGGCCGCCGAGGGCGCCAACGCCGGCTGCGGCGCGGGCTTCGTCTCGGTGGGCTTCGCGTCCGGCGCGCCGCCCGGGGTGGTGGTGCCGCCGACCGGTGCCGGTACCGTTGCCGGTGCCGGTGCCGGTGCCGCCGAAGGTGCCTGCGCCGTTCTATCGATCGGTGCAGGCTTGCCACCGGGATCCGCTCCGCTGCGGAACCTCCAGAGGCCGACACCGCCGCCAGCGACGGCCAGCAGAGCGACGACGCCGACGACCACGCCCATCGAGCCGCCCTTCGTCCCGTCCCGGGCTGCGGCCGGGGGGAGGCCGCCAGCGAGGGACCGACGGTCCGACGGCCGCGCCACCCGCGTCGCGGGCACGGCCACGGTGCCGGCCTCGGACGCCGCGGTCCCGCGGGCGGGAGCGCCGCTCCCCGCGCGGGCCGCGCCGATCACCATCGTCGCCCCGTCGGCGGTTCCCGCAGCCGGCGCGACGACGTGCTCGAGGGCCCGGACGAAGTCCCGGGCGAACTCGACCGCGGAGCCGTAGCGGTCGCGCGCGTCGCGCGCCAGCACGCGATCCATCACGTCCTGCAGCGCCGTCGGCCACGCGACATCGGGCTTCACCTCGGCCAGCCGCCGGGGGACGTCGGTGAGGCGCATGATCATCGCCTCCTGCGCCGATTCGCTCGCGAAGGGCAGCGTCCCGGTGAGGCAGTTGAACGCGACGAGCCCGAGGGAGTAGATGTCGCTGCGCCCGTCGAGCTTGTCGCCGGCGAGCTGCTCCGGGCTCATGTACTCCGGGGTGCCGACGACGAGCCCGGTCTTCGTGACCTTCTGCGCCTCGTTGTCCGAGGCCTTGGCGATGCCGAAGTCCACGACCTTGACGAGGTCGGCACCGTCCTTCGTGCGCGTGACCATGATGTTGTCGGGCTTCAGGTCGCGGTGCACGATGCCCTGGTCGTGCGCGACGCCGAGCGCGGCGGCGACCTGGCGCACGATGTCGCCCGCGCGCGCCGGCGGGAGGGCGCCCGACGCCTCGACGAGCGCCGTGAGCGACTGCCCCTCGATGAACTCCATCGCGAGGTAGATCATCCCGTCGGGCGTCTCGCCGAAGTCGTAGATGGCGCAGACGTTCGGGTGGTTGATGCGCGCAGCGTTGGCCGCCTCGCGGTTGAAGCGCGAGACGGCGTCGGCGTCGGCGTTCATCGTGGCGTGCATGACCTTCACGGCGCTCTTGCGGCCCATCTTCACGTGCTCGGCCAGATAGACCTGCCCCATGCCGCCCTCGCCGAGCTTGCGCGTCACGTGGTAGCGCTCGGCGATCACCTGCCCGAGCAGGTCCGTCGCGCCGCCCGGGTGGCGCAGGGCGGTGCCGTCCTTCGGGCAGAAGCGCTGGTCGAGCTCGTACTCCGTCCCGCACTGCGGGCAGACCTTCATCTGGCTCACAGTGTCTCCACCCGCAGCAACTGGTCGCCCATGAGCAGTTTCTGGCCCGGTTCGACCGTCCGCTCGCCCCGGACGCCCAGCGCGACGCCGTTGCGGCTCCCCGTGTCCTGCACGAAGAACTCGCCGTCCGAGGAGACGATGGTCGCGTGGCGCGAGCTCATGGTCGCGTCGTAGGGGAAGACCCAGTCGCCCTCGATGCGCCCGATGTGCACCGACCGGCCCGGGGACAGGTGCAGCGTGTCGCGCGTGGAGCCGTCGCCTCGCAGCTGGGCCAGCACCGCGACGTCGGCGGTGGGCGTGAGCGACCCGAGCCGCCGCGTCTGGTCGGCCTCCGGCGGATGGGGCCCCGGATACCCGAGGCGACGGAACCGCACGAGCTGGGATCCGACCAGCATGACGTCGCCGTCGGTGAGCCGGACCGGCTGGTCGATGAAGTACCACGTGCCGTTGCGGGAGCCGAGGTCCCGCACCGAGAGGGTCCCGTCCCGCCACGTGAACTGGGCGTGGAGCGGCGACAGGTACACGTCGTCCGGGAAGACGAGGTCGGCGTCGCGGCGACCGACGACGGCCTCGTGCCGGTCGAGCATGAACGTCCTGACGATCCCGCCGTCGTCGTCGAGCAGGGCGAGCGTCGGTCCGGCGACGCTCGGCGCCTCCGCTGCCGCCGCGCCGCCCGACGGGCGCGAGCCGGCGACTCGATCACCGCAGTGCGGGCAGAACGGCAGATTGGCGTCGATCATCCGCCCGCAGGCAGAGCAGGTGGCCACAGGGGCAAGGTCGAGGGACGTACCAGCACCACGGGTCGGCAGCGCCGAGACCGCAGCGGACTCCCGGGATTGTCGCAGCGATGCGCCCGCGACGCCAGCACCCCGGGCGGCGCCCTCGTCGTTTCCCACGCCAGAGCGCCGGCTGGACGTCATGGTGGAGTATGACGCTCGGTCGTCCGGCCGGGCAACGCATCCCGGCCCGGGCGGCGGTCCGTCGCTGCGGTGTGCGGCGCCGGCGATCCTCCCCTCCGGCGTCGGCGATGGATACGTTGACGCCGATGCGTCCCAATCCAGCCGCGCGCCGGCATCGGTGGGTCAGCGGCCTCGCGGCCGTGCTCCTCGTCGCCGGGGCCTGCGCGCCGGCCGGCCGGCCCGCGGGCCCCCCCGGTCCCGTCCCTGCGGGCGGTGCCGTCCCTGCGCCAGGGGCCGCGGGCATGCCGCCTTCCGCGGGTGCTCCCGCGTCGCCGGCACCGACGTGGCCCGCCCCGCCGCTCGTCACCGGCGCACTGGCGATCCGCGTCGTGTACCCCAAGCCGAACGACGTCATCGCCGCCCGCGATTCGAACTTCGTGTTCGGGTCCGTGGGGAGCGGCGACGCCGCCTTGACGATCAACGGGACCCCGGTGCCCGTGCAGCCCGACGGGGCCTTCCTGGCGTGGCTGCCCGTCCCCGCCGGCACGCCGGCGCGCTACGAGATCGTGGCCGCGCGCGGCGCCGACACGGCGCGGGCGGTGCACGCGGTGCGGCCCCCGGCACCGATCACGCCGTGGGCCGACACCGGTCGCCTGACGGTGCAGCCAGGCAGCGTCTTCCCGTCGCCGGGGCACGACGGGGTGTACCGCCGCGACGAACCGCTCCGGGTCACCGTGCGCACCTCGGCGAGCGCCGAGGTGCTGCTGCGGTTCGGCGACTCGACGCAGCTGACGCTCATCTCCGGGATGCAGCGGATGGCCATGCTGGGGGCCAACGGCCGCGGCGATCCCACGCTTTGGCAGGCCGAAGTGCCCGCCGGCCGGCTCGGCCGCCCGTCACAGCTGGTCGTGATGCGCGGGCCGGACACCGTGCGGGTGCCGGTCGGCGCGGTGGCGGTGGCGGACACGGCGCTGCCTCCGCTCGTGCAGCTGGTGCCGCAGGGGGTGGCCCCGGACGACTCGGATCGCGTGGTCATCGCCCGGCCGGTGCCGGGCGGGACGTACCACTGGTTCCTGCTCCCCGGGACGATCGTGGCGCCCACCGGGCGCCAGGGCGACGCGCTGCGCGTGCGACTCGACCGGGGACAGGAGGCGTGGGTCGCGAATGCGGATGGGGTCTCGCTGCCACCCGGCACGTTCGCCCCGCGGCTCGTCGCCGGCAACGCCCGCGTCGTGGACGCCGCCGGGTGGGTGGACGTGGTGATCCCGATCGGCGAACGGCCGCCGTTCCGCGTCGAGGCGGAGGACCGGCGCCTCGTGCTCACGCTGTACGGCACGACGGCCAACGTGGACCTCCTGGGGCACCGGGCGGGGACGGCTTCGCTGGTGCGTCGCGTGACGGCGGTCAACGACGCCACCGACCGGGCGCGGTTCGTCGTCGAGCTCGCCTCGCCGGTGTTCGGCTGGCAGGTGCGCTGGCAGCCCGGCGGGCTCGTGCTGCGCGTGCGGCGGCCGCCGCCGGTGAACCCCGCGCGGCCGCTCGAGGGGTTGCTGATCGCCGCGGACCCGGGGCATCCGCCGATCGGCTCGACCGGTCCCACCGGCCTGTACGAGCCGACGCCCGTGCGGTGGGTGGCGGAGCAGCTCGCACCGATGCTCGAGGCCCGCGGGGCCCGCGTGCTGACGACGCGCACGGTGGACACGGCGGTCGCGCTCGAGGTGCGGCCGCAGCTGGCGCGCCGGGCCGACGCCCACGCCTTCGTGTCGATCCACCTCAACGCGTTGCCCGACGGGACGAATCCCTTCAACCCGCGGTTCGGCTCGGGGACGTACTGGTTCCATTCGCCCTCGGCGGCGCTGGCGCGCGAGGTGCAGCGGGGCCTCGTCGAACGGATGGGGCTGCCGGACGAAGGCACCTACTTCGACAACCTGGCCGTCGTGCGGCAGTCGTGGATGCCGTCGGTGCTGACGGAAGGGGCGTACATCATGTTCCCGACGCACGAGGCGTGGCTCAAGCTGCCGGAGTTCCAGCGGGCCTACGCCCTCGGCATCGCCGAGGGGCTCGAGCGGTACTTCCGCGCGCTGGGCGAGTCGGTGGCGACGCCGTCGCGGGAGGCACCGTGAGCGGGCACGCGGGCGGGCACCGGTTCCCGGACACGCCGCTCGCGCCGACGGTGGACCCCAGCGCGTACGTGCATCCGGCCGCGTCGGTGCTGGGGCTCGTGACGCTCGGGGCGCGCGCGAGCGTGTGGCCGGGGGCGGTTCTGCGCGGCGACGGCGACCGGATCGTGATCGGCGAGGAATCCAACGTCCAGGACGGGGTGATCATCCATGTGGACCCCGGGCTGCCGACGATCGTGGGCCGGCGCGTCACGGTGGGGCATCGGGCGGTGCTGCACGGCTGCACGGTGGAGGACGGTGCCCTGATCGGCATCGGGGCGCTGGTGCTCAACTGTGCCGTCATCGGCGCGGGGGCGCTGGTCGGGGCCGGCGCGGTCGTCACCGAGGGGATGGTGGTGCCGCCGGGTGCGCTGGTGCTGGGGATGCCGGCGAAGGTGGTGCGGCAGCTCAGCGAAGAGCAGGCGGCGCGGGTGGCGCGAGGGTGGGAGGCGTACGTGCTGCTCGCAGAGGGGCACCGGCGGGGCTTGGTGCGGGGCGTGGGCGAGTAGGGGGTGGGCCCCGGCCTTGGGCCGCGAAAACAACTGTCGCCAGTGTGCCGCGACGAGGCCGGCCGGAAGTGTAGGGGGAGGCCCCGACACTGAGCGTAAGGCGATTGATTGCAACGGGTTGGCCTGCCTGTCGCCCAACTGTCATCTGTGAGGGTCGGCCTCGCTGGGGAAACTTGCTCGGCCGCGCACAAGCGTGATGTTGAGAGCGCAAGTCGTTGTATGGCAAGTGTTTGAGAAATGAGTTGCGCGGATTCGCGTGTGCGGGTACGATGATCGCCCGCCATCGCCGCACTTGCTCGGACCCGCGAGCAACGACGGGGCTGGATCTGGACCCTCAGGCCGCCTGTACAGGAGCCCCGCTGATGAGTTCGCTGCTCGCCTTCGACACGCCCGGCATCGTCAACACTGCTCGCGAGATCACCGTCATCAAGCGGGACGGCCGTCGCGCGTCGTGGGAGCCGGAGCGGATCGTCCGGGCGATCGCCCTCGCGTTCTACGCGCACAAGCACAAGGGGGCGGCGAATCCGCACGCGGCCGATCCGGCGCTGCGCTACGGGCTCTCGGTGCAGGACCACGCCGAAGTGCTGCGCATCGCGGGCATGGTGATCAACACGATCGACCTGCGGGTGGCGCGCGGCGACACGCCGACGGTCGAGCAGATCCAGGACATCGTCGAGCTCATGATCGCCGGCGCGGGGCACTTCGATGTCGCCAAGGGCTACGTGCTCTATCGCGCCAAGAAGGCCGAGGCGCGCATTGCGCGGCATGGCGACGTCGGCATCAGCGACTACATCGCGATGTCGAAGTACGCCCGCTGGCGCGAAGATCTCGGCCGCCGCGAGCTCTGGCCCGAGGCCGCCCGCCGCGTCTTCGACATGCACCGCACGCGCTTCATCACCGTGCTCGACCGCGAGGTCTACGGCCTCGACGCGTCGCTCGGCCAGCTGATCGACGAGGCGGAAGCCGCGGTGCGCGACCGCGAGGCGCTGCCGTCGATGCGCTCGATGCAGTTCGGCGGCACGGCGATCCAGGTGAACAACGCCCGCATGTACAACTGCACGTACGGGCACATCGACTCGCTGGTGAAGTTCCCGCAGGCGCTCTGGCTGCTGCTCTCGGGCACCGGCGTCGGCTTCTCGGTGCAGAAGCACCACGTCGCCAGGCTGCCCACCTTCCCGGCGCGCAAGCCGGTGGACGATCTGCCGGTGGCGCACCACCGGATCGCCGACACCATCGAAGGGTGGGCGGATGCGCTGGGCGCGCTCTTCCAGAGCTACTTCGACCAGGCCTACTGCGAGTTCGACTACTCGGCCATCCGCGCCAAGGGGTCGGTGCTGCGCACGTCGGGCGGGCGCGCCCCGGGCCACCAGCCGCTCAAGAAGGCGCTCGAGAAGATCCGCGGCGTGCTCGATCAGGTCTCCGGCCGCAAGCTCCGGCCGATCGAGGCGTACGACATCCTCATGTACGCGGCCTCGGCCGTCATCTCCGGCGGCATCCGCCGCTCGGCGACGATCGCCCTCTTCTCGGCCGACGACGAGGAGATGGCGAACGCGAAGACGGGTGACTGGTGGCGCACCAACCCGCAGCGCCAGCACTCCAACAACTCGGCGATGCTCGTCCGCGGCAAGGCGACGCGCACCGAGTTCCAGGCGCTGTTCGAGGCGATCCGCCAGTTCGGCGAGCCGGGCTTCTACTTCACCGAGAACGAGGAGTACGGCGCCAACCCGTGCGTCGAGATCGGCCTGATGCCGACGATGGAAGTCGACGAGACGACCATCACCAAGCTCCGCGCGTACGGGTTCGCCGAGCCGCTCGCCGAGGGCGACGTCATCTCCGGCTGGCAGCACTGCAACCTGAGCACGATCAACGGCCGCGCCTGCACCACTCCGCAGAAGTTCTACGAGCTCTGCCGCGTGGCCACGGTCATCGGCACGCTGCAGGCCTCGTACACCGAAATGTCGTACCTGGGCGCGGTCACGCGCGTCATCAACGAGCGCGAGTCGCTGCTCGGCGTGTCGATCTGCGGCATCCTCGACCGGCCGGACGTCCTGCTCGACCCCGAGGTCCTGCGGAAGGGCGCCGAGACCTGCGTGATGACCAACCGCGCGGTGGCGGAGACGATCGGCATCCAGCCGGCCGCTCGCGTGACGTGCGTCAAGCCCGAAGGCACCGCGTCGCTGCTCCTCGGCACGGCCTCGGGGATCCACCCGCACCATGCCAAGCGCTACTTCCGTCGCGTGCAGGCCGCGCGGACGGAGCCGGTGTACCAGTTCTTCAAGATGTACAACCCGCAGATGACCGAGGTTTACGGCATGAAGGCCGACACGACCGACGTCATCACCTTCCCGATCGAGGCCCCCGAGGGCGCGATCCTCAAGAAGGACATCGGCGGCCTGCAGTTCCTCGAGATGGTGAAGCTGGTCCAGCAGAACTGGGTCGTGCCCGGCACGGCGCACGAGAAGTACAACCCGGGGCTCCGCCACAACGTGTCGAACACGGTCACCGTGCGCGACGGCGAGTGGGAAGCCGTGGCCGACTTCATCTGGGAGAACCGCGAGTACTTCACCGGCATCAGCATCCTGCCGGCGTCGGGTGACAAGGACTACCCGCAGGCGCCCAACGAAGAGGTGACCACCGCCGCCGACGTGGCCAAGTGGAACACGCTCAACTACCTGCCGGTCGATTACTCGCTCATGAACGAGGGCGCCGACTACACGTCGCTCAAGGAGACGGTGGCGTGCGCCGGCGGGGCGTGCGAGCTGCAGTAAGCGGGGCCGCCGCATAGCGGATTTGAACAGCAGGGCCGACCGGGCGTCCCGGTCCGAGCCGGTCGGCGGATGACGGGGGAGGCGATAGCCTCCCCCGTTGTCGTTCCGGTCCCTCGGCGCGGGCACGTCATGGCGTATGTATTGACAACAATCGCCGGTGCTCGCAGGCTTCGGCATGGCCCCCAAGTCGGACTTCCTGCAGATCCGCATCGCCCCGCGTCAGAAGGCCGCGCTCAAGCGACTGGCGCGCGCGGCAGGGCTCGATGTCTCGGCCTATGTCCTCGCGCGAGCGCTGCCCGACCGGCGCGAGGCGTGGGACCGCCTGGTTGTTGCGCTCGCCGCCGACGAGACGCCCTCGCATCGCCTGGCAGAGCTGCACGACCTGCTCGCCGCGGCCGCGCCGGTGGACTTCGCCGAGGTCGTGGGGGGGCCCCCCGCAGCGGGCACGACACCGTGGGTGGCGGCGTACGTCGCGGCGATGGTCGAGCATGCGGCGCATCAGAAGGGGGCGAGCCCCCCTGCGTGGGTGCGGGACGTGCCGGCGCTGGAGGCGCCGTGGTTCGCCACGCCGCTGCGCTCGCTGCGCCCGCATCTGCTGCGGGCCTCGCCGGTCGCCTTCCGGCGCCGCAACCTGTTCGTTGACGCGACCGTCGGGGCGAGGCGCTGACGATGGCCGAATCGGCGCGGCTCACCCGGGCCGACATGCAGCGGCTGTTCGAGCTGCTCGAGCGCGAACTCGCCTCCTCGGATACGGTGGGCGAGGTGTACCTCGTCGGGGGCGCCGTGATGTGCCTGGCCTTCGGGGCTCGCGATGCGACCCGCGATCTCGACGCGCTGTTCGAGCCGACGGCGCGCGTGCGAGAGGCGGCTGCGCGTGTGGCGACCAAGGCGCGCGTGCCGGCGACCTGGCTCAAAGACGCCGTGAAGGGCTATCTGAGTCCGCGGGGCGAGTTCGATCCGTGGTTCGAGGGGCCGCATCTTCGCGTGTACACGGCGCAACCGGCCTACCTGCTGGCGATGAAGTGCATGGCGATGCGGCTGGGCGCCGAGTTCCACGATCTCGACGACGTGCGGTTTCTGCTGCGGTGGCTCAACATCACGACGGTCCAGGAGGCCATGGACATCGTGACGCGGTACTTCGAGGCTGCGCAGGTGCCGGTCAAGTCGCAACTGGCGCTGGAAGAACTGCTCGGGGGATAGGCAGGCCATCGTCGTCGCGCCCCGAGTCGCCGACGAAACGGTTGGTTGCCGGGTGCCGCCAACGTCCGGCATGCGCCTCGAGCTCCCGCTGGCCCAACTGCTGGCGATCCTCGCCGCCTCCCGTCTCGCGGGGGCGGCGATGCGGCCGCTTGGCCAGCCGCGCGTCATCGGCGAGATCGCCGCCGGGCTCGCGCTCGGGCCATCGGTGCTCGGAGCGCTCGCGCCGGCATTGCAGGGCTCGCTCTTTCCCGCCGATGCCATGGCCCCGCTGGCGACCATGAGCCAGCTCGGCGTGCTGCTGTTCATGTTCACCGTCGGGCTGCGGCTCGATCTCGGGCTGGTGCGCTCGAAGGCCGGGGCGGCGGTGGTGGTGAGCCAGGCGAGCATCCTGGCGCCGTTCGCCCTTGGGGCGCTCATCGCGCCGTTGCTGCATCCGCATCTCGCAGGGCCCGGGCCCGCCGGCCGTGGCACCGGGCTGCTCCCCTTCACGCTGTTCCTGGGCGCGGCGATGAGCGTGACGGCCTCCCCGGTGCTGGCGCGCCTCCTGGCCGATCGTGGGCTGGCGGGGACGCGGCTCGGCACGCTGGCGATCGCCTGCGCAGCGGTGGACGACGCCACCGCATGGCTGATGCTGGCGGCGGTGGTCGGTGTCGCGCCCGCCGGGGACGCGTGTTGGCATCTGGCGACGACCCTTGGCGCGACGGTCCTGGCGGTCGGCGTGCTGCTCACCGCAGGGCGTGCCGCGCTCGGCTGGGCGGCACGGCAATGGCAGCCGGATGACGCCGAGTCGCTGCCGGCGGCGATTGCGCCGGCGATCGGTTTCGCGCTGGCGGCGGCGCTCATGACCGAGTGGGCGGGGATTCACGCGCTGTTCGGGGCGTTCCTCGCCGGCGTGCTCATGAACACGCGCGGCCTCATGGAGTTCGTCGTGCTCAACGTGGGGCTCGAGCACGGGGGCATTTCGCCCACGTTCTTCACGATGATGGTGCTGTTGGTGCTGATGGCGCTGGTGACGACGGCCATGACGTCGCCGCTCCTGGGATGGCTGAGGAGGGGCCAGCCGCCACGCGCCGTGGCGCCGGCCACGGCGCGCTGACGCCTGGGCTCGAGCGGGTGGGGGACGTGGATCGCCTACGGGGTGATCTGGGTCGTGCTGATCGCGATCCTGCTGCTGACGCTTCGGACGATGGTGATGATCTCGCTGTTGCTGCTGATGCCGGTGCGGGAGGCGATCCGCCGGATGTTCGGCCGGGCGGCGCCCAGTCGCCGCGCGTCGTGTCGTACGTCGCCCAGGCGGCGACGACGTGGGGGATGTCGAGCTACAATCCGCTGGCCGGGCCGCACGCCGCCGACGCGGTGAACGCGCTACTGGCGATCGACGTCGAGCGAGTGGCGCTGGAGGCCGCGACGGCCGCCAGCCATGCGCTGCAGATCGCGGAGCCCGCGCTACTGGCGGACGTCGCGCGCGAAGCGCGCGCGGAGCTCACGCGCGTTGCGTGGACGGCGCGGCACGGCTGGGCGCTGACGCTGCGCGCGGTGCTCGAGCGCGAGGGGCTGGCGCGGGCGGTCGGCGACGAGACGGCGCCGCCCGCGGACGAGCCATGGGGCGACATCGGGGGGATCGTCGCGCGCGATGGCGACATGACCGGCCTCGACCGCGTGGCGCCGGTGCTCTTTGGCGATGCCGTCGCCGAGACGCTGGGCTGGACGCCGCGCGGCCTGCCGCCGGATGCTGGACTGCGATGGGCAGCGGCGGAGGCGCGGAAGGTGCTGCGCAAGCACGGCGCACCGGCCGCGCTTGGGCAGACGGGTTGACTCGGCGCCGGGTCAGCGTAGCGCGTCGAGGCGTTCGAGCCACGTGATATTCCCCTTGGCACTGTGACGCTGCACTCAGGCTGGTCGATTGGCGACGGGTGTAGAGCGATGCGCTGATCCCGAGCGCGTGGCGAGCAGGGGTGGGAGAAGCGTTCTGGATGCGCGAGCCGGCTCCTGCGATCAACATTGAGCGCGAAGCGCGGACCGACCCCCCGTTCGGGACACACGGTACCGCACACTTGCGACCGGCTACACCTTCGTTGACCGGCCGAATTCATATGTGTTCCGGATTGGGAAAGTCGCCAGAGTCATCTGTGGGTAGCCGCCCGCCCGAGCATGCGCATCATGGATAATCGAAGCAGAGCTCTCGCATTCGGCACCTGAGCCGCCATCGGACAGGATGTCCGAGTGACAGTACGAGTTCTGGGCAACTCCCCGATCCTGGGCAGCGAGGTCGGGGGCAGAGATCGCGTTGCAGCACACGAAGAATCAGCCGATGTCTGCCAACAGCGCATGTGGTGGAAGGCGAACGGGGCGTGGGCCGATACCATGTGGGTCTCGCCTGACGTCGCATACACCTTCGTGTGCACAGAGCGCCATTGCCAGTTCACCCAGCAACCTTCTGGTCTCATCGTTGACTGGGACTATTCGAACTCAAGCGCTCCACCGAGGTTCAGGGGACCAGGGGGACGCCTCCACCACTTCTTGCGAAAGCCACCTAGCGCCCACGAGCATCGAATGGCTTGTTTGTCGTTCGGACTCAACCTTGATGTCCACGTGTGGTCTTTTGCAAGAGACGTGGTTCCGCCCGAAGGGAGGTCCGGAGGCATGGGTCTCCGAGGAATCCGCTTCGATGATCGAGACCTCCAAACCGGTGTGGTGACGGTCGTCAACATGCTTCCTGGTCTTGACAGGGCAGACGAAGTGTGGGCTGACGTTGACGAGAGCTTGGGGATCATCAGGTACCTTGCATGCCGAGATGAAGGTCGTGATCTCGCTCATGCCTTCGTTGAGGACGTGGTTGCAGGAGATCACGCGATGCACGACATCCCTGCAATTGTCCAGCAGCGACCGACGGATGGTCGACGCGACGCCGCCCGACAACGTCGGCGTCGAGCGCCCGCCTCAGCGCAACGCTGACAATTGCTCGAGCAGTCGCACGAAGAACGCGATCCCCTTGGCGTAGCCCTCCACGGCGATGCGCTCGTCGGTGCCGTGCACGCGCGAGAGCGCATCGGCCTCGAACGGCACCGGCGAAAACCGGAAGACATCCGGCGCCCCTGCCTGGCTCCAGTAGCGCGAGTCGGTGCCGCCCACGACGAGATACGGCACGATCAGCGGCGGCTCCTTGCCCAGGGATTCGCGGATGCTCTCGGCCACCAGGCGGAAGGCGGCGCCGTCCGTGCGGGAGACGGGGGAGGGATCCGACTTGAAGATGCCCGACTGGCGGACGGTGATCGTGCTGTCGGCGATCACGCGGCGAACGAAGGCGATGACGGACTCGACCGTCTCGCCGGGCGCGATGCGGAAGTTGACCTTGGCGATCGCCTCCTGCGGCAGCACGTTGTCCTTGGCGCCGCCGCGGATGATCGTCGCCGCGGTGGTGGTGCGGAGCATCGCCGCGGACGCGGGGTCCCGGAGCAGCGCCGCGCGCACGAACCGCTCGGTGAGCCAGAGGTTGGACATCACGAGCTTGCGCTCGAACGACATGCCCGGGGTGAGCGCCTCGAGCATTCCCTTCGAGGCGTCGTTGAGCGACTCGGGGAACGGATTGGCCTCGAGCGCCGCGACCGCCCGCGCGAGCCGGCCGATCTGCGTGCTGCTCGGCGGCGTGGACGAGTGTCCACCCTTGCCGGTCGCCACGAGTTCCAGCGTCAGGTAGCCCTTCTCCGCCACGCCGACGAGCGCCGCGGCCCCCTTCACGCCGGGAAACCGGTCCTCCATGACGGCACCGCCCTCGTCGAGGACCAGCGCCGGAGTCGGGTAGCCGAGCGACTTCACGCGCGCGACGATCGCGGGGGCGCCGACGTTGCCGCCGCCTTCCTCGTCATGTCCGAAGGCCAGCAGCACCGTGCGCGGCGGCGCATACCCCTTCGCCACGAGGTGCTCCACCGCCTCGAGCACCCCGGTGACCGTCGCCTTGTCGTCGAGCGTGCCTCGGCCCCAGATGAACCCGTCCCGCACGACGCCGTCGAAGGCGGGATGCGTCCACTGCGCCTCGGTGCCCGGGATCACCGGGACCACGTCGAGGTGCCCCATGAGCACGATCGGCGCGAGCGTGGTGTCGGTGCCCTTCCACGTATAGAGCAACGAGAGGCCACCGACGGTCTCGCGGGCCAGCGTGGCGTGGGTGCGCGGGTACGCCTTGGCGAGGTACGCGTGCAGGCCGCGGAAGGTGGCCGAGTCGGTGACGCCGTCCTCGCGCGTGATGGTCGGGAAGCGGATCGCGCCGGCCAGCCGCGCCGCAGCGCTGTCGGCGTCGATGGCGACCGCGGTCCGCGTGGCCGGTGGCGGCGGGAGCCGGAACCGCATCGCGCGTGAGACGAGCACGGTGGCGAGCGCGACGAGCGCCAACACGAGGACGAGCAGGAGACGACGCATGGCGAAAGCAAGTCGGGAGTGTGAGCAAGGACGCGGCCGGCGACGCGGCCGGCGACGCGGCCGGCGACGCGGCCGGCGACGCGGCCGGCGACGCGGCCGGC
>JAJTHG010000002.1 GCA_021298835.1 Gemmatimonadota bacterium
CGACCGCTCCGAGCAGATGCTGTTCAAGATGCTCAAGCGGCGCGAGAACCTGGGCTCCACCGGCATCGGGCGCGGCATCGCCATCCCCCATTGCCGCTCCCTCGTCGTCTCGAAGCTGCGCGTCGCCTTCGGCCGCAAGGTCGCCGGCATGGACTTCAAGGCGATCGACGACCAGCCGGTGCAGTTCTTCTTCCTGATCGTCGCCCCGCCGCTCGAGGTGTCGAACCAGTACTTGCCGGTGCTCGGGAAGATCGCGCAGTTCTCGAAGGAACCCGACGTCCCCGCGCGCCTGCTGGGCCTGTCGAGCCCGGCGGAGTTCATGGCGCTGTTGCAGGAGAAGGGCGTGTGACCGGGCGGCTCGCCCTGCGGCTCTGCGCGGCCGCCGCGCTGGTCCCGACCGCGGGCCCCGCGCAGGTCATTGCCGGCCGCGTGCTCGAGCCCACCGGTGGCCCGGTGGGCGGTGCGGTGGTCGTGCTGGTGGACACGTCCGGCAACCGGATCTCGTCCGCCGTGGCGACCCTCACCGGCGCATACAAGGTTGACGTCGGCGGTGCCGGCACGTTCTGGCTGCGCGTGACCTCGCCGAAGCATGCGCCGTCGGTGTCGCCCGCGTTCGTGGTGGAAGCCGGCGAGGAGGTCAGCTACGACCACACCGTCCCCACGCCGATCGCCCTGGCATCCCTCGAGCAGCGCGGGCGCTCCTGCCCCACCAGCGCGCCGCGCGGCGGGTTCGTCGGAGCACCGCCCGCCCGCGTGAAGGTCGTGGACGAGGCCACCGGCGCCGGCGTGCGCAACGCCATCGTGGCCCTGCTCGACAGCGCCGGGACGGTCCGCGCGGCGGCGGCGAGCGACTCCGGTGGCAACGCCGCCCTGGGGCTGCGCCCGGAGCCGGGCGATCTCGTGTGCGTGCGAAAGTTGGGCATGCCCCTCACCACGAGGCCGGCGCTCGAGGCACCCGCCGAGGGCGGGCTACCGTGGCTGGTGCTGGTCCGGGCCCCCGCGCGGGAGCTCACGCCGGTCGAGGTGCGCGCGACCCGGCTCGAGCGCATGAAGGACCTCAACGTCCCCAACACCGCGCGCTTCTTCGGGGTCGAGGAGTTCGCTCCCTACGTGCCCGCCGCCCTCAACTTCGGGGACCTGCTGCGGCCGATGAACGCGCCCGGGGTCTCGATGAAGAGCGCGAACGGTCGCGTGAACTGCGTGATGCTGCGGGGCACCACGTGCGTCCCGACGCTGCTCGACAACATCCCCTCGAACACGGTGTACGACCTCGATCCGTTCATGATCGAGGGGATCGCGATCCTGAACCCCACCGACGCCTACCAGCGATTCGGCGCCCTCGGGCAACAGGGCCTGGTGCTCATCTACACCAAGCGGAACCTGCCGAAGCGCGCCGAGCGGAAGCCGTAGCGCGTCATGCGGTCGTGCGCGTGATCTCGCGGCCGAGGCGCGTCCGCACCCGGAGGAACTGGAGCACGGCGGCCGCCGCGAGCCCGCCGACGAGCCCGTACCAGAGCCCGCGCGCCCCCAGCGGCGTGTGCAGGCCGAGCCACCAGCTCACCGGCACCCCGACCCCCCAGAAGCCCAGGAAATGCATCACGGCCGGCACCCGCGTGTCGCCGCTGCCGCGCAGGATGCCGCCGCACACCGCCTGCGTGCCGTCGAACAACTGGAACGCCCCGGCAATGGGAATGAGCGCCACCGCCACCGCGAGTGTAGGGGCATCCGGCGTGTAGAGCCGCGCGAAGGCGACCGGGAAGGCGAGAAAGAGCACCGCGCTCACCGCCATCACCCCCACGCCGATCACGAAGGCCGCTGCCGCCTCGCGTCGGGCCCCTGGCATGTCGCCGCGGCCGATCGCGTGCCCCACCAGCGCCGAGGCCGCCCCGCTCACCCCTAGCGGCACCATGAACGTGAGGGAGGCGAGGTTGAGCGCCACCTCGTGTCCGGCCAGCGTGATCGTCCCCAGCCAGCCCGCCCAGACCGTCACGAGTCCGAACGCGAAGCCCTCGAAGAACCACTGCACCCCGATCGGCAGCCCCAGATGTAGCATTCGCCCCAGCGCCGCCGCCCCGAGCGCCGCGCGACGCCACGGCCGCACGGTCGGACGCAGGAGCGGCCACCCGGCTCCCCAGACCATCGCCGCCATCAGCCAGCGCGAGATCCAGGTGCTGTGCGCCGACCCCACGACGCCAAGCGCCGGCATCCCCAGCTTGCCGTAGATCAGCACCCAGTTCAGGCCCGCGTTGGCGAGGTTCGCCACGATCGTCGCCACCACCACCGCGCGCACCCGCTGCTGTGCCTGCAGCGTCTGGCGCCCCACGGTGAAGAGATTGAGCGGGAGGATCCCCAGGATGCTCCACCGCAGCCACGCCGCCGCCAGCGGCACCACGTCGTCCGGCTGGCGGAGGAAGCGCAGAATCGCCTCGCTCGGCCACAGCACGGCGCCGATCACCACGCTCGTCGCCGCGGCGAGCACCACGCCGCGCTGCACCCCGAGGGCCACGCCCTCGTCGTCCCCCGCCCCGACCGCCTGCGAGACGATCGGGTCGAGCGCCATCAGGATGCCGAAGGCGATCACGATGACGTTGAAGAAGACGAGGTTGCCGATGGACACGGCCGCCAACGCCTGCGGCGACACGTGGCCGACCATCAGCGCGTCCACGGCACCCATGAGCTGCCAGCCGACCTGCACGACGACGATCGGGGCGGCCAGCTGCCACGTCGAGCGAAGGTCGGCGCGCGTCGGGAGGGAGAGCGGCGCGGCCATGGGATTCGAAAGGTATCGTTCGCCATGCCTTCCATCCCGACACCCGCGGCCGACCCCGATCCGTCGCATCGCCTCCGGCTGGCAGACATCGCCGCCGCGCCGGCGCGCATCCCGCCCGAGTTCCGCGACTCGCCGCAGTACGCCTGCGAACCGCTGGCCGAGGTGCTCGGTTGCGGGCTCACGCTCAAGGTGGAGACCTGCAACCCCATCCGGAGTTTCAAGGGGCGCGGGGCCAGCGTGCTCGTCTCGCGGCTGCTCGAGCGGGCGCACGAGGCGACCCGGTCGCCCCTGGTGGGCGCGAGTGCCGGCAACTGGGGCCAGGCGCTGGCGTACGCATGCCGGGCCGCCGGCTGGCGGCTCGTGCTCTACGCGGCCGATTCGGCGAACCCCCTCAAGGTCGCCCGCATGCGGGCCCTCGGGGCCGAGGTCCGGCAGGCCGGCAAGGACTTCGATGCGGCCAAGCAGCACGCCGAGGCCTTCGCGCGCGAGCGAGGATGGCGGATGGTGGCCGACGGGCTCGATGTCGAAGCGAGTCTCGGCGCGGCGACCATCGCCGTCGAACTGCTGGCGCCCGGCCGGGCGTTCGACGCCGTGCTCGTGCCGCTCGGCAACGGCGCGCTGCTCACCGGCATGGGACGATGGATCAAGGCCGTCGCGCCCGCGACGCGGGTGATCGGCGTGCAGGCGACCGGGGCTGACGCCATGGCGCAGTCGTGGCGGTCGGGCCGGCTCGTCTTCCCGCCGCAGATCGACACCATCGCCGACGGCATCGGGGTGCGCGTGCCGATCGCCGAGGCGGTGGCGGACATGCGGACGACGGTGGACGACGTCGTGCTCGTCAACGACGTGGCGCTGGTGGCCGCGATGCGGCTCCTGCACGCGCACGCCGGGCTGGTCGTGGAGCCGTCGGGGGCCGCCGGGGTGGCGGCGCTGGTCGCGGCCGGGTCGCCGTGGCGTGGCCAGCGCGTGGCGACCGTCGTGTGCGGCGGGAACCTCACCGAAGCGCAGATGGCCGCCTGGCTGTCCTGACGGTCGCCCGGCTGGGCACCGGAGGGGACGCCGTCACCGTCCGCGGCGACCCGCGGCGACCCGCGGCGACCCGCGGCGACCCGGGCGGAGGCCGGTGCGGCGGCGGGCTCGGCGCGTCGGGGACCTCGCGCGGGCTCAGTTTCGTGTCTTATAATTGGACATCAAAATGAGCCGCGACGTCCCGATGCTTCCCAGTCCCCGTCGCCTGTACCGGCAAGTGGCGCGCGCCCACGCCGCGCAGGACACCGAGCGTCGCGTGCTCGAGGCGGCCACGCAGCTGTTCGCCGAGCGCTACTACGACGACGTGCACCTCGAGGACGTGGCGCGCCTGGCGGGGGTGACGACCAAGACGGTACAGCGCCGCTTCGGCGGCAAGGAGGGGCTCGCCCGGGCCTTTCTGGAGGCGGCTGGCCGCCACAATGCGGCGTTGCGTGACCGCGTGCCCGCCGGCGACCCGGCGCGTGCGCTCGACTTCATTCTCGGCATGTACGAGCCCGTGGGCGACTCGCTCATGCGGACCCTGTCGCTCGACGGCCGCGTGCCCGTCGTCACCGCGATGGCCGAGGCCGGCCGGTTGCTGCACCGATCGTGGGTCGAGCGGGTCTTCGGGCCGCTTCTGGCGCGCGACGAGATGCTGCGCCGGTCCCAGCTCGCCCAGCTCCTGCTCGCGACCGACGTGTACGCCTGGAAGCTCCTGCGGCGCGACCAGGGACTGAGTCCGGCCGAAACCCGCGCCGTGCTCTTCCGGCTCGTATGCGATGCCCTTGCCCGCACCCCCGCCGACCCGCCCCTCCGGACGTCCTGACATGCGAGTGGTCTTCTTCAGCTACGGCACGCGCGGTGACGCGCAACCCCAGGTCGCGCTGGCTGCCGGCCTCCAGGAGCGCGGGTTCGAGACCCGTGTGGCGGCCCCCGAGAACCTGCGCGGCTTCGTTGAACGGTCGGGGGTGGCGTACGCTCCCCTGCACGGGAACTCGCAGGCCATCCTCGAGTCGCCCGAGGGGCAACGTTGGCTGCGCTCGGGCAACGTGCGGGAGTTCACGAACTCCGTGGCGCGGATCAACCGCGAGCTCGACCCGCACATCTTCGCCAGCGGCCTCGACGCGGCGCGCGGCGCCGACCTCATCGTGGGCGGCACGCTGATCGAGGAGCTGTCCGTGACGCTGGCCGAGCACCTGCGGGTCCCCTTCACCTTCGCGCACACCATCCCGCTGGAGCCGACGGGCGCGTTCCCCTGTCCGCTGGTCACCACGGCGAACCTGCCGTTCGCCTTCCTGAACCGCGCGACGTGGGGGCTGTTCCGGCGGCTCGTCTTCCCGCTGCACCGCGACGCGATCAACGTCTTCCGCCGGCAGCTCGGCCTGCCGCCGCAGGTGGCCACCGCGGTGGGCGGCGCCCGCGAGCTCGGGGTGCCGGTGCTGCAGCTGTGGAGCCGGCACCTCGTGCCGCATGCGGCCGATGCCGACGCGCGGGCGGTGACGACAGGTTCGATCCGGCTGCCGGCGGCGGTCCGCGCACGCCTTGGCGAGGCCGTCCCGCCGCCGGACCTCCTCCCGTGGCTGGCCGAGGGCCCGCCGCCGGTTTACGTCGGCTTCGGCAGCATGCCCATGCCCACGCTCGAGTCCTTCGGCCGGGACGTGCTGTCCCTCGCCGAGGAACTCGACCTGCGCTTCCTGGTCTGCGGCGGGTGGAACGACACCGACGCCGTGCACCAGCTGGCCGGGCCACGGATGCACATCGTGCGCTCGGTGGATCACGGCTGGATCTTCCCGCGGTGCGCGGTGGTGGTCCACCATGGTGGCGCCGGCACGACCTTCGCGGCCGCTGAGGCCGGGGTGCCGTCCGTCGTCTGTTCGTTCTTCGCCGACCAGCCGTTCTGGGGCAGCCGTGTCGCGGCCCTCGGCGCGGGAGCGCACGTGCCTTTCACGTCGCTGACCCGCAGCACCCTCCGCAGCGCGCTCCGGCGCGCCTTGCGCGAGGAGACGCGAAGCCGGGCCGCGGCCCTCGGGCGGCAGCTCCGCGCCGAGGACGGCAATGCGCGGGCGCTGGACGCGCTGGAGCGGATCGCCCGGCGCGGCACTGCATGAGGAGAGGGGCCGTCCGCCCCTACTCCCACTCGATCGTCGCCGGCGGCTTCGAGCTGACGTCGTACACCACGCGGTTCACCCCCCGCACTTCGTTGATGATGCGGCTGGAAATGCGCCCCAGCACGTCATGCGGGAACGCGTACCAGTCCGCCGTCATCCCGTCGGTACTGGTCACCGCGCGCAGCGCGATCACGTGTTCGTAGGTGCGGCCGTCGCCCATGACGCCCACCGACCGCACCGGCAGGAAGACCGCGAACGCCTGCCAGATGTCGGCATACAGGCCGGCGGCGCGGATCTCCTCGAGGTAGATCGCGTCCGCCTTGCGCAGGATGTCCAGCGCGTCGCGCCGCACCTCGCCGAGGACGCGGATCGCGAGCCCCGGACCCGGGAACGGATGCCGGCCGACCATCTCCTCGGGCAGCCCGAGCTCGCGCCCGACGTTGCGCACCTCGTCCTTGAACAGCTCGCGCAGCGGCTCGACGAGCCGGAACTTCATGTCGGGCTTGAGCCCGCCGACGTTGTGGTGCGTCTTGATCGTCGCGCTCGGCCCACCCTTGGCGCTCACCGACTCGATCACGTCGGGATACAGCGTGCCCTGCACCAGGAACTCGGCCCCCTCCCCCGCCGCGGCCGCCGCGTCCTCGAAGACGTCGATGAACGTGTGGCCGATGATCTTGCGCTTCTTCTCGGGGTCGCCCTCGCCCGCCAGCGCGGCGAGGAACCGCTCGCTGGCGTCCACCACCACGAGCTTGATCCCCAGGTGCTGGCGGAAGGTGCGCTCGACCTGCTCGCGCTCGTGCAGCCGCAGGAGCCCGGTGTCCACGAAGATGCACGTGAGCTGGTCGCCGATCGCCTTGTGCACCAGCGCTGCGGCCACCGAGGAATCCACGCCGCCCGAGAGCCCGCAGATGACGGCCTTGCCGCCGACCGTCGTGCGGATCTTCTGCACCTCCTCCTCGATGAAGTGGCCCGGCGTCCAGTCCGGGACGCAGCCGCAGACGCCGAAGAGGAAGTTCTGGATGATCTCGGCCCCGCGCACCGTATGGTGCACCTCGGCGTGGAACTGCACCGCGTGGATGGGCTTCGACACGTGGCGCATCGCCACGACGGGGTTGTCGCTGCTCGCAGCGGTCGCGACGAACCCCGGCGGCACCGTCTCGACGTGGTCGCCGTGGCTCATCCACACCTGTGACGACTCGCCGGCGTCGAAGCCGGCGAAGAGCCCGCCCGGCTCGCCGACGGTGATGGCCGCCCGGCCGTACTCGCGACGACCACCCCCCTTCACCGCCCCGCCGGCGGCGTGCGCGATCCATTGCATGCCGTAGCAGACGCCCAGGACGGGGGCGAGATCGAGGATCGCCGGGTCGAACGTCGGCGCCCCCTCGTCGGTGACCGAGCTCGGCCCCCCGCTCAGGATGATCCCCGTCGGCTGCCACGCCCGGATCCACTCGACCGACCGCGTCGGAGGGTGGATCTCGCTGTACACGCGCGCTTCGCGCACGCGGCGGGCGATGAGCTGCGTGAACTGCGACCCGCAGTCGAGGATCAAAATCCGCGACGCAGTGATCATCGCGCCCACTCCGGCCCCTCGAGGCGGATGAACTCGACCTCGCGGGACTCGAGGTCGAGGATGGCGCACGTCGGCGTCCCGGTGAGCCATCCGCAGGCCTCGCCCGGGCAGATCACCGTCACCTTGCCCTGGGCACGCACCTCGCTGGTGTGAATGGTGCCGTGGACGATGATGTCGTACTCGTCCCACGCCCGCTCGGGGAGGTCGTGGAGGTCGTGCACGAGCAGCAGCTTGCGCCCCGCCACCTCGAAGACGTGCGGCGACTCGTAGAGCTCCATGCCCACGCCCTGCTGCGCGAAGGCGGTGAGTCCCGACGGATCGCCGTCGTTGTGCCCGAATACCCCGAGCAGCGCCATCCCGCGCTCGCGGAAGGGCCCGAGCGACCACGGGGCCACGAAGTCCCCGGCGTGCAGCACGAGCGAGATCCCTCGGCTCGCCAGCGCCGCGACGAACGCGTCGATCGCCGGCAGCCGGTCATGCGAGTTCGCCATCAGGCCGACCTTCATGCACTCCTCCATGTCGGCGACTCGTTCTCGAGCCGCATCAGGTCTTCGTACGATTCGCGCCGGCGCACGACGGCGTAGCGGTCGCCGTCCACCAGCACCTCGGCGGCCCGCGGCCGCGCGTTGTAGTTCGAACTCATCACCGAGCCGTACGCCCCTGCCGTGCGCAGCACGATCAGGTCGCCGGGCGCCACCGGCGGCAGCGGCCGGCCGTGCCCGAAGAAATCGCCGCTCTCGCACACCGGTCCCACGACGCTCGCCACCAACGCGGCCTCGCCCGGCGCCACCGCCTCGATCGCGTGGAACGCGTCGTACAGCGGCGGCCGGATGAGGTCGTTCATGCCGGCGTCCACGATCACGTAGTCGCGCCCGCCGCTGCGTTTGCGATAGCGCACGCGCGTGAGCAGCACGCCCGCTTCGGCGACGAGCAGGCGGCCCGGCTCGAGGAGGATCTCGCAGCCCGTCCGGGCGTGCGCTCGGCGCACGACCTCGCCGTAGGCCTCGAGGTCGGCGCCCCGGTCACCGTCGCCGTAGGCCACCGGGAGCCCGCCGCCGAGGTCGAGCAGCGTCAGCGTGGCCGCCGTCGCCGGCAGCTCCGCGCGCAGGCGCGCGAGCAGCGCCGCGAGCTTGGCGACGGCCTCGTCGAACGCCCCGAGGGTGTCGAGCTGCGACCCGACGTGCATGTGCAGTCCGACGAGGCGCAGCGACGGCCGGCCGGCGACCCACGCCGCGACGCCGAAGGCGTCGTCGAGCGGGATGCCGAACTTGTCCCCGGCCTCGCCGGTCGAGATGTAGGCATGGAAGTTCTCCACCGTCACCTCGGGGTTCACCCGGAGCCCCACGGGGACGACGCGCCCTTCGTCGGCTGCGAGGGCGGCGACCAGCTCGGCCTCGCCCTGCGACTCGAGGTTGATGACGCGCACGCCGGCGCGGATCGCCTCGCGCAGTTCGTCGGCCGACTTGCCGGGCCCGTCGAAGACGATGTCCGACGGGGCGAACCCCGCCCGCCGCGCCCGGTACAGCTCGCCACCCGAGACGACGTCGGCGCCGGCCCCCGCCGCCCGCAGCACCTGCAGCACGCCGTGCGTCCCGTTGGCCTTGAGCGCGTAGTGCACGCGGTGCGGCACGCCGGCCAGCACCGCTTCGAGCGCCGCGAGGCGCGCGCGCACGGTGCCGGCGCTGTACACGTACGCAGGCGTCCCGACGGCGTCCGCGATGGCCGCCAGCGGCACGCCCTCGCACGCGAGGGGGCCGCCGGCGCGCGTGAAGCCGTCGGTCAGTAGGCCTTGGCCCACACGACCTCGTGCTGCGCCGGCTCGCCGGTCACGAGGCAGCGCGTCGGCGCCTCGGCGGAGCGGAACTCCGGGTCGGGGATGCAGCGGATGGTCGCCTTGGTCTCCTCCTTGACGCGCGCCTCGACCGCCGGATCGCCGTTCCAGCCGGCGTACACGAAGCCGCCCGGGCCGTCGATGATCTCCTTGAAGCGATCGTAGGACGTCACCCCGCGGTGCGAGTTCGCCTCGCGCCGCGCCCGCGCCGCCTCGAAGAGGTCGCGCTGGACCGTCTCGAGGAGGCCGGCGACGGCCTCGGGGAGCCCCGCCATCGCCAGCGGCGCCTTGGCGCGGGTATCGCGGCGGGCCGAGAACACCGAACCCTTCTCGAGGTCCTTCGGCCCGATCTCGAGCCGCAGGGGGACGCCGCGCATCTCCCATTCGTAGTACTTGGCCCCGGGCTTGATCCCGTCGCGGTCGTCCACGCGCACGCGCAAGCGGTCGGTGGCGCCACGGCCCGTCCACGCGGCGAGCTCGGCCTTGGCCCGGTGCGCCGCCTCGACGACGCGCGCCCGCTCGTCATCGGACTTCCAGATGGGGATGATCACCACCTCCGTCGGCGCGAGGCGCGGCGGACAGACGAGCCCGTTGTCGTCGGAGTGCGTCATCACCAGCCCGCCGATCATTCGCGTCGAGACGCCCCACGAGGTGTTCCACGCGTACGATTGCCCCCCCTGCTCGTCCTGAAAGGTGAGGTCGAACGCCTTGGCGAAGTTCTGCCCGAGGTTGTGCGACGTGCCGGCCTGCAGGGCCTTGTTGTCCTGCATCAGCGCTTCGCAGGAGTACGTGCGCAGCGCCCCGGCGAACTTCTCGCTCTCGGTCTTCTGCCCCGTCACCACCGGCATGGCGATCCACTCCTCCATGAACCGGCGATAGACGCCGAGCATCTGCCGCGTCTCGGCCTCGGCCTCGTCGTGCGTGGCGTGCGCGGTGTGGCCCTCCTGCCAGAGGAACTCGAGCGTCCGCAGGAACAGCCGCGTGCGCATCTCCCACCGGACGACGTTCGCCCACTGGTTGATCAGGATCGGCAGGTCGCGATAGGACTGCGTCCACTTCGCGAACATGTGGTAGATGATCGTCTCCGACGTCGGGCGGACGACCAGCGGCTCCTCGAGTTCCTTGCCCCCGCCGTGCGTCACCACCGCCGTCTCCGGGGCGAAGCCCTCGACGTGCTGCGCCTCCTTGCTCAGAAAGCTCTGCGGGATGAACAGCGGGAAGTAGGCGTTCTCGTGACCGGTGGCCTTGAACATGTCGTCCAGGGCGCGCTGCATCCGCTCCCAGATGCCGTAGCCATTCGGCCGGATGACCATCGAGCCCTTCACGGGCGAGTAGTCGGCGAGCTCGGCCCGGAGGACGAGTTCGTTGTACCAGTCCGAGAAGTTCTCGGCGCGGGAAGTGAGCTTCTTGTCGTCGGCCATCGGTCTCGAGGTCAAGCCTGCGCCAGCCAGTCGGCCAGCGTCACCTGCTGTTCGGTGCCGCTCGCGAGGTCGCGCACCGTCGCGCGTCCCGCCGGCAGCGTGGCGTCGCTGGGCGTCGCGGGGGGCAGCAGCACGGCCACGCGCGCCCCCGCGGCCGCCGCCGCCTTGAGCTGCTTCGAGGCGCTCTGCTCACGAAGCGCATACTCGACCCGGTGCCCGCGCGCGCGCAGCGCCGCCGAGACGCGCATCACCTCCGGCAGCGACGCGGCGTCGCCGCCCTGCGCCGCCACCCAGAAGTCGAGTCCCGTTCCCTCGCTGCCGAGCTTCCCGCGATCGGCCAGCAGCAGCGACAGCACCACGTCGCCCATGCCGAAGCCGAGCGCCGGCAGCTCCTGGCCGCCGATGGCGCCGAGGAGCCGGTCGTAGCGGCCGCCCCCCGCGACCGCCCGGAACTTCCCCTGCGCGTCGAAGAGCTCGAAGACGATCCCCGTGTAGTAGGCGAGCCCGCGCACGATCGAGAGGTCGAATCGCAGCCAGCCCGGTTCGCCGACCAGCGCGTCCACGTACCCGAGATAGCGGCGGAAGTCGTCGGCGACGCGCGCCGCATCGCCCCCCGCGAGCCGCGCCGCGACGTCCTCGAAGGTCGCCGTCGCCGCGCCGAGCACCGCCGCGACGCCCGCCTCGGGCACACCCGCCGCGACGAGCTTCTCGCGCGACACCTCCGCGGGCTGGCGCTCGAGCTTGTCGATCACCGCGTACGCCACCTCGTGGGCGGCCGCGGGCACCCCGACGGCGTCGAGCCACGCCGTGAGGATCCGCCGGTCGCTCACCCGCACGCGGACGTCGGCCGACGTCAGCCCGCAGGCGCGCACGAGGTCGATCGCGCACGCGACGAGCTCGGCGTCGGCCGTCACGTCGGCCTCGCCGACGAGATCCACGTTCAGCTGGAAGTGCTCGCGCAGCCGCCCCTGCTGCGCCTTCTCGTAGCGGAAGAGCTGCGGGATCGCGAACCAGCGCACCGGTTTGCGGAGCGCGTTCGCCCGCGCCCCGACGAGCCGCGCGAACGTCGGCGTCATCTCCGGACGCAACGCGACGTGCCGCCCGCCCTTGTCGGTGAAGTCGAAGAGCTGCTCGACGATCTCCGCCCCGGACTTCTGCGTGTAGAGCTCGACCGGCTCGAGCGGCGGCCCGTCGTACTCGACGAAGCCGTACCGGCGGACCACCTCGCGCCACCGGCCGAAGAGCCAGGTGCGCTGGGCGAGTTCCGCCGGGTAGAGGTCGCGAAAGCCATGCAGCGGACGCCCCGAGGACATCCCGGGAATTTACCCGCCGGACGCCCCCGACGGCAGCCGCGTCAGGGCGTCGCCCACCGTGTGGAACGACCCCGTCACGAGCACCGTCTCGCCCAGCCCGGCCGCCCGCGCCATCGCCGCGTCGAAGTCGGGCTCGAGCACCGCCTCGATCCCCGACGCCCGGGCCCACGCGTGGGCCGCCGCCGGGTCCCACGCGCGCGCGGCGGGCGCGGTCGGCGAGCGGGTCAGGACGAATCCCGCGACGTGCGGCGCCAGGGCCCGCATCATCCCGCGCCAATCCTTGTCGTTGAGCACCGTCAGCAGCACCCAGACCGGTGCCGGGGCCTGCACCGCCTCGAGCGTCCGGGCGAGCACGGCGGCACCGTCGGGATTGTGCGCGACGTCGAGCAGCCACCGCCCGATCCGCTGGAAGCGGCCGGGCAGGGACACCGCGCGCAGCGCCGGTGCCGCGTCGGCCGGCGCGACCCGCCACGGGGCCGGCAGGAGGTCGAGCATGGCGAGCGCGGTCGCGGCGTTCTGCGCCTGATGCACCCCGGCCAGCGGGGTGTGCAGCGGCACGCTGGCGCCGGGCAGCATCAGCATCGCGCGCGTGCCCGTGGCGTCCACGCGGACGTCCTCGACCGGCCACTCGCGCCCTACCACGCGCACCGGATCGGCGCCGTGCCGCACGGCGTGCTGCCGCAGGACCTCGGCGATCGCGGGATCCCGCTCGCCGATGACTGCGGCGGCGCCCGCCTTGAAGATGCCGGCCTTCTCCCCCGCGATAGCGGTCGTCGTGTCGCCCAGCCACTCGGTGTGGTCGAGGCCGATCGACGTGACGCCCGCGACCAGCGGCTGCACGACGTTCGTCGCGTCGAGCCGCCCGCCGAGCCCCACCTCGACGATCGCGAGGTCCACCGCGGCGTCGGCGATCGCCTCGAAGGCCATCGCCGTGGTCGCCTCGAAGAACGACGCCCCGACCCGCGTCACGAGCGGCATGGCCCGCGCCACGAACGACGCCACGACCTCCTCGGCCACCGGCGAGCCGTCAACCAGCACGCGCTCGCGGAAGTCCACGAGGTGCGGCGACGTGTACCGCGCCGTCCGCCAGCCGCGCGCGCGCAGCACGGCGTCGAGGATGGCGCAGACGCTGCCCTTGCCGTTCGTGCCCGCCACGTGCAGGACGCGCAGCCGCTCGTGCGGCCGGCCGAGCGCGTCGAGGAGGGCCGTCATGCGGCCGAGCCCGAGGGCGTCGGCGCCGGCCGTCCGCGTCGCGAGAGTCTCGAGGGCGGCGGCGCTCAGGCCGACGCCCATCCCGCCGCCGCCGGCTTGCCGCTCATGTGGCGGAGCAGCTGCCCCACGACCCGCTTGAGCTCCTTGCGCGGCACGACGTCGTCCACCATCCCGTGGTCGAGCAGGAACTCGGCCGTCTGGAAGCCCTCCGGGAGATCCTGCCCCAGGGTCTGCTTGATGACGCGCGGCCCCGCGAAGCCGATCACCGCGCCGGGCTCGGCGAGGATCGCGTCGCCGAGCATGGCGTACGAGGCGCTCACGCCGCCGGTCGTGGGGTTCGTGAGGATCGAGATGTACGGGATGCGCCGGTCGCCGAGCTGCGCGAGCACCGCCGACGCCTTCGCCATCTGCATGAGCGAGAGCACGCCCTCCTGCATGCGCGCGCCGCCGGACGCCGAGATGAGGATCAGCGGATACTTGCGCTCGAGCGACCGCTGGCCGAGCCGGGCGATCTTCTCGCCGACGACCGAACCCATCGAGCCGCCCATGAACGCGAAGTCCATCACGCCGAGGTTCACCGGCAGCCCGCCGAGCTGGCCGGTGGCGGTGAGAATGGCATCGCTCTCGCCGGCGTTCGCGGACGCCTTGCGGATGCGCGACGGGTAGTCGGGGAAGCCGAGGGGATCGGCGGAGCGCAGGTCGGTGTCGTGCTCCTCGATCGTCCCCTCATCGAGCAGCATCGCCAGATACTCCGAGGCGCGGAGCCGACGGTGGTGGCCGCAGCCGGGGCACACCTCGACGTTCCGCGCGAACTTCTCCGCGAGGTCGGTGTGGCCGCACTGCTCGCACTTCTCCCACACGTCGGGCGGGATCTCGAGCCGCTGCCGCAGGGGCTGGCGGGGCTGCTTCTCCTTCCGGAACCATGCCATAGCGTCGAAAGCTACCGGTCGCCCCGGAAGCCGGCCAGCGGATGGGGTGGGCACCCTACACCCGACCCTCGCCCTCCTAAGCCGTGAGCGCGCCCGCGCGGCCGCGTCCCTCGGCGCTGACGCGCGCCACGACGCCGATCGCGAGCCAGCACGCGAGCATGAACGACCCGCCGTAGGAGAAGAACGGCAGCGGGATGCCGGTGATCGGCATCAGGTTGAGCGTCATGCCGATGTTCACCAGCACGTGCACGAAGAAGGCCGAGCCGAGGCCGAAGGCCACGAGCGAACTGAAGGGATCGTTCGCCCGCTGCGCCACGCGCGTGATGCGCAGGAAGAGCGCCAGGAAGAGCGCCAGCGCGAACGACACCCCGAGGAAGCCCAGTTCCTCGCCCACCACCGAGAAGATGAAGTCGGTGTGCTGCGCGGGCAGGAAGGCGAGCCGCTTCTGCGTGCCCTCGGTGAAGCCCTTGCCGGTCCAGCCCCCCGAGCCGATCGCCACCTGGGACTGGATGACGTGGTACCCCGAGGCACGCGGGTCGCGCGACGGGTCGAGGAAGACCAGCAGGCGCCGCTGCTGGTACGGGGCGAGCCGGTCCCACAGGATCGGCGCCACCACGCCCATCGCGACGTTCGCGAGGACCAGCGCCACGCCCTCGACGACATACGGCCGGTACCAGAAGACCAGCGCGAGGAACAGGAGGAACCACGCCCCCCAGAGCCCCGTCGAGAACGCGAGCACCAGCGACACGCCGGGACTCGCGAGCAGGAGCAGCATCGGCCACGGCACCCCGCTCCAGAACAGCATCCCGAAGAAGACGCCGACGAACACGAGCGCCGAACCGAGGTCCGGCTGCAGCATCACCAGTGCGAACGGGGCAAACGTGACGAGCGCCGGTTTCCAGAGCTCGAGGAGCGACCGCGGCGGCTCGCGGAAGGCGCCGAGCGTGCGCGCGAGCATCAGCGCCGTGGTGATCTTCGCGAGCTCGGAGGGCTGCCCGACGCGCACGCCGCCGATGGTGATCCATCCCTTCATCGTCGCCGCCGTGCCGGCGCCGGTGCCGATGACGAGCGTGAGGGCGAGGAGCGCGAGCCCCAGCAGGTACGCCGGCCAGGCCAGCCACTCCAGCAGCCGCACCGAGGCGCGCGTGGCGATCCACGCCGCACCGAGCGCGACGACGAGCCATGCGGCCTGCCGCTTCCACGCCCCCGCGACGTACGTCACGGGCAGATCGGTCTGGCCGGCCGAGTAGACGATGACGACGCCGAAGGCCGACAGCAGCAGCGCCAACGCGATCAGCGGAGTGTCGGCGAGGCCGGTGCGCCCCTTCATCGGACCGCGCGCCGGCGCGTCACTCCGCCTCCTGCCGCGGCAGGACCGTCGTCGGCCGCTTGAGGTACGACTCGATGACCTTCGACGCGATCCGCGCCGCCCGGTAGCCGTGGCCGCCGAACTCGAGCATGACGGCCACGACGATCTTCGGTTCCTCCATGGGGGCGAACCCGACGAACCACGCATGGTCGTTCTTGGGGTCCTGCGCGTTCTGGGCGGTGCCGGTCTTGCCCGCCAGCGTGACGTCCGCGATCCGCGCGCTCGCCGCGGTCCCACCCGCGCTCACGACGCCCGCCATCGCCCGCCGCAGCCCGTCGAGCTGGGCGGCGGTCAGCGACATGACGACGGAGCGCTCCGGATTGCGACGGACGATCTCCGGGCGCGGGGCCTGCCCGCCGGTGGCGAGGGCGGCGTAGAACCGCGCCATGTTGACGACCGTCTGGTCGTTCTCTCCCTGGCCGATGGACAGGTTGAGCACGACCGCGTTCGACCAGCCGCGCGCGCCGTAGCGCTTGTTGTAGTAGTCGATCGCGTACGGGAAGCGCGACGCCTGCTCGTCCGGCAGGTCGATGCCGGTCTTCTCGCGGAACTTCAGCTGCACCCCGCCCGCGATCAGCCGCGAGAGGCCGAGCTTGAGCCCCAGCTGGTAGAAGTACACGTCGCAGGAGACCGCGATCGCCTGCGCCAGCGTGACGTTGCCGTGCCCCTGCTTCTCCCAGCACCGGAAGTAGCGGTTGCCGTACTGGAAGCCGCCGGTGCACGGCACCGGCATGCGCGTGTCGAGCGTCGCCAGCCCGTGCTCCATCGCCAGTGCCGAGGTCGCGAGTTTCCACGTGGACGCGGGGGGGTAGCGCCCCTGGATCACCTTGTTGAAGAGGGGCCGCCGGGGATCGGTGTTGAGCTGGCGCCAGTACTCGGCCGGGATCCCCCCGACGAAGCGGTTGGGATCGAAGGTCGGCGCGCTGTGCATCGCCAGCACCTCGCCGCTCGCCGGGTCGATGGCGATCGCGCCGCCGATCAGCGAGTCGCCGAAGAGGCGCACCAGCTCGCGCTGCAGCGCGATGTCCACGTTCGTGTACAGCGGCTCCGACGGCTCGGCGGCCAGCTCCGGCCGCGCCCCGGCCTCGCGCACGACGCGCCCGCGCGCATCCACCTCGACGAAGCGCATCCCCTCGCGGCCGTGCAGCCGCGACTCGTACTGCCGCTCGAGGCCGGCCTTCCCGACCTGCTGGCCCGCCTTGTAGCCCTTGAAGGCGGGCTGCGTGAGCTCGGCCTCCGTGATCTCGCCGACGTATCCCATGAACGCCGACACCGCCACGCCGTCGGGATAGTGCCGCTTCGGGCTGGCCTGGATGATCAGCCCGGGGAACTCCGGGCGGCGTTCCTCGAGCACCGAGACCTGCTCGAACGTCGCGTCCGACAGGATGACCGCCGGCCGGTTCGGGGCGCGCCGGAACCGGCGGATGGCGAGGTCCTGCTGCTCCGGCGACAGCGGGATCGCCGCCGCCAGCCGCCGGAGCGCGGCGCGCAGCGAGTCGGTGCCCGGGGACAGCAGCGAGACGGAGTAACCCGGCAGGTTCTCCGCGATCACCACGCCGTTGCGGTCGTAGATCGTCCCCCGCGGCGCCGGCAGCGGCACCTCGCGCAGCCGGTTCTCCTCCGACTGCAGCTCGTACTGCGCGTACTGCAGCACCTGGGTGCGGAAGAACGCCCCCAGCAGCACCGCGAAGACGACGACGAAGAACACCGCCGCCACCTGCCCGCGCCGCTGGACGTCGTTCGGGTGGAAGCTCATGCCGCCCCCTCAGCTCCCGCCGGCGTCGAGCACCGGCCGCGCGACGAGCAGCAACGCCACCCCCACGACCGCCGTCAGGCCGGCCGACAGCGGCGACCAGACCAGCGCCTGCACCACGAACTCGCCGAGCGGCAGGCGCCGCGCCGCGAGCAGGAAGACGACGTCGGCCACCCACGCTCCCGCGAAGAAGAACACGGCGTTGATCGCCGCGTTGTCGGCGAAGAACACCGCCTTGAGCCACGACGCGGCGAAGCCCACCACCGTGAACGCCAGCGCCGCCGCGCCGAAGGCACCGGGGGTGAGCGCGTCGGCCGTGAAGCCGATCAGGAGCCCCAGCACCGCCGACGCACCCGGCCGCAGCCGCACCGCCGCCAGCAGCAGCGCGATCACGAGGAAGTCGGGGAGGACGCGGCCGGGCAGGAGGGGCCGCACGCCGTAGTGCAGCGACACCAGCAGCGCGAAGACGAGGAAGCTGCGGAGGGTCCGCGCCATCAGCGTCCTCCTGGGGGGCGGCCTGTGTCGGCCGGAGGCCGCGGCCGCGCCGACGGCGCCGACGGGGCCGCCGGAGGGGCCCCCGCAGCGCCCGTTGCGGCCGAGTCGGGCCGTACGAGCGTCACGCCCGCCGTGCCGCCGCGCCGAAGCGAATCACGGATCCCCGCGCCGGCCCGCGCCACCGACTCGGCCGGCGGCGACGCCGACCACACGCCCGCGGCACCCGCGCGCACGCGCGGCGGAAGCAGCACCATGACGGCCGAGAGCTCGGCCGGCGAGACGGCCGGCCGGACGAGGTAGCTGCGCGCGTAGCCCTCGGACGTCTTGCGCTCCTCGATGACCGTGCCGATCGGGATGCCGCGCGGGTACGTGCCGCCGAGACCGGACGTCAGAATGCGCGCGCCCGGCCGCAGCTGCTGCCGGAACGGGATCCCCGTGAGCTCGAGCAGCCAGCGGCTCGCGCCACGTCCGGCGTGGGCCTTCACGATCCCGAAGGCCGCCCCGTCGGCCGACATCGCGCTCGCGCGGAAGTCGGGGTGCGCCCACAGGATGGCGAGCGACATGCCGGGATCGGCGGACAGCACAGTCCCGACGAGCCCTTCGGGGGCGACCAGGGGGCTGAAGGGCACCACCCCCGCCGATGCCCCCACGGAGAGGGCGACGGTGTAGTCCTCGCCCGGCCCCCGGCCCTTGAGGGCCTCGGCCGACACGAAGCCCCATTGCAGGTCGGCGGCCAGCCCGAGCAGCTCGCGCAGCCGGTCGTTCTCGGCCGCGAGCGACGCCCCGCGCTGCGCGAGGAGCGCGAGCGAGTCGCGCGCCCGGACGATCGCGTCGTGCATCACGAGAGCGTTCCGCCCGTGCTCGGCCGTCCGCTGCAGCGCGACGAGTGGCGCGACGAGTGTGCGCCGGAGGGCGGCCGCCGTCGGGTCGCGCAGCGCGGGCGGCAGGATCACCGCGAACGCCGCCACCGCGAGGCAGGCGACGAAGAGGCCGGTGTCGAGTCGGGCGTCGGAGCGCGCGCTGCGAGGCACGACCGGACGTCAGGTGGTGAGGACGGTCCAGTACTTCTCTTCGTCGTCGAGGATCTTGCCCGTGCCGCGCACGACGCACGTGAGGGGATCCTCGTCCACGTGGATCGGCAGTCCCGTCTCCTGCGAGAGCAGCACGTCGAGCCCGCGGATGAGGGCGCCGCCGCCGGTCATGACGATGCCGCGGTCCACGATGTCGCTCGCCAGCTCCGGGGGCGTGATCTCGAGCGCGCGCCGCACCGCGTCGATGATCTGCTGCACCGGCTCCTGGATCGCCTCGCGGATCTCGCTCGAGTGCACGCGCACGGTCTTGGGGATGCCCGAGACGAGGTCGCGGCCCTTCACCTCCATCTCCCGCTCGTCGCCCACGGGGAAGGCCGAGCCGATCTGGATCTTGATCTGCTCCGCCGTCGGCTCGCCGATGAGGAGGTTGTAGTTCTTCCGCATGAACTGCACGATCGACGTGTCGAGCTCGTCGCCGCCTGTCCGGATGGACGTGTCGCTCACGATGCCCGACAGCGCGATCACCGCGATCTCCGTCGTCCCGCCGCCGATGTCGATCACCATGTTGCCCGTCGGCGTGTCCACCGGCAGCCCGACGCCGATCGCCGCCGCCATCGGCTCTGCCACCATGAAGACCTCCTTCGCGCCGGCACCGAGGGCCGAGTCGCGCACGGCACGCTTTTCCACCTCGGTGATGCCCGACGGCACGCACACGATCACGCGCGGCTTCACCTTGAAGACGTGGTTCTGGATGATGAGCTCCAGGAAGTAGCGGAGCATCTTCTCCGTCACGTCGAAGTCCGCAATCACGCCGTCCTTCATCGGCCGCACCGCGATGACGCCCTCGGGCGTGCGACCGAGCATGCGCTTGGCCTCGAGCCCTACACCCTTGATGCGCTTCGACTCGCGGTCGATCGCCACGACGCTCGGCTCGTTGAGCACGATGCCTTCGCCCTTGACGTACACCAGCGTGTTCGCCGTGCCGAGATCGACGGCGATGGCGTTGGCGGGGAACAGCGAATTCGCCTTGAGGAAGCTGGGCCAGCGGAGCGGCATGTCGTCGGCGGACGGAACACGGGTGTCGCGAGGGGCGACACCCGCGGCGGGACCACGAAAGGTACGAGGATGCTGGAAGACGCGACAAGCGGTTGTCTCGCAACAACCTAGGCCACGCCCCGCCCCCCGCCAACCGGCCGGTCGTCAGCCGCCCTTGGCGTGCGGGGAGCCGAGCCGCTCCAGCCAGATCGCCCCCGGCCGCCGGCCAGGCCCGAACCAGGGCGCGACGAGCCCCAGTGCCGCCGGATGGCGACGCGCCAGCAGGTGCGCGGCGAAGACGACCTGCCACCGGTCGGTGTCGGACAGCAGCCCCTCCAGCAGGTACTGCTCGTGCCAGAGCCGCACCTCGTCGAACAGCCACTCGCGCGGGGGGTCCCACGGCGAGAACACGTCATGCACGTGCACCAGCACGCCGGGGGCCAGCCGCGGCAGCACCTCCAGCAGCAGGTGCACGACGTCGCCCCGGGGCCGGATGACGTGGGACGAATCGATGAACAGGATGTCCCCCGCCCCGAGCGCCAGGTAGCGGGCGAGCGGCACGTGTTCGGCCCGCTCGCGCCGGACCTTCACCCCGAGCCGCTCCAGCCATGGCATCTCGTAGGGCTCGATGCACTCGTGCACCGCCGGACGCCCCTCCGCGGCGTTGCGCGCGAGCGCGGCCGCCGCCAGCCGGGTGGACATCCCCGAGCCGACCTCGAGGAGCTGCCGCGGCTTCCGCCACCGCAGCACCTGGTACAACAGGTCGGCATCCCCCCCCTCGTAGGCGCCGTTGTCCACGAAGAAGCCGAGCGGGTCCGCGGCAGGGGGGGCCGTCCGCGGGAACGGCCGGAGCTCGTCGGCCCAGCGCAGTTCGCCCAGCCGCGTCAGCTGGCCGGCCTCGTCCCACGCGATGCCGGGCAGGTCGCGGGGCTCGTCAACGGGCGCCGAGAGCTGCCGCTCGAGGAACAGCGGCTCGTAGTAGTGATCGGTCACGGGCAGCAGACCCACGCGCCGCAAGGTCGCCCGCACGAGCGGAAAGTGCTGCAGGCCGAGCCGCCGCAGTCCCTTGAACAGCCAGGCCGCGGGCCAGACGACGACGACGAGCAGTGGGTCGAGCGCCGGCCGAAGGGCCAGCAACAGCCGGCGCACGCTCAGCGCGCCGTGTCCAGCGCCTCGCGCACGGCCTCGAGCAGGCGGGAGGCGGTGAACGGCTTGCGGAGCAGGCGCACGTGGTCGGCGTGCTTCCAGCGCGAGGCCGTCTTGTCCGGCGCGAAGCCCGACATCGGCAGCACCTCGAGCCCGGGGCGCATCAGCTGGAGCCGCCGTGCCAGCTCGGGACCGTCCATGTCGGGCATCGCGACGTCCGTCAGCAACAGGTCGATCCCGCCGCGGTGGGCATCGGCCAGCGCGAGCGCCTCGCCGGGCCCGGTCACGGCGAACACCGTGTACCCCGCCCGCCGCAGCGCCCGCACGATCACGCTGCGCACCGCGTCATCGTCGTCCACGACGAGGATCGTCTCCGCCCCCGTGGGTGGCACCTCCGGCTCGGCGATCAGCCGCACGGTGGCCGGCGCGTTGGATGCGAGCGGCAGGAAGATGCGCACCGCCGTGCCGCCCGTCACCGAGGGCTCGACCAGCACGCCGCCCCCGTGCTGCCGCGCCACCGCCGCGACGACGGCCAGCCCGATCCCGCCCGTGCCGGCCTTGGTCGCGAACGGCTCGAAGAGGTGCGACGCGTCCGCCGGATCCACCCCCACCCCCGTGTCGCTGACGCGGAGCTCGGCGCCCTCCAGTTCCCCGGCCAGTTGCCAGCGCATCACGTCGTCTCCGGTCGCCCGGCAGGGGGTGACCTCGACCGTCACCAGCCCTCCGAACGGCATCGCCTGGCGCGCGTTGAGCAGCAGGTCGGTCACGGCATCGAGCACGGCGGCCCGCTCGCCCAGGATCGGCACGGTGGTGTCCGGGGTGCGCACCTCGAGGGTCACGTGGTCGCCAAGCTGCAGGCGCCAGTCCGCCGCGGTGTCCCGGACGGCGGCCGCGAGGTCGAATGGCGCCGCCAGCTGCGTCCCCGACCGCGAGACGGTCTGCAGCCGTTCCAGCAGCCGCTCCATGCGCGCCACCGCCTCCGTGAGCGAGGTGACGATCTCGCCCCGCTCGACCGCCGAGAGGGTCGGATCCTCGAGCAGCTGGGCATTGGCCGAGATGGCCGTCACGAGGTCGTTGAAGGCGTGCGCCACGCCCCCCGCCATGCGCTGGAGCGCATCGCGCACGACGGCGGGGAGCGGCTGGGCCACGGGGGGGGCTTGCAGCTTCAGGGGAGGGATCGGCTGGAGTGGCAGGGGAACGGCGGCAGCGCCGCCGATTCGTCCCCGCACTCCCCGTGCCGCGGTGGGCCGACTGTCACGTCCACGGCGCGAGGGCTCAGCTGCCGGTGGACCCGAAGCCACCCGCCCCACGCTGGGTGTCGTCGAGCGACGGCACCTCGAGCAGGGCGGGTGCCTCGTACCGGGCGAAGACCAGCTGCGCGATGCGCTCCCCGCGGGCGATCGGGACCGGTTGCGTCCCCCCGTTCTGGATGATCACCCGAAGCTCGCCCCGATAATCGCTGTCGATCGTGCCCGGACTGTTGGGGATGGTGACTCCGTAGCGCAACGCCATGCCGCTTCGGGGCCGCACCTGGATCTCGAAGCCCGGCGGCACGGCGAACGCGAGGCCGGTGCCGACGAGCCGCCGCTCGCCCGGGGCGAGCACGAAATCGGGGTCCGCAGAACGGACGTCATAGCCGGCCGAGCCGTCGGTAGCCCGTTCCGGCAGCGGCAAGTCAGGGTTGCCGGCAAGGCGCTGGATCCGCACCGGGTTCACGCGCGACCGCCCATGGCAACATCGCCATGCCGAGTCCCAGGGCGAGGGTCGCCAAGGCCAATCCGCGCCACGGCTGCCCCTGGCTCACGTTCACCAGGAACACCGTCCACCACGTTGCACCAACCACCAGCGCCTGGGGCGTCATGTCGGCCTCCGTCTCCCATCAAGCAAGAGTCTCGGCCTGTGGACGGTTCCATGGGCGAATGGTCACGATGTCGGGCGTTCCCTGACGGACCCATCATGGCCGGTGAGCCTACGCGAGAACGTTGTCCGCCGGGACGAGCGGCAGGTCGAACGCCTCCGCGACGCCGGGATACGTGACCTGGCCGCGCACCACGTTGAGTCCCTTGCGGAGGGCTCCGTCGCGCCGGCAGGCGTCCTGCCACCCGAGGTTGGCGAGCTTCATCGCGTACGGGAAGGTGGCGTTGGTGAGCGCCAGCGTGCTCGTGTACGGAACGGCCCCCGGCATGTTGGCCACGCCGTAGTGGATGATCCCGTCGATCGTGTAGGTCGGGTTCTCGTGCGTGGTCGGCTTGATGGTCTCGACGCAGCCGCCCTGGTCGACGGCGACATCCACGATGACGGCCCCGGGACGCATGCGCTTGAGGTCGTCGCGGCGGATCAGCTTGGGCGCCTTGGCGCCCGGTACGAGCACGCCGCCGATGACGAGGTCGGCGGTGCCGATCTGCTCGAGCAGGTTGTGCCGGTTGGAGTAGATCATCGTGACGTTCGCCGGCATGACATCGCTGAGGTAGCGCAGCCGCTCGAGCGACAGGTCGAGGATCGTGACCTTGGCACCGAGGCCGGCGGCCATCTTGGCGGCGTTGATGCCCACCACGCCGCCCCCGATGATCACGACCTTCCCCGGTGGCACGCCGGGGACGCCGCCCAGCAGGACGCCGCGGCCGCCGAAGAGCTTCTCGAGGTACTTCGCCCCCTCGTGGACGGCCATGCGACCGGCGACCTCGCTCATCGGCGTCAGCAGCGGCAGTTCGCGCGTCGGCAGTTCCACCGTCTCGTACGCGATGCACACCGCGCCGCTGGCCAGGTGGGCGTCGGTCAGCGCGCGGTCCGCGGCGAAGTGGAAGTAGGTGAACAGCAACTGGTCGCGGCGGATGCGCGGCCACTCGACCGCGATCGGCTCCTTCACCTTCATGATCATTTCGGCGTTGCGCCAGACCGCGTCGGCGTCGCGGCCGATCGTCGCGCCGACCTCGAGGTACTGGTCGTCGGAGAACCCCGACCCGAGGCCGGCACCCGTCTCGACCTCGACGCGGTGCCCGGCGGACACCAGCGCCTCCGCGCCCGCCGGGACGAGGGCGACGCGGTTCTCGTTGGTCTTGATCTCCTTGGGAACGCCGATCTTCATGAAGGCCGCTCGGATTGACGGGTGGACGGGTCGCGGGCCGCGCGGGGGCCGCGTCAGCCGCGGCGAAAACTACGCCCCGGGCCCAGACTGAGCACGGTGTGCCGCTCCGGGGCGAAGTACGCCCGGCAGGCCTCGGCCACCTGCGCCACGGTCAGGCGGTCGATCTCCGCCAGCACCTGGTCGAGCGGCTGGTAGGCCGCGGCGTAGAGCTCGACTGCGGCTGCCCGGTGCATGCGCGCAGAGGGCCCCTCCATGGAGAGGGTGAGCTGGCCCTTGAACTGCCGCTTGCCGGCCTCGAGCTCGTCCTCGGGGATGCCGTGCTCGGCGAGGCGGGCGAGCTCGTCGCGCACGACCTGCTCGGCCCGGGCGGCCTTGGCCGGGCTGGCCGCGAGCGACGTCCCCTGCATGCCCGCCGCGTGGTAGAACTCGGTGAAGCTCGCGATGCTGTAGGCGAGCGCCAGCTCCTCCCGCACGCGCTGGAAGAGTCGCGAGCTCATGCCCTCGCCGAGCAGCATCGAGACCAGCGCCACGGCATACCGGTCGGGGTGGGCGTAGTGGACGGCCGGGGCGCCGAAGACGAGTTGGACCTGCTGGCCCTTGCGCTCGACGTGGAGGCGCTGGGGCGGCGGGGGGGCCGGCCGCGGCGGCGCGGGCATCGGGTCGGCGTCGCGGCCCGGCTCGTCGAGCCAGCCGGCGCGACCGAGCGCGTCGAGCAGCGCCTCGTGCGTCACGTTGCCGGAGGCGGCGACCACCATGAGTCCCGGATGGTACGCCCGGGCGTGCAGCGACCGGAGGGCCGCCACCGGGAGCGCGTCGATGGTGTCGCGCGTGCCGAGGATGCTCCAGCCGTACGGATGGCCGCCCCAGAGCGCAGCGTTGTGGAGCTCGTGGACGACGTCCTCCGGGGTGTCCTCCATCTCCGCGATCTCCTCGAGGATCACGCCGCGCTCGAGCGCCCAGTCGGCGTCGCGCAGGAGGGGACGGAAGACGAGGTCGGCGACGACCTCGGCGGCCACGGGGAGGTGCTCGTCGAGGACACGGGCTGTGTAGGCGGTGTGGTCGCGCGACGTGTACGCGTCGAGCGACCCGCCGAGCGTCTCGAGCGCGAAGGTCAGGTCGCGCGGCGTCCGGGTGGGCGTCCCCTTGAAGACGAGGTGCTCGAGCGCGTGGGAGACGCCCTGTTCGTCAGGCCGTTCGTGGATGCTCGCCGCTTTCACCCAGGCCCCGAACGCAACCGACCGCACCCCCGGGACGTGCTCCGAGAGTACGGTCAGGCCGTTGCCGCATCGGGTGCGGCGCAGCCCCGCGTCGAGGGCCGCGCCGCCGGCGGGGGTGTTCAGCGCCGGTCGCGCCCGCGCCCGCCGCGGTCCCCGCGGTCGCGGCGCTCGCCCTCGCCCTCGCCGCCGACCGCGGCGCCCTCGCCCTCGGCGGGCTCGACGTACCCCTCCGGCTTCGGGAGCAGCACCTTGCGCGAGAGCCGAAGGCGGCCGCGCTCGTCGCGGTCGATGAGCTTCACGGTGACGCGGTCGCCCTTCTTGAAGTGGTCCTCGGTCTTCTCCGTGCGGCCGTGCTGGATCTCGGAGATGTGGAGGAGCGCCTCGGTGCCGGGCATGATCTCGATGAAGGCGCCGAAGGCGGTCGTGCTCTTGACCACGCCCTCGTAGGTCTCGCCGACGACGGGCTCGGCGGTGATCTGCTGCACCATCTGGCGGGCCCGCTCCATGGACTCGCCGCCGACCGCGGCGATGGTGACGAGGCCGGTGTCGTCCACGGTGATCTCGGCGCCCGTCTCCTCCTGGATGCCGCGGATCGTCTTGCCCTTCGGGCCGATGAGGTCGCCGATCTTCTCGGGATTGATGTTGATCGTGACGATGCGCGGGGCCCAGGGCGAGAGGTCCGCCCGGTGCGTCGGCAGCGCCTTCGCCATCTCGCCGAGGATGTGCAGGCGCCCTTCCTTGGCCTGCGCGAGCGCCTCGGTCATGATCGCGAGGTCGAGCCCCTCGATCTTGATGTCCATCTGGATCGAGGTGATGCCCTCGCCGGTGCCCGCGACCTTGAAGTCCATGTCGCCGAGGTGGTCCTCGGTGCCGAGGATGTCGGTGAGGATGGCGTACTTCTTCCCCTCCTTGATGAGCCCCATCGCCACGCCGGCGACGGCGCCCTTGATCGGCACGCCGGCGTCCATCAGCGACAGCGAGCCGCCGCAGACCGAGGCCATCGACGACGAGCCGTTCGACTCGAGGATGTCGGAGACGATGCGGATCGTGTACGGGAACTCCTCGAACGGCGGCAGGACGCCCTGCAGCGCGCGCTCGGCGAGGTTGCCGTGGCCGATCTCGCGGCGGCTCGTGCCGCGCACCGGGCGCACCTCGCCGGTCGAGAAGGGCGGGAAGTTGTAGTGCAGCATGAACGTCTTGTTCGTCTCGGCCTTCTCGTCGATCGAGTCGATCCGCTGCACGTCGTTGGCGGTCCCCAGCGTCGCGGCGACGAGCGCCTGCGTCTGGCCGCGGGTGAACAGGGCCGAGCCGTGGGCGCGCGGCAGCACCGAGGTGTCGATGCTGATCGGGCGCACGGTCTTCGTGTCGCGGCCGTCAACGCGCTTGCGCGTCTCGAGGACCTGCGAGCGCAGGGCGTGGTACTCGAGGTCGCCGAGGATCCCGCCGACGAACGGCAGGTGCTCCGGCGGCAGCACGCCCGCCATCTCCTCCTTGACCGCCTTCTTCACCGCCTCGATGGCCTGGATGCGGGTGTGCTTGTCGGCCTGATTCAGCGCGGCAGCGATGCGGTTCTTCGCGGCGGCCTCGACCGTGGCGACGACCTCGGCCGGCGCGGTGACCTTCGTCCACGCCATCTTGGGCTCGCGGTGCGCGGCGAGCAGCTCGTCCTGGAAGCCGATCTGCTCCTTGATGCCCTTGTGGGCGATCTGCAGCGCCTCGACGACGTCGCTCTCCGAGACCTCGAGCGCGCCGCCCTCGACCATCATGATCGCGTCGGCGGTGCCGGCGACGACCATGTCGAGGTCCGAGTACTCGAGCTGCTGGAACGTGGGGTTGAGCACCCACTTGCCCTGGATGCGGCCGACGCGGACGCCGCTGATCGGGCCGTTCCAGGCGATCCGCGACTGCGAGAGCGCCATCGACACGGCCAGCAGGCCGAGCACGTCGTGGTCGTTCTCCTGGTCGGCGGAGACGACGTACACGAAGACCTGGACCTCGTTCTGGAAGCCCTCCGGGAAGAGGGGCCGGATCGAGCGGTCGATGATGCGGGCCGAGAGGATCTCGTCGTCGGACGGACGCCCTTCGCGCTTGATGTAGCCGCCCGGGATCTTGCCGGCGGCGTAGGTCTTCGCGCGGTACTCGACGGTGAGGGGGAAGAACGGCAGGGTGCTGCGGTTGTCGCTGACAGTGACGGCGGCGATGACCATCGTGTCGCCGAACTTCACCATCGCGGAGCCCGCGGCCTGCTTCGCCATCTTGCCGGTCTCGATGAGGAGGGGCCGGCCGGCGAAGGTCTTTTCGATGCGCTGCATGGTTCTGGTGGGTGGAAACGCGAAACGCGCGGCAGCCGGATCAGCCGGCAACCGCGCGCGGACGCACGTTCAGGATGTCAGTACCGGAGGCCAAGGTCCTGGATGACCCGGCGGTACCCGGTCACGTCGGTCCGCTTGAGGTAGTCCAGGAGGCGGCGGCGCTTGCCGACCAGCTTGAGCAGCCCGCGACGGCCATGGTGATCCTTGGCGTGCGTGCGGAAGTGCTCGGTGAGCTCGTTGATGCGAGCCGTCAGGCCGGCGATCTGGACCTTGGTCGAGCCCGTGTCGGTGGCGTGCAGCTGGTACGTGGCGTTGGACATCTGGTGCGTCTCATCTGGCCGGCGGTCGCCGGCGGGGAACGAAGAAACTCGTAAGCCCTTGAAAGTACGCACCTTGGCGCGGAGAAGCAAGTGGGGCCCGCGCGAAATGTCTGGGGACGAGGGACCGGGCGGACCCGTGTGTCGCGGCCACCCCCCAACCGCCGCGCGACCGCCGCGCGACCGCCGCGCAACCCGCGCCCGGTCAGCCCCGGAACAGCGCCGTGACGTCGTTGAGCATCACCAGCACGAACAGGAGCCCGACCATCGCGATCCCGACCTTCGCGAAGCGCTCACGGGCCCGCTCGCTGAACGGCTTGCCGCGCACCCCCTCGCCGATCGCCATCAGGATCTGGCCGCCGTCGAGCAGCGGGATCGGCAGCAGGTTCAGGATCGCGATGTTGATGCTCAGGAAGGCGATCAACCCGAAGAGCGTCTCGACCCCCGACTTCGCCGCCTGCACCGACGTGCGGGCGATCGCGATCGGGCCGCCGAGCTGCTTCACCGATACCCCGCCCGTGAAGAGGCCGCGCAGCACCTTCCCCACCGAGCCGGCCATCGTCCAGGTCGTCGCCGTCCCGGCTGCGAGCGAGGCCGCGAGCCCCATCGGCTCGCGCCGCACCCGGTCCACCGGCGCCGCGCCGATCTTGCCGAGCGTGGTGGCGATGCCCGTGGCCGGGTCCTGCGACGCGGTGGCCTCGGGGGTCACGCGGATCTCGAGAGGCAGGCCGGCGCGCCGGACGTCGAGCACCAGCTCCCGGCCTGCGGAGGCACCGACCCGGTCGAGCAGCTCGCTCCACGTGCGCAGCGGGGCGCCGTCCACCGCGACGACGGAATCCCCCGCCTGCAGCCCCGCGCGCGCGGCGGGCTTGTCCGGCAGCACGCGGGCGATCACGGGCGGCAGGTACGACTTGCCGTAGATCGCGAAGATCCCCGAGGCGACCACGATCGCCAGTACGACGTTCATCAGCACGCCTGCGCTCATCACCAGCAACCGCGCCGGGACGGACTTCGACTCGATCCATCGGTCCGGCGGCACGCGACGCGGCCCGAACGGGGCCATCGCGTTCGGGTCCCACGGGATCGGCCGGAAGCCCTTGCGCGGCCCCGTCGCATCGGGCGCGGTATCCGTCGGCGCGTTGCCGCCGCCCTCGAGGGCCGACATCATCTCGTCCTCGCGGCTCGCCATCGCGACGTAGCCGCCGATGGGGAACCACGAGAGCCGGTACTCGGTCTCGCCGACCTTGCGCCCCCACACGCGTGAGCCCCAGCCGATCGAGAAGACCGGCGCGTAAACCCCGACGAGCTTGGCCGCGAGGAAATGGCCGAGTTCGTGGACGAAGACCACGAGGCCGAAGACGAGCAGCGGAGCGAGCCAGGTCAGCATGTCGCGTGGTTCGGGGTGTGGCGCGGTCGGGGGAGCCGGCGTGCGGACAAGGGAGCGTCAGGCGACGGGTGGGAGACCGAAGCGGCCGTCCGCGCGCCGGGCGCGCGCCGGGCACGCGACGGCCGCGCATCGCCATCCTGCACGCTATACGAGCACTGCGGGCCGCCAGTTCCGCGCGTGGGCCCGGGCCGCCGCATCGAGCGCGCCGAGGGCGGCGCGGTCGGCCGCCGGCGTCCCGCCCAGTGCGTCGAGGGCCGAGCCGATCGCCTTGGGAATCTCGCCGAAGCGCAGCGTGCCGTCGAGGAAGCGCGCGACGGCCTCCTCGTTGGCGGCGTTGAAGACGGCGGGAGCACCGCCCCCCTGCCGCCCGGCGGCGATGCCGAGCCCGAGCGTGGGGAAGGCGTCGTGCCGCACGGCCTCGAACGTGAGCGCCCCCGTGCGCACCGGGTCGAACGGCGGCAGTCCCGCGTCCGGGATGCGGTCCGGGTGCGTGAACGCGTAGAGGATCGGCACCTCCATCGTGGGCTGCCCGAGCTGCGCCAGCACCGAGCCGTCCACGAACTCGACCATGCTGTGGATGATGCTCTGCGGGTGCACGACGACCTCGATGCGGTCGTAGGGGAGCCCGAAGAGGACGTGCGCCTCGATCACCTCGAGCGCCTTGTTCGCGAGCGTCGCGCTGTCCACGGTGATCTTGCGCCCCATCGTCCAGGTGGGGTGCTTGAGGGCGTCCTCGAGCCGGGCGTCGGCGATGCGCTCGGCGGGCCACGCGCGGAACGGGCCGCCGCTGGCGGTGAGGATGAGCCGGCGCACCTCATGACCGGGCCGGCCGGCGAGGCACTGCAGGATGGCGCTGTGCTCGCTGTCCACCGGTACGAGCTCGCCGCCGCCGCGCCGCGCGGCCTCGAGCACGAGCCCCCCGCCGACGACCAGCGACTCCTTGTTGGCGAGCGCCACGCGCTTCCCCGCCCCGAGCGCGGCCAGCGTCGCGTCGAGCCCCGCCGCACCGACCACCGCGTTGAGCACGATGTCGGCGTCGGGCCGGGTCGCCGCGGCGATGAGCGCGGCCGGTCCGGTGGCCCACGCCGGGTCGCACGCGCTGCCGTTGGGGGCGACGCAGCCGACGAACGTCGGGGCGAATCGGGCCGCCTGCTCGCGCAGGAGCGCCGCGTTGCCGTGGGCCGTGAGCGCCGCGACGCGGAAGGCGTCGGGCTGCCGGCCCAGCACCTGGAGCGCGGACGTGCCGATGGAGCCGGTGGATCCGAGGATCGCGACACCGCGACGGCGGTCACCCGTGGGGGCACGGACGCCGCTCACGGCACGACCGGGGCGGGCTTCAGCAGCGCCGGCAGCAGCATGTAGGCGATCGGGAGCGCAAAGAGGATCGAGTCGAGCCGGTCGAGGACGCCGCCGTGCCCGGGAATGAGCCCCGAGGCGTCCTTCACGCCCGCTTCGCGCTTGAGGTACGACTCGGCCAGGTCACCCAGCATGGCAGCGACGGAGATGCATGCCGCGAAGACCGCGAGCCCGGCGGGGGTCATCGTGAGTTGGGCGAGCGGCCGCAGCACGTAGGTGCCGTACGCCCACGCCATGACGCCCGCCGTGGCGACGCCGCCGATCGCCCCCGAGATCGTCTTCCTGGGGCTGATGGACGCGGCGAGCTTCGGGCCGCCGACGATGCGCCCGACCAGATAGGCCCCCGTGTCGGTGGACCACGTCAGCCAGACCGGGAAGATCACCAGCGCCGTCCCCGCGGCCGCGTCGGCCACGTAGGGGAAGTAGCGGATCGCATAGCCGAAGGTGATCGCGGCGCCCGTGTAGAAGACGCCGAACACGGTGATCGCCGCGGCGGTCAGCGGCTTCTGCTCGACGGGACGCAGGAACATCGCGAACGCCAGCACGGCCAGCGCGGCCACGACGATCGCGCTCACGGGGACCGGCAGGATGCCGAGCGTGTGCGCATGGGCGGCGAGCGGAACGAGCGCCGCCGCGGGGATGCCGATGAACGCCAGCGGATGGGAGCCGCCGGCGCGCGCCATGCGGTAGAACTCCCACGCCATCACACCCGCGGCGAGCGACAGGTAGAGGGCGAGCCACGGACCGCCGACGTACACCGCGAACACGGTGAGCGGCGCCAGGACCAGGCCGGAGAGGATGCGCTTGGTGAACTCGCTCACCGGCGGTACCCGGGCCTCACCGCCCCACCCGGCCGTACCGGCGCTCGCGCCCTGCGTACTCGGCCAGCGCCGCGCGCAGGTCGTCGCCCCCGAAGTCGGGCCACAGCACGGGCGAGATCACCAGCTCGGCGTACGCCACCTGCCAAAGGAGGAAGTTCGACAGCCGCTGCTCGCCGGAGGTGCGGATGAGCAGATCGGGATCGGGGGCATCGGCGGTGAAGAGGCGGGCGGCGAAGGCCGCCTCGTCGATCGCCTCGGGTGCCAGCCGCCCCGCCGCGACCTCCTCGGCGAGCGCCCGGGCCGCATGGACCAGCTCGGCCCGCGCGCCGTACGAGATGAACAGGTTGAGCCGGAGCCGGGCGCCAGCCGCCGTGGCCCGCGCGGTCTCCGCCTCGACGCGCTCGACCGCGCGGAGCGCCCCGCCCCGCAGCCGCGCCCGATCGCCGATGATCCGCACGCGCACGCGCCGCTCGGCGAGGTCGCGGATCTCGCGGGCGATGTACTCCTCGAGCAGGGTCATGAGCGCCCGCACCTCGAGAGGCGGGCGCTGCCAGTTCTCCTGCGAGAAGGCGAACAGGGAGAGCACCTCGACGCCGGCATCGAGCGCGGCCTCGACGACCGCGCGCACGGCCCCCATGCCGGCCTGGTGGCCCGCAGGCCGGGGCAGGCCGCGACGGCGGGCCCACCGGCCGTTGCCGTCCATGATGATCGCGACGTGCCGCGGGACGGCGCCGGCGGCCGCAGGCACGGCCGCAGGCACGGCCGCGGGGACGGCCGCAGGGACGGCCGCAGGGACGGCCGCAGGGACGGCCGCAGGGACGGCCGCAGGGACGGCCGCAGACGGCGAGTCGGACGCGACCGGGGCCGGCATGGGGACGGTCAGACCTCGAGGAGCTCGGCTTCCTTCGCCTTGGTGAGCTCGTCGAGCCGGTGGATCACGTCGTCGTGCGCCTTCTGGAGGTCCTTCTCGGCGTGCTTGACGTCGTCCTCGGAGACGCCCGAGAGCTTCTTGAGGAGGTCGCGCGCGTGGGTGCGTGCGTGGCGCACGGCGACCTTCCCTTCTTCGGTGTACTTGTGGATCTGCTTGACGAGCTCCTTGCGCCGCTCCTCGTTGAGCGCGGGGAGGGGGACGCGGATCACGCCGCCCATGTTCGACGGGTCGAGCCCGAGACCGCTCTCGCGGATGGCCTTCTCGATCGCCTTGGCGTTGCCCTTGTCGAAGGGCGTGACGAGCAGCAGGCGGGGCTCCGGCGCGGCGACGGACGCCACCTGGTTGATCGGCATGAAGGCGCCGTAGGCCTCGACCTTGACGGTGTCGAGCATGGTCGGCGACGCCTTGCCGGCCCGGATGCCGGTGAACTCCTTGCGCGTGTTCTCGATGGCCTTGTCCATCGAGGTCCGGGCGTCCTTCAGGATGGCGGGAATCGTGCTCATGGCGCGGCGGGTGTCAGGAGACGAGGGTGCCGACGCGCTCGCCGCGCAGGGCGGCGGCGATGGCGCCGGGGGTGCGGATGTTCAGCACGATCAGCGGGAGCGCGTTCTCCTTGCAGAGCGTGATGGCCGTCTGGTCCATCACCTTGAGCTCGCCGCCGATGACGTCCTTGTACGTGATCGACTCGTAGAACGTGGCGTCGGGCGTGGTACGGGGATCGGCGGAGTAGATCCCGTCCACCCCGGTGGCCTTGACGATCACGTTCGCCTTGATCTGGATCGCGCGCAGCACCGCCGCGGTGTCGGTGGAGAAGTACGGGTTCCCCGTGCCGGCGGCGAAGATGCAGACGCGGCCCTTCTCGAAGTGGCGGAGGGCGCGCCGACGGATGTACGGCTCGGCGATCTCCTCCATGCGGATCGCGGTCATCACGCGGGTGTCGATGCCGCGCCGCTCGAGGATGTCCTGCACCGCCATCGCGTTGATGACCGTGCCGAGCATCCCCATGTAGTCGCCGGTGACGCGATCGACGCCGAGCTTGGCGATCTGCTGGCCGCGGATGATGTTGCCGCCGCCGATGACGAGCCCGACGCCGACGCCGAGCTGGACGACCTGCTGCAGCTCGCCGGCGATGCGTTCCATCGTGTCGAAGTCGAAGCCGAACTTCGACTCGCCCGCGAGGGCCTCCCCGGAGATCTTGAGGAGGACCCGGCGGTACTTGACGTCGGCCGCCGGCTCCACGGGCCGGTACGCGCCGGACACGGCCTACTCGAGGCCGAGCTGGACGCGCGCGAAGCGCGCGACCGCCAGGCCGGCGCCGGTGGCCTTGACGAGCTGCCCGATGGTCTGCTTGTCGTCGCGGACCCAGGGCTGCTCGGTGAGGGTGACCTCGGCGAAGTACTTGTTCACGCGGCCCTCGACCATCTTCTCGACGATGTTCGCCGGCTTGCCGCTCTCGGCGGCCTGCTCGGCGGCGATGCGTCGCTCGCTCTCGACCTTCTCCGCGGGTACGCCGTCGCGGGAGACGGCGAGCGGGATCGCCGGCACACCGGCGGCGACGTGCTCGGCGACGTGCTTGGCCAGCTCCTGCGCCGCGGCGTCGGCACCGCCGGTGACGTCGACGAGGACCCCGACCTTGCCGTTGTGGTGGACGTAGGTGCCGAGGGTGCCGGTGGTGACGAAGCGTGCGACGTGCTTGAGCACGACGTTCTCGCCGGTCTTGGCGCCCTCGGCCTTGACCACGGCCCCGACGGTCTCGCTCCCCCAGGGGGTGTCGAGGTACGCGCCCTCGGCGCCCACGGCCCGGTGGCCGTCGAGCGCGGCGTCGGCGAGGACGAAGTCGGCGACCTTGCGTGCGAGGGCGACGAAGTCGTCGTTGCGCGCGACGAAGTCGGTCTCGCAGGCGAGCTCGATGAGCGCACCGGTCTTGAAGTCGGGGGCGACCTTGGCGATCACGAGCCCCTCGGCCGCGGCACGCCCGGTGCGCTTCTCGGCCTTGGCGATGCCCTTGGCGCGCAGGTACTCGACGGCCTTGGCGAGGTCGCCGGCGGTCTCCTCGAGGGCCTTCTTGCAGTCCATCATGCCGGCGCCGGTCCGCTCGCGCAGCTCGGCGATGAGCTTGGTCGTGATCGTCATCGTGGTGGTCATCGGGAAGTCCGGCGCGCGGCGCCGGGGCGTGGAACGTGGGGGACGGATTCGGGCGTCATGCGAACGCCGCCGGCTCGGGGGAGCCGGCGGCGTCGCGAGGTGCGGACCGGATCACCGGCAGGAGCCGGGGACCCGGGCGGGACTCACTCCGCCGCCTGGCCGCCGTCGGCGGGGGCGTCGTGCTTGAGGCGGGCCGCGATCGCCGCCGGGTTGGCCCGCCGGCGGGGCCGGCCGCCACCCTGGCCGCCACGGCCGCCACCCGGGCCGCCGCGACCGCCACCGGGGCCACCACCGGGGCCGCCGCGACCGCCGCCGCGGCGGCGGTCGTCATCGGCGGCCTCGCTGCCGCGGTCGGACGAGTAGACCGTGGCCTCGGCCTCCTCGACCTCGGCGCGGGCCGGGGCCTCCCGGCGGGCCTCGGCGATCGTGTCGGCGATCGCGGTGGTGATCAGCTCGACCGAGCGGATCGCGTCGTCGTTGCCGGCGATCGGCACGGTGATGAGGTCGGGATCCGAGTTCGTGTCGCAGATCGCCACGATCGGGATGCCGAGCTTGTTGGCCTCGCTGACGGCGATGCGCTCCTTCCGGGAGTCGATGACGAACATGAGCCCCGGCAGGCGGCGCATCGTCTTGATGCCCGAGAGGTTCTTGCTGAGCTTCTCGCGGTCACGTCCGAGGAGCAGCTGCTCCTTCTTGGTGTACTGCTCGAACGACCCGCTTTCGGCCCCGGCCTCGAGCTCCTGCAGGCGGCGCAGCTGGCGCTTGACGGTCGAGAAGTTCGTCAGGAGCCCGCCGAGCCAGCGCTCGGTGATGAAGTACGACCCCGACCGTTCGGCCTGCTCCTTGACGAGCGACGAGATCTGCTGCTTGGTGCAGACGAACAGGACCTGCTCGCCGCGCAGGACGACCTCGCGCACGAGCTGCTGCGCGAGCTCGAGCTGCCGGACGGTCTTCTGCAGATCGATGATGTGGATCCCGTTGCGCTCCGCGAAGATGAAGCGGCGCATCTTGGGGTTCCAGCGGCGCGTCTGGTGCCCGAAGTGGACACCGGCGGCCAGGAGCTGTTCGAGCGTGGGCTGCGGCATGGGAATGGAGACGAAACGGGTGGTTGGCGTCGGCGGCCGTCGTCGGGGGTCGTGACCGGCGCCGCCACTCGGCGACGCCGGCACCCACGGTCCCCTCGGGACGCCTGCGAGATGCTACCGGGTCAGCGCTTCGAGAACTGGAAGCGCTTGCGGGCGCCCGGACGGCCCGGCTTCTTGCGCTCGACCGCGCGGGCGTCGCGCGTGAGCAGCCCGAGGTCGCGCAGCTTGCGGCGGTGCGATTCGTCGAGCTGCACGAGGGCCCGGGACACCGCCAGGCGCAGCGCGCCGGCCTGGCCGGTGGTGCCGCCGCCCTCGATGATCGCCCGGACGTCGTACTTGCCGACGTTGTCGGTGGCCGCGAACGGCTGCTGGATCGCCGTCACCAGCGACGGCCGCGGGAAGTAGTCGCCGAGCGTGCGCCCGTTGACGTCCCACTTGCCCGACCCGGCCTTCACGTAGACGCGGGCGACGGCTTCCTTGCGGCGGCCGATGGTATGGGTCACGGTCTCCACAGGGTTACGCCTCCTGCTTGGCGAAGGTGAGCGGCTTGGGCTGCTGCGCGACGTGCGGGTGGTCGTGGCCGCCGTACACCTTGAGCTTCAGGCGCACCTTCTGGCGCGCCAGCGAGTTCTTGGGGAGCATGCCGTACACGGCCTTCTCGATGACGCGCTCGGGGTGCTTGGCGATCATCGTCGCGAACGGCGTGTACTTCTCGTGGCCCATGTAGCCGGTGTGGCGGAAGTAGCGCTTCTGCTCCGCCTTCTTGCCCGTCACGCGCACCTTCGACGCGTTGATCACGATCACGTGATCCCCGGTGTCCATGTGCGGCGTGAAGGTCGGCTTGTGCTTGCCGCGAAGGATCTTCGCGACTTCGGCCGCCAGGCGACCGAGGACCATGCCGTCGGCATCGACCACGAACCAGTCGTGGCGGATGTCCGCGGGGGTCGCGGTGTAGGTCTTCATGACTGCAACCTGCTGGGGTGTCGCCTCACCGGTGCGGAATGCAACCCGGGTCTTGGCCGCCCATTTCCGGGCAGAACCGCAAGCTAGACAACGGCTTACCGGCCGTCAACGGGACGGGGGGCTCCCGTCCGGGCGCGTCCTACGCCAGCTCGACCAGCACGGTGCCCTTCTCGACGGCCTGGCCCGGCTCGACCAGGATCGCCCGGACCGTACCGGCCCCCGCCGCCTTGAGCTCGTTCTCCATCTTCATCGCCTCCATGGCCACGAGTCCCTGTCCCGCGACGACGGCGTCGCCTACGGCCACGTGGATGCGCACGACGAGCCCGGGCATCGGCGCCACCAGGGGGGCCGGTCCCTGCGGACCGCTGGCGCGCTGCCGTTCGAGGATCGCGCGCTGCCGCTCGTCAAGCGCCTCCGCGGTCACCGTCCAGCCGTCCACGGACAGACGCCAGGTCCCGCGGCCGGCCTCGCGCCGGGCCACCACCCGGTGCACGGCATCGCCGACCGTCACCATCCGGATCGGGCTCCCCGGCACCTCGGCGAGGTGCACGCGCAGGGTCTCGCCGTCAATGACGGCGGTGTCGCCTTCGAGGACGACGTCGTGCATCCGGTCGCCGATCCTGACCCGGTACTTCATGCGGCCTCGGGGACGAGCTCGCACAGCGTCTCGACGTGCGCGGTCTGGGGGAACATGTCGTAGCAGGCGAGATGGGCGATGCGCCACCCGGCCAGGCGGGCGACGTCGCGGGCGAGGGTCGCGGGATCGCAGCTGACGTACAGCACCGCGCGGGGGCGCGGGCTCGCGGCGACGAGCGCGGCCGGCACCGCCGCGTCGCAGCCGGCGCGCGGCGGGTTGAGGAGCACGACGTCGGCCGGCAGCGCGTCGGGGAGGAGGCGCTCGACGAGGCCCAGCCGGGCCTCCGAGGGGCTGGACAGGCGCGCGGCGGCGTGCGTCACGGCGTCGGCATCCGCCTCGAGCGCGGTGACCCGCACCCCCGCCCGGGCCAGCGCCACGGCGGCGTCGCCAGCACCGGCGTAGGCATCCACCACGGTTCGGGGCGCGTGGCCGAGCACGCGGGCGACGACGTCGGCGAGGAGGACGTCGTGCATCGCCGGGTTCACCTGCACGAAGCTGGCCCCGGGCTCGGCACCACCGCGCCCGTCGAACACGAGGCGCCGCCGCCCGCCTGCGGGCACCCACCAGGCGGCGCGCAGGACCGGCACGGCGTCCGCCAGGGCCGCCACGTCGGCCTCGCGCCAGGTGTCACCGCCCTCGACCACGAGTGCGACGCCCTCGTCGAGGCGGCGGACCGACGCGCGCAGCGCGGGAGCGTCGGGGAGGTGGCGACCGGCCCGCAGGATCGCCCGCCAGGCGTCCATGACGGCCGGCTCGGCGAGGGCGCAGTCGGCAAGCGTGAAGACGCGGTCCGGGTCGTCGTGCGCGTGCAGCCCCGCGCGCCACGGCTCGGTCGGCCGGCCGGAGGGGCGCAAGGCGAGGGTCAACTTGCGGCGGTAGTGCCACGGGTGTGGCGCCGCGTGCACCGTCGGCACGTGGACTTCGCGGCGGGCGATGCGGCGGAAGGCGTCGGCGACGATCGCCGCCTTGGCGTGCACCTGCGCGGGATACGACAGGTGCTGCAGCTGGCAGCCGCCGCAGGCGTCGTGCACGTAGTGGGCGCACGGCGGCGCGACGCGCGCCGCGGAGGGGTCGAGCACGCGCACGAGGGCCCCGCGCGCGAAGCGGGCCTTCCCGTCGTGCAGGACGGCGGCCTCGACGACGTCGCCGGGCGCGGTGCGCGGCACGAAGACGACGAGCCCGTCGTCCCGCGCGACGCCGTCGCCGCCGGCGGCCAGGCGGTCGATGTGGAGCGTGCGCACGACAGGTGTCGCGGCGAGCGGGCTCACGACGACCGGAGCCCCTCACGGCGGCCGGCGAGCCGCCACGCATCGGCGGCGGCGTCCCGCGGCGCGGCGCGTCCGGCCGCCGGGGACGCGTCGGCCCCCGCCCGCTGCGCCGGTGCCGTCCGGTCGCGCTGCGCGAGCAGGGCGGCGGCGACCGCCGCCAACTGTTCGACGCGAACCGGCACGGGCGGCGCGGCCAGCTCGGGGAGCCGCTGCTCGAGCCACTGGATCGAGATGTCCCCGGCGCGGAAGTCGGGATGCTCCATCACGCGCAGGTGGAACTCGCGCGACGTCTCGACGCCCTCGATGACGAGCTCGGAGAGGGCCCGGTGCATGCGCGCGATCGCGAGGGGCCGCGTGGGGGCGTGGACGACCAGCTTGGCGAGCATGGGGTCGTAGAAGAGCGTCACCTCGCCGCCGGCCTCGATGCCGCCGTCCCACCGCACGCCGGGACCGGCGGGCAGGTGCAGGTGCGTGATGCGGCCGGTGCTGGGCAGGAAGCCGTTCGCGGGGTCCTCGGCGGTGATGCGGCACTCGATCGCCCAGCCGCGGGGCTCGAAGACGGTGCCGTCGGCGAACGGGAGCCGCTCGCCGGCGGCGATGCGCAGCTGCCACTGCACGAGGTCGAGCCCGGTGACGCACTCGGTGACCGGGTGCTCGACCTGGATGCGCGTGTTCATCTCGAGGAAGTAGAAGCGGCCGTCGCGGTCGAGCAGGAACTCGCAGGTGCCGGCGTTGGCGTAGCCGGCGGCGCGGCCGGCCGCGACGGCGGTCTCGCCCATGCGGCGCCGCAGTTCGGGCGAGACGGCCACCGACGGCGCCTCCTCGATCATCTTCTGGTGCCGGCGCTGCACCGAGCATTCGCGCTCGCCGATGGCGAGGCCCGTCCCGTGGTGGTCGAAGAGGACCTGGATCTCGACGTGCCGCGGTCCCTCGATGTACTTCTCGACGTAAACGCTGTCGTCGCCGAAGGCGTTCTGCGCCTCGCGGCGCGCTGCGGCGAGCGCGGCGGCGAGCTCGCCGGGCTGCCGCACGACGCGCATCCCCTTGCCGCCCCCGCCGGCGGCGGCCTTGAGGAGCACCGGATACCCGAATCGCTCGGCGATCCCGGCGGCCTCGGCGGCGTCGCGCAGGCCATCGGTGGTGCCGGGGACCACGGGGACGCCGGCACCGATGGCGAGCTGCCGAGCAGCGGTCTTCGAGCCCATCGCCTCGATCGCCTCGGCCGGCGGTCCGACCCACACCAGCCCCGCGTCGCGCACGGCGCGCGCGAACCAGGCCCGCTCGCTGAGGAAGCCGTAGCCGGGGTGCACCGCCTCCGCCCCGGTCGCCCGCGCGACCTCGATCAGCCGGTCGCCGAGGAGGTAGGAATCCTTCGAGGGGGGCGGCCCGATGCACACCGCCTCGTCGGCCTCGCGCACGTGCGGCGAGCGGGCGTCGGCCTCCGAGTACACGGCGACGGACCGCACCCCCAGTTCCCGGCAGGCGCGGATGATGCGCAGCGCGATCTCGCCGCGGTTGGCGACCAGCAGCCGGGAGAACATCAGAGGGGGATGTTGCCGTGCTTCTTCGGCGGGTTGCGGTCGCGCTTGCCCTGCAGGGTCTCGAGCGCGTCGATGAGCCGCGGCCGGGTGTCGCGCGGGTCGATGATGTCGTCGATGTACCCGCGGCTCGCGGCCACGTAGGGGTTGGCGAACTTGGCCGTGTACTCGGCGACGCGCGCGTCGGTCGCGGCGACCGGGTCGGCCGCCTCGGCGATCTCGCGGCGGAAGAGGACCTCGACCGCCCCCTTGGGGCCCATCACCGCGATCTCGGCCGTCGGCCACGCGACGTTCCAGTCGCCGCGGATGTGCTTGGAGCTCATGACGTCGTACGCCCCGCCGTACGCCTTGCGGGTGATGACGGTGAGCTTCGGGACGGTCGCCTCGCAGTACGCGTAGAGGAGCTTGGCGCCGTGCTTGATGATGCCGCCGTGCTCCTGCGCCACGCCCGGCAGGAAGCCCGGCACGTCCTCGAAGGTCACGATCGGGATGTTGAACGCGTCGCAGAAGCGGATGAAGCGCGCCGCCTTGGCCGAGGCGTTGATGTCGAGCACCCCCGCGAGCACCGCGGGCTGGTTGGCGACGATCCCCACGCTGTGGCCCCCGAGGTGCGCGAAGCCGACGACGATGTTGCCGGCGTAGTCGGGCTGCACCTCGTACCACGAGCCGTCGTCCACCACCCGGTGGATCACCTCGAGGATGTCGTATGGCTTGCTGGGATGGTCGGGGACGACGTCGAGCAGCGCCTCGTCGCGCCGCGTGCGCGGGTCGGTCCCCGCGCCGCGCGGCGGGTCGGCCATGTTGTTCGACGGCACGTACCGGAAGAGCTCGCGGATCCGCTGCAGGCACTCGAGCTCGGAGGCGCACGCGAAGTGCGCCACGCCCGACGTCGCGGCGTGGGTGTCGGCGCCGCCGAGCTGCTCCATGGTGACGTCCTCGTGCGTGACCGTCTTCACGACGTTCGGGCCGGTCACGAACATGTAGCTCGTGCCCCGGACCATGTAGATGAAGTCGGTGATCGCGGGGCTGTACACCGCGCCGCCGGCGCAGGGGCCCAGGATCGCGCTGACCTGCGGCACCACGCCGGACGCCAGCGTGTTGCGCAGGAAGATGTCCGCGTATCCGCCGAGCGAGACCACACCCTCCTGGATGCGGGCCCCGCCGCTGTCGTTGAGCCCGATGACCGGCGCGCCGTTGCGGACGGCAAGGTCCATCACCTTGCAGATCTTGGCCGCGTGCGTCTCGGAGAGCGAGCCGCCGAAGACGGTGAAGTCCTGCGAGAAGACGTACACGAGGCGCCCGTCGATCCGGCCGTGCCCCGTCACCACGCCGTCGCCGTAAGGCCGCGTGCGATCGAGGCCGAAGTCGTGCGCCCGGTGGGTCACGAACGCATCGAGTTCGACGAACGAGCCCTCGTCGAGCAGGGCGTCGAGCCGCTCGCGGGCGGTGAGCTTCCCCTTGTCGTGCTGGGCGGCGATGCGGTCGACGCCGCCCCCCACTTCGGCCTCGGCGCGGCGGCGGGCCAGTTCGTCGAGCTTCTCGCGCATGGTCATAGGCGTCGAAGGCTAGCCCGCGCGTGCCGGGGTCGCCAGCGGCGGGACACCGCCGCGCCATGCGTGATGGCGGGCTGCCGGCGCCGAGCCTCGACACTGTCACGCTGGCACCGGGTATGCGATGATTGGAAGCATGTTTCCTCCCCGCCGCCGGTCGGTGACGCTCAGCACCCGCCTGTTCGCGATCGCGATCCTGGCGGCCCTGCCGACGCTGCTGCTCGTCGCTGCGCGCGCCGTGAGCGACGCCGCGATGGATCCGGTCGAGCGGGGGGCGGCGCACGTGCTGTGGCGCGACCTGCTCCTGATCGTGACGTTCGTCGCCCTCGACATCGGGATCGTGTGGATGGCGGTGACGCGACTCGTCGCGCGGCCGCTCGAGGCCGTCGGGGAGGCCGCGCAGCGGCTGGCCGCCGGCGACTTCTCGGCGCGCGTCACCCTCAAGGACCTGTCCCCGGAGGTCGAGACCACGGTCTTCGCCTTCAACGAGATGGCGGAGGCGCTCGAGGCCCGTAGCCGACTCTTCACCGCCCTCGCCGAGCGGTCCCCGGATGGCATCGCGCGCTTGGCGGCCGACGGGACCATCCTCTACGTGAACTCCGCCCTCGAGTGCCTGCTCGACGTGCCCTCGGGCACCATGGTCGGCAGGACCGCCGACGCCTGCGTACCGGCCGCGCTCGCCGCAGAGTGGCGGGCGATGTCGACGGACGCGGCCGGCACCCCGCCCGGGCCCGCACCGGCCACCGGTTCCGACTCCCGCGACGTCGCCGTATCGGACGAGGGGACGTCCCGGATCCTCGAGGTTCGGATGGTCGCCGAGCGCGACGACGCGGGCGTGCCGGTGGCGTTCCTCACGATCATCCGGGACGTCACTGAGGCGCGCATGACCTCCGACGCCCTGCGGCAGGCCCAGAAGCTCGAGAGCGTGGGGCAATTGGCCGGCGGCATCGCCCACGACTTCAACAACCTCCTCACGGGGCTCGTGGGCCACGCGGACCTCGCCCTCGACCAGCTCGACCCGGACCACCCGGCCCGCCACGACGTGCAGGCACTGCGCGACGCCGCCCTCCGTTCCACGGGGATGACGCGCCAGCTGCTGACGTTCGCGCGCAAGCAGGTGACCTTGCTCGCCCCGCACGACGTCAGCACCGTCGTCAGCGAGGTGAAGGAACTGCTCGGCCGCCTGATCGGGCCGGCCGTGCGCCTCGAGTACGACCTCGGCCCGGCGCTCCCGATGGTGGACCTCGACCGAAGCCAGCTCGAACAGGTGCTCGTCAACCTCTCCGTCAACGCCCGCGACGCGATGCCGCACGGCGGCACGCTCCGCGTGCGGACGCGGACCACGGACGTGGACGAGGCCCACGCCACGCGGCTCGGCCTCGCCGCCCCGGGGGCCTACGTCACGCTCGACGTGGAGGACACGGGAACGGGCATGCCCCCCCACGTCGTCTCGCGCATCTTCGAGCCGTTCTTCACCACGAAGGCGCCGGACAAGGGGACCGGACTCGGCCTATCGACCTGCTACGCGATCGCGCGCGACCACGGGGGCGTGCTCACGGTCACGAGCCACGTCGGCGTGGGGAGCCGCTTCTCGCTGTACCTGCCGGCGTCGGCGCAGGCGGCGACGCCGGCCGATGGCGCTCCCGATCCCTGGCGGGACAGCGTGGCCGGTGGCCGCGAGTCGATCCTGCTCGTGGAGGACGACGATCCGCTGCGCTCGCTGCTCGCCCGGGTGCTCCGGTCGCGCGGCTACCAGGTGACCGAGGTGTCCGACGGTGCGCAGGCGCTGCGCCTCGCGACCACCGCCGGCGCCCCGCCCTTCGACATCCTCGTCAGCGACGTGCGCACCCCTCGACTCGGCGGCGCGGCGCTGGCCACTCAGCTGGAGCGGGCGCGGCCCGGCCAGCCCATGCTCTTCTTCACCGGACACCCCGACGACCTCGACCCGGACGGTCGCCTGCTGGGTCGCACCGTGCTGGCGAAGCCGTTCACCGCCGTGCAGCTGCTGCACGCCGTTCGCGAACGCCTCGACGCCGCCGGTGCGGCCGAGGCCATCAGCGACCGGTAGTCGCGGCCGTCGTCGCGGCCGTCGTCGCGGCCGTCGTCGCGCCGTCGCGCCGGACGCGGAGGGCGGCGCTCAGGTCCCGCCGGTGCGCCCAGAGGATCACGAGCACCAGCGCCACCAACGTCGCCGTGAGCCCGCCCGGGAGGCCGAGCCCGCGGGCTACCGGCACGAGGGCGACCACCGCGGCGAGTCCCGCGAGGTGCGGGCGGCGCGTGGCCAGCACCGTCGCCGCCGCCACCAACAGCAGGTGCAGCGCCAGCCATGGTGTCGCCACCGGCACCGCCCCGATGGCGGTCGCGATCCCCTTGCCGCCTCTGAAGTGCAACTGCGGCGGCCAGACGTGGCCCGCGACGACCATCAGCGCCGCGACGCCGCAGACCTCAGGGGGGGCCTCCACGAGCCGCGGGAGCCACACGGCGACCGCGCCCTTGAGGCAGTCGAGCGCGAAGACGAGCACGAAGCCCCGGCGCCCCAGCACCCGCCCGGCGTTCGTCGCCCCGGCGTTGCCGCTGTGCAACGCGCGGATGTCGGTGCCGCGAGCGGCGCGCACGACGTAGTAGGCGGCCGACAGCGCCCCGACGGCGTACCCCGAGGTGCCGAAGGCGAAGGCCTGCACGGCCGGCGACAGGTGGAACACGCCCGGAAGCTATCGCGCGGCCGGGGGGCTCTCCTCCCACGCCGGACGGCCATCCGCCCGCCCGGTCCCCCGCGCGCTCATGCGCCGCGTCCAGCCGCCGATACCTGCCAGTGCCGGGCGCATCGGCCCCGCGCGCTGCTCGACCACGCATCTCTCGCGCCTAGCGATGTCTCCCCGTCTCCTCCGCCTCCTCCCCCTGCTGGCGATCCTGCTGGCGATGCCGACGGTTCGCCTGGAATGCGGGGACGTGCAGGAGGGCGTCGGGTCGCGGACGCGCCGCCGCCCAGCGGCTGACGCACGAACGCCCGGCCCCCGAGCGGGGACCGGGCGTTCGCGGCAGGGGACGACCGGGGCTCAGCCCTCGGCCGACTCGTCCTCGTCGTCCTTGTGGATCTTGATCGTCTCCGGCCGCGGCGGCTGCTCCGCGGGGATGTCGGTGACGGTCAGGACGATGCGGCGATGGATGGGATCGACCTCGAGGATGCGGAGGTCGAGGAACATCCCGTCATAGACGACCTCGGCCGGCGAGGTGATCGCCTTGGGGCTCGGCAGCTGCGAGATCGGCACGAAGCCCTCGAGGTCGTTGCCCATGTCCACGACGACGCCCTTCTCCATGAGGCGGGCGACGGTGCCGCGGAGCTCGGTGCCGACGGGGTACGACTCGCCGATCTTGAGCCACGGATCCTCGGTGGCCTGCTTGAGGCCGAGGGAGATCCGCTTGTTCTCGCTGTCGATGTTGAGGATGACGACGTTGACCGCGTCGCCCTTCTTGACGACCTCCGACGGATGCTGGACGCGCTTGGTCCAGGACATGTCGGAGATGTGGACGAGGCCGTCGATGCCGGGCTCGATCTCGACGAACGCGCCGAACGAGGTGAGGTTGCGGACCTTGCCCTCGAGGCGGGTGCCGACGGGGTACTTGAGGGGCAGCACCATCCACGGATCCTGCTCGGTCTGCTTCATGCCGAGCGAGATCTTCTCCTCGTTCGGATCGACCTTGAGCACGACCGCTTCGATGCTCTCGCCGATCGAGACGAGCTTCGAGGGGTGCCGGACGTTGCGCGTCCAGGACATCTCGGAGATGTGGACGAGCCCCTCGATGCCGGGCTCGAGCTCGATGAAGGCGCCGTAGTTGGTGATGCTGACGACCTTGCCCGAGACGCGGGTGCCGACCGGGTAGCGGGCGGCGACGTCCTTCCAGGGGTAGGCCTGGAGCTGCTTGAGGCCGAGCGAGATGCGCTCGCGCTCCCAGTCGATGTCGAGCACCTTGACCTCGAGCTCCATCCCGATCTGGACCATCTCGGTCGGGTGCTGGATGCGGCCCCACGACATGTCGGTGATGTGGAGCAGGCCGTCCACGCCGCCGAGGTCGATGAAGGCGCCGAAGTCGGTGATGTTCTTGACGACGCCCTTCCGCACCTGGTCCTTCGCAAGCTCCTTCATGAGCTTCTCGCGCTTGCCGGCGCGCTCCTGCTCGAGGATCACGCGGCGCGAGACGACGATGTTGCGGCGGCGCTTGTTGAGCTTGATGATCTTGAACTCGTACTTCTGGCCGAGCAGCTCGTCGATGTTCGGGACGCGCCGGAGCGCGATCTGCGAGCCGGGGAGGAAGGCCTCGACGCCCATGAGATCCACGACCACGCCGCCCTTGATCTTCTTGACAAGCACGCCCTCGACGGGCTGATCGGACTCGTACGCGACCCGGATCTTCTCCCAGACGCGCATGAAGTCGGCCTTCTTCTTGGAGAGGACGACCGCGCCGTTCTGGTCCTCGAGGTTCTCGAGGAGGACCTCGACCGTGTCCCCGGCCTTGAGGTCGGGGAGGTCGCGGAATTCCTCGACCGGGATCGCGCCCTCCGACTTGAAGCCGACGTCGAGGATCACGAGGTTGTCGCGGATCTCGAGCACGGTCGCCGACACGATCTCGCCCTCGTCGATCGAGGCCATCGTGCCGTTGTACATGGCCATCATGGCCTCGAGCTCGTCCGCCGAGTAGTCGTCCTCGTCGTAGAGTTCGGGGCGCAGGTTGGCGAGGGGGCGCAGTTGCGCCTTCTGGATCTTCTGGCGCTCGCGCGCCGTGATCGGCGCGGGCGTGGTGGGTGCCGTCATGGGCAACTCCGGGGCGCGGGGGATTCGGCTCGCCGCGCGGCGAGGCTTCGGGGTATGGGGTCGCTCACCGGCGGACGCCGGGGCGAGCCTCGCAATATCGCGTGACCGGACCGGGGGTTCAAGGGTCGGAGGATCCCCCGGAGGATCCCCCGGAGGATCCCCCGGAGGATCCCGCCGCTCCCGCCCCGGTCAGCCCGTCCGCGCCGCCGCCGCGCGCGCGAGGGCCACGATCCGCTCGACCTGCTCGACCTGCGTCAGGTACGTCGTGTCGATCAGCACCGCATCGGCCGCCTGCACGGTCTGCGTCGCATCGGCCGCGTCACGCTTGACCAGCGCGTCGGTCTCGGCGGCGATCTCGTCGTCGGCGGCCGGTCGCCCGAGGCGCTGGACGAGGCGGCGCCGAGCGCGTTCCCACGGGTCGGCGACGAGGAAGACCTTGAGCGTCGCCTCGGGGAAGACCGCCGTGCCCATGTCGCGCCCGTCCACCACGACGTGATGGGCCTCCGCCGCCGCCCGCACCTGCGCGTTCACCCACGCGCGCACCGCCGGCATGCGGGCGACCAGCGAGACGTGCCCCGTCACCGCCGGCCCGCGGATCTCGTCGTCGCACGGCGCCCCGTCGAGGGTCGGGGCGACGCTCGTCCCGGCGTCGCGGCGTCCGACGCGGGCCGAGGCGGCGAGCACGCCCTCGTCCGTCCACGCTTCGGGCGGCGCGCCGGTGCGCAGCGTCGCCGCCGTCGCGGCACGATAGAAGGCGCCGCTGTCCACGTGGCGCCAGCCGAGCTCGCGGGCGACCCACTGGGCCGTGGAGCTCTTCCCCGACGCGGCGGGACCGTCAATGGCGACGACGAATGGCATGCGGCAAACCTAGCGCCGCGTCACGCGTGCGAGGTCGTCCCAGAAGCCGGGATAGCTGACGGCCACGCATCCCGGGTCGTCCACGACAATCCCGCCGCCGGTCGCGGCACCCAGCACGCCGAACGCCATCGCCAACCGGTGATCGGCGTGCGTCACGACGCGGCCGACCAGCGGCGCGTCGGTCCCCTCGACGACGAGTCCGTCCTCGAGCTCGGACGCCGACACGCCGACGGCGCGGAGGTTGGCGACGACGGCGGCGATGCGATCGCTCTCCTTGCCGCGCAGCTCCCCGGCGTCGCGGATGGTCGTCGTGCCGGCGGCGCGGGCCGCCACGCAGGCGAGCAGCGGCAGCTCGTCGATCATCGCCGGAATGTCCGCCCCGCCGACCGTCACCCCCTGCAGCGCGGCCGGCTGCACGACGAGCGTGCCGATCGGCTCGGCGCCCGCCACCGTTTCGTCCTCGCGTGCCACGCGGGCCCCCATGGCCATCAGCGCGTCGAGGAACCCGGTGCGCGTGCGGTTGAGTCCGACGCCCGGCAGCCGCAGCACGCCGTCCCCCGCGAGTGTCGCCAAGGCGACGAAGAAGGCCGCGGAGGACGCATCGGCCGGCACGTCCAGGTCGAGCGGCCGCAGCGACGCGACCGGGTCGAGCGCCACCGTCGCGCCGCGGCGGGAGACCTTCGCGCCCATCGCCTGCAGCATCCGCTCCGTGTGGTCGCGCGACGGGGCGGGCTCGGTGACCGACACCGGCACCCCGGCGGCATGCCCGGCCAGCAGGACCGCGCTCTTGACCTGCGCGCTCGCCGTCTCAGCGCGCCACTCGATCGACCGGAGCGCCCCGCCCTGCACCGTCATCGGGAGCCCCTCGCCCTTGGCACCGCCGAACGTCACCGTCGCCCCCATGGCCTCCAGCGGCCGCGCGACCCGCCGCATCGGGCGCCGGCTCAGGCTCGCGTCGCCCACGAACGTCGCGGCGAATGGGTGCGCGGCGACGAGGCCGGCAACGAGGCGCGCGGTCGTGCCGGAGTTGCCGCAGGCGAGCGGCGTCGGCGGGGCGACGAAGCCGCGACGGCCGACACCGGCGACGGTCACCGTCGGCCCGACGGGCGGGACCGTCACCCCCATCGCGCGCAGGACGCCCGCGGTCGAGCGCACGTCATCGCCCGCGAGCAGGCCACGGATCCGGCTCGTGCCGGTGGCGAGCGCAGCGAGGAGCAGCGCGCGGTGGCTGATGGACTTGTCGCCCGGCACGCGCAGCGTGCCGTCCACGACGAGCGGGCGTCGGCTCAGCGCAGCCACCCCTCGAGGGCGGTCGCGAGGTCGGTCTTCTCGTCGCGGTACTTCACGATCACCGGGGTCTGCAGCGCGAGGCCCTGCGCCTCGGCCCACGCACCGCGCACGGCGCGGGCCCCGGGGACGACGACCGCGCCGGCGGGGATCTCGAGCGGGCGGTCGGGGGTGGCGCGGTGCACCGTCTCCCGGACGAGGTCGAAGACCGGGGTGCCGCGCGTCAGTATCACGCCGGCCGCCAGCACAGCCTTCTCGCGCACGACGGTGCCTTCGTACACGCCGCAGTTGCCGCCGACCATGACGTCGTCCTCGATGACGACGGGACTCGCGTTGACGGGCTCGAGGACGCCACCGACCTGCGCCGCGGCACTCAGGTGCACGCGGGCCCCGACCTGCGCGCACGAGCCGACCAGCGCGTGACTGTCCACCATCGTCCCCTCGCCCACGTACGCGCCCACGTTGACGTACATCGGCGGCATGCAGACGACGCCTCGCGCGAGGTACGCCCCGCGCCGCACCGACGATCCGCCGGGCACGACCCGGATGCCGTCGGCAGCGGAGAAGGAGCGCGGCGGGTACGTGTCCTTGTCCACGAAGCTCAGGCCGGCCGCACCCTCCGCGGCGCCCCCGCTGCGCACGAGCCGGCCGACGCGGAACCCGAGCAGGATGCCCCGCTTCACCCACGGCACGGCACGCCACGAGCCCTCACCGTCGCGCTCGGCGGCGCGGACGTCGCCCCGCTCGAGGCGCGCGAGCAGTTCGTCCACGATCGCACGCGTGTCGGCCGGGAGGTCCTCGCCCGCCGGGGTCGCGACGCACCGCTCGATCTCGGCGGCGAAGGCCGCTGCGGTCAGGTCCGCGACGCTCATGCCAGCGCTCCCACGGCGCGCAAGGCGGCCCGCACCGCGTCCTCGTGCCGCCGGTCGAGGGGCACGAGCGGAAGCCGGAGGTGGTTGGCGATCCGCCCGAGCATCGCGAGCGCCGCCTTGACCGGCAACGGGTTCGACTCGATGAAGGCCGCGTCGAACCACGGCAGCAGCCGGAAGTGGAGCGCGCGGGCCCGCCCGACGTCGCCGGCCAGCGCCGCGTCGGCCAGCTCGGCCATCGCCCGCGGCGTCACGTTCGACGCGACCGAGATCACGCCGTCCCCGCCGGCGGCGAGGAGGGGCAGCGTGAAGGCGTCGTCGCCGGAGAGCACGCTGAAGTGCGCCGGCCGGTCGGCGAGGATCGCCCCCATCTGCCCCCAGTTCGCCGAGGCCTCCTTGACGGCGACCACGTTGGGGATCGTCGCGAGCTCGAGCGTCGTGCGCGCCTCGAGGTTCACCCCGGTGCGGCCCGGCACGTTGTACGCGCACACGGGGAGCGGGGTCGCGTCGGCCACGCGGCGGAAGTGCTCGACGAGCGCCCGCTGCGGCGGCTTGTTGTACATCGGCGTCACGTGCAGCAGATGGGTCGCGCCCGCGGCGTGCATCTCCCGGCTGAGCGCGACGGCGCGGGCGGTGTCGTTGGCCCCGGCGCCGGCCATCACCGGCACGCGGCCCTTGGTCTGGTCCACCACGACCTCGACGACGCGCCGCTGCTCGGCGGGGGTGAGCGTGGCGGCCTCGCCAGTCGAACCGACCGGAACGAGGAAATGGATGCCCTCGGCGATCTGCCACTCGACGAGGGCGCGGAGGGCGGGCTCGTCGAGGATGCCGCCCGCGGTGAACGGGGTGACCAGCGCGGTGCCGCAGCCGGTGAGTCGGGTCGTCATGTCGGGAGGGGATCGAGGCCGAGGACGTGGCGCATGGTGAACACGCCGCGACGCCCCGCGAGCCACGCCGCGGCCGAAAGCGCGCCGTCGGCGAAGACGCGGCGGTCGCGCGCCTCGTGGGTGAGCGTGACCTGCTCGAAGGGCGCGTCGGCCACGAGCGTGTGGGTCCCGGGGACGTGCCCCGTGCGGATGCTCGTGACCGGCACGTCGCGGCCGCTGCCTTCGGCCGCCGCCGCGGCGAGCGCGCGCGCGGTGCCGCTCGGGGCATCGCGCTTGGCGGCATGGTGCACGTCCACGAGATGCAGCGCGAGGCCCGGCACGCGGGCCAGCCGCGCCGCGGCCTCGCGGACGAGGTCGGTGAACAGGACCACGCCGGGCGAGAAGTTGGGGGCATGCAGCAGGGCACCCCCGGACGCTGCCACCTCCGCCGCGACGGCCGGCAGGTCGTCGTGCCACCCCGTCGTCCCGACCACCACCGGCACCCCGGCCGCGAGGCACGCCCGGATGTTCGCCGGCGCCGCGCCGGGCACGGTGAACTCGATCGCCACCTCGACCCCCGCCAGCGCGGCCGGACCCAACGGGCGACCGGTCGCGTCGCCGTGCGCGCCGAAGTGCGCGACCACCGTGAAGCCGCGCTCCGGGGCGAGCGCCGCGACGGCGCGACCCATCCGGCCGTCACCGATGACCGCCAGTCGCCGCCCGCTCATGCCGGCACCGCCGTTCCGAAGAAGGCGCCGTGCAGGCGGCGCAGCGCAGGCGTCACCTGGTCGCCGTCCACGAGGATGGTGAGGTTGATGCCCGTGGCGCTGAGCGACAGCATGTGCACGCGCAGCCCCTCGAGCGCCCCCAGCGCGGTGGCCATGGCCCCGGCATCGTCGGCGAGGCCGGTCCCCACGAGCGAGACGATGCCGCGCTGTCGCTCGACGGCGACGTCGCCGAGTTCGCGCAGGTCGGAGACGATGGCGTCGAGCCGCGTCGCGTCGTCAATGGTGACCGAGATGGACACCTCGGATGTCGCCACGACGTCCACCGCCGTGCGGTGCCGCTCGAAGACCTCGAAGACGCGCCGCGCGAAGCCGAGCGCGAACAGCATCCGCCCCGTGCGCACCTTCACGATGGTGACCCCGGCCTTGCCGGCCAGCGCGGTCACTGCGCGCACGGGGGCGTCGAAGGCGATGCGGGTACCCGTCCCCTGCGGGTGGCGCGAGTTGAACACGAAGACCGGGATGCCCTTCCGCACCGCCGGCGCGATCGTGCTCGGGTGCAGCACCTTCGCGCCGAACGAGGCGAGCTCGGCCGCCTCGTCGAAGCGGATGGCCGGGATCAGGCGGGCCTCCGGCACCACGCGCGGATCGGCGGTCAGCATGCCGTCCACGTCGGTCCAGATCTCGATCGCGTCGGCCTGCAGCGCGGCGCCGACGAGTGACGCCGAGTAGTCGGAGCCGCCGCGGCCGAGCGTGGTGGTCACACGCTGGCGCGTCCCGCCGACGAAGCCCGCCATCACCGGCACCCGGCCGTCGCGCAGCAGCGGCAGCAGGCGCGCGCGCGCGGACTCGGCGATCTCGTCCGGCTGCGGCACCGCCTTCGTGAAGGCGTCGTCGGTGATCATGACGTCGCGCGCATCCACCAGCTCGGCCGCGAGCCCGAGCCGGCGGAAGGCGTGCGTGCAGAGCAGTGCGGAGCACAGCTCCCCCTTCGCGGCGATCGCGTCGAGGGCCCGCGGCGTGGTGAAACCGAGCGTGTGCAGGGCCTCGGCGAGCCGGGCGAGCTCGTCGAAGTGCGCGTCGAGCTCGGCACGGACCGCCGGCCATGCCGCCTCGCCGGCGAGCAGGGCCTCGCCCTCGCGCCGGTGACGCTCGCGCAGCTGTGCCACGGCACTCAGCGCCGCGATCAGCTGTCCCTCCGCCGCCTGGGCCGCGAGGCCGAGCAGCGCATTGGTGGCGCCGCCGAGTGCGGAGACGACGACGATCGGCTCGCGGGCGAGGCGTCCGCGCACGATCTCGGCGGCGGCCGTGATCGGGCCCGCCCCGGCCACCGAGGTGCCACCGAACTTGACGACGATCACGCCGCGACTCCCGGGACGACGCCGTTGGCCAGCAGCCACTCGGCGTTCAGCACCGACGCTCCGGCCGCGCCCACGACCACGTTGTGGCCCATGGCGACCAGCCGAAGGTCGAGCACCGGGTCGGGACGGACGCGGCCGACGACGACGCTCATCCCGCCGCCGGCCATGACGTCGCGCCGCGGCTGCGGGCGATCGGTCGCCGCCGCCAGCACGAGGGGCGACGCCGGGGCGCTCGGCAGGTCGCGCACGCCGGCGGCGCCGCGCCACGCGGCCAGCACCTCCAGCGCCTCCTCCGCGGTGGGACGGCCCGTGAAGGCCGCCGCGAGGCATGCGGTGTGCCCGTGCTCGACGGGGACGCGGGTGACCTGAGCGCTGACCGCGACGCCGGCACCCTCGATGCCCGTCGAACCCAACGTGCCGAGGAGCTTGGGTAGCTCGGCCTCGATCTTGGGCTCCTCGTCGGCGATCCAGGGGATGACGTTCCCCAGGATGTCGAGCGACGGCACCCCCGGATAGCCGGCCCCGCTGACGGCCTGCAGCGTCGTCACGAAGAGCTGGCGCAGGCCGAAGGCGTCGTGCAGCGGCTTGAGGGCCATCGCGATGACCGCCGCGGCGCAATTCGAGTTCGTCACCAGCGCCCCCGTCCAGCCACGGACGGCCCGCTGGTGCGCCAGCAGGTGCTGGTGGTCGGCGTTGACGTCCGGCACGACGAGCGGCACGTCCGGGGCCATGCGGTGGTTCTTCGCGTTCGAGAGCACCAGGCGTCCCGCGCGGGCGAAGGCGAGCTCGACGTCTCCGGCGACGCCGCTGTCGAGCGCCGAGAACACGATCGGCGCGGCGACGACGGCCGGGTCACACGCGGTGACGGGGAGGGCCGCCGCCGCCGCCGGCATGGGCGACGGATCGAGCCACGCCGTCGCCTGCGCGTACGGCTTGCCGGCGCTGCGCTCACTCGCCGCGACCTCGGCGAGCCGGAACCACGGATGCGCGGCGAGCAGGCGCACGAAGGTCTGCCCGACGGCGCCCGTCGCGCCGAGGACCGCCACCGGCAGGCGCTGCCCGCCCGGTGCCGGGCGCGGCGTCACGCGGCGAGCAGCGAGCGGACGATCCGCTCGTAGGCGTCCACCGCCGCGCGCAGCTCCTCGACGGCGATGTGCTCGTCCGGCGTGTGCGCGACGGAGATCGAGCCCGGGCCGAAGAGCAACGGTGTCCCCCAGCGATCGAGCAGCGGGATGTCGGACGTGTACGAGACCGGCACGACGTCGAAGCCGTCGATGACGTGGAATCGCTGGGCGGGGATGTACGACCCCCACTCGAGCTCCGCGCGCCCGGCGGCCCACTGCTCGAGCGTCGCACGTAGCGGCGCGACGTCGCCCACGACGCGGAACATGACCTCGGACTCGCAGAGCCCGGGGATGACGTTGGCCTCGGTGCCGCCGCGCAGGGTACCGATGTTGAACGTGGTGTCGCCGAGCACCGCGTCACGGGGAAAGTCGAGCTGGTGCAGGGTCGGCAGCAGCGCCAGCATCGGCTCGATCGCCGACCGGCCGAGATGCGGGTACGCGCTGTGCGCCTCGCGCCCGCGGACGCGGACCATCACGCGCTGGGAGCCCTTCGCCCCGCTGGCAAGCTTCGACTCCGTCGGCTCGCCGTTGACCAGGAACCGCGAGGTGGCGGGAAGGTGGTTGGCGGCCCTCGCCCCGTCGGAGCCCTTCTCCTCGCCCACGACCATGAGCACGTCCACGCGGTCCTCGCCCGCCAGCGCCAGACGGTCGGCGGCCGCGAGCATGGCCGCGGCGATCCCCTTGGCGTCACAGGCGCCGCGTCCCTTGAGCATGCCGCCCTCGAGCGCGGGCGGCACGTACGGGGGCACGGTGTCGAGGTGCGTGGAGAGTGTCACCGCTCCGCGGCCGCGGGAAGCCCAGACGTTGCCGCGGCCGGGGGTGACCTCCTGCACGGTGACGTTCCATCCGCGCGAGACCAGCCAACGGGCGACGAAGTCCACGGCCTTCCCTTCCTTGCCGGTTGGGGACTCGATGGCGAGCAGTTCGGATGCGAGCGCGACGACGTCGGTCATGGTGCGGGGAAGATAGCGGAGGCGAGGGCCACCTTCACGTAGATTCCGGCATGGCCTCAACCCGTTTTCGCTTCCCGTGCGCCGACGCGCGGCACCTGCCGCGGCACCTGCCGCGGCACCTGCCGCGGCGGCGCCCGGTCGTGCTCGGACTCGTCGCCGCCGCGCTCGTCGCCTGCGGCGAGCGGGCCCCGGAGCTGACCCCCGGCACCGGGCAGTTCCGTGGGGCCGAGGTGGCGGCGCTGCGGCCCAAGCCGACCTTCACGCTGCGCGACACCGACGGGCGTCCCTACGACTTCGCCCGCGAGACGGCCGGGGCGGTGACGCTGCTCTTCTTCGGCTACACGCACTGCCCCGACATCTGCCCGGTGCACCTCGCGAACATCGGTGCGGTGCTCAAGCGGCTCGACCCGGCGGATCGGCAGCGCATCCGCGTGGTCTTCGTGACGACCGATCCCGACCGGGACTCGGCCGCCGTCATCCGGCGCTGGCTCGACAACTTCGACCCCGCGTTCGTGGGCCTTCGCGGCTCGCTCGACGAGGTCAACGCCATCCAGGCGCAACTGCGGCTGCCGCCAGCCGCCGTGACGACGAACGCGAAAGGCCAGGTCGAGGTGAGTCACGCCGCCGTCGTCCTCGCCTTCGACGCCGAGGGGCTGTGGCGGCTGTCGTATCCCTTCGGCACCCGGCAGGACGACTGGGCGCACGACCTGCCGCTGCTCGTCCGCGGTCGGTGGCGAGCGGCCGGCCCGGCGGCAGCACGGGATGCGTCGGGCGGCGAGACGATGTTCGTCGGGAAGCTCCGGTTCGACGACGCCCGGGTCCCGGTGCTGCGCGGGACCGCGGCGCTCGCGGCCTACGCCACGATCCGCAACAGCGGCGCCGACGACTGGCTGCTTGGCGTCGAGGCCCCGGGGCTGGCCAGGACCGCCATGCTGCACGGCCAGTCCCGCTCGGTGCTCGGTCAGGCGACGATGACGATGCTCGACTCGCTGCCGCTCCCGTCGGGCGGGACGCTGGCGCTCGCCCCGGGCGGGCAGCACGTGATGCTCGAAGGCCTGATGCGGGAGCCGGACCCGGGCGACCGCGTTCCGCTCGTCTTCCGATTCCGGCTGGCCGGACGCGTGTCGGTGCCGGCGCGCGCCGTGCCGCCGGACGCCGCGCAGGGTTCCCTCCGATGAACGGCATCCAGATGAACGGTATCCAATGGTGGTGCGCGGCCCGCGGCGACGCGTGGACGTGGACCTGGACCCCGTATCCTGGGGTGTGGCTGGCGGTCGCGGTCGCAGCCCTCGTGACGTGGCGCCTGCGGGGGTTCGGCCCCGGGGACAGCACGCCGACGGAGCCCTGGTGGCGGCGCGTCGCGGCGTGGGCCGCGGTCGTGCTGCTGTGGGTCACGCTGGACTGGCCGGCCGGGGCCCTCGGGGCCGGATACCTCGCCAGCGTGCACGCGGCTCAGTATCTGTCGCTCGCGATGCTCGTCCCGTCGCTCGCGCTGCTGGGCGTTCCGACCGGGGCCTGGGAGCGCCTTGCCCGGCGGCCCGCGCTCGTACGGGGGCTCGCGGTCGCTACGCAACCGTTCCGGGCGATGCTGGCGTTCACGATCGTAATGGTCTTCTCGCACCAGCCGTGGCTGGTGGACACGCTCATGGCGACGCCGGCGGGGAGCTTCGCGCTCGACGCCTCGTGGCTCGCGTCGGGCCTCGTGTTCTGGTGGGGCCTCTGCGCGCCGGTGCCGGCGCGCCCCACGTTCGCCCCGCTGCTCAAGCTCTCCTACGTGTTCGCGGGCACCGTGGCCCACGTGTTCATCGGCATGTGGATGCTCATCGCCGACTACCCGATCTTCGCCACCTACGAACTGGCCCCGCCGATCGGCACGATGACCGCCCGCGCGGACCAGCAGTGGGCCGGCGGGGTCTTCCTGCTGGTCGGCAGCCCGCTGGTGCTGGTGGTGATGACGCTGATCTTCTTCCGGTGGATCGGCACGGGGGAAGAGCCGACCGGCTGAGCCGCGACGGCGCCGGCTACACGGTGATCGCCAGCCCGCGGTAGATCCGCGCGCGGTAGCGCGAGTCCTTCTCCTCCGGCAGCGGTGCGGCCGCGAGCAGCACCGCGTGCGCGAAGCGCTCGATCTCCTCGGCCTGTTCGGCGGCGTCGCGCGGCTCCTCGCTGCGCATCCGGCGCGTGAGGTTGACCTGGTTCACCGGGACGTTCGTCCACAGCCGCTCGTTCTCGACACCGAGTGTGGCCGTGAGCGCGTGGAGAGTGGTCTTCACGAAGTTCGCGATCGCGAACTGCGCGGGGGTACCGCCGACCGGCACGTCCGGAGAGACGAGGATGAGCCGGGTGCCCTTGTAAAGCGACACCTTCCGGGCGACGCGGAAGTGGTGGGTGAGGTTCCCCTCGATCAGCTCGGCGAAGCCGGCTGCGTCGAGGTGGTCGTGCCCGTCAATGCCGAAGAGGACGCGGGGGATCGGGGTGAAGGGCGTGCTGACGACGGCCGAGGGACGACCGTGCTCGACGAACGCGGCGTCCATACCCGCCTCGAGGTCGTCGCCGACGACGCGATAGACGACCCGGTCGTGCCCGAGGGCGCGTCCCATCGCCGCGCGGATGCCGGCCTCGGCGGCGGGGGTCCGCAGCAGCACCACGACGGTGCCGACGTGGGCCTCGGCCAGGAAGAGGCGCGTCGCCCCCGCGATCTGCTCGTGCAGGTGGTCCCCGAGCAGCCAGACGGTGTCGCCCTCCATCCGCCGAAGGCGCTCGGGCTTGGCGCGCCCGAACAGCTCGCGTTCCGTGATGGTGCGCTCCTGGTGCAGGCCGCCCGACGGCTCGAACGTCTCGCCGGAGATGGCGCGATCGGCCATGAAGAACACCGTGGCCAGCGCGACGTCGGTCTCGCTCGGCATGTGCCGCAGGTGCAGCATGCCGAGCACCCCCTTCCGGATCTTCTCCGCCTCGACGTCGAGCTCGGCCTGACTGAGGAACGGCTCGGCGGGGACGGGCAGTGAGGCCAGCCAGTGCTCGGCCGCCTCGCGCGCGCCGGGGCCGGCGGCGAGGAGGACGCCGCCGTGCGCCAGGCGATCCACCAGCCGACGCGCGATCGCCGGGGTGAGCAGGTGGCGCACGGACGAGTACTGCGCGTCGGCGCCGGATTCGCCCGAGAGCCGGGGCGCGAGGTCGCGAAGCGGGGCCGGCGTCTCGGCCGCGCCGAGCGCGGCGAGGTCGTTCGCCTGGGTGGCCGCGAGCAACTGGTCGAGCGTGGTCCCCGCGTCGAGGGCGCGCAGGAAGGCCCCGTGGACGAGATTGAGCCGCTTGTTCTCGTGAATGAGGCGCGCCCGGCGGGCGAAGAGCCCCGCCTTGCCGTCCTTGCCGGCGAGCCGCTGGCCCTCGACCGGACCGGGCGCGATGGCGTTGATCTGCACCTCGGGGCCGACGAAGCGCGCGAGGTTCTCGACGAGCGCCCGCTGCCCCGCCTTGGAGACGGCGTAGTCGGCGCGGTTCGGGTAGGGCACGGCGATGTACTTCTCGCCGCCGAAGTACGAGCTGACGTTCAGAATGTAGCCCGCGCCCTGCCGCTTCATGAGCGGCACGACCTTCTCGATCAGCGAGTAGTTCGACGTGAGGTTGGCGAGCAGCGTCGTGCGCCACGCGTCGGGCGGCATGTCCACGACCATCTGCTCGGCGCCGGCGACGCCGGCGTTGTTGACGAGGAAGTCGAGCCGTCCGAACTCGGCGAGCGTGCGGTCCACCGCGCGCCCGAGGGCGGCCTCGTCACCGGCATCCACGTCGGCCATCATGAGGACGCGCTCCTGCGGCCGGTAGTACCCGATGTCCTCGAGCTCGCGGATGATGCCGTCGCGCATCTCGCGCAACTGGTCGTCGCGCCGGGCCGTGAGCATGACGCGCGCGCCGGCGATGGCGAGCAGGCGCCCGAGCTGGCCCCCGATGCCGGCGGAGCCGCCGGTGATGAGCGCCGTCTTGCCGAGGTGCAGCCCCATCAGCGACTCGATCCACCCGAAGGTCGCCTTATGGGAGCCGGTGGCGTCCACGATGCTGGGCGGGAGGTACAGGTTGACCTGGTTGATGCGCCGCTTCGTGTAGAGCAGCCGTGCCGCCTGGCTGGCGGCGAACGGCAGCCCTTCGTCCTCCGCGTTGGTCCAGCGCACGATCTGGTTCGACCACTCGACGGTCTTCCGGGCGCGCATGCGGACCTGCACCTCGGACTCGTCGCGCCAGATGCGGACGAGTTCCTCCATCGCGGCGCGCAGGATGTCGGCATAGGCGTTGGCCCCGCCGTCGGACCCGTTGCTGAGGAACACCGTCCGGGGATACGACCCGCGCGGCGCGGCGGTCTTCCAGAAGCGCGTGAGCTCGCGGGCGATGGCGAGCGCCCCGCAGAGCTCGGCCGTCAGGAAGGCGTCCACCTCGGCGTCCGTGGCCTCGGCCAGCGGGGCGTGGAAGCGCCAGGCGCCGAAGGCAGGCATCACGATCGCCCCGTGGAGGACGCCCTCCCGCGCCCGCTGCTCGGTGAGCACGGCGGACAGGGTCTCGGGACGGCGTCGGTCGAACAGCACCGGAGTGATGCGGCGGTCACGGTCGTCGGGCTGCAGCGCGGCCTGTGCCGCCTGCACGCCCTCCTCGGAGCCGAGGCCGAGGAGGACGTGCGCGCCGCACCCCGCCTGGATGCGCGAGACGGTGAGCGCGTCGGCAACCTGATCGCCGGCGGCGACGAGGATCGTGACGCCGCCGCCGTCCACCGTGCGCAGCTCGGGGCGCGAGACGAACGTCGAGCGCGACTCCTGCCGCACGGTCATGCCGTGCGTCACCTCGAGGGTATGGTTGTTCAGGGCGGCCGACTCCTCGCTGCCGAGGAAGACGATCGCGTTGGCGACGTCCTCGACCGTCGGCAGCTGGACGGGGGTCCCGTCGGGTGCCTGGCGCGCGAGGGTCATGAGGGACGTCATCTCGGCGTGCGTCGTGCCGGCCGGCGCCTGGCGCAGGCCGTCCATCGCCGCGAAGACGTTGCGGATCCGCTCGCTCTCGATCGGCCCGGGGAAGACGGTGTTGACGCGGATGCCCCGAGGCCCGAGTTGCAGCGACAACTGCCGGGAGAACGCGTTCAACGCCGCCTTGGGAAGCACGTACGCGGCCCGGCCGTAGTACTGCGTGCGCGAGAAGATCGTCGAGACGTGGATGACCGACGCGCCCGGCCTGAGGTGCGGGGTGACGGCGCGGACGACGTTCCACGACAGCCCGAGGAGGTTGCCCGCCGCGTCGCGTGCCGTCTCGGTGTCGGCGCTGCCCTGCGCCCGCAGGAGCTCGAGCTCGTCGCGCGTGAGCGGGACGTCCTCCAGCGTCTGCTTGGGCCCGGCCGATCCGGCGTTGTTGACCACCACGTCGATGCGGCCGAACTGCTGCATCGCGGCCTCGATCCCCCACCGCACCTGCCCAGGATCGGCGGCGTCGAACGGCAGCACCGCGGCGGCCTCCGCGCCGGCGCGCGTGCGCTTGAGGAGCCGCTTGCGGGCGTCCTCGAGCTTCGCGCGGTTGCGCCCGACCATGATCACCGTCGCTCCTTCCTCGAGATAGCGGCGGGTGATGGTCTCGCCGATGTTGCCGGCCGCCCCCGTGATCAGCGCGATCTTGCCGGCGAGCCGGCCGCCGCGGGCCGCGCCGACCTTTGCCCGGGTCGTCGTCTTGCGCTTGGGCACGTCCGGGGTGGCGTCGAGTTCCTTGGGGCGGCGGGGCATGGACCGGCGGGGCTGGGGGACGCGGCGAGCGAGTACGCGGCGGGGCGCGCGGGCGGATCAGGCGTGGGCGCGGGCGGCCCACTCCTGGTAGAGCTCGTCACGGCTGGTGAGGCCGAGACGCGGCAAGGCATGGTTCACGACGTACGTGGCACCGGCGTGGGTGTTGTCCCACATCGCCTGATGCGCGGCGGGCAGCTCGTGCCACGCGACGACCGTCGGCTCGGTCACCTCGAGCTGGCCGGCGGCGATCATGTCGTTCATCCGCACGACCTCGTACGCGTTGCACAGGTGCGTGCCGGCGATCGTGGCGGTCGGCATGAGGATGCGGCGCTGCCGCATCCAGACCTGCGGGGCGTAGAACGTGTAGCGGCGGCCGGCCATGTCCTCGCAATACACCACGCGCCCCGTGAACGGCTTCACAAGCGACGTCGAGGCAGCGAGCGCATCGTGGCCGGCGCGCTCGATGACGAGGTCCGGATAGCCGCGCGGGTTGTCGGCCGAGCGCAGGAACCGCCCGACGGCGCTGCCGAACGGCTTCATCGTGCGCTCCTGGAAGTCGCGCACCGCCTCCTTGAAGCGCGCCGTCTCGCGCTTCGCGTCGGGGAGCGGCGGGAGGGCCGAGGGCCAGTCGAAACCGTCGCCCTCGCGGCGGCGGAGGTCTTCGAGCGACACCACGCCGCGCACCGCGTCGCCGAACCCGAGCGACTGCACGAACTCGCGCTGCGCGTCGGTGGCGGTGGCGACGACGAGTCGCCCCCCCGCCGCGCGCACGGCCTCGATCGCCTCGAGACCCACCGGGTCGAGCAGGTCGGCTGTGCCGGCGCCGTAGTAGAGCAGGACCGCCTCGCCCGCGCGCAGGCGCGCGCGCCGGAGCATGACGTCGGGGGCGACCGCCCCCGCCTTGCCGACGAAGGAGAACCAGTAGCCGCTCGTCGCCCCGTAGAACGTGAGCGTGCCCCCCTCGGCCAGCATCTGGAAGGAGCGCGGGAAGGCCTCCTGCCCCGCGTGCGACACGGCGTAATCGGCCAGCCGCCCACCCGTCTGGGCGCGCATTGCCTCGAGCAGCGGCACGCCCGCGCGCTCCCACGCGGCGATACCGGCGGGATCGCCCGGCACCGGCGTGAAGGCGCCGACCCACGCGGCATCCTTGCGGTTGATCGCACCGACGGCGCCTTGGGCCTTCACGAAGGCGGCGCGATCGGGGTTGGAGACGAGCCCGACGGCGTCGAGCCCGTTGCGCGCCGCCGACTTGAGGGCCTCGAGGCCGGTGCCGGTGGCGGCGCCCTCGACGAAGATGGTCTTCCCGGCCTCGACCTGCAGGGTCGTGAAGAGCGCGCGCACCACGGTGCCGAGGTTGAGCACGTACGATCCGGCCGATTCGAGCGTGAGATCCGGCGGCAGCGGATGCAACTGCGGTGCCTGCGCCAGCAGGAACTGCTGGTGGCTGCCGGTGTCGGTCTCGTAGCCCTGGATCGCGAAGTCGGCGTACATCGGGTCCCGCGCCGCGAGCGGCGAGAGGAGGTCGCTCTGGCCCGAGTAGATCGTCACGAGATCGCCGACCTTGAGTCGCCCTTCCCGCTTCGCCTCGGCGCCCAGCGAAGCGACGAGCCCCACGCCGCCCGAACCGGTGACCTGGTAGTCGAGATCATGGTTCTCGAACGGCGAGACGGGGATGCCGGTGATCGCCCAGATGTCGTTGAAGTTCACTTCCGACGCGAGCACGTACACCACCGCCTCGTTCGGTCCGGGCGTGGGCACCGGCACGAGGATCTCGCGCTCGGCGTCTCTGGGGAGACCGTGCGCGTTCGCGCCGGTGGCCGGGTCCTTCACCACGGCGTGCCCGTACTGCCACTCGGGGATCGGCGTGAGGCCGGGGAAGAACGGGCTCCCCACCGGCAGCAGCGTGCCGGCGGCGACGAGCGCGGGCACGTGCTCGGGCGTCGGCGCAGTGGCGCGACGGGTCGGGAGCGGGGCGCTGCGCTTGTCCTGGAAGGCCTGAATGCCCGCCTTGCCCCCAGCGGGATCAATGACGGCCTCGGCGAAGAGGCGCGCCTCGCGCTCGAGGCCGGTGTCGAAGCCGAGCGTCCATCCGGTCCGCACCGCGTCCAGGATGCGGGCGGCCACGGGGCCGCGCCCGACGGCGTCGGCCTGCGCGAGCAGGCGGCGCGTCTCGGCATCGGCCAGCGCGCCGTCGAGCGTGGCGCGCCCGGGAGCCTTCCACGCCGAGGCCGCGGTCTTGCGGGCCGCGAAGGTGCGGGCCACGAGGCCGTCGCCCCGGGGCGCCGCGACGTACTCGGCCGCGAGACGCACGGCGAGCGACACGACGTCGTCGGCGTCGCCGGCGATGGCCTGCACGAGGCCGTCGGCCGCGAGGTCGTCGGCGCCGTAGGTGCGGCCCCCGACGACGTACTCGAGCGCGCGGACGATGGGCTGCGCATGGCCGGCGAGCTCGAGCAGCCGCGGCAACCGCTGGGTGCCGCCGTAGCCGGGGAGCAGGTTGAGGCGCACCTCCGGCTGGCCGAACGTCGCGTGCGCCTCGGCGACGCGCACGTGGCAGGCCATCGCGAACTCCATCCCGCCGCCGAGCGCGACGCCGTTGATCGCGGCGATCGCGGGTTTGTCCATCGCCTCGATCTTCCGGAAGGCGAGGTGCGCGTTGTTCGGCAGCGGCAGCGCCTCTTCGAGGGTGCGCACTTCCTCGAGCAGCTGGCGGATGTCGGCGCCCGCGACGAACGACGCGGTCCCCTGCCCTGTGAAGACGACCGCCTTCACGTCGTCGCGCCGCGCGACGTGGTCCACGACGATGTTGAGCTCGTCGAGCGCGCGCTCGTTGAGCGCGTTGACCGGCGGGTTGGTGACGGTCACCACCGCGACGCGCGCGTCGCGCGTCAGCGGGTGGTACTGGATGCGGAAGTAGCGGTAATCCTCGAAGAGCTGCTGCTCGTCGGCCACCTTCTGGCGCGCGAGCCAGTCGGTGACGATCGCGCGGAGCTCGGCGATGCTCTCCGGGTTGCGCAGGGTCGAGGCATCGCCGACGTCGGTCCCCTCGACGATCGCGCGGACCATGCGCCGCATGTACTTGCCGCTGCGCGTCTCGGGAAACTGCGAGACCTCGATGAAGTCCTCTGGAACGGCGGTCGCCCCCTTCTCCTGGCGGACGATCTCGATGAGGCGCCGGCGGTCGTCGCTCGTCAGCCGCCGACCGGGGGCGGGCTTCACGAAGGCGAGGGGGGTGAGCCCCTTCTGCGCATGCGGCGCGCCGACGACGATGACGTTGCCCACCGGGGAGTCCGGGTTCACCTGCTTGTCGCGCAGGATCGCCCCCTCGATCTCCTCCGTCCCGAGCCGGTGGCCGGAGACGTTGATGACGTCGTCGGAGCGGCCGTGCAGCGAGAAGCCGCCGTCGGCGTACTGCACCGCGAAGTCGCCCTGCGTGTAGGCGGTGCGGCCCTGCCAGCGCGTCCAGTACGTCGCGGTGTAGCGGGCGAGGTCGCCCTTCCACGTGGGCGCCACGCGCGGCCCGTCCACGACGAACCCCTCGGCGTCGCCCCAGATCGTGCGGCAGAGGTACGGGTACGGCGCGCCGATGACGATCTCGCCCTTCTCGCCCAACTCGGCCGGCCGCGCGACGACGCGGCCGTCGGGCCCGGGCTCGCTGTCGGCGACCCAGACATCGCCCTCGATCCACGGGAGCGGGTACGTGTGCGCGTCGGCGCGCAGCGGGAAATCGCCGTTGCCGAACAGGTGCGTCCAGACGATGCCGCCGTGCTCCGTCGCCCAGTACGAGTTGATGTACCACGGGGTGACGAGCTCCATGCCGAACTGCTGCACCGTCGGCGACGTGGGCTCGGCGCAGAAGGTCGCCACGCGAAGCGAGTCGAGTGCGTACTGCTTGACGTCGGCCACGTTCTGCGGGTCGGTCATGACCGTCTTGAGGAAGGTCACGCCGGCCTTGAAGATCTTCACGCCGTAGCGCTCGATGATGCTCGCGAAGCGGCCGGCGCTCGGGAAGACCGGCGCCCCTTCGCCGATGACGGTCGTGACGCGCGTCGCGAGCGCCGCGCAGAGCATGTAGCTCTGCCCGGTGATCCAGCCGGGATCGGCGACGACGTACATGACGTCGCCCGGCGCGGCGTCGAAGACCACCTTCATGGTGTGCGCCACGCCGCTCACGTAGCCGCCGTGCACGTGGACCACGCCCTTGGGCTTGCCGGTCGAGCCCGACGTGTAGATGAAGAAGAGCGGGAACTCGGCATCCACCACCGCCGGGGGCGACGACGCCCACACGGCTTCGACGAGCGCGCGGTCGTCGAGCGTGAGGAGGTCGGCCTCGCCGGCCACATCGAGCCCCGCGCGGCGCGCGTGCTCGACGATGGTCGTGAGCGCCTGTGCGGTGAGCTCGTGCGCCCAGCGGTCGCGCTCGTCGCGCCAGACGAGGTCGGCCTGGCCCGTGTGCCGCACCACGATGACGGCGTCCACGCGCGGCGGCGTCGCGACCAAGGCCGACGCGATCGCCGTGCGGATGCGGCTGGCTTCGGCCGCCAGCACGCCGGCCTGCGCCTCGAGGGCGCGGCCGACGCCACGCATGACGTCGGAGCGCTCGAGGGTGATCTCGCCCCGCACCGCCTCGGCGGCGCCGGCGAGGATCGCCTCGCGCAGCGCGTCGGTGATGCCGAGCCCTTCGACGGCGCGGCGCACGGCGGACAGCGCCACCTCGGCGGGGACGTAGTTGTCGAGCGCCGGGTCGGTGTACGCCTCCTTGAACGGCACGACCTGCGCGTTGCGGTAGCCGCCGTCGGCGGTGACCACGATGCGGGCACCGGCGTTGTGGATGCGGTCGGAGAGCGTCTTGTCGGAGAAGCCGCCGAAGACCGGCGTGTACACCAACCCGAGGCGCTTGCAGGCCGCCGTCCAGTACACCTGCTCCGGGATGTTGGGCATGTTGAGCGCGACCCGGTCGCCGCGCCGGAGCCCCAGGTGCTGCAGGGCCACCGCACACTTGGCCGTCTCGAGCAACAGGCGCTTGCGGCTGACCGCGTACGACACGACCGGTCCGCCGCGCCCGCCGTCGAGCGACTGGTCCCAGCGATCGCCCTCGAACAGCAGCGCCGCTTCGGCGCCGTGGCCGGCGAGCACGTGGCGATCCACCTCGTTGAAGCACGCATTGGTGAGCCCGCCGGCGAACCAGCGGTAGAACGGCGCCTCGGTGTCGTCGAAGGCCTTCGCCCACGGCTCGTGCGCCTCGGGGTAGGCGACCACCACCGGGGCCCCCGTGCGCGCGTCGTAGCCCTGCCAGCGGTGCTCGGCGTCGTCCCACGCGATCCACGCCCCGTGCATCCCCACGGCAGAATCGAACCAGTGGATCGTCCGCTTCGCGATGGCACCGTGATACGCCCCGGGATCGTGCCGGCAGGCCTCGCGCTGCGCCTCCCACTCGGCGCGCGTGCGGATGGGGTTGCGGCGGGCCACCGGCGGAGCGACCGGCGACACTGGCGCGGGTGCGCGGCCCGACGGCAGCGACTCCCCGGTGGTAATCCCCATCGTGGCGTGGACGCTGGAGGTGCAGTGACGGCCGTGCGGCACTCCGCACGCGTCGGAGGCCCGCCGTGGCAGAGAACGTACCAGCAACCGCCGACTAGGGTAACTGCCCAAGGAGACGGGACGCGCACCGGTCGTCGCGGTCGTCGTGCGCGCGGCGCACCGGGCGACGCGGCGCCGCATCGCGCGTCGTGGCACGGCACGCCTTCCGCTGCATACCCGGGGTGGGACTCGAACCCACACGCTCCTCGCGGAACAGGAGATTTTAAGTCTCCCGCGTATCGCCAGTTTCGCCACCCGGGTGCTCGTCCCAGAATGCCGAACGGGGATGGCGATTCGCCACCCCCGTCCGAGACCTGCAGAGCGGGAGACGGGACTTGAACCCGCGACCCCAACCTTGGCAAGGTTGTGCTCTACCAACTGAGCTACTCCCGCGTCCCTGAAATGTGGCGGGGGCGACGGGCAACGGGCAAGCCACCCGGGCGACTACCCCTCGCGTTTCCGCCCGCCGGTCGTGCCACCGCCCGCCCCCACCGCGTTCGTCGCGTACCAGATGCTGTAGGCCAGCAGGCACGCCAGCGTGGCGTCACCGCCATTGGCCGAGGCGCGCCCATCGGGCTCGACCCGCTCGGCGGCGAAGCCCTCGTGCAGCGGGGCGCGGCGCAGCCACTCGAGCACCTCGTCCGCGTCCGGACCCATCAGCCGCGCGCACTGGTCGGTCAGCATGGTGACCGGTCGTGCCGCCAGCGCCCTCATCGTGCGTCGGTACGTGGCGTCCGTCCGCGCGCAGAACTCGAACTGGGGAAGCCACCCGAGACTCGCGCCCGCGAGGTCGTCGCCCGCCTGGCCCCCGAGCAGGTCGCTCGCCGGCGCGAACTGCTCGCCCCCCGGGCCCTTCCGCACGAAGTGCTTGCGAGCCGCCTGACGGACCGCCGTGGCGTCGGCCACCTCCTTCGCCGACTCCTCGTCGAGCGTGCGGGTGAAGACCTCGAGCGCGAAGGCGGCCGCGGCGTTCGCGTGCAGCGTCCATGGATGCGGGGCGGGCTCACCGGCGGGAGTGACGTCGGTCGCGTAGAGCGGCACCGAGGGGTGCCGCCGCGCCTGCAGGTCGTCGTGACATAGGTAAAGCGTGTCCCCGACCACCGCGTCCTCGACGATCTGGTCGTCCTCGGTGTCGCGGACGTAGCGGTCGATCGCGATCGGGTAGGCGGCCACCCCCTCGAGCGCGAACCCCGGCTCGAAGAGCGTGCCGTCGAAGTAGGCCGTCCCCTGGCCCGGGGCGTAGCCGTGCAACTCGCAGAGCCGCAGCAGGAGCTCCTTCGCGAGCCCGGCATCGGCGAGCTGCACGGCCGGGAGCGTCCACAACAGCGCATCCGCGTCGCGCACGGTCACGCCCGCCCCATGCCACGGAACGCGCGTCCGCACGCAGTAGAAGTGCGCGTCGTCGAGCGCCCGGCCCACGGCGAAGAAGTAGCCGAAGAGCAGGTTGCGCATCATGACGCGGTCGAGCCCCTCGTGGCCGGTGCTCTGTTCGAGGCCGCGCAGCGCGTCGCGCGTGCGGGCGAGAAGGTCACGCCACCCGCGCCGCCGCAGCACCAGCGCCGAGGCCCGGGCACCGTCCCGCTCGGGACCGGCGGCGCAGAAGAAGGCGACGTCGTGCGAGGCCCCCGGTGCCGCCGTGAAGGCGCGGCCGATCGCGTAACGCGGGGCGGCACCGTCGGTGACGCGCGTCGTCGCGACCCCGTCGGCGCACCACGCGAGCGCCGCGACGCCCGGCAGCGCGGCCCCCTCGAGCAGGACGAGGCCGTCCGGGGTCGCCTCGGCGCGCGCCGCGTCGTCGAAGGGCCGCGGCGTGCGCACCCGCTGCTGGCGGTGCCCCAGCGTCCCCTCGATGGCGAGTTCGATCTCGGCCGGGAAGCGGCCGCGATTCTCGACCGCGAGCGCGTACACGAAACCCGCCCCGTCCGCGTCGCGGCCGGTGGGCGCGAAGATCGTGCCGCGCACGACGAGGTCCCCCACCGTGGCCGTGAACGTGGGCAGCCACTCGAGTGCCCGTTCCCACGCGAGGCCCGAGGCCCCGAGCGGTACGACCTCCCCGTTGACGCGCAGCACCGGCTGGGCGAGCGCCGGCCCCGTCCCCGCCATGAAGTCGGCGTGGCCCGCGAACTCGATCGCGGCACGCGAGCCCCGGTGCAGCATCCCGACGCAATGCACGGAGGCATCGGCCGGATGGATGCAGGGGAGCGACAGCCAGTGGTTGCCGGTGACGATCCAGGGGAGGGCGGGAATCGGGTGCACGGTCGCAATCTACCGCCCGCCGGGCGGGATCGGCGCATGACGCACCGGGTATCTTACCGCGCCATGGCGATCCCGACCTGCCCAGCCCGGTCCCCGGCGGCCCGCACGACGACGTTCCTCCTGCTGGCGGCCGCCCTCGCGGCCCTGCCGGCCGAGTCGGCCACGGCGCAGCGTGTCCTCGATCCCCTGGGCGATGCCTCGCTACCGCGACCGGGCCAGGTACGCGTCGGGCTGGGCGGGCGGTGGGACTGGTTCGACTCGCAACTGGCGGCGACGCCGGGCGGCGCCCGGATACCACTCGGTGACGGCGTGATCGCCGAACCGCTCGGGGATCGCTTCGGCGGATTCGTACGAGGCGCCGTCCGGCGTCTGGCGAACGACACGACCCTGCCGGTCACCGCCGGTGTGATGCGCGGCGGCATCGAGGCGCGCAACTGGGCGGTCCCGGTGGTGCTCGAGGTCGGGATCACCCGCTGGCTCGCCGTGCAGGCCACGGTGCCGGTGGTGCAGCCCTTCACGAGCGTCTTCCTGCGCCCCAACCCCGTGGGAACGTTCGCCGATCTCGGGGCGAACCCAGCGTCGCGCAGCGACGCTTCCGGGCAGGCCGCCCGCACTGCGGCGACGCAAGCGATCACGCAGCTGCTGCAGGCCGGCACCGCCATCCGGCAGGCGCGGCCCGAGTGCTTCGCCGCGTCGCCCGGTGCCGCGTGCGGGCCGGTCATCGCCGCCGAGGCGCGGGCGGCGGACATGGCGCTGGGCGTCACCCAGGCCTTCACCGCGGGTCGTCCGTTCGCGCCGCTCGCCGGCAGCCGGGCGGACTCGATGATCGCCGTGCAGTTCGCCGCCTTCAACGCGACCGTCCGCAGCATCACCGGGGCCACGATCGACCCGGTGACAGCTCGTCCCGTCTTCGCAGCCGCCCGGATGGGCTTCGCGGACTTCCAGGCGATGGTCCTCGGCGCCGGCTTCGACACGCTCGGTTCCCGCCGCCGCATCCTCATGGGTGACGCCTCGGCCGGCGTCATCGTGAAGCTCTTCGACACGTTCGGGCGAACCGACAGCGCGCGGATCGCGGCGTCGGGAGTGCGCGTCCGCAGCAGCCTGCGGGTGCTCGGCATCCTCGGCACCGGGCAGGTGCCCGTGGCGCGGCAGTGGGTGGATCAGGGGAGCGGCACCGACGGTACGGCGCTCGACGTGCGCTGGACGACGGACCTGCTCGCCTCGCGCCGTTTCTGGATGTCGGTGGCCGTCCAGGGGCGCCAGTGGGCGGACGAAACCATGCCGGCGGGCGTGGTGATGGTATCCGACGGGACGACGCCGTTCGGCACGCCGCCCGGCGGCGTGACGACGATGCCGATCGTGGTGGACCCCACCGCGCGATGGATGCGGCGACGCGGGTCGGAGCGGACGCTGGACGTCGTGCCGCGGTTCGTCTTGAACGACTTCGTGTCGTTCCAGGCCGCCTGGCGCTGGCGTTCGCGGGACGACGACACGTTCACGGCCCGGGGGGCCGTGGCGGACTTCGCCGGTGATGGCCGTCGCCCTGCCGGCCTCGACGGACTGCTCTCGCGGGGCGGGTCGGAGCAGCGTCTCGGGATCGGCGTCACCTTCTCGACCGTCGCGGCGAAGCGGAAGGAGCGCCGCGGGGTGCCGGTGGAGGTGAGTTACCTCCACCAGCAGGTCATCGCCGGGACGAACCTTCCGCGGATGACGAGCGACGCCGTGCAGTTGCGCTGGTACTGGCCGGTGCGGCACTGACGGCGAGCAGCTCTCGGGCGTGGGCGCGACCCACGTCGCTTTCGGCGTCGCCTCCCAGCATGCGGGCGATCTCGCGCTCGCGGGCCTCGCCCACCACAGCCGCGACGTCGGTGGTGGTGACGCCGCCCTTCGCGGCCTTGGCCACCTGCACGTGATGGTGTGCCCGCGCGGCGATCTGCGGCAGGTGCGTGATCGCGAACACCTGGTGCGTCGCCGCAAGGGCGCGCATCGCGTCGCCGACCTTGAGCCCCACGGCCCCGCCGATGCCGGCGTCCACCTCGTCGAAGACGAGGGTGGGGACACGGTCCACCCGCGCGAGCACCGACTTGAGCGCGAGCATGACGCGCGCGAGCTCGCCCCCCGAGGCCACGCGGGCGAGCGGCCGCTCGTCGTGGCCGGCGTTGAGGCGCACGCGGAAGGCCACGTCCTCCGCGCCGTCCGGGGTGATGGCCGCCTTTGGCTCGAGCGCCACGCGCACCGCCCCGTCGGCCATGCCGAGCGCCGGCAGGACGGCGCTGACCGCGGCGGCGAGTCGGCCCGCCGCCTCGGTGCGGCGCCCCGTGAGCGCCGCCGCCGCCGCCTCGGTGTCGTGCAGCGCCGCGGCCTCTCGCGCCTCGAGCGCCCGCGCGTCGAGGCCGCCGGCCTCCACGAGGTCGAGTTCGGCCCGCGCCTCCTCGCCCGTGCGCATGACGTCCGCCAGCGTCGGCCCGTGCTTCTGCTGCAGCCGGTAGAGCAGCTCGCGCCGCCGCTGGACCTCGGCGAGGCGCGCGGGATCGGGCTCGACCGACTCGGCGTAGCCGCCGAGGTCGCGGGCCAGCGCCGCGAGGACGTCGAGCGCGCCGTCCAACTGCTGCCGCCGTTCCGCGTTGCCGGGGTCGAGCCGCTCGAGGTGCGCCACCGCCTTGCGCGCCGCGGCAAGCCGCGCGAGCGCCCCGTCGTCGTCGTCCTCGAGCGCGGCCATCGCCTGCCCCGCCAGCGCCCGCAACTCGTCGGCATGCTCGAGCCGACGCGCCTCGTCCTCGAGTGTCACGTCCTCGCCGGCCACGAGGCGGGCGCCGTCGATCTCGCCCACCACGTGGCGCAGCCAGTCGGCGCGCTTGGCGGCCGCGGCCCGGCGCCGCTCGAGGTCCTCGCGCTCGCGACGGGCGGCGCTGAGGGCGGCATGGGCCTCGCGCAGCGCCTGCGCCTCCGCCTGCGCGCCGGCGAAGGCGTCGAGGATGGCGCGCTGGCTCCCGTCGTCGAGCAGCGTCTGTGCCTCGTGCTGCCCGTGCAGGTCCACGAGCCGCCGCCCCACCTCGGCGAGGACGCCGGCCGTCACGGACGTGCCGTTGACCCATGCGCGCGCCCGCCCCGTGGAGGCCACCTCGCGCCGGAGGACGATCGTGCCGTCCTCGGCGTCGAGACCGTGCGCGTCGAGGACGGCCGCCACCTCGGGGCGTCCGGCGGCGTCGAAGGTGCCCTCGACGACAGCTTTGTCCCGCCCCGTGCGCACCACGTCGGCGGAGGCCCGTTCCCCGAGCAGCAGGCCGAGGGCACCGACGATGATGGACTTCCCCGCCCCGGTCTCGCCAGTGAGCACGTTGAAGCCGGGGGCGAGCGCGAGCGTGACGTGTTCGATCAGCGCGAAATCGCGGATGCGGAGCTCGACGAGCATGGCCCCCTCAGGTGGCTTCGTTCCGCGCCTCGAGACCGCCCCACCCGAGCTTGCGCCGCAGCAAGTCGAAGAAGGACGTGCCGGGGAAGCGGACGATGCGCACGGGATTCGGGGCCCGGCGGACCTGCAGCACCTGCCCCGCCCGGAAATGTGCGCCGACCTGCCCGTCCGCGGTGACCAGCAGTTCCTCGGGACCATCCTCCGGTTGCAGCTGCACGACGCTGGTCGGTGGCAGCACCAGCGGCCGGATCGCGAGCGTGTGCGGCGAGACGGGGGTCAGGAGGAGCGACTCGACCGTCGGCACGACCACCGGCCCGCCTGCGGACAGCGAGTAGCCGGTGGAGCCGGTGGGCGTCGAGACGACGATGCCGTCGGCGGAGTACGCGCCGATGCTCTCGCCGTCGATCGTGACGCGCAGGCGCAGCACGCGAGCGAAGCCCCCCTTGTGGAGCACGACGTCGTTGAGGGCGATGAAGCGGCTGGCGACCTCGCCGTCGTGCCCGAAGGCGACGGCCTCGAGCGCCATGCGCGCTTCGGCGCGATAGTCCCCGCGCGCCCACCGGCCGAGCGCCTCGGTGGCCTCGTCGCCCGCGCAGCTGGTGAGGAAGCCGAGCCGGCCGAGGTTGACGCCCAGGATGGGGGTGCCGCGCGCATCAAGCCACCGCGCGCCGCGCAGCAGGGTGCCGTCGCCCCCGAGGGTGACGAGCACATCGAGATCGTCGGGGCTCTCGAGCAGCTCGCCCCCCCCGGCGATGCCGTGCAGGTCGCGCTCGAAGGCGATCGCGAGCCCGAGCGCCCGGGCCTGGGCGACGAAGCCGGGGAGGATGGCGGGAAGTTCGTCGTAGCCGCGATGGCCGACGACGCCGACGCGCCTCACCCCGTCACCGTTTCGGACTCGGCCGCGTGCAGCGCCCGCAGCCGGCCGGCGATGCCGGCGGCATCGAGTCCGCACTGCGCGAGCTGCCGCTTGCGCGACGCCGCGTAGATGATGCGGTCGGGAACGCCGTGCACCATCACGCGCACGTCCGGGGCGTCGCGGTGGATGACCGACGAGATCATCGCCCCGAAACCGTTGACGACGGTGCCCTCCTCGACGGTCAGCACGTGGGTGTGCTGGGCGAGGATCGCCTGCAGGGTGATCGCGTCGTAGGGCTTGAGGTAGCGGCAATTGACGACCGTGACGTCGAGCCCTTCCGCGCCGAGCGTCTCGGCCGCCGCCAGCGACTCGGCGACCATCGTGCCCACCGCCAGGACCGCCACCCGATCCTTGCCGGTGCGGAGCACCTCCCACGTGGCGTGCGGCACGGGGGCGATCGTCGCCGCATCGGCCGGCACGTCGGGCGAGGTGTCGCGGGGGAGCCGCGTGCAGAAGGGCGCCTCGTCCTGCGCGAGGCCGGCCTTGAGGAGCCCGAGCAGCTCGGTGCCGTCCTTGGGGGCGGTGACGATCATGTTCGGCACCGCCAGCATGTAGGCGATGTCGTAGAGCCCCATGTGGGTCTCGCCGTCCTCGCCCACCAGGCCGGCGCGGTCCATCGCGAAGACCACCGGCAGCGACTGGATCGCCACGTCGTGCACGATGTTGTCGTAGCCGCGCTGGAGAAAGGTCGAGTAGATGGCCGCGACGGGACGGATCCCCTGCGTGGCGAGGCCGGCGGCGAACGTCACCGCGTGGCCCTCGGCGATGCCGACGTCGTAGTAGCGGCCCGGATGGGCCTTCTGGACGGCGTTCGTCCCGGTGCCGCTCGGCATCGCCGCCGTGATCGCGACGACGTCCGGCCGCTCGGCCATGATCTCGACGAGCCCCTTGCCGAAGACCGCCGTCCAGTTCGGGTTGCCCGACGCCGGCTTGAGCTGCTTGCCGGTGGCGGGATCGTGGCCGGCCGGCAGTGCGTGCCACTTCTCGACGTGCTCGCCGGCCGGGAAGCCCTTCCCCTTCTGCGTGACGACGTGGACGAGGCGCGGCGTGTCCATCTCCCGGACCGCCTTGAACGTCTCGACGAGCTGCTCGGTGTCGTGGCCGTCAATCGGCCCGAAGTAGCGGAAGCCGAGTTCCTCGAAGAGGACGCCGGGCGTGAGGAAGCCCTTCACGCTCTCCTCCCACTTGCGCAACAGCTGGCCGAGCGGCTCGTGCTGCTCGACGAAGTTGCCGATCTTCTCGCGCAGGCGGTTGTAGAGCGGGTTGCGCTGGACCTGCGTGAGATACTTGTGCATCGCGCCGACGTTCGGCGCGATGGACATCTCGTTGTCGTTGAGGATGATGCAGATGTCGCTCTTCGAGGCCCCCGCGTTGTTCAGCCCCTCGTACGCGAGTCCGCTCGACAGCGAGCCGTCGCCGATGACCGCGAAGACCTTCTCGCGCCCCCCCTTGAGGTCGCGCCCGATCGCCATTCCGATCGCCGCGGAGATGGACGTGGCCGCGTGGCCGGCACCGAAGGTGTCGTAGGGCGACTCGGTGCGCTTGAGGAAGCCCGACAGCCCGTGTTCCTGCCGCAGGGTGTCGAAGCGGTCGCGGCGCCCGGTGAGCACCTTGTGCGGGTAGCCCTGGTGGCCGACGTCCCACACCAGCAGGTCGGTCGGGGTGTCGAGCACGTAGTGGAGCGCGATCGTCAGCTCGACGACCCCGAGCCCCGCCCCGATGTGCCCGCCCGTGCGCGCGCATGTCGAAATGAGGAAGTCGCGGACCTCCTGCGCGAGGCGGGGCAGCTCGGCCCGCGGAACGCGCTTGAGGTCGGCGGGCGACTGGATCTGCTCGAGAAGCGACATGGCGTCGGGATGGTGACGGCGCGTCAGGAGCGGCGCGCCACGGTGAAACGGGCGAGGTGGTCGAGCTCGGGCGTCAGCAGGCCGACATCCTCGAGGGACCGGCACGCTTCCTCGGTCAACGCCGTGGCCCGCCGGATTGCTCCCTCGATCCCCAGCACGGCCGGATACGTGCTCTTCCGGCTGGTGAGGTCCTTGCCGGCGGTCTTCCCGAGCTGGTCGGTCGTGGCCGTCACGTCCAGCACGTCGTCGGCGATCTGGAAGGCGAGGCCGAGGGCCTTGCCGTACGTGCGGAACGCCTCGACGACGCGGGGGGTCGCACGGGCCGCCATCGCCCCCAACACGACGGACGCCGTGATCAGCGCCCCCGTCTTGAGCCGGTGGATCCGCTCGAGGTCGGCCAACTCGAGGTCGCGCCCCTCCCCCTCGAGGTCCAGCAACTGCCCGCCGATCATCCCGCCGCCGCCGGCGGCGCGCATCAGCTCGGCGACGAGCGCCGAGCCCTCCGCCTCCCGGAGTCCGAGCGACACGGCGGCATCCGCCGCGCTGCGCGCGGCGAGCGGCACCATCGCCAGCCCGGCCGCCGTCGCGGCCGCCACCGTGAACTGCCGGTGCACCGTCGGGCGTCCGCGGCGCATGTCGTCGTTGTCCATGCACGGCAGGTCGTCGTGCACGAGCGAGTACGCGTGCACGACCTCCACCGCCGCGGCGAGCGGGGTGGCGTCGCCGCGGCCGCCTGCAGCGCGGAAGGCCTCGAGCAGCAGCACGGCCCGCAGCCGCTTGCCGCCGCCGATGCACGCGTAGTGCACGGCTTCGGCGACCGCAGAGCCACCGAGACCCGAGGCGTAGCGGTCGCGCAGGCGGGCCAGCTCGGCGTCCACCGCCGCGCGATCGGCGGCGAAGCCCGGCTCGACGGTGGCGGTGTCAGCCGGCAAGGTCCGCCACTCCCAGCGTGCCGTCCGGCCCCTCGACCAGCGCCTGCACCTGCGTCTCCGCCCGGGTGAGAGCCTGCGCCGCCTCGCGAACACGCCCGACGCCCTCCTCGAAGAGGCGCAGGGCCTCGTCGAGCGGGACGTCGTCCCGCTGGAGCTGGCCGACGATGGCGTCGAGCCGATCGAGGGACTGTTCGAACGTCACGGCGTACCGGTCGCAGGAGTCACGATCACGTCCCGGGCCGTCGCGCGCACGCGGCCGTCCCGGAGGACCAGCGAGAAATCTAGCCCGTCCCGGAACGCTTTGGCGCTGGTCAGCGCCGTTCCGTCGGTGGCCTGCGCCACCGCGTACCCCCGCCCCAGCGTCGCCAGAGGGCTCAGCGCCTCCAGCCGGCCGCCCGCCGCTTCGAGCCGGGCGCGCCGGCGCTCGACGACGCGCTGCGCCGCCAGTTGCACCTGGCGCGTCGTCGCCGCGAACCGCTGCCGCGCGCGGGCCGCCTTCTGCGCGAGAGCGCGGCGCAGCGCCTGCGCGTGCGCGCGCACGTCCGCCTCGAGGTCGGTCCAGACCGGCACGGCGGCCTCGGCCGCCGCCGAGGGGGTCGGGGCCCGCAGATCGGCGACGAGGTCGGTGAGCGAGACGTCGGTCTCGTGACCGACCGCCGAGATGATCGGCACGGGACAGGCGGCCACCGCGCGCGCCACCCCCTCGTCGTTGAACGCCCACAGGTCGTCCTTCGACCCGCCGCCGCGCCCGACGATGACCACGTCGGCGCCGCCCCAGCGCGCCACGCGGTCGAGCGCGGCGACGAGACTCGCCGGCGCGTCGTCGCCCTGCACCAGGCAGTTGACGACGACGAGCTGCACCTGCGGGGCACGCCGCCGTGCGACGGCGATGACGTCGCGCACCGCCGCTCCCTGTGCACTCGTCACGACCGCGACGGTGCGCGGCACGCGCGGCAGGGACCGCTTGCGGGCGGGGTCGAGCAGGCCGTCGGCCTCGAGGCGGCGGCGCGCCTCCTCGAACTGCTTGCGCCAGAGCCCCTCGCCGGCGGCCTCCAGCGCCTCGACGCTGAACTGCAGCTGTCCCTTGGCGGGATACACGGTGAGCCGCCCGAGGGCCGCGATCTCCATCCCCTCGTCGGGGGCGGCCGGAATCGTGCGACGCTTGGCCTTGGCGCTCCACACCACGCACGACAGCGCCCCCTCGGCGTCCTTGAGCGTGAAGTACCAGTGTCCGCTGGGGTACTGCTTGAGGCCCATGACCTCGCCGCGGACCCACAGGCGCGGGAAGGCCCCTTCGACGACGTCGCGGGCCGCCTGCGCGACCTGCCCGACGCCGATCGCCTCGTCGGGAGAGGCGCCGACGTCCCCGCTCATGCGGCGCCGGCGGCCCGCTCGGCGGCCTTGAGGGTGTTGGCGAGCAGCATGGCGATCGTCATCGGCCCGACGCCGCCGGGCACCGGGGTGATCTTCGCGGCCACCGCCGCGGCGCTGGCGAAATGCACGTCGCCCACGAGTCGCGTCCCCGTGCGGGTACCGGGGTCGGCGATGCGGTTGATGCCGACGTCGATCACCACGGCGCCCGGCTTGAGCATGTCGCCCGTGATCGCCTCGGGGCGCCCGATCGCCGCGACGACGATGTCGGCGCGACGGACGTGCGCCGCGAGGTCACGCGTGCGCGAGTGACAGACGGTGACGGTGGCGTCCCCGCCCTCGCCCTGCCGCAACAGCAGCGCCGCCATCGGGCGGCCGACGATCGTGCTGCGCCCGACGACGACGACGTCCGCCCCCCGCGTCTCGGTGCCGCTGCGCTTCAGCAGCTCGACCACCCCGGCCGGCGTGCACGGGACGAAGCCGTCGGTCTCGCCGATGAAGAGCTTGCCGGCGTTGACCGGATGGAAGCCGTCCACGTCCTTGTCGGGGCGGATCCGGGCGATCACCGCCTGGGCATTGATTGCATTCGGCAGCGGCATCTGCACCAGGATGCCGTGCACGGCGGGATCGGCGTTGAGGCCGTCGATGACGGCGAGCAGGTCGGGCTGGCTCGTGGTCGCCGGCAGGCGGATGGTGCGCCCGGCCATGCCGGCCTCGACGCTCGCCTTCTCCTTGGCGCGCACGTACACCGTGCTCGCGGGGTCCTCGCCCACGAGCACCACGGCGAGGCCGGGGACGACGCCGCGCGGCGCGAGCGCCGCGACGCCCTGCGCGACCTCGGCGCGGATGGCCGCCGCGATCGCGGTGCCGTCGATGCGCTCAGCGGGCAATGTCGGTGGCCCTCGTCTCGCGGATGACCACGACCTTGATCTGCCCGGGATACTGGAGCTCGTTCTCGACGCGACGCGCGATCTCCTCGGCCAGCTGCTGCGCGCGGCCGTCGTCGATCTGGTCGGGCGTGACCATGACGCGGATCTCGCGGCCGGCCTGGATGGCGAACGACTTCTCGACGCCCTTGTAGCTGGTCGCGATCCGCTCGAGGCCCTCGAGGCGCTTCACGTAGGTCTCGAACGCCTCGCGACGCGCCCCGGGGCGGGAGCCCGAGATGCCGTCGGCCGCCTGCACGAGCACCGATTCCTCGGACTCGTGCGGCACGTCGTCGTGGTGGGCGGCGATGCAATTGACCACCGCCGGCGACTCGCCGTACTTGGTCGCCACCTCGACGCCGAGCTGGACGTGCGTCCCCTCGTGCTCGTGCGTGAGCACCTTGCCGACGTCGTGCAGGAGCGCGCCGCGCCGGGCGAGCGCGACGTCGAGCCCGAGCTCGGCGGCCATGATCCCGGCCAGGTGGGCGACTTCCTTCGAGTGGTTGAGGATCTGCTGCCCGTACGAGGTGCGGTACTTCATGCGCCCGACGAGCTTGACCAGCTCGGGGTGCATCCCGTGCACCCCGAGCTCGTACACGGCCTGCTCGCCGCTCTCGACGATCCCCCGCTCGACCTCGGTGCGCGCCTTGGCGACGACCTCCTCGATGCGGCCGGGATGGATGCGGCCGTCGGTGACGAGCTTCTCGAGGGCCAGTCGGCCGATCTCGCGCCGGACCGGCTCGAAGCACGAGATCACCACCGTGTCCGGCGTGTCGTCAATGATGACATCCACCCCCGTGGCGAGCTCGAAGGCGCGGATGTTCCGGCCTTCGCGGCCGATGATGCGCCCCTTCATCTCGTCGCTGGGGAGCGAGACGGCGGCGGTGGAGATCTCGCTGGTGTGCTCGGCGGCGATCCGCTGGACGGCGAGCGCGACGATCTTCTTCGCCTCGCGATCGGCGTCGCGGCGCGCCCGCTCGCGGATCTCGCGCACCCGGCTGGCGGCGGCGGCATGCGCTTCGTCCTCGAGCCGGCGGACGAGTTCCCCCCGCGCCTGATCGGCGGTGAGGCCGGCGAGTGCCTCGAGCCGCTTGCGGGCGTCCTCCTCGATGCGGTCGAGGTCACGCTGACGGTCGTCGGCCGTCTTCTCGCGTCGGCCGATCTCGGTGGCGCGACGGGCGAGGTCCTTGTCCTTCTGGTCGAGCACGTCCGCCTTCCGATCGAGTTCGCGCGACTTGTCGGCGTGCACCTTCTCGACCTTCTCGAGCTCGGCCCGGCGGGTGCGCGCCTCGGCCTCGAAGGCCTCGCGGAGCCGGAGCGATTCCTCCTTCCCGGCGACGAGGGCGCTCTTCTTGAGCGTCTCCGCCTCGCGCTCGGCCTCGCCCACCATCTGGCGGACGCGGTGCTCGGCGGTGCTCAAGGCGGTCTGCTGTTCGCGCTCGAGAGCGGCTCGGCCGGCTCGGCGCCCGACGACGAACGCCACGACGGCGGCCACCAGCGCGGCCGCACCGCCGGCGATCAGCGGCAAGTAGGGAGGCATTGCGATCTATACTCCAAGGCGGCCAACGGCACCGCGGGGACGAAGAGAGCGGACGCAGGCATCGCGGGACCCTGGATTCCGCCCCGGATCGGGGATCCGGAGGATCCGCGACGGGAGCTAACTGCAGGGCCGGCCGAGACCTACGACCGTTCGTGGTCACGTGGATTGTACGGGTCCGTCGCGGGGCTGGCAACGCACCGAACGGGTGGGGTGCGACCCCTCGGCCTTCGGCGGCTGCCGGGCCGACCGACGCGCCGCCGCCTACTCCCGCTTGGCCGGCGGCAGCAGCGGACGGATTTCCTCGATCAGCGCCGCCATGTCCTGCTCGAGCGCCGCGCGCACCTGCCGCTCCTTGAGCAGTTCGTCGGTGATCTGCAGCGCCGCGAGGATCGCGATCTTGTGCTGCTCGATCGCGACGCCCGCCTTGCTGATCGTGCGGATCGCCTCGTCCACGTGGGCCGCGACCGCGCGGGTGTGGTCGGGCGAGGCGTCGGTGCGGAGGTTGTACTCCTCGCCCCCGACGGTGACCCGCACCAGCGCCTTGCGCGGCCCCGACGCGCTCACGGCGCCTCCTCCGCCTGCTGCCGCAGGAAGCGCACGCGCGACCGGATCCGCTCGGCGCGCGCGCCGGCCGCCTCGATGCGCCGCCGGAGCTCCGCGGTCTCCGCCTCGAGCGCCACGACGCGCGCGGCCAACCCCGGATCGGCGCTCACCGTCGGGACGGGCGGCTGCCGGGATTCGAGCTCACGCACGCGCGCCTCGGCGGCGAGCGCCCGCCGACGGAAGCCGGCCAGCTCCTCCGCGAGCGCCCGGACGAGGCGCCGGAGCGTCTCGTACGACTGCATCTCAGCCACGCACCGTCACGCGCAGTTGCGCCTCCAGCGCCTTGACGACGGCCGACCGTCGGCCCTCGATCTCCTTCGTTCCGAGGGTGCGCTCCCGGTGGCGGAAGGTCAAGCGCCACGCGAGCGAACGATGCCCCTCCGCGACGCCCGACCCGCGGAACTCGTCGAAGACCACCAGCCGTTCGAGGAGCTCGCCCGCCGTCGCGCGGACGACCCGCGCCACGTCGGCGGCCTGCACCGCGTCCGGCACCAGCAGCGCCAGGTCGATCTCGGCGGCGGGCTGCGTCGGCAGGGGCCGGTACTGCACCGGCCGCGCGGTGACGCGCGCGGACGCCCCCCGGTACGCGTGACCACCCGGCGGGGCGACGACGGCGGACGACAGCTCGCCAAGGACGACCTCGACGCCGAACGCCGGCTGCGCCCACACCGGGGCGTCGAGCGCCACGCGCACGATGCGCCCGAGTGCGGCGCCGTCGGCCTCGAGGCGCCAGAGTTCGTCGTCGCCGGTGCCCGGGACGAGCGCGACCGCGCGGCCGGGATGCGCCGCGGCGGCCAGCGCTTCCGCGAGGGCCTTCGCGTCCCACGCGTCGAACGCCGGCGAGGCGCCCGCGCGATGCAGCGTGGCGTCCGTGAAGTGCGCCGGGTGCCGGGCCCCCATCACCAGCAGCGCCGCGTGCACGCGCTCGACGGGGAGGGCGCCCTCCCCCTTCCCGAACACCGAGCCGACCTCGAACAACCGGATGTCCCCCTGCATGCGCGACAGGTTGTACTCGGCGCGCTTCGCGAGCGTCTCGAGGATCGCGCGCCGCAGGTGCGGTTCGTCCTCGGCCAGCGGGTTGCGCACGCGCGCATGGGTCTCGTCGTGCCCGGCCACGAACGGGAGCGGCTTCACCTCGAACAGTCCGGCGGCCACGAGGGCATCCCGCACGCGCTCGCCCGCCACGTGCAGGGGGTGGTCGGGGACCGTCCCGGGCCGCGAGGGACGCAGCGTGTCGGGCAGCACGTCGAAGCCGCGTAGCCGCGCGACCTCCTCGACGAGGTCCACGTCGCGGGCGACGTCGTGACGCCACGTCGGCGGCGCGACCTGCCATGCGCCCTCGCCCGTGCGCCCGACGCCGAACCCGACCGCCGTGAGCCAGCGCTCCACCTCCGCAGCCGGCACGGGGGCGCCCAGCAGCCGCTCGACGCGGGCGTGCGAGAGGCCCACGGCCGGGGCGGGTGCAGGGGCCGCGCCGACCTCGACAAGGCCTTCAATGCGGCCGCCCGCGACCTGCACGACGAGCGCCGCCAGCCGCTCGGCCATCCGTCGGGTCGCCGCGCCGTCCACCCCGCGCTCGAAGCGGTACGACGCGTCGGTGCTCACACCGATCGCGCGCCGCGTCCGCCGCACCTGCCGGGGCTCGAAGTGCGCGACCTCGAGCAGCAGGTCGGTCGTCCGCTCGGAGACCTCGCTGTCCCTGCCGCCGATCACGCCGGCAATCGCCTGCGGCCGCTCGGCGTCGGCGATCACGAGCATCCCCGCCTCGAGCGTGCGCGCCACCCCGTCGAGCGTGGTGATGGTCTCGCCGGCGCGCGCTTCGCGGACGACGATCGCGCTCCCGCCCAGCCGGGCGAGGTCGAACGCGTGCGCCGGCTGGCCGAAGCCGTGCAGCAGGTAGTTCGTCGCGTCCACGACGTTCGAGATGCTGCGCCCCCCCACGCTCTCGACGCGGGCCCGCAGCCAGTCCGGGCTCGGGCCGACCGTCACGCCGCGCACGACCACCGCCACGTAGCGCGGGCAGCGGGCCGGCGTCTCGACGGCGACGCGCACGCCGGCCGGCACCGCCTCGAGCCCCGCCGGCACCGGGCCGATCTCGGCCGGGTCGGCCAGCGCCACGCCCGTCAGGGCGCTCACCTCGCGGGCGAGGCCCAAATGCGAGAGGAGGTCCGGCCGATTCGCCAGGACGTCGAACTCGAACTGCGTATCGCCCAGCGGCAGCACCTGCAGCAGCGGCGTCCCGGGCGGGGCGTCGGTCTCGAGCGCGAGGATGCCGTCGTGCTCCTGCCCGAGCCCGAGTTCGCGGGCCGAGCAGAGCATGCCGTTGGACGTGAAGCCGCGGATCTTGCGCTTCTCGATCGTCAGCTGCCCACCGGGCATGACGGTGCCGGTGCGGGCGAAGGGGTAGCACACCCCGACGGTCACGTTCGGGGCACCGCAGACGACCTCGAGCAGAGTGCCCGAGCCATCGTCCACCTTGTTGAACGACAGCCGGGTGTCCGGGATCTTCTCGCTCTCGACGACGCGCGCGACCACGAAGGGCACGAGGTCGGCCCGGAGCTGCGCGAGGCCGTCGAGCGTGGCGACGTGTCGGCCCACGAGCTCGCCGAGCGCCTCGGGGGCCAGCGAGTGGGGCACGAAGGCCTTGAGCCAGGCGTGCGACGCGATCATCGCGCGTCCTCCGCGGCGGCGCCGGGGGCGAACTGGGCGTGGAAGCGCACGTCGCTGTCGTAGAGCAGCCGGATGTCCGGGATACCGTGCCGCGACATCGCGATGCGCCCCGGTCCCATGCCGAAGGCCCAGCCGGTGTAGCGGGCGCTGTCGAGGCCGGCACTCTCGAGCACGGCGGGATGCATGAGTCCGCACCCGAGGATCTCGACCCAGCGGGTCCCCTTGCCGTCGCCGAGGTCGATCTCGACGTCCATCTGGGCGGAGGGCTCGGTGAAGGGGAAGTACGAGGGGCCGAAGCGCACGCGCCGCGAGCCGCCGTAGAAGCGGCGGGCGAACTCGGTGAGCGTGGCCTTGAGGTCGGCGAAGCCGATGTCCTCGTCCACGGCCATCCCCTCGAGCTGGGCGAAGGCCGGGGCGTGGGTGGCGTCGAAGAAGTCGCGGCGGTACACCGTGCCGGGCGCGAGGATGCGGACGGGAGGCGGGTACTGCTGGAGGGTCCGCACCTGGACCGGCGAGGTGTGCGTGCGCAGCACCGCCCCGTCGCCGAGGTACAGGGTATCGTGCATGTCCATCGCCGGATGGTCGTCCGGGAAGTTGAGCGCGCCGAAGTTGTACCAGTCGCGCTCGGCCTCGGGCCCGAGGGCGATGGTGAAGCCGAGCTCGCGGAAGATGGCGGCGATCTCGTCGATGACGGCGGTGACCGGGTGCCGCGCGCCGACCCAGCGGTCGCGGGCAGGCATGGTGGGGTCGATGGCGGGGCCGCGGCGGGTGATGGCCGCGCGGCGCTGCTGGTGCCGCGCCGCGAGGTCGGCGACGAGCTGGGCGCGCCGGTTGAGCTCCTGGCCGAAGCGCTTGCGCGCGTCGGCGTCGGTGACCTCGCGCATGCGCGAGTAGGCGCGGGTGATGATGCCCGCCTTCCGGCCCACGAGGCGGGTCTCGAGCGCCTCGAACTGCGCCGGGTCGTCGGTCCCCTGCAACTGCTCGATCAGGGCGTCGGCCTGGTCGAGTTCGCCCTGCATCGCGGAATGATCAGTCATCGCTCGGTGACGGCACCACGGGAAGGCCCCGGCGGCGCACCCGCCGTCCTGCGTCGCCGCAGGCGGCAGCGCCCCGCGCCGGGGACGCGAACACGAAGCGGCCGCGGCGCCGGAGCGCGCGCGGCCGCCTCGACGGACCGGAAGCGGCGGTGCGGCTTACGCCGCGCCGAGCGCCGCGCGCGCCTGGTCGGCGAGCATGGCGAAGGCCGCGGCGTCGTTGACCGCGAGCTCGGCGAGCACCTTGCGGTCCACCTCGAGGCCGGCCTTGCCGAGCCCGAAGATGAACTGGTTGTAGTTCAGCCCGTTCTGGTGGGCGGCCGCGTTGATGCGGACGATCCAGAGGCGGCGGAACTCCCGCTTCTTGTTCTTGCGGTCGCGGTAGGCGTAGCGCCAGGCGCGCTCGACCGACTCCTTGGCGGGCCCCCAGAGCTTGCTGCGCGCGCCGAAGTAGCCGCGGGCGGCCTTCATCACCTGCTTCTTGCGCTTCAGACGCGCAACGTTGGAACGAACGCGAGGCATGGGTCAGGTCCTCCGGCTCAGACGACGAGGAGGCGCTTGATGAACTTCGCCTCGCCCGGGGTGTCGACGGTCGTGGGGCGGCGGAGGTTCCGCTTCCGCTTCGACGTCTTCTTGGTCAGGATGTGGCTCTTGTGCGCGCGCAGGCGCCGCACCTTGCCGGTGGCGGTCGTCGTGAAGCGCTTCTTGGCGCCCTTGTGGGGCTTCATCTTCGGCATCGGCTACTCCTTCCTTCCGCTCACTTGGGCGTGAGGATCATGGTCATCGCCTTTCCTTCGAGGCGGGCGTCGGTCTCGATCTTCGCGAGGTCGGCGAGCTGCTGCGCGACCCGCTGCACGACCGCGCGGCCGAGCTCCGGATGCGCGATCTGCCGGCCACGGAACATCAGCGTGACCTTCACCTTGTTGCCTTCCTCGAGGAACCGGCGGGCGTGCCGCGTCTTCGTGTCGAAGTCGTGATCGTCGATGTTGGGCCGGTACTTGACCTCCTTCAACTCGATCACGTGCTGCTTCTTCTTCGCCACGCGCGCCTGCTTCGCCTGCTCGAACTTGTACTTGCCGTAGTCCATGATGCGGACGACCGGCGGCCGGGCGAGCGGCGCGACCTCGACGAGGTCGAGGCCCTGCTCTTCGGCCATGCGGAGTGCGATGTCGGTGTCGATGATGCCCAGCTGGGCGCCATCGGCGGCGATCACGCGCACGGGGCTCAGGCGGATCTGGCGGTTGACGCGGATGCGCTTCGTCGGGTCCTGAATGGGCAGGCTCCTGCTTCGGGGGAACGAAAAACGCGGACTCGGGTGGAGTCCGCGCGGACGACCCGCCGACGCCCCACGAGGGGCGGCGACCGGCTGTACGTCGAACTCCGACAGCTCGCCGAACGCGCGGCGGCCGGGGAGTGGGGCGGATGGTCTCGCCCACTTTGGCCAAGTTGTTGAGGCAAAGCTACTTGCGGCCCGTTCCGAGGTCAAGGGAAGCCCCGGCCCGGGGACACCCGACTCAGCGCAGCCCGTATGCCTTGCCGTCGTGCGCGACCTTCCCCATCGCGACGTGCGCGTCGTGCTCGAACATCACCGTCCACCCCTCCTCCGCCGCCTGCCGCAGCAGCCAGCGCTTCGACTCGAGCGTCACCAGCGGCTCGACGTCGTAGCCCATGATCCACGGCAGCGGCAGGTGATGGGCCGTCGGGCAGACGTCGCCCAGGAAGCACAGCGTCTCCCCGCCCGACTGCACCAGCACGCTCTGGTGGTGCGGTACGTGCCCCGGCGTCGGCAGCACGGTGATGCCCGGCAGCACGACCTGCTTCCCCGTGACCAGTTCCAGCCGTTCGGCCTCGAAGAGCGGCACGAAGTTCGGCGCGAAGTAGCTCGCCGCCGTGCGCTCGTTCGTGTGCGTCGCGTACAGGTATTCGCCCAACTGCACCACGTACGTCGCCTCGGGAAAGGTCGGGCGCACCCGGTCGCCGTCCCGCACCGTGTTGCCGCCGGCGTGGTCGAAGTGCAGGTGCGTGTTGATCACGAACGCGACGTCCTCCGGCGCGTGGCCCGCCGCGCGGATCCCGTCCTCGAGCGCCGTCGCGCCGTCGCGCCGCGCGTTCTCGATGCCGTAGATGTCGTAGAACTTCTCCGGCTCCTTGTTCCCCGCCCCGGTGTCCACCAGCACCAGCCCGAGGTCGTGCTCGACGAGCAGGCAGCGCATCCCCATCGGGATGCGGTTGCGGGCGTCGGCGGCCAGACGCTTCTCCCAGAGCGGCTTCGGCACCACGCCGAACATCGCGCCGCCGTCGAGCTGCTGGCCCCCCGCCTGGATCGCGTGGGCCCGCCAGCGGCCAATCTGGAACGTCTGCAGGAGCGGATCGGGGAATGCCATCGGTCAGGCCGGGGTGTCGAAGGAATCGGGATCGAACGAACGGGGCAGCGCCGAGCGGCGCGCCCGGCGGGCCGCGCCCGTCCCTTGGACGCTCAACGCCTGAAGCCCGCCCCATGTTGCCGCCCCCAGCCGCTCGGCGTCGGCGAGCAGGCGGCGCAGCACCTCGGCCGTGGCCACGGCATCGCCGTCGGCGCGATGGCGACCCGTGATGCGCACGCCGTAGTGCGCGGTCACGTGGTCCAGCGACCGCCGCGGCAGGAACGGCAGCACCCGCCGCGCCAGCTTCACCGTGCACAGCTGCGCCACCGGCGGCACCGGCTCGCCCGCGCGGCCGAGCTCGGCGCTCACGAAGCCCCAGTCGAACGCCGCGTTGTGCGCGACGAACACCCGGTCCTCGAGCGCCCGGCGCACCAACGGCGCGATCCGGCCGAACGGAGGTGCCCCCTGCACCATGCGATCGGAGATCCCCGTCAGCTCGGTGATGCGCCACGGGATCGGGCGCCCCGGATTCACCAGACTGTGCAGCACCGGCACCGTCGTGCCACCCTCGACCGCCACCGCCGCGAATTCCGTCACCCGGTCCTCGAACGCGGCCCGCATTCCCGTCGTCTCGACGTCCACCACGAGGAAGCGAAGCGCCGACAGCGGGGTGTCCGGGGCAACGATCATGTCGGCGAACCTACAGCGCCGCGGAAGCCCCCGGCGTCAGGCACCTTCCCGCAGTCATAAACGCTACCTTTCCACACGCCGTGTCCGACTTCTGCGTGTCCTCACAGCGCCCATGAAGGCCGTCGGCGAATCCTCCATCCGCCGGCTCTCGCTCTACCTGCGCTTCCTGGATGCCGAGGACGCGCGGGGGCGCCGGACCATCTCGTCCGAGGCCCTCGCCGCCCTCGCCGGCACCACCTCCGCCCAGGTGCGCAAGGACCTGTCGCAGTTCGGCTCCTTCGGGATCCGCGGCACCGGCTACGACCTCCCCGCCCTGCGCGGCCGCCTGCGCGAGATCCTCGGCCTCGAGCGCGAACGGCGCGTGGTCATCGTCGGCGCCGGCAAGATCGGTGCGGCGCTTGCGCAGTACCCCGGCTTCGGCGACCGCGGCTTCCGCGTCGTCGGCGTTTACGATGCCGACCCGGCGAAGATCGGCTCGCGCTGGGGCAGCGTGCGCGTGCAGTCCCCGACGAAGCTGGCCGCCGACGTGAAGCGCCTCGATGCGCAGATCGCGGTCCTCGCCGTACCCGCGGGGGTCGCCCAGACGATGCTCGAGCTGCTGGCCCGGGCCGGGGTGCGCGCCGTGCTCAACTTCGCGCCGATCCCCCTCGCCGCGCCGCGCGGCGTCATCGTGCAGTCGGTGAACATGGCGCAGGAGCTCGAGGCCCTCTCCTACGCACTGGCCCACGCCCCGCCTACGCCGGTCCGCCGGCGGCGCGGAAGAGACTGACGAACCCCGCCGGCGGCACGGTCTCGCCGCGCGCCGTCGGGACGAGTCCGGCACGCGCCAGCGCCGCCTGCGCCGCCTCCGCCGAACACCCGGTGACCTCGCGCACGGCGCGCACCAGCTGCTTGCGCCGCTGCCCGAACATCGCGACGACGAAGCGCTGGAAGGCGTGCTCCTCACCGGGACCGACCAGCGGATCGGCCCGCGGCTCGAGCGCGAGGACGGCGCTCTCGACCGACGGTGCGGGGCGGAACGCCCCAGGCCCGACGGTGAACAGCCGCTCCGGCACCGCGAGTGCCTGTACGTTCACGCTCAGCGCCCCGTAGTCCGGATGGCCGGCCGGCGCGACGACGCGGTCGGCCACCTCCCTCTGCACCAGGTACACCGCGCGCCGCGGGCGCGGCGCCCGGAGGGCGTGGAAGATGATCGGCGTCGTGATGTAGTACGGCACGTTGCCGGCGAGCACGTACGGGCCGCCCGCGACCGCGGCGAGGTCCACGTCGAGGACGTCGCCCTCGAGGATCTCGACGTGCGACCGCCCGGCGTAGCGCGCCCGCAGGCGGGGCACGAGATCGCGGTCGAGTTCGATCGCCACGAGCCGCGACGCGCGCTCCGCGAGGAGGTCGGTGAGCGCCCCCTCGCCCGGGCCGACCTCGAGGACGGTCTCGCCGGGGCGCGGTGCGACGGCCTCGGCGATGCGCTCCAGCACCCGGCGGTCGTGCAGGAAGTGCTGGCCGAGGCGCTTCTTGGCGCGCGCGGGGCCGTCGGTCACGTGCGCACGACGACCAGCGTCAGGTCGTCGCGCCCGGGCGTGTCGGTCACGTGGCGGCGCACGGCGTCGAAGACGCGCTCGACGACGTGGGACGGCGCCTCCGTCCGGTGCCGGGCGACGAGGTCGAGCAGGCGCGGTTCGCCGAACTTGGCCCCCTTCCGGTTGCGGGCGTCCGGGATGCCGTCGGTGCAGCAGACGAGCAGGTCGTGCCCGGCCCGCCACGCCATCGCCTGCGACGGCGGCACGTGGGCCGTCATCCCCAGCGGGGCCGCCGTGGCGCCAAGGCGGGCGACGGCCCCCTGGTCGTCCACCACCCACGCATGGGGATGCCCCGCGTTGGCCCACTGCAGCGTCTCCTGCGCGGGATCGAGCACGACGTAGCACGCGGTCAGGAACATCTCGGTCTGCTCGAGCTCGTCCGCCAGCGACTCGGCGAGGCCGGCGAGCATCGTCCCCGGGTCGGGAGCGAGCTGCGCGTGGATCGCTGCTGCCGACAGGGCGAGCGCCATGATCATCGCCGCGCGATAGCCGTGCCCCGAGACGTCGCCGATCATCACGCCGGTACGCCCCCCGGACAGACGGAAGAGGTGGTAGAAGTCCCCTCCGACCTGTTCTGCCGGCACCACGCGCGCCGCGGCGGTGGCCTCCGGCGCGACGACGCCCGGCTTGGGCAGCAGCTTCATCTGCAGGTCGTGGGCGAGCTGCATTTCGCGCGAGAACTCGCGCCGGTCGGCCGAGTCGCGGACGAGCGCCGCGTTCTGGATGGCGATGCCGAGTTGCGCCGCGACGGCCGAGACGAGCGCCACGTCGCCGGGGGCGAAGGGAAGCCGGCCGCGGCGCGCCGAGAGGACCACGACTCCGAGCGGCGCCGTGTCACCGCTGCCGGCCCACACGACCGGCACGGCGAGCAGCTCGCCGTCGCGTACCACCGCCTCCGCGTCGGCGACGGCTTCGTCGGCCGGCACGAGGACCGGGGCGCGCTCGCGGAAGGCGCGCGCCGACACCGCGAAGAGGTCTCCCGACGGCAGGGCCGCCACGTCCTCGCGCGGCAGGCCCTGGGCAGCGAGGCACGTGAGCCGGTCGGTCGCGGCGTCGTGCATCCAGACCAGGCCCGTGCGCGCCCCCACGGCGTCGCTGATCGCGCGCAGGATCAGCGCGGCCGTCTCGCCGATGCGCACGCTGCGGCCGAGGATCTCGGCCGTCGTGTGCAGCAGGTCGATCTCCTCGTAGCGCTCGGCGAGCTCGCGCGCCGTACGCCCTTCGAGGTCCTCGCGGCGCCGGAGCTGGGTGCACAGCGGCGCGAGGAACCGGGCCCAGCGCTCGGCCTGTGCCCCGGGCCCCTGCACCGCCACCCAGCCGCGGGCCGGCAGCCCCAGCGGCACGGCGACGACGCCGCCGGGCAGGTCGGCGTGGAAGGGGGGCGCGGGGAGCCGGGCGCGGTCGGCGATCGCCGGCAGGGGCACGTCCCCCGCGGCAAGCACGAGCGAGGCCGCGTCCCCCTCCCACACGGCGGCGGCGCATCCCGACGCCTCGCGGAAGGCGCCCAGCATCGTCTCGAGCGCGGACATGCCGCGAAGTCAGCCGCGTGGCGCGGCAGCGCGCCGGCCCGGCCGGGGCATCCGACCGCTCATGCGCGGAACATCGTCATGCGCACGACCGACCCGCCGTCGGCGCTGTGTTCGAGCCGATCCATCAGCGCCTGCATCAGGAAGAGCCCGCGGCCGTCCTCGCGTTCGCGCGCGGCCGGCACGGTACAGTCGCGGAGGCAGCGGCCGAGGTCGAAGCCCGGTCCCTCGTCGTGCACCTCGAGCACGAGCGCCACGTCGCTGACGACGGCGCGCACCCGCACGCGTTTCGAGACGTCCGCGCGGTTGCCGTAGCGGATCGCGTTGGCCAGCGCCTCGGTGAGGGCGACCGGGACGCGCAGGGTGAGGGCGCGCGGCGGCAGGGCGAGGCCGGCGCAGCAGGCCGTGACCTCGGAGACGACGTGCTCGATGTGGCACACGTCGCTCGGGATCTCGAGTTCCAGCGCCACGCGCATCGGCTGCCCCGCCGGACCGCTCAGAACGACTCCAGCGCCCGCTGTCGCGTGTCGGCGATGTCGAAGAGGGTGTCGAGCTTCGTCAGCTCGAAGAGCGTCCGCAGGTCGTCGTTGAGGTTCGCGAGGCGCAGGGCCCCGCCCTGCTCGCGGATCTTCTTCGAGAGCGACACCAGGACGCCGAGGCCGGACGAGTCGATGTACCCCGTCTTCTCGAAGTCCACGAGGAACTTGCGCTCCCCCTTGTCGAGCTCGTCGAGCACCCGCTGCTTGAGTTCCTGCCGGTTGCCGACGATGAGCTGACCGTCCACGTCCACGATCGTCACGTCGCCCTGCTTGCGCATCGAAAAGGTCATGGGAATCTCCACTGGCGGCCGGGGCCGCGGGCGTTCAGGCTGTCTGCAGGGCGGTGATCGCCGCCACGTTCACGATGTCATCCACGGCGGCGCCGCGGGAGAGGTCCGAGCACGGCTTCGCGAGTCCCTGCAGGATCGGCCCCACCGCCACCGCGCCGCCGAGCCGCTCGACGAGCTTGTAGGCGATGTTGCCCGCATCGAGCGACGGGAAGACCAGCACGTTCGCGGTGCCCGCCACCCGGCTGCCCGGCGCCTTGCGCGCGCCGATGGCCGCCAGCAGCGCGGCATCCGCCTGCAACTCGCCGTCCACCGCGAGCGTGGGATCCGCCCGCCGGACCAGCGTGACGGCGTCGGTGACGGCCTGTACCGCCGGGCCGCCGGCGCTGCCGTGTGTCGAGTAGCTGAGCATCGCCACCCGCGGCTCGTCCCCGACGATCCGCCGCCGGTCGGCGGCGGCGGCGAGCGCGATGTCCGCCAGTTGGCCCGGCGTCGGCGTCGGGACGACGGCGCAGTCGGTAAAGGTGAGCACCTCGGGCTCCTCCCCCCGGAACGGCCGCACCACCATGTAGAACGCGCTCGAGACCGTCTGCACCCGCGGCGCGGTTCCGACGAGCCAGAGTGCCGCGCGGATGACGTCGGACGTCGGGTGCGTCGCGCCGGCGACGCACCCGTCGGCGTCGCCGTGCCGCACGAGCGCGTCGGCGAGGAAGAGCGGGTCGCGGGCGAACACCTGCGCCTGCGCCTCCGAGAGTCCCTTGGCGCCACGCGAGGCCAGCAGGTCGCCGACGGTCCGCGCAACGCGCGGATCGGTGGCCGGATCCACCACCGGCACGCCGAGCGCCCGGACGGCCTCGTGCGTCTCGGGGTGTGCCGGATCGAGAATCACCAGCGGCCGCACGATCCCCTCGCGCGCGAGGGCCGCGACCGCCGCGCGCGTGCGGTCGTCGCGGCTCTCGGGGAAGACGATCGTCCGGGGCCGCGCCGCCGCCCGCGCGCGCACGCCCTGCAGGAACGCCGACGTCATGCGCGGAACTTCTGCAGCAGCGCCCCGGCCACGACGGGGTGCACGAGGTCGTCCACCGTGCCGCGGAAGCGCGCGACCTGCCGCACCAGCGAGCTGCTGATGTACGACGTCTCCAGCGACGGCACGAGGAAGACCGTTTCGATTTCGGGTGCCAGGTGCCGGTTCATGAGCGCCATCTGGAACTCGTATTCGAAGTCGCTGACGGCGCGCAGGCCGCGGATGAACATCGTCGCCCGCAGCTCGCGGGCGAGGTCCACCAGCAGCCCCGTGAAGCTCCGCACCTCGATCCGCGGCTCGCCCGCGAAGATCTCCCGGATGAACCGCGTCCGCTCCTCCGGCCCGAAGAGCGGGTTCTTGTCGGGGTTGATCGCCACCGCGACGACGAGGTGATCCACGAACTCGAGCGACCGGCGGATCAGGTCCTCGTGGCCGCGCGTGATCGGGTCGAACGTCCCGGCGTAGAGGCCGAGCCGCATCGCGGGGGCGGACGGGGTCACGAGGCGGAGGTCTGCACGCGGTAGAAGGTAATCGCCGTCTCGCCGTACCGGCGGGTGTCGCCGCCGGCGGGCATCGGGTCGTCCACGCGGTGTTCGATGGCGAGCACCGGGGCGAAAGGCCGGGCCAGCCAGGCCTCGGCAAGGGCCTCGCCCATGCCCAGTCCGTACGGCGGGTCGGCCAGCACCACGTCCCACGTCCCCTCGGCGGCGTCCCGCGCGACGCGCAGGGCATCGGCCCGGCGCACGATCGCGCGCGGTCCGGCCCCCAGCGCCTCGACGTTCCGGCGCAGGGCCGCCAGCGACCGGGGATTGAGCTCGACGAACTCGCACGTCGCGGCGCCGCGCGAGAGCGCCTCGAGGCCGAGCGCCCCGGACCCGGCGCACAGGTCCGCCATGCGTGCCCCCGAAACGCCGTCGCCGAGGATCGAGAACCACGCCTCGCGGACCCGGTCGGCCGTCGGCCGCACGCGGGCGTCGTCGGGGGGCACCAGGCGCCGGCTGCGCCACTCGCCGCCGATGATGCGCACGCGCCTCAGGCCGGCCGGATGTCCACCAGCTTGAGCTGCAGCCGCTCGGCGCCGTTCCAGGTGTCGAGTTCCACCTGATACGCGATGTCCACCGGCAAGCCGGCCACGAGTCCGGGGGCCTGCGCCGCCAGCCGGAAGCCGATCGCCTCGACCGACACCGCCCCGTCGCGGAGCGTCGCCTTGAGGTGCTCGCCCTTGAGAATCCGGGGCGCGGCGGCGAGCGTCGCGCCGCGCGTCACGAACACCGGCGTCGGGTTGGCCACCCCCCATGGCTCCCCGTGCCGCAGCAGTCGCGCGAGGTCGAGCGAGACGGCCGACAGCGGGAGCTCGAGGTCGGCCTTCAGCTCGGGCACGAGGTCGTCGTCGGAGAGCCGTGACCGGGCGACCTCGTCGAAGCGGCGCGCGAAGTCCGACAGCTGCGCGCGCGAGACGGTCACGCCGGCGGCCGCCCGGTGGCCACCGAACCGCTGCAGCAGGTCGCGGCATTCACCGAGCGCCCCGTGCAGGTCGAACGCCCCGATGGAGCGTCCGCTGCCCTTGCCGGTGTCCCCCTCCATGGCGACGAGGACCGCCGGGCGGCCGAACTCCTCGACGATGCGGCTGGCGACGATCCCCACGACGCCGGCATGCCATGCCCCGTACAGCACGAGCCCCCGCGCCCCCTCGGCCACGCGCCGCTCGGCCTGGGTGCGCGCCTCGTCGAGGGTGGCGCGATCGAGGGCCTGTCGCCGGACGTTCAGGGCCTCGAGGCCGCGGGCCATCACGTCGGCACGGCTTTCGTCGGTCTCGAGCAGCAGCTCGACGCCGCGCATCGCTGCGTCGAGGCGACCCGCCGCGTTCAGCCGCGGCGCGAGCGTGAAGGCGACGCGACCGGCCGACAGCGGCGTCCCCGCCAGCCCCGACGAACGCAGCAGCGCCTGCAGCCCGGCGCGCCGCGAGCGCGTCATCCAGTCGAGCCCGTGCCGCACCAGGGCCCGGTTGTCACCCCGCAGGGCGCCGACGTCCGCGATCGTCGCCAGCGCTACGAGATCGAGGTGGCGCATGGCCTTCCGGTCGTCCGCGCCGCGCGCGCGACAGAGCGCGCGCGCCAGCTGCAGGGCCACGCCGACGGCGACGAGGTCGGGATCGGCGTCGCTGGCCGCCGGATGCTTGGGGTTGAGCACCGCCACGCAGTCGGGCAACGGCCCGCCCGGCAGGTGGTGGTCGCTCACGATGACGTCGATGCCCGCCGCCGCGAGCGTCGCAATGGGGGCCGAGGCCGAAGTGCCGCAATCACACGTGAGCACGAGGCGCGCCCCCGCCGCCTGCGCCGCAGCCACGCCCGCCGGCCCGAGGTCGTAGCCGTCGGTCAGCCGGTGGGGGATGAACGGCGTCGCGCGCCCCCCCAGTTCGCGCAGCACCGACACCATGAGCGTCGTCGCGCAGATGCCGTCCACGTCGTAGTCGCCATGCACGAGCACGAGTTCGCCGACGTCAATGGCGCGCGAGAGGCGCGCGACCGCGTCGGCCATGCCGGGGAGGGTCCCGGGCTCCCGCACCTGGGCGAGCGACGGCCGCAGCCAGCGCTTCGCGTCGTCGGGGGCGCCGAGCCCGCGCACGGCCAGGAGTGCGCAGAGCGCCGGCGGCAGGCGCAGTTCGGCCTCGAGGGTCGCGACCGCCGCGCGATCCGGCGCCGGCCGCACGAGCCAGCGCCGCGGGGGGCGCGGCGCAGCGCCGGGGGTCCCCGCGGCCCCCGTGGCGTGCGCCCGGGCCGCCACCGTCACGCCGACGCGTAGAGCAGCACGCCGCAGCCCTCGCACACCTCGATGCGGGTCGCGGCGAGCATCTCACGGTGCCGCTGCATCGGCATCGCCGTGTCGCACGCGCTGCACGCCGGGCCGCGCATCGGCACCACGGCCTCCTGCGGCCGCTTGCGGCGCACGCGATCGTACGGCGCGAGCAGGTCGGCGGCGACGTTCGCGGCCAGCGCCGCCCGCATCGTCCGCGCGGGGCCCAGCGACTCGGCCAGCGCGGCGACCTCGGTGTCGAGCGCGGCCAGGGCCGACGCGTGCGCCACCCCCGCCGCCGCGGACCGTGCAGCGAGCTGCTGCGCCCGGTGCGCGAGGTCGGTGGTGCGCTTGCGCGAGGTGGCCGACTCGTGCTCGAGGGCCGACACCGCGCGGCGCCCCTCCTCGACGCGCGCGACCGCGGCCGTGACCTCGGCCAGCCGCTCGGCCGCGTCCTGCACCGCGACGCGGCGGTCGAGCTCGACCCGGGCCGCCGCGAGGCGCAGCGCGATGTCGCGGTGCCGCTTCTGCTCGGCCTCCGCGGCGGCGCGCGCCTGGCTCGCCTGCTGCTCGAGGGCGACGCGATCGGCGTGCAGGGTCGCCCGTCGCGCCTCGAGGGCGGCGGCCCGCGTCTCGAGCTCGAGCAGGGCGGTGTCATGGGCCTGCAACTGGAGAAGGGCCGCTACCATCGGCGGTGCGGCGGACGTTCCGGAAGGGGTCACGACGAACGAATGCTGGTGGATTCGCGCTTGAGGCGCGCGATTTCGGCGAGCAGGGCCGTTTTCTCCCCGTCGTCCTCGGTCGCATGGAGCGCCTGTTGCAGCTGCCCCATCCGCGCCTTGAGCCGACGCTCCCTGAAGTATGTCATGGTGCGGTCCTTCGCGAGGTCGGGGTTGCCGACGGCCCCCTCGAGCGCCAGCAGGTCCTGCAGCAGGTCCACGGCCTCCGGCGACAGGCGCGCGGCGAGGTCCTCGACCGTCGCCTCGGGCTCGGCGACGAGGGCCAGGAACACTTCGCGTCCCGCCACCGACGCGAGGTCCTCGGGGACCACCGTCTCGGCGATCTCTTCCACGAACCGCCTCGCGTGCACCATGACGAGCAGCAGGTCCTGCACCTGCTTCGTGCCCGGCGCCGTGATGGTCGGGCGCCCGCGCACGGAGCGCCAGCCCGCATCGTCGCGCCCCCCGCGGCCCCGGCCGCCGCGCGTCCAGCGCTCGCGCCCACGCTCGTCCGGGAACTCGGCCTCCGGGGGCGGGGCGTCGCGGGGCGGCACCTCCCGCGCCGCCGGCCCCGGCGCGGCGCCGGGTCGGCGCGGCGGGGTGTCCAGCTCGCGCAGCAGCGCCGCACGATCCACCCCCGTGACATCCGCGAGCCGCGCGAGGTACAACTCGCGCGTCACGTCGTCGCGGCAGGCGCGGATCGTCGGGAGCAGCTTGTCCACCGCCTGCCGCTTCCGGTGCAGGTCGCCGAAGTACCCGTGCGCCGCGAGCAGCTGCACCTGCCGCTCGAAGAGGTCCACGGCTTCGTCGAGTCGCCGCGCCATGGCCGCCTGCGCCTCGGCGGGAGAACCGAACGCCGCGACGAACGAGTCGGGATCCTCACCCTCGGGGAAGGACACGACGCGCACCGCCACCCCGTGGCGGAGCAACTCGAGGCCGGACCGGAACGTCGCCTTCTGGCCGGCCGTGTCGGCGTCGTAGCACAGGAACACCGTGGGGGAGAGTCGCGCGAGCGCCTCGGCCTGCTCCTCGGTGAGGGCGGTCCCCATGGGGGCGACGGCCTCCTCGATGCCCGCGAGGTGCAGGCGGATCGCGTCGAAGTAGCCCTCGACGACGATCGCCCGCCCGTGCTTGCGGATCGCCGGCCGCGCGGCGTGCAGCAGGTAGAGGAGCTTCCCCTTGGAGAAGACCGGCGAGTCGGCGGAGTTCAGGTACTTCGGCTCGCCCGGCCCGAGCAGCCGACCCCCGAACCCGACGTGATGCCCCTGCACGTCGAGGATCGGGATCATCAGGCGCTCCCGGAAGCGCGGCCGCGGTTCCTCCGCCTCGTCGCGCCGCACGAGCAGGCCGGACTCGAGCTGCCGCTCGACACCCATGCCGAGCGAAGCGAGGTGCTGGCGCATCGCCCCGATCTCGCGCGGCGCGTACCCGAGCCCGAAGCGCTCGCCCTCGGCGCGCCCGATCCCGCGGCCGGCGAGATACTCGCGCGCGACCGCCCCGCGCGGGTCCTCCCACAGGATGCGCGTGAACCACTCGGCGGCCGCCGCGTGCAGCTCCCAGTGCGGGGCGCGCCAGTCGGGCTCGTCGTCGCGTGCGCGGGAGACCTCCCGCACCTCGACGCCGACGCGCTCGCCGACCTGCTTGACCGCCTCGACGAACGAGAGCCCGAGGTGCTTCTGCAGGAACGTGAACACCGACCCGCTCTCGCCGCAGACGAAGCACTTGTAGCCCTTGCCCGGCTGCACGGAGAAGTTGGGACCCTTGCCTCCGTGGAACGGACAGGGGCCCCGCCACGAGTTGCCGGTGCGCTTGAGCCGCACGTGCTCGCCCACGATCGCCACGATGTCGGCCGCGTCGGCGACCTGCTCGACGACCTCGTCGGGGATCATGCCGGAACGTAGCGACGACGGGTCAGTCGAGCGCGGCGATGGTCACGCCCGCCCCGCCCTCGTTCCACAGGCCGAGGCGAAACTCGCGCACGCGGACGTCCTTCCGCAGCAACTCGGCGACGCGCTCGCGCAGCACTCCCGTGCCCTTGCCGTGGATGATCCGCACGCTCTTGAGGTCGGCGCGCACGGCGTCGTCAATGGCCGGCAGCAGGATGTCGTCCACCTCGTCGGCCCGGGTGCCGCGGAGGTCCACCTCGGGACGGGCCTGGACGTCGGGGACCTCGGCGTAGGTGCCGGCGCGCTCCCGGGGCACTTCGCGCGTGCCGCGCCTGAGCGTACGCAGCGGCACCGTCAGCTTGATCGTCCCGACGACGACGACGGCGTCGTCCCCCCGGACGTCGAGGAGCGTCCCGAGCCGGCCTCCCAGCGTCCCCACCTCGACGGCGTCACCCACGGCCGGCGGTGCAGCGGTGCCGGTGGCCGCGGCGGCACCGGTGGCCGCGGCGGCACCG
>JAJTHG010000048.1 GCA_021298835.1 Gemmatimonadota bacterium
GCGCGCTCGAGGCCGAGGCGGCGGGCCTCGCCTCGCTCGTCGAGCGGCACGCGCGGGACGCCGACGAGGTCGCCGCGGCGGTCGCGGCCCTTGCGGCGCTCGCCGGCCGCCTCGCGCCCCTGCCGGCCGTGACGGCCGAGTGGCAGGCGCTCGAGGGGCAGGCGCGCGACGACGGGCGGCGGCGCGCCCTGCTCGAGGCCGAGCGCGAGACCGCCGCCGAACTGCAGCGCCTCGTCGAGCGCCGCGAGCGACTCGCCACCGCGCCGTCGCTCGAGGACGAGGTGACCGTGCAGGTCGAGGCGGCGCGCCGCGCCCTCGAGGCCGCGCAGGCCGCGGCCCTCGCCGAGCGCTCGACGTGGGATCGCGATCGCCAGGAGGCCGAGACGCGGCGGCAGGCCCTGCGCCAGCAGTACGTCGAGCTGCAGGAGCAGCGCGAACGCTTCGTGCAGCTCGGGGCCGACGGCACCTGCCCCACCTGCGCGCGACCGCTCGGCGAGTCCTTCCGCGCCGTGCTCGACCAGCTCGACGCGCAGGTCGAGCAGGTGGAGATGGACGGGAAGTACTTCCGGTCGCGCGTCGAGCAGCTGCAGGAGGAGCCCGACGCGCTCCGCGACCTCGACGCGCGCCGCCGCGCGGCGCAGGGCGAGGTCTCCGCCCTCGAGCGCCGCCTCGAGCGCATCCGCGCCGCGGTGACGGAGCTCAAGGTCGTGTCGCTGGACGTCGCCGCGAAGGCCGAGCGGCACGCGCAGGTGACCGCCGAGCTCGCCGCGCTGCCGGATGCCTTCGACCCGGTGCGGCACGCGGCGGTGCGCGCGCGGCTCGACGAGCTGCAGGCGCTGGCGCGGACCGCCGCGCGACACGAGGCGGTCGCGGAGCGCGCCGCGGGGGTCGAGCGCGAACGGGCCGACCTCGCTGCGCGCCGCGCCGACCTCGACGCGCGCCGGGAGGCGCTCGCGGCCGCCGCAACGCTCGACCCCTTCGACCCCGAGGCCTTCGCGGCGGCGGTCCGCGACGCCGAAGGCGCGCGCGAGGGGCAGCGAGCCGCCGAGCTCGCGCTCGCCGGCGCCCGCGGCGACGCCGAAGCGGCGCAGGAGGCGCTGGCGCGCGCCGCCGCCGAGCGCGAGGCGAACGCCGAGGCCCGCGCCCGCCTCGAACTGCTGACGTCGGACCGGCGCCTGCACGACGAGCTCGACCGGGCCTTCACCGACCTGCGCACCGACCTCAACGCGCAGCTGCGCCCCGAGCTGTCCGAGCTGGCGAGCGCGTTCCTGGCCGAGCTGACCGACGGCCGCTACGCCGAACTGGAGCTCGACGACCAGTACGCGCTGGTCGTGCTCGAGGATGGCGTGCCGAAGCCGGTCATCTCGGGAGGCGAGGAGGACCTCGCGAACCTCGTCCTGCGGTTGGCGATCTCGCAGATGATCGCCGAGCGCTCGGGGCAGCCCTTCTCGCTGCTGGTGCTGGACGAGGTCTTCGGCTCGCTCGACGACGTGCGGCGGGAGCACGTGCTCGGCCTGCTGCGGCGGCTGCACGACCGCTTCGAGCAGGTCATCGTCATCACGCACATAGACGACGTGCGCGAGGGCCTCGACCGCGTCCTCGAGGTGCGCTTCGACGCCGAGAGCGGGCGCTCGGTGGTCGCGGTGGCGGACGCGACGGTGCCGGCCGAGCCGGCGGAGGTGGCGTGATGGCGGCGGGTCGGCCTCCCCGGATGGCGCGCGGCGGGCCCCGGCGCATCGCACCCGCCGATATCGCGCCGCTGAATGCGGTCTTCAGCGACGCCTTCACCGACCGGTACCGCCGCGACGGCATGGTCGGGGTGCGGGTGCCGTTCCTGAACCCGCTCATCTGGCGGTTCGCGATCGAGGACGCCGGCGGCGGCGCGATGCTGTGGCACGACGACCGCGGCCAGATCATCGCGTTCAACGTCGCCCACGTCTCGGGACGCGAGGGCTGGATGGGGCCGCTGGCGGTGAAGCCGGAGTGGCAGGGGCAGGGCCTCGGGCGCGAGATCGTCGCCGCCGGGATCGCGTGGCTCGAGGAGGCGGGGGCGACGACGATCGGCCTCGAGACGATGCCGCGGACGATGGACAACATCGGCTTCTACTCGCAGCTCGGGTTCGTCCCGGGGCGGCTGACGATTACGCTCACCCTCGACGCGCCGGGCGCCGGCGGGCACGGCGGCGTGCGGCTCGGCACCCTGTCGGCGCGCGATCGCGACGACGCGCTGGAGGCCTGCGCGGCGCTCGCCGCCTCGCTCGCCCCCGGCTTCGACTACCGGCGCGAGATGCAGATCACGCACGCGCTGGCCCTCGGCGACACGATCCTGCTCCACGACCGCGGGGCGCTCGTCGGGTTCGCGCTGTGCCACAACGCCCCGCTCGTCGAGGGGCGCACGCGCGAGGAACTCCGCGTGCTCAAGCTCGCGCTGGCCGACGACCGGTACGTCCCGGCCCTCGTGGCCGCGCTCGGGAACTACGCGCGCGACAGCGGCTGCCGGCGCTGGGCCGTGCGGGTGCAGGGTGAGGCGGCCGGGCTCTACCGGCACCTCGTACGGGCCGGCGGGCGCGTCCGCTGGACCGACCTGCGAATGGCCCTCGCGACACATCCCGAGCCGGTCGTCGCCGCGGGTGTGCTGCTGTCGAACTGGGAGATCTGAACCCCGCGCGCGGCGGGTGCGCGCTCAGCGCTTCGGCCGACGCGACGTGCCGCGGTCCACGATGCGCCAGATGAGCCCGAAGACCCCAAGGCTCAGGAGCAGGTGGAACCAGCCGGGCGGCTCGGCGAACCAGGTGCCGAGGGCCCAGCCGATGAGGAGCGCGATCGCGCCGACGATGCCGAAGTCCATGCGAGCCGTGCAATCTAGCGTGCGTCCGCGTCGTCCGAACCGGCTTGCGGCCGAGCGACCCGCCCCCATATTGCCCACGCAGCAGGGAGCGAAGCGGCCTTCATTTTTTGAGCCAACAAGTCCTTCGAAGGGGATCGAGAAACCGTACTGGACGTCATGCCCCAGCGCGGGGAAGACGGAAGGTCTGCGGTGAGAACCTCAGCACCCGGCGACGGGGGCAATTCGACAGGGCTTCAAAAAACCCCGCTTCGTTTCCGTTCGTGACGTGCGCCCGGTGCCTCGGTACCGGGCGCACGTCGTTTTCTCGGCTCGCGCGGGAACCCCGATCGGCCCTCGCGTGTTGTGCAGACGATGCCCGACGTCACCGTGACCCGGCGCCTGCGCTTCAACGCCGCGCACCGCGTCCACAATCCCGCCCTGTCGGACGCCGAGAACACCGCCCTGTTCGGCAAGTGCAACCACCCGAACTGGCACGGCCACAACTACGTCCTCGAGGTGTCGGTCACCGGCCCGATCGATCCGGTGAGCGGCTACGTGGTCGATCTCGGCCGCGTCCGCGACGTCGTCGAGCGCGAGGTGATCGACCAGGTGGACCACCGGAACCTGAATCTCGACGTCCCGTTCCTCGCCGGCGCGAATCCCACGAGCGAGAACATCGTCGTGGCGATGTGGGGCGTGATCGCCCCTGCGATCGCACCGGCGCGGCTGTCGCGCCTCCGGCTGTGGGAGACCGAGAACAACTATGTCGAGTACGACGGCCGCTGACCGGCGGCGCCACCGGACCCCCGTCATGCCCCGTGCCTTTCCGCCCGTCCCGTCCACGAAGCTCGAGCCGACGCCCGGCCTCGTGCGGTATGCCGAGCTGGTGCACGAGCAGCTCGCGCTGATCGGCGAGGACCCGGCTCGCGACGGCCTGCTCAAGACGCCCGAGCGGGTCGCCAAGGCGATGCGCTGGCTGACGAAGGGCTACGAGCAGACGGCGATGGACGTCATCGGCGACGCCCTCTTCGAGGAGGAGCACAGCTCGATGGTCATGGTGCGCGACATCGAGCTCTACTCGATGTGCGAGCACCACATGCTGCCCTTCTTCGGCAAGGCGCACATCGCCTACATCCCGGACGGGAAGATCGTCGGGCTCTCGAAGCTCCCCCGCGTCGTCGAGGTCTTCTCGCGGCGCCTGCAGGTCCAGGAGCGGCTCACCGAGCAGGTCGCCGACGCGCTCGAGGAGGCGCTGGGGCCGCGCGGCGTCGGCGTCGTCATCGAGGCCGTGCACCTGTGCATGATGATGCGCGGCGTCGAGAAGCAGAACTCGCGCACGATCACGTCGGCGCTCCGCGGCGAGTTCCGCGACGACTTCAAGACGCGCGACGAGTTCCTGCGGCTCGCGCACGCCCCCGCCTCGGCGGGGCGCTGACGTCGCCACGCGCGGGGCGCCCACGGTGAGCGCGCATCCCCTCGCCGGCCGCACGGCCCTCGTCACCGGCGCGTCCCGCGGCATCGGACGCGCCACGGCGGAGGCGCTGGCGGCCGCCGGCGCGCAGGTGCTGCTCGTCGCCCGCGGGGCCGTCGGCCTCGCCGAGGCGGCCGCCGCCTGCGGGCCCCGGGGGATCGCCCTCCCCGGCGACGTCGCCAGCACCGAGGGCGCCGCGGCGCTCGTCGAGGCGGCGCGGGAGCGCCTCGGCGGGCCGCCCGACCTGCTCGTGAACAACGCCGGCATCTTCGCCCTCGCCCCCGTGCACGAGACCGACGTCGCCGCCTTCGCCGCGACCGTCGAGGTCAACCTGCTCGCGCCGTTCCGCCTGCTTCGGGCCTTCCTCCCCGCCTGGCGTGCGCGGGGCACCGGCCACGTGGTGACGATCGGCTCCGTCGCCGACCGCCACCCGTTCCCGGACAACGGGGCCTATGCCGCGTCGAAGTACGGCGCGCGCGCGCTCCACGAGGTGGTGCGGGCGGAAACGCAGGGGACGGGCGTCCGCTGTGCCCTCGTCTCCCCGGGCCCGGTGGACACGCCGCTCTGGGACCCCGTGCAGCCCGAAACGCGCGAGGGATTCCCGTCGCGCGCGGCGATGCTGCGCGCGGCCGACGTGGCCGATGCGGTCGTCTGGGTCGCCACCCGGCCCGCGCACGTGAACATCGACGAACTCCGGCTCGGCCGCACCTGAGCGCATGCAGATCGCCGTCCTCGAAGCCCTGCGCTGCCCGGCGCCGCACGCCCCCGGGCCCCTGATCGCGGCGCTCCACCGGCGTCACGACGGCGACGTGCGCGAGGCCACGCTGGGATGCCCGGCGTGCGGGGCGGAGTTCGCGGTGCGCGACGGCTGGGCGTGGATGGGAGACGCGGTCGCCCCCACGGCCGGTGAGCGCCCCGACGACGACGCGCTGACGCGGGCGGGGGCGCTGCTCGGGCTGCTCGCCGGCGGCGGCGTCGTCGCCCTCGCGCCCGCCTGGGCCGAGTATGCGCATCCGCTCGTCGCCCTCACCGACGTCGCGGCCGTGGTCGTCGGTCCCCCCGCCGGGTTCTCGACCGGCGACGGCGTCTCCGCGATCGCCGGCACCCGCGCATTGCCGTGCGCGGCGGGCACCTTCCGCGGCGTCGCCCTCGACGCGTGGGTCGCGGCGGATGACGCGGCCCTCGCGTCGTGGATCTCCGGCTGCGCCGCGAGGGGGCGGGTGGTGGCGCCGGCGGACGTCCCGGTGCCCCCCGGGGTCCGCGAACTCGCCCGCGACACACGGCACTGGGTGGGGGAGCGCGAGGCGGCGCTCGCGACGCCGCCGGTGGCGCTGCAACGCGCCGCAGCGGCGCGCGCCGGGGGGGCGCGATGAGGCCGGTCCGCGCGGGGGTGCGGCGGTGGTGGCCGATCGCGGTCGCGGTGGGCGCCGTCCTGTGGCCTGCGGCGACGGCGCGAGCCCAGCAGCGGTCCGCGGTGCGCGTGGGGGTGGAGTTGGCGGCCCTGAACACCGTCGGCGCGCTGACGCTCGCCGCGACCGATCACCTGATGGATTCCCCTTCGGCGTGGGCGGGCGACGCGACGGGGTTCCGGCGGCGCCTCGGGGTGCGGGGGGTGCAGTTCGCGACCTCGGCGGTCGCCGAGGTGGGCATCGCCGCCTGGCGCGGCGAGTCGCTCGCCTACCGCCCCTGCTCGTGCACGGGGTGGGGCCGGCGCATCGGGCACGCGGCGCTCGAGGCGGTGCTGGTGGGCCGGTCCGACGGCACGCGCGGGTTCGCATGGCCGATCGCGGTCGGGGCGGTGGTGGGGGGCGCCGCCTCCGCCCCCCTGCTGCCGGCGAACGAGCGCGTGACGTGGACGCTCACGCGGCCGGTGACGACGCTGCTGATGCGCGGGGTGCTCAACGTCGTGCGGGAGGCGGCGCGCTGAGCGCCGCCTCCCGCACGAGCCCGGGGTGCCGTCGTCGCCGGCGGCCGCCGGTCAGTCGAAGCCGGCGTACGCGCGTTCGATGGCGGCCTTGTACTTCTTGTCGATCACCCGCCGCTTGATCGAGAGCTTGGGGGTGAGCTCGCCCCCCTCGATCGTGAAGTCGTGTTCGAGGAGCACGACCTTCTTCGGCGTCTCGAACGAGGCGAGACCGGCGCCCGCCAGCTGCTCCTCGAGGAGCTCGCGGTGCATCTTCGCCTGGATCGTCGGCATCGCCAGCAGCTGCGCCCGCGAAGCCCAGACGATGTTCTTGCGCGCCGCCCACTTCTCCAACTGGTCCCAGTTCGGGACCACGATGACGATGGGGAACTTGCGCGTGTCGCCGATCATCACGACCTGCGACACGTACTTGTTGGTCCTGAGGCGGTTCTCGATCGGCTGCGGCGCGATGTTCTTGCCGCCCGCGGTGACGATGATGTCCTTCTTGCGGTCGGTGATCCGCAGGAAGTCATCTTCGAGCACGCCGATGTCGCCGGTGTGGAACCAGCCGTCGGCGTCGATCACCTCCTTCGTCGCCTCGGGCTTGTTGTAGTAGCCCCGCATGACGTGCGGGCCGCGGGTCAGGATCTCGCCGTCCTCGGCGATCATCACCTCGACGCCCGGGATCACCTTGCCCACCGACCCGATCCGGAAGTCCTTGAAGGTGTTCACCGAGATCACCGGCGACGTCTCGGTGAGGCCGTATCCCTCGAGGATCACCAGGCCGGCGGCGTAGAAGAACTTGTTGATCTCCGGGGCCAGCGGCGCGCCGCCCGAGCAGAAGAAGCGCAGCCGGCCGCCCACGCGCTGGGCCAGCTTGGAGAACACCAGCGTCTGCGCGATCCCGTACTGCGCGGCCAGCAGACCGCCCGGCTCGCGGCCGGCGAGCTTCTCGGTCGCCCAGCGGTCGGCGACCGCCTTCGCCCAGAAGAAGATGCGCTTCTTGAGTCCGCCACCCGCCAGCGCGTTCTCGAGGATGCGCGCGTAGATCTTCTCGTAGAGCCGCGGCACCGACATCATCATCGTGGGCCGCACTTCCGCCATGTTGATCGGCACCGTGTCGATGGACTCGGCGTAGGCGATGGACGCGCCGCAGTAGAACAGGAAGTAGTCGCCCTGCCGCTCGAAGATGTGCGAGAGCGGCAGGAAGCTGAGTGCGAGGTCTTCCCCCGACACCGGCACCGTCTCCAGGCAGGCCTGGCAGTTCGACCAGATGTTGTCGTGCGTCAGCATCACGCCCTTCGGCTCGCCCGTCGTGCCGGAGGTGTAGATGAGCGTCGCCAGGTCGTCCGGCGTGATCGCGAGCGCCGCTTCCTTCCAGCGGCGCTCCGCCTCCGGCCCGTCGGCCTTCGCCCCGAGCTGCTCCAGCTCGGCGAGGGTCATGTTCGCTCCCTCGGGGCACGGCGACGTGAAGCTGATCACGTGCTTGACCGCCGGCATCTGGTCGCGGACCGCGCCGATCTTCGCCGCCTGCGCCGGGGTGCTGACGAACATCGCCACCGCGCCGGAGTCGTTCAGGATGTACGGGATCTGCTCCGCCGGCAGCGTCGGGTAGACCGGCACGTCGGCCATGGCGGCCGTCAGCACGGCATAATCGCACATCAGCCACTCGGGCCGGTTCTCCGAGAGCAGGCCCACGCGTGAGCCCGGCTGGATGCCGAGCGCCTGCAGCCCGAGGGCGATCCGCCGCACCCGGGTGAGGATCACGTCGTGCGAGATCGTCTTCCACGCGCCCTCCTGCTTGTACATCAGCGCGTCGGCCTTGTGGTGCCGCGCCATGGCGTCGAAGAAGATCCGGGCCACGGTGCCGCGCGGCCCGCGCGAGCCACCCTGCACGTATGGACGAGCGGTCGGTCGTGCCGCCGACGCGGCGGTCGGTTCGACGTGCGTCGCCATGGTCGTTCCTCCGGTGTCGTGGACGTGGGCCGCTCTGGGGCGGCGGGCGGGTTGCAGACCCCTCCCGGTCGAAGCTACCGAAGCGTTCGCTCGACCCGCAACCGTGACCGAGGGGGCCGGCCCCCCGCGCTCAGGGGGGCGTGCGGCGGCTGAGCCGAACGACCAGCCGGACGGGACTGCCCGGAACCGGCCGCCCGAAGGCCTCGGCCGAGGCCTGCACCACCACCGAGTCGGCGGCCGTCTGGCCGAGGCGGGGGAAGACCCGCACGCGGATGCCGGCCGTGCCGGACGCATCGGTGGTGTCGCGGTCTGCGCGCACCGTCACGCCCGACCCGCCGAGACTCGCCCCCTCGGAGACGAGCTGCACGGAATCGGCGAGGGTCGCCGCCGGCGCCCGCAGCAGCGTGAAGCGGACTACCCAACCCGGGACGACGCTGTCCGGCGACGCCCCCGCGACGACCTGGCGCGACCGCAGCCGCACCTGCACCGGCGCGGAGAGGTTGGTCGGGTCGCTCGGGGGCTGGTCGTACGACACCACCGTGGGCGTGTCCACCGCCGCCCGCAGCGTGTCGGGGCGGCGGGTGACGAGGAGGCCCAGGGGACGGCTCTGCAGTCCCGCCGCGGATGCGACGAAGCGGACGGGGGAGGTGCGCCACGCGGTGTTCACCACGCGGCCGGACTGGAGCACCCGCACGCCGCTGTCGAGCGGGATATACGTGACGGTGACCGACGGCATCGCCCGCCCGTCGGCGTCGAAGACGTCGGCCCGCAGCGCCGCGACCGCGCCGGTCGAGTCGCGCAGTGTGTCGCCCGCGACCACCGACGGCCACGGGAATCGAAGGAACTCGAGCGCGAACGGGGCGCCGGGATCCGCCACGCCGGAACAGCCCGCGACCGTCCCGATCGCCGCGCCGAGCGCGGCGAACCACGCGATGGTCCGCCGGACGGTCATGCCGACCCGATGCGCTCGGCGAGCAGCGTCGCGAGGTTCACGTAGGCCTGCGCGGCCGGATCGCCGGGGTCGCGCACGACGACCGGCTGGCCGGCGGAGAAGGCATCGGCCGTCGCGGCGCGCCGCGGGACGACGAGGTCGAGGACGAGCGCCCGCGGCAGGTGCTCGCGCACGTACGCCTGCACGCGGCGGCTCGCGTCGCTCGCCTCGTCCACCATCGTCAGGAGGATGCCGTCGAGCGTCAGCGCGGGGTTCACCTTGGCGATCTCGCCGATGCCGCGCAGGATCTGCGGTGTCGTCTGGAGCGCGAGCGGCTCGCACTGGAGCGGGATCAGCGCCCGCTGGCTCGCCTCGAGCACCCGTCGCGTGATCGGCCCGAGCCCGGGCGGCGTGTCCACGACGACCACGTCGCAGCGCTCCCGCGCCATGGTCAGCAGGTCGTGCAGCACGCGCGTGTCGGCGATGCGTGCGAGGTAGTGCTCGTGCTCGGCCGCGTCGCTGACGGTGCCGGCCAAAATCACCCGCAGCCACGGCAGCGACGTCGGCAGGATCACCTCGCGCAGCGCGCGCGTCCCCGCGAGGTAGTCGCTGAACCCGGCGGTCTCGTGGCCCGTGCGGAGCCCCGCCCCGAACCGCACCGAACCCTGCGGGTCGGTGTCCACGAGGAGCGTGCGCAACCCGCGGCGGGCCAGCGCGGCCGCGAGGTTCACCGCGGTGGTCGTCTTTCCGACGCCCCCCTTCTGGCTGACGACGGCGATGACCTGGCCGACGCTCACGTCGGTGCCCCGCCCGCCTCGAGCGACCGGAGCGTGGCCTCGGCGTGCTGCACGTGCGCTGCAGCGCCGGCGTCGGCCGGCGGGTCGGCGAGGAAGGCGCGCAGGTGGTCGGCGGCCGCCGCGACCTCCTGCCGCTTGAGCAGGAGGAACGCGAGCCCGTAGTGGGCGCCGGCGAGTCGGCGGTCCACGTCGAGCGCCCGCCGGTAGCACCGCATCGCCTCCTCCGGCCGGTTGGTGCGCGAGTACGTGATCGCCATGGCCTGCAGGATGTCCGTGTCGTCCGGCGCGTCGCGCAGCGCGAGGCGGTAGCTCGTCAACGCCGCATCGAGGTCGCCGTGGCGCTCGAGCGCGCGCGCCTCGGTCACGTAGTCAACGCGCCCGGGCTTCGGGGCGGTGTCGCCGCCGAAGAGGCGGCTCAGCCAGGACATCGCGCGCGGGGCGGGAGCGGGTTCACGGGGACGCGCCCAAGGTACGCGGCGCGGCGCCGCCCCACAACGGACGGCCGTGCCTGTCCGGGCCGGGGGGCGCGCGATACCCTTGAGGAACCCCGCACTCCCGGAGCCCTCATGCCGCGCCGCACCGTGCCCGATCGCGCCAAGGGCGTGCTCGAAGTCGAATGGCCCCTCTTCGGCGAGCTGTCGCGCGCCCTCGCCCTCAAGGTCGCCCGCGCCTACGACCCGGAGGTCGTCGTCGGCATCGCCACCGCGGGGGTCATTCCCGGCGCGACCGTCGCGGCCATCCTCGATCGCGAGTTCCACGCCCTCACCGTCAGCCGCCGCTACCACGCCGAGACGGTGCGCCAGACTCCTGCCGTCTTCGGCGCGGTGCCGGCGGAGGTCCGCGGCCGCCGCGTCCTGCTCGTGGACGAAACCTGCGACTCGGGCGACACCATGCGGCTGGCGGTCGCCGCGCTCCTCAACGGCGGCGCCGCGCAGGTCCGCACCGCGGTGGCGTTCCGTACGGGGACCTACGAGCCCGACTTCCACGCCCTCGCCACCGAGAGCACGATCGTGCTGCCGTGGGACCGCGAGATCCTGATTGATGGTGCGCTGGTCACGAATCCCCAGTACGCGGCGGCTCTTGGCGACTGAGCCGGCCCGCCGCCTCGTGCGCGCTGCGGTCGGCCTCGGGTTGGCCCTCTGCGCCCGCGGCGCAGCGGCGCAGGCCGTCGCGCGACTCGACGTGCTCGACGACGCGACCGGACGACCGCTCGTCGGCGCCGTCGTCGCCCTCCGCGACACCGACGGTCGCGCAGTGGCGGAGGCGGTCGTCGGGACGGGCGGCACGGTCCGGCTCGCCTGGCGGGACAGCGGCGTCGTCTCCGTCTCCGTGCGCCGCATCGGCTACCTCCCGTGGCAGGGCCCTCGCCTGACGATGCGCCCGGGCGAACCGCAGGCGCTCACCCTGCGCGTCGCGATGTCGCGCATCTCGCTCCCCACGGTCGAGGTGGTCGCCAAGGGGCAGTGTCCGCGACCCTCGGAGCCCGGGTTGGTGGCCGACGTGTGGGTGCAACTCGGCACCGCGATCACCGCCACGCGCCTGACGCGCGAGGGACGCTCGGTGCCGCTCCTCGCGCGGGTGGTGACCCGCGACACGGATCCGCGGTTGCGCCTGCTCAAGGAGCGCGTCGAGGGCGAGTGGATCGGCGCGGGGCGTCCCTTCGTGGCGCGCTCCGCCGCGATGCTCCGGGACTCCGGGTGGGTCCGCTTCGAGCCGGACGGTGGCCTGCAGGCGTGGGCCCCCGACGAGGAAGTCCTCATGAGCCCGGACTTCCTCGCGCAGCATTGCTTCGCGGTGGTGCGCGGGAGCCGCGGGGACGCAGGGCGAATCGGCCTCGCCTTCGAGCCGGCACCGGACCGTGTCCTGCCGGACATCGGCGGCGTCCTGTGGGCCGACAGCACCACGATGGCGCTGGATCGCGTGGAGTTCTCCTTCCGGAACGTGGCGGGGACGATGCCCGTCGCCGCGCCGGCCTTCGGAGGCGTCGTCGCCTTTCGCCAGCTCGAAGACGGGACGTGGATCATCCCGCGCTGGGAACTCCGGATCCCGAAGTTCCGGCGAGCCCCGGGGGAGCGCGGTCGCATCCTGCTCGAGGGCTACGCCGTGTTCGGTGGCGACGCGAAGCCGACGGACGGCCGCTAGGGCCGGATGACGGAGCGGTTGTTCACGGGAGCGTAGTCGGCGTGCACGTTCGAGTCGGCGAGACGCGCAACCGGCGACGACCTGCGGCGTGTGACCGTGCCCCAGCATGTACGGCTGATGCCCGTCGAGCGCGGGGAAGCCGTCCGGCGGTACGGCACCCTGCTCACTGCGTGGGCCGACGCGCGGCCCTCCCCCACGTCGCGCCGCCGGACGGAGTGGCTGTCCCGCTACCTGCACCGGTTCAATCATGCTCGGGCGAACCGCGCCCTGCGCTGTCTCCCCCCGATGCTCCGCTCGGCTCGGCCGCCGTGAGCAGCCCGTTCGTCGGCTAGAGATCGGCGACCGGCACCGTCAGCGCCGCGTCGGCGTAGGGCTCCCCTCGAGCCATCGCATCGTACACGTGCTGGATGGCCGCCGGGCTGCCGAGCAGCCACCGGCACCGCCTTGCGCCCGCAGACCGGCACTCGACTTCCATGGCCGTCAGCGTCACCTCACCGATCGCCGAGAAGAAGGCACCGAACAGCCCTCCCGAGACGTAGCAGCCCGGATACGGGAGCGCGGCGGCCGGGTCGGCCTCGATCCAGTCGGGGCTGTCGAGCGTCACCAGGCCGGATCCGAGCGGGGCGATCGCGAGTCGCCCCCAGCCGGTCGCCTCGAAGAACGCGGCGGCCAGACGCTGGAAGCTCGCCGCGTCGAGTTCGTTCACATGGCGCGACTCGCCGTTCGCGGGCAGCCAGCAGACGAAGGCCTCCAGCGCCTCGGTGCCGCCCGCCCAGCCCATCTCGGTCAGCCAGCCGACGGCGTTCCAGCCCGCGTCGCGGAGGAGCGCGGTGCGCAGGGCCCCCAGGGCCGAGCGCGGGACGCCGACGAGCGGCGGCAGCGGGGGAGGCAGCAACATGTGCAGCATCCTAGACCGCGCAGCCCAAGCGCCGCAAGAGTTCGGCCTCGTCGATCACTTCGACGCCGAGCGCGCGGGCCTTCTCGAGCTTGCTCCCGGCCTCCGCGCCGGCGACGACGAAGGTGGTCTTCCGCGAGACGCCGCTCGTGACCGTCGCGCCTGCGGCCTCGAGGCGCGCGGTCGCCTCCTGGCGCGACATCGTCGGCAGCGTGCCGGTGAGCACCACCGTCGCGCCGACCAACGGCCCGTCGGCCGCCGCCCGGGCCGGCTCGTCCAGGCGCACGCCGGCGGCACGCAGCTTGGCCACGAGCGCCCGCGCGGCGGGGTCACGCGCCCAGGCGTGCACGGCGTGCGCGATGACCTCGCCGATGCCGCGCACGGCGGCGATCTCCGCCTCCGAGGCCTCGAGGAGTGCATCGAGCGTGCCGAAGCGCCGCGCGAGGAGCTCCGCCACCCCCGCGCCCACGTGGCGGATGCCCAGACCGAAGAGCAGGCGCGAGAGGGGCTGGGCCTTCGAGGCGGCGATCGCCGCGACGACGTTCGCCGCGCTCTTCGCCGCCATCCGCTCGAGCGGCACGATGTCGTCAACGGTCAGCCGGTACAGGTCGCCGGCGTCCTCGACGAATCCCGCCCGCACGAGCTGCTCGAGCCGCGCGTACGACAGCCCCCGGATGTCCATGGCGTCGGTGGACGTGAAGTGCGCGAGCGCCTCGAGCTGGCGACCGGGACACGCCACGTTGGGGCAGTACGAGAGCGCGTCGTCGGGCTCCTGCACGGCTGCGGTGCCGCATGCGGGACAGGCGTCGGGCATCGTCCACGGCTGCTCCGCGCCGGTCCGCCGCTCGGCCACCGGCCCGAGCACCTTCGGGATCACGTCGCCCGCGCGCACCACCTGCACGAGGTCGCCCAAGCGCAGGTCCTTGTCGCGGACGTAGGCGGCGTTGTGCAGGGTCGCGTGCTGCACGGAGGCGCCGCCCAGCTCGACCGGTGCGAGCACCGCATACGGGTTGAGGGCGCCGGTGCGCCCGACGTTCACGCGGATCTCCAGCAGCCGCGTCTCGCCGATGTCCGGCGCGAATTTCCGCGCCACGGCCCAGCGCGGCCTGCGCGACGCCCCCTGAGTGCCCAGTTCGCCCTGCAGCCGCAGGTCGTTGACCTTCACCACCAGGCCGTCGATCGCGAAGGGGATGTCGGAGCGCATTCGCTGCTCGACCGTGGCCGCCCAGGCATGCACCTCGGCGATCGTCGCGCAGTGCCGCCGGTGCGGCGCGATCGGCACGCCCCAGCGGGCGAGGGTGTCGAGGAGCCCGGTCTGCGTCGTCGCCGGCAGCGGGTCGCCGTCGGGCACCGCCACGGCGTAACCGAAGAAGCGCAGCGGCCGCGCGGCCGTCACGGCGGGGTCGAGCTGGCGCAGCGAACCGGCGGCGGAATTGCGAGGGTTCGCGAAGACCGGTTCCCCCGTGCGCACGCGCTCGGCGTTCATCGCCTCGAACCCGGCGAAC
>JAJTHG010000031.1 GCA_021298835.1 Gemmatimonadota bacterium
GGGCGGCGCGGCGGGCGGCGCGGCGGGCGGCACGGCGGGCGTGCGCCACCCGCCCGGCCGCCCCGCCCGCCTAGCTTGTCGTCATGACCGTTCTCGACCTCTCCGCCCTCGCCGTCGGCGATCGCGTCAACCACGAGCTCCTCGTCCGCGAGCGCGCCGAAGCGAAGACCAAGGCCGGCGACCCCTTCTGGATCCTCACGCTCGGCAACGGCACCGGCACCATCGCCACCGCGCCGATCTGGAACGACCAGCGCGCCATGGTCGATGGGGCCGAGGCGGGCGCGTTCGTCCAGGCCATCGGCGACGTCGCCGACTACAAGGGCAAGCGCCAGCTCGCGCTCAAGTCGCTGCGGCTCCTGCCGCCGGGCGGCCACGACCTGTCGCAGTTCCTGCCGGGCGTCTCCGACCAGCGCCGCGAGGCGGCGTGGGCCTGGCTCGACAAGCAGCGGCACGAGCTCCGGTCCGCGCCGCTGCGCCGCGCCGTCGACCTCTTCTTCGCGGACGAAGCCTTCCGCGTCGCCTTCGAGCGCACGCCCGGCTCGACGCGCGGGCATCATGCCTGCACCGGCGGGCTCCTCGTGCACACCGTCGAGGTGGCCACCATCGCGCGCACGACCGCGCAGGTCATGAAGGCCAACGTCGAGCTCGCCGTCGTCGGCGCTCTGGTGCACGACGTCGGGAAGGTCGAGGCGTATGCGGTCGACGCCCGTGGGTTCGGCTTCACGCCCGCGGGCCACGTGGTCGGCCACGTCGTGCTCGGCTCCTGGATGCTCGATCGCCGCCGGCTCGCCGCCGGGGGCGCCGGCCTCACCGACGCGCAGGCGCTCGAACTGCAGCACTTCATCCTCTCGCACCACGGGACGCTCGAGTTCGGCGCGGCGGTACCCCCGATGACCGCCGAGGCGGAGATCGTCCACTGGGCGGACGAGGCGAGCGCAAAGGCGAACGACATGCTCGAGTCGCTCGCCGAGGACGAGCACTTCGCGGGAGACGACCGCTTCAGCAGCAAGCGGCCGTGGCGGCTGGGGAAGAAGATCTGGCGGAGCCCCGGCGACTGGTGACGCCGGCGGCCCGCGCCGCCGCGCCGCCGCGCCGCTAGCCGTCCAGCAGCGCGCCCGTCTGCCGCAGGGCCCGCGGCGTCATGTACGGCCGCAGCAGCGCCGCCATCTGCGCCAGCGCGCCCTTCACGTGGGCCTCGTTCGTCAGCGGATCCATGCCGCGCGATTCCACGAAGTCGATCCAGTAGCGCCCGACGATCCAGGCGTTCGTCGCCAGCGGCACCAACTGGTCGCGCTCGACCTTGAGCAGTCCGGCGTCCGTCATCCCCTGCAGGATGCGGCTGACGAAGGTCACGCCACGGTCGGTGAAGGCGGCGTGGCGTGCGGTGCGCTCGAGGTCCTCCCGCAGCAGGGTCGCGTGGTCGCGGAAGACGAAGCGATAGGTCCAGATCGTCTCGACCGACTTGCGCGTGTACTCCGCGAAGTGCGTCATCGGGGCCGCCGGCCCGGCCGGTCGCGCCAGGACGTCGTCGATCGCCGCTTCCATGCGCGCGAACAGGGCGTTCACCAGGTCGCGCTTCGTGCGGAAGTGGTACCAGAGGTTGCCCTCGGAGATCTCGAGCTCGCGCGCAATCTGCGCCGTCGTCACCCCCGACTCGCCGCGGGCGTTGAACAGCTCCAGGGCCACCCCCAGGATGCGGTCCTTCGTCGTCTCGCGAGGCGTCGTCGTCGCAGCGGGCATGCGGAGGGGCGGACGGGAGCGGGGCGGGCGTTGGCAATCGGTTGCCGACAGCGTAGGGTAGTGTAGGCACCCTAGGGCCGGGAACCCCCGACTCGACGCGAGGAGGCGACATGCAGGTCCGGGACGGGATGGTCGCAGTCGTGACGGGAGCCGCCAGCGGCATCGGCGAGGCCTTGTCACGGCAACTCGCCGCCCGCGGGCTCCGCGTGGCCCTGCTCGACGTCGCTGCCGACCGGCTGGCAGCGCTGAATGCCGAGCTGGCCGCGACCGGTGCCACCGTGCACCCGATCGTCGTCGACGTCCGGGACCGGTCGGCCCTCGAGTCCGCAGCGGCCACGGCCGCGCAACGCCTCGGGCCGGCCCAGCTGCTGATCGCCAACGCGGGCGTGGCCACCCACGGCACCTTCGGCGAGGTGCCCGTGGCGCACTTCGACCAGGTGCTCGAAGTGAACCTGCACGGCGTCATCCACACGGTGCGGGCCTGGTGGCCGCAACTGGTGGCACAGCGGGCTGCGCACCTGGTGACGATCTCCAGCGTGTTCGGGCTGGTGGCCCCCGCCGGCCAGGCCGCGTACGCCGCGGCGAAGTTCGGCGTGCGCGGCTTCACCGAAGCGCTGCGCCACGAAGCCGAGGGCACCGGGCTGCGCGTGAGCGTCGTGCATCCCGGCGGCATCCGGACGCGCATCGCCGAGCACGCGACCTTCGATGCGTCCCGCGTCACCGCCGCCGATCGCGAGGCGGTCCTGGCGCGGTTTCGGCGGCTCGCCCGCACCACGCCGGCAGCAGCGGCCACGCGCATCCTGCAGGGCATCGAGCGCGACGAAGCCCGCATCCTCGTCGGCCGCGACGCCACGCTGCTCGCCTGGCTGCAGCGGATCGCGCCCGTGCACTACTGGCGGACGCTGCGGCGCATCCTGGGCGAGCCCTGACGCGGGATGGTGTCACGTGGCGGGCCGGACATACGGGGTGTGTTCCGGCTGGCCTGCCGTCGCGGACCACCCTAGCTTGGAGACGATGCAGTCGTTCCGTTGGATGACCGCGCTGGCGTTGTTGGGGGGCTGCGTTCCGTTCGGGAGCGCGGGCCGCCCGGCCGTCGCGAGCGCGAATCGTCCCGATCCGCAGCGGGCCTTCGGCAGCGGCGAGATCACGGGCGTGGTCGTCGATTCGCTCAGCGGTGCCCCGATTCCGAATGTGGTGCTCTTCGCGACCACCGACACCTCCGTGGGCGCACCCATCACCCCTTGGCGTGCCTCGACCGATGCGCAGGGGCGCTTCGTGATGACGGACGTGCCCTCCGGCTGGCGCGTCATCGAGGCGCGTGCGATCGGGTACGCGCGCCATCGTCGCACGATGCGCGTGCGGCGCGGTGCGGCGGACACGGTGTGGATCTCCATGCGCACCGGGTCGGCGCTGTTGGCACAGCAGCGCGAGGAGCTGGCGATGCCCACGTCTGTCACGCCGTGCCGCCCGGCGGACGTGAGCTCGTCGTGGCTCGGCAACGCGCTGGTCGAGGCGATCTCCGCGGACGCCGACCTCTCACCGAAGGTGCGGGCCGACGCCGTGCGACTGGTGACGAGGCCGGCACAGTGCCGTCGGGCCATCGCGGCCTGGCGCGAACGGGCCGGAACCGCGTTGCATGTCCCGCAGGTCTACCTGTTCGAGCTCGGGGAGCTGGGCTTTGCGCTGTACGACCCGGTCGAGAGTCTGGGAGACACGGTCGTCGTCGTTCCGGTGCTTGATAGGTCGTTGCGCCTGAGGAAGGTCTTGGCCCTCTAGGTCCGACACATTGTAGGGACAACCCCTACGCTCGTGTAGGACTAACTTAGCAAGTCTTTGAATCACTTTGACTTGCGAAACAGGCCTCCTATATTCCCGATTATCGGCGACCCGGCATCAGGTGCCGGTAACCTCGGGAGGCGAGATGCGAAAGCCACGGCCGGCCGCGTACAACCCTGCGCAGGCCCTGCACCTGATCTCGAGCGACCGCTCCGGCGCGCCGCTCTCCTGTCCGACATGCTCGGGGCAGATCGTTCGCGACCCCGCTTCCGTCCCGCCGCCGCCGCGCGCGCAGGTGACGCTCAAGTGCAAGGGGTGCGGTCGAACGGCCCGCTACATCTCGGGCGCCGCCTGAACGGTTCTGATCGGCCAGCCGAGCGTCGCTGGCCGGGTCTGGGAGCCCGTACCGGGGCCTCTGTCAGACTTTCTCTGACAGGCGCTTTCCTTTTTCGACATTAGGTTCGCAGCGAGGAGGATGCTGCGGATCGACCGGACATCGTCGTCAGGTCCATCGCTCAGCATTCAGTATCCAGCATGGGCCGCGCAAGCGGTCGCGAGGGAAGCTGCAATGGCACGGATCAGCGGGACGGTAAAGTGGTTCAACGACGCGAAGGGCTTTGGCTTCATCCAGCGTGAGGGCGGCGCCGACGTGTTCGTGCACTTCAGCGCCATCCAGGGCAACGGCTTCAAGACGCTTGCCGAGGGCGACAAGGTCGAGTTCGAGATCGTCCAGGGGCAGAAGGGGCCACAGGCCGCCGACGTGGTGAAGCAGGGCTGACCGCCCCGCGCATCCGACGCGCGAACGCCCCGGCCGATCGGCCGGGGCGTTCGTCTTTGGTGCCGGGCGCGGGCCGTCGCGCGCTATGGCTGGATCGGCGGGAGCGGGCGCGGAATGCCGCTCCCGACGCGCACCCCCGGCGCCACCGTCGCCGGCAGCACGCCGGTGATCGGCAACTCGCCCAGGAGCCCCTTCGCGGCCGCCCGCTGACTCATGGGCCACGCGCTCCACGCCAGCAGGTAGGCCGGCACCTCGGGGATGTCGCTCAGCAGGTACGGACTGCCGAAGGCGAGGACGATCGGCTGCTTCCCCTTGGCGAGCAGCGCACGCACGAGATCCACCACCCCGCGCGGCGCGGCGGCCGTGGCGGTGACGCTCGAGATGTTCACGTATGAGCTGACGATCACCACGTCGGCCGAGTCGGCGGCGCGCAACACCGTCGCCGCGCCGCCCGCGATCGCCCCGCCCGCCGCCGCCTGGTACTGCGCCGGCCCGCCCGCCGCCGCCCCCACCGTGGCCTCGGCGCCGCCGAGTTCCGGCTGCACCAGTTCGGTGCGGAGCCGCGGAAAGCGCCGCTGCAGCTCCTGGTTGAAGGCCTGGCCGGCACCCAGGTCGTTGCGCGGCGCGATCGTCACGCTCAGCACCCGCGTGGTACGCGGGAGGGTCGCGGCCAGCGGGACCTGCCCCAGCGAGTCCTTCGCGAGCGTGAGTGCCCGCTCGGCGGCGCGCCGCGCGAGGGCGAGATGCGCAGTGTCGCCGACGACGTCCCGGACGCGTTCGAGGTCCACGGTCCGCTGCCGCGGCAGCCCGGCCCGCACCTTCTCCATGAGCACGCGTCGTACGCTGGCGTCGAGCCGCGCCATCGCGACGCGCCCACCCTGCACCGCCGCCGTCACCGCCGAGATGCAGCCCGGCAGGTCGCTTGGCATCAGCAGGATGTCCGCCCCCGCCTCGAAGGCGCGCACGCACACCTCCGCCATGCCGAGCGTGCCCATCACGCCGTTCATGTCGAGGGCGTCGGTCACCACGAAGCCGCCGAAGCCGAGCGACCCGCGCAGCAGGTCGGTCATGATCGGCTTCGAGAGCGTCGCGGCGATGCCGCTCGCGTCGAGCGCGTCGAGCCGCCCGTGGAAGGTCATCACGCCGCGCATGCCGGCGGCGATGGCGACGCGATACGGCGCCAATTCCACCGAGTCGAGCCGCGCGCGCGGCGCGTCCACGCGCGAGAGCTCGAGGTGCGAGTTCTGCTCGGTGTCGCCGTGCCCGGGGAAGTGCTTCCCCGTCGCGGCCATGCCCGCGTCCTGCAGGCCGCGGATGAACGCCGCCCCCATCGCGCCCACGAGTGCCGGCGTCTCGCCGAAGGCGCGCGCGCCGATCACCGGGTTGCGCGGGTTGTTGTTGACGTCGAGCACCGGGGCGAACGCTACGTGCGCCCCCACCGCGCGGCCCTCGCGGGCCGTCACCCGACCCATGGCCGCCGCGGCCGCGGTGTCACCGGTCGCGCCGATCCCCATCGGCGGCGGGAACATCGTCGAGCCGCCGAGGTCGAGGCCGTTGGGCGTCGCGTAACCGCCGCGAAAGCGGAACGCCGCACCCGTCTCGAGGTCGGCGCCCACGAGCAGCGGCACCGCCGCCTCGCGTTGCAACGCGTTGAGCTTCGCCGCCACCTCGACCGGCGAGCCGATCGAGATGATCACCCCGCCCACCTGCTCGTCACGTACGAAGCCGACGATGCGCTGGAACCCCGGGTTCGACTGCGCCTGGAAGTCGCCCAGCACCCACGGCCAGACGAGCTGGGCCACCTTCTGCCGGGTCGTCAGCGACGCCAGCACCGAGTCGGCCCAGCGCGGCGACGTGGCCGGAGCGGACACCGGCGACGGTCCGGGCGCGGGGGCGCGCGGCGGCGATCCCGGCACGAGCCCGCCGCACGCGCCGACGGCCAGTGACAGCGCCAGGGGCCGGGCGCGGGCGGCGAGCCGCGTCACCACGCGATCGTGCCCTGCTTCGTCGTGTCCACGGCGTCGCCGCCGCCGCTCTTGAAGAGGAACGCGCTCATGTTCTGCGTGAGGAACTTCCGCGCCTGAGGGTCCATCACGTTCAGGCCGTAGTGGTTGATCAGCATGGTCTGCTGCTTCTTCCAGTCCTCCCAGCAGGGCTGGCAGGTCTCGGCGACGATGCGGGCCCCGATGGGCCCGGGAAACGGCGACTTGTCGAAGCCCGCGCGTGTCTGGCCGCAGCGGGTGCAGGTGATGTCGGGCATGGTCCCTCGGGCATGCGTGAGCGGCGAAAGCTAATCGCGCCGGTCCGGACCGGACCGGCGCGACCGCGCCACCGCCGGAGACCGCGCGCCGCCCGTCAGCCGGTATGCGCGTAGCTGTAGCCGTATTCCTGCGCCCGCTGCACCGCCGTGATTCCCGAGGGCATGACGTGGCTGTTCGCCGGCAGGCCCGCCTCGAGGTCGGCGGCGGCGGTCTTCGGGTCGCCACCAGACCCCGCAGCCTGTCCGGCGAGGCGCGTCATCGCCGCACCGCAGATCGCGAAGTGCAGCCCGCGCTTCGCGAGCGCATCCCACGTGAAGGGCTCGGGCGCGCCCCCGGTCGTGCCGACGCGCAGGATGCTCTTCTGCGCCTGCCCGTCGCCAAGCGGATTGTCGAAGGGCTTGGGGACCAGCGTCGGATACTTCTCCCAGAGCGCCTGCGTCAGGGCCATCACCGTTGCCTGATGCCGCAGGGTGATGACCACCGCGTGGTCGCCGTCCTTGAGGCCATACGGGGCACCGCTGGTGCGAAGGAAGTTCCACCCGAACATCGCCGCCTCGACGGCGCCGAACGGCGTGACGGCGTCGAGAATGAGCCGGTGCACGCCGGGCAGCTGGTCGAGCCACTGGTCCTGGGCGTGGCGCGGCCCGCCGCGCGGCGGCTGGCCCTGCGCCCGGGCGGTGACCGGCAGCCCGGCGCTCAGCCCGAGTCCGCCGAGAAGGGCCGTCAGGCGGCCGAAGAACGAACGACGCTCGAGCACCGGGAAGGACATCGCGACGACTCCGCGCAGCTAGGGTCGTCGCAAGATACCGTCGGCAGGACCCGTTGCGAGGGAGGCCGTCGCCAGTCCGCCGGACACCTGCACCGTCCGGACGACGGCTTCGAAGGCGGGCGGCTGCCGCTGCGGACCGTCGAGCAGCACGACGACCTCGTGGTAGCCGCGCGCAAGCCGCTCGGCGATGACGATGTCGCCCCCCGGCGACGGGGCCAGCGCGACCCCGGCATGTTGCACCGTCCACTCGGGCAGCAAGCCGCGCAGGCGCAGGTCGTGGCGGTCGTTGGCGCCGGTGCGCAGCACCGCTCGCCAGCGGCGACGCCCGCGCGACGCGACGTCCCCGTCGGGCGCCGTGAGGGCGCTCACGACCGCCACCGCCGGTACGCTCGCCTGCACCGTCGTGGGCAACGAGACGCGACCGGCGGTGCCCGCCTGAGCGGACGCGACGGTCGAGCACGCGGCCCCCACGAGGAGCCAGGTGAGGTGGCGACACATGCCGACAAGGATCGGCCGGTCAGGGAAGAAACTTGCGTGACCGCAACCGACGCGGACGTCCCGGGGGCGCCGGAGGCCGGCAGTGCGCCGGCGGAAGCCGGGCGGGACGCTAGGGCGACGTCAGCGTGATGACGACCGGGATCGTGTAGGTCCCCGGGGTGTCGAGCGTCCAGCTCAGCAGCAGGCGGAAGAACAACTGCACGGTGACCGGGGCCAGCGCTGCCGTCGGGCGCGTGCGGACGGTCCGGTTCGTGGTGGCCATCGCCCAGTTGTTCGGGAACGCCGCCGTGGTGTCCACGCGGAGGTCGGCCACCGGCTTCGCGGCCCGCGGCGCGTCCGGGCCCGGGATGCCGCCGGTGGCGGTGAAGGTGGCGGCCGTCGAGCGCACCAGCACCGAGTGTCCGGCGTTCGACTGCATCGAGAGCAGCGGCCCCGTCGTCTGCACGAATCCGGCGTCGTAGTTCGCCGCCGTCGGCGTCGTGAGGGGCGTCGTGGGCTGCGAGGTCGTCATCCGCACCACGCGCGGGATCGTCGCGGTGGCGTTGCCCGAGGTATTGCACGTGCCGCTTCCGGTGATCGCGGTGATTGTCGCGGCCGTCCCGCTCACCGTACACGTCTGCGCGGCCAGCCGCCGGGCGCTCCCGGCGCACATGACGGCGACGCCGGCGACGCCAGCGACGATCGCGCCGCGGCGAACCAGCACGGTCGCGCGCGTCCGTCGCGCCGATCCGGCGCTCACGGCGCTCACGGCGCTCACGGCGCGCTCCGCCGCAGGACGAAGGTCCCCTGCGCCCCACCGACCCCGTCGCTCGTGGCGAACCATGAGCCGAACATCGAATCGCGCGTCACCGTCCCCAAGTGCCGCCGCGTCGAGAGCAGCAGCACGAGATCGAAGTCCACCGTCTCGGCGCTCGCCACGCGGCCGGCCACCGTCCCGCGCACCGGGGCGCCGGGCACGCCGGTGCTCAGGTCGGTCGTCACCACGTCCGCCAGCCCGGCGATCGCGCACGAGGGTCCGTCGTCAATGCGCACCGCGCCGCTCAGGCGCTGCCGCACCGGGCTGATCGCCTCGGCGACGTACGACCACGTCCCGCGCAGGTCGAGCTCGGCCACGCAGGGTGCGGCGGCCTCCGCGCACCCGCCAAGGGCCGCAGCCAGGGCGACCATCGCCACGCGTGCGTCGCGTATGGTCGTCACGGCTGCCGCCCCCGCTGCGCCTCGGCACCGCTCCGCGGGACCGGCACGACGGGAGGCGATGACGGCTCGCCCGTCGGCGCCAGCGGCAACAGGCGCACCGGACGGGGGCCCACCCGCAGCGTGAGCGGCGCCGGCATCGTCCGCCCGTCGAGCCGCACCACCGGCGCGGGGCCGCGCAGGATCACCGGTTCGGGCAGGCGCTCGCTCCCGATCGCCAGCGTGTACGTGCCCGGAGGGAGGTCGGTGAAGGTCCATCGCTGCCCACCGCGCGGCACGGCCAGCCAGGCCCGGCCTTCGGCATCCGTGGCGTACACATCGAGATCATCGACGTCCCGGACACGATCGAAGCCCTCGTCCGCGGCCACGACCTCCACCAGCACCTCGAGGCCCGCGCCCGGCACCACGGCCACCGCCCGCACGTGGCCCGTCGCGGCGTCGCGCGTGATCGCGCCGACCGACCAGCCCGGGGGGAGCGAGCGATCGTCGAGCGCCACGTCGCGCGCCGAGGCCGCGCCGGGGCGGAAGCGCCCTTCGGCGTCCGCCACGACCCGGCGCGCCCCCGCGCGCACGACCGCGCCGGCGAGGCCTGCTTCGCCCGGGTCGCGGCGGCCGTTCGCGTTGGCGTCGACGTACACGGCACTGCGCGGTTGCATGATCGTCGGCATGGGGACGCCGAAGGATCGCTCGAGCCGAAGCGCCCCCACCACCGTGCCGCCGCCGAAGACCGCGAGCAGTGGGTTCCGCTCGATCGCCGCCTGCAGTCGGAAGCCGCCCGCCAGCCACATGCGCGCATCGGCACGCGCGATGAGGCCCCCCGTGGACTGCCCCACCACCAGCCGCTGCACGTCGAGTCCGACGCGCAGGCTCGGCCATGCCGCCACCGGCTGCAGGTCGCGCACGCGCACCCCGACGGCGCTTTGCGACGGCGGTAATCCGGAGCCCACCCCGGAACGCTCGACCAGCAGCGTCGCCTCGGCGGTGCCCCAATCGGCGTCCTTGCCGAGTGCGGCGCGCAGCTGGCCGCGCGGGGCCTCGGTCTCGAAGCGTGTGCCGTCGCCCAGTATGGTGGCGCGGCGGATGCGCGAGCCAAGGGCCTGGGACGTGAATGACAACCCGCTGGCGAACTGGTGCTGCACATCGAGCCCGAGCTGCACGTCGCGATCTTTGAAGCCGAGCGTCGGGCCGCGGGCCGCGAATCCCGTCGTGCGGAGGTCCATGCCGAGCCACGTCCGGTCCCCAAGGCGGGCGCGCGGCGTCAGCTGCGCCCCGGCGTTGCGGAGGCTGCCGCCCGACGGGCCGTCGTCGCGCACGCGAAACCCGCCGATGGCGAGTTCGAATCCCGACGCGAAACGCCGGCTCACCGAGGCGCTCACGTCTTCGCTCGCGCGCGCGAAGGCCGCCGTGCCACCCGGGGCGCGGCCAGCGCGCAGGAAGACGTCGGTGCCCGCGTGTCCGCCCCGCCATTCGACCGACGCACCGACCCCGCTGCCAAGACGATGCCGACGATGGCCGACCTCCGTCTCGAGCGTCCCGCCGAAGCGCGTCGGCATCTCGACGCCGAGCGACGTCGCCACCAGCTGCCGCCCCGTCGGGCCGGCCTCGTCGAGGTCCGCGTGTGCCAGCGACCAGCGTCGGCCACCGACCGGCAAGGCCACGCGCGCCGCGTACAGGCCGCCACCTGGGGCTCCCGCCGCCCCGGTCCAGGGGCGCGCGGCGACGGCGCTCACCTGCGAGCCGGCACCGTCCACCGCCGCCGTGAACCCCGATCCGGTGACGCCGATCCCCGAGAGCTCCGACACCGTGAGCCCCGCGATGCCGCCCGCGACCCGCCAACCCGGACCGGCGACCGCGGCGTTGAGCGGCATCGGGAAGAATCCCACGCGCGTCATCGCCGTAAGCCCGAGCGGCGTGAGGCCCTGCGCCTGCGACGTCTGCGCGTCAACGGTGATGTCCTCGGTCAGGCGGCCCGCCACCCGGACGCCCCAGCCGGCGAGACCGTCCTGCGTCCCCGGGGCCGAGACGGCGCTGGCGGTCACCGTCGGCCCCACCTGGTCGGCGCCCACGCCCGCCGTCACCTCGAGCGGCGCCTCGGCTTCGGCGGCCACCTCCGCACCGCGCATCGCCTGCAGCCGCACGCTGGCCGACGTGATCCCCGCCTCCTCCGGCACCGCGATCCGCACCGCCACCGTGAGGCGCTGCCCTGCGGCCAGCACGACGGGCCGGTCGAAGGTCGAGAGCAGTCGCCAGTCGTGGGGCGGGACCACGCGCCACTGCAGCGTGTCCGGGGCATTACCGCCGTTGTGCACGTCGAAGCGCACCGTCGCGATCTCGCCCCCCGGCACGACCGGCATCGGTCCCGCCGGGCTCACGAACACGCGCCGCACGACCTGCACGTCGAGCAGCACGGGTGCGTCGGTGGTGGCCCTCCCTGGCGCCTCGAAGCGGACCACGCCGAGTTCCTGCACGCCGGCCGGCGCGGTGGCGGGAATCCGCACCGTGAACAGCACGTCGCGCATCGCGCCCTCGAGACGGCCGGTGCGCTCGCCCAGCACCGGGGCCTGGTCGTTTCCGATGAAGCGCCACCGCGCGCGGGTGCCGCGCACGGACTCGGGCACGGGCACCGAGACGACATGCAGCGAGCGCGGCGCGGAACGGACCGTGGTCGCCGGTGCGCGGCGCACCGCCGTCGGCGTGTCGCCGGGATCGGCGGCGCGGTCAGTGAGCCCCGCGGTGCCCGGCGCCCCGTCGCGGGCAAACGCCTGCGCCGGCAGCATCGCCGACGTCGCCGCCAGCGTCGCCGCCAGCGTCGCCGCCAGCGTCGCCGCCGCGAGCACCCCGGCGAGGAGCGTCGGCCGCCGCGGCTCGCGCGGAGGCCGTCTCACGGCGCCACCGTCAGGCCGACCTGGAGGTTCCACTGGGACAGGCCGCGGGGAGGATCGGCCCAGCTGACCAGCAGGCGGCATTGGAACGTGCGCGTGTACAGCACTTGGGGAAACGGCCCGCTGATCGTCACCGGGATGTCGCCGGCGGTCACCCACGTGTTCGCCGCCGGGAACGCCGCGAACGCACCGGTCGGCAAGAGCCGCCACTGGAAGCTCGCGAGCGGCTTCCCGGGCCAGAGCTGCGTCGAGGTCGTCCGGAGCCGCAGCCGCGTCATCCGCCCGCCGACCGCACCGGCGGTCGCTGTCACCGTCACGGTGAACGCCGTATCCAGAACACCGGCGTCGAAGTGGGCCGCCGTCGGCTGGCGGAAGCGGCAGGGCGCGGTAGGCGTGACGGTGACGGTGACCGTCTGGCCGCGGACCCGCGTCGGCTGCAGCGTGATGGTGCCCCCGATGATGAGCACCGCGATCAGGCGTCGCATCAGGGGACGTCCAGTCGCACCTGGCCGGCCAGCACCTCGGGTCCACTGAAGTCGAACACCACGAGCCCGACGTACGCGCCGGACGCGAGGGCGGGCACCGGGACGCGCACCTCCCGACGGGCACCGGGGAGCGTCGGCAAGTCGCCGAAGTCGAGCGACGCCGCGACGGTGTTGTCGGCGCGACGGATCTCGAGCTTCCCCTTGGGGGTCACCTGAAGGCCGCCGGTACTCGTGAACGTCGCGACCACGTGACGCCGACCCGCGCTGTCGACCTCGACGCGCACGTCGTCGAGCCGCCCGTCCCGCGTGAGGGTGGCCGGCTCGACGTACGCCTTGACGCCGATTTCGAAGGTGTAGGTCACCGAGGTGCGGTTGCGCGGCGCCACCGGGGGCGGTTCGGCGCTCCGCACGACCGCCAGCAGCCAGCACGCGGCCGGCCAGGGGGCGTCGTCGGCCACCGAGACGCGCACCACGCGGGTCCCCCGCGGCGGTAGCTGGAACGCCATCGGGGCCACGCGCACCCGATCGCCGCAACTCCCCGGGCCCGTACCGACGGGATAGAACCGATTGTCGCCGTTCTCGGCGCGATCCCAGTCCTGCAGCGTGATCACGACGGGAATCGTCCGGTCGGTCACGTTGACGACGGTGAACGGCGCGACCGCCGAAGCCCCTGCGCCCGGCACGAGGCGCAGGTCGAGCACATCGGTGGCGAGTTCCTGCGCGACGGCGGGCCGCGCGACCCCGGCCATGGCCGCGACGACGGCGGCGGCGCGCCAGACGTGCCGCCGCCACCATTGCAGCGTCACGACACGCGGACGCACGAACCCCTCGTCCTTACGGCGCGATGAGCTGGAAGACGAGGCCGACCGCGTGCGTACCGGCCGCGTTCTCGTCCGCTCCGAGGTCCGCGCTGAAGGAGAGCCGGTAGAAGACGCTCGCCGTGCCGGTGTTGCTCCGGGCGCCGTTCGCCACCGTCTGGAACGCGTCGGTCATCGCCAGCGGGCCGGTGAAGCCCGGGTTGTTGGCGAAGCTCAGCGTCCCCACGGTGCGCGGCGACGTGATCGTCTCCGGACCGGTGTAGGTGAACGTCGTCGCGTTCGCGCGCACCTGCAGGCGCCACGCGCGGTTCGAGCGGATCGTGAACGACGGGCCGGCCGTCTGGATGAAGCCACCGAACGGCACGAGGTCGCTCGGCGCCGTCAGCTCCGTCGCGTTGCCGGGGATGCTCGTGCCGGCATTCGCGTTGTTCGCGCTCGTCGCCAGCGAGACGATCGCGGGGATGGTGACGAACGTGTTGTTCGCCGTCAGGGCGCAGCTCGTCGCCCCGCTGCAGGTCTGGGCCTCCGCCGGTGCCGCCGACGCGACGACGACGAGGGCGGAGCCAAGGATGGCCGCCAGATGTCTCTTCATTCGCTCCTCTCTGGGAGTGCGTTGGTCCGAAGGCCGGCAGCACCGCCGCGCCTGCGTCGCCGAGGCCCCATTCGGGGTGTGACGACAGCGCCCGCAGGACGAGCGAACGTCTGTGGCGTCACTGATTCGCACGGTGTATCGTTCCACAACAATAAGCCGCGCGATTGGCCGGTCAATGTGTCCGCCGCGGCGGCTGCCGGCAGGCAAAGGTGCTGCACTCTGGCGGGCGCGGGGCCGAGGTCGGCCGTCCGGGCATGTCGCAACGGACCGCCCGGTGCCGGAGGCGGCGTGGGGCGGCCGAGTGTGGCGCGAGTGTGGCGCGAGTGTGGCGCGAGGATGGCGCGAGGGTGGCGCGAGAGCAGCCCGGGACCGGCCGGACGCTACCGGGCGACGTCGCGGCCGACGCGGGCTGCTGACGAGGCCGCCCCGCGCCGGGACGCGGGACGCCCGCTCAGAGCGTCTTGACCTCGGCCACCAGCTTCGTGAGCGATCCCTTCGCGTCCCCGAACAGCATTGACGTCTTGGCGTCGTAGAACAGCTCGTTCTCGATCCCCGCGAAGCCGGCGTTCATCGAGCGCTTCATCACGATGATCGACTTGGCCTGGTCCACGTTCAGGATCGGCATGCCGTAGATGGGCGAGCCCTTGTCGGTCTTGGCCGCGGGGTTCACGACGTCGTTCGCGCCGATCACGAGCGCCACGTCGGCGTCCTTGAACTCCTCGTTGATCTCGTCCATGTCGTACATGCGATCGTAGGGCACGTTCGCCTCGGCCAGCAGCACGTTCATGTGGCCCGGCATCCGGCCGGCGACGGGGTGGATGGCGTACTTCACCTCGCCCCCCTTCTTCTCGATGAGCTCGGCCAGCTCCCGCACCGTGTGCTGCGCCTGCGCCACCGCCATGCCGTAGCCCGGCACGACGATCACCTTGCTGGCGTAGCCGAGCTGGATCGCGGCGTCCTCGGCCGAGATGCTCTTGACGGTGAGCCCCGCCGCGGTCTTCGCCGAGGCCGTGGGGGCCGAGCCGAAGGCGCCGAAGATCACGTTGCCGAACGAGCGGTTCATCGCCTTCGACATGATGATCGAGAGGATGAAGCCGCTCGCCCCGTCGAGCGCGCCGGCGATGATCAGCACCGTGTTGCCGATCGCGAAGCCGGTGGCGCTCGCCGCCAGGCCAGCGTACGAGTTGAGCAGCGAGACGACCACGGGCATGTCGGCGCCGCCGATCGGCAGCACCAGCGAGATGCCGATCAGGAACGCCAGCCCCGTCATCGCCCAGAAGGCCCACGCGGCGCCCGGCTCGATGATCAGGTAGATCCACAGCCCCAGGGTCGCCGCGAACACCGAGATGTTCACCGCGTTCTGGCCCGGGAACGTCACCGGCCGACCGGGCAGGAACTCCTGCAGCTTGCCGAAGGCCATGAACGAGCCCGTGACCGTCAGCGAGCCGAAGAGCACCTCGAAGCCCAGCGCCCCCATCGTCACGCCGTCGAGCCGGGCGCCCTGGTGCAGGTACTCCGCGATGCCCACCAGCGACGCCGCCAAGGCACCGAACATGTGCGAGATCGCGATTCGCTGCGGCATCGCCGTCATCGGCACGCGGGTGCCGAGCGGGTAGCCGATCACCGTGCCGATCACCAGGCCGGCGAGGATCCACTGGTACTCGACGATCTGCTCGACGATCAGCGTGCCCACGATCGCCAGCAGCATGCCGACCGCCGCCTGTTGCATGCCGCGGCGCGCGGTGTCCGCCTTGGTCAGCGACTTGAGGCCGAGGATGAAGAAGACGCTCGCCGCCAGGTAGCTCGCCTGGGTGAGCAGCGTGCGCGCCGTCGTCCCCGCCTCGCCGGCGGCCGGCGAGGCGAGGAGCAGCCAGAGCCCGGCCATCACTTCCCCTCCCCGGCCTTCGGGGCGTCGCCGCTCTTGAACATCCGCAGCATGCGGTCGGTGATGATGAACCCGCCGACGACGTTGATCGTCGCGCACGTCACCGCGATGCACCCGAGGATGCTCGCGGTCAGCGAGTACTTCGCCCCTGCGATCACCAGCGCGCCGACGATCGAGATCGCCGAGATCGCGTTGGTGGCCGACATCAGCGGCGTGTGCAGCAGCGGCGGCACGCGCGTGATGATGTTGTAGCCGACGAAGCCGGCCAGGATGAACACGTAGAGCTGCAGGATGTTCGTGAACGTCATCGCGGAATCCGGTCGGGGGCGGTCAGCGCACCTGGCCCGCGTGGACCACGGTCATTGCGCCCGTGATCTCGTCGGCCAGGTCGATCGTCAGCGGCTGGTCCTTGGGCGCCAGGTGCTGCAGCAGCGTGAGCACGTTGCGGCTGAACATCTGGCTGGCGTGGTAGGGCGCCAGCGACGGCAGGTTGAGCGGCCCCAGCACCGTGACGCCGTGCACCTCCACCGTCTCGCCCGGCTTCGTCACCTCGCAGTTGCCGCCGGTCTCGGCCGAGACGTCCACGATCACCGAGCCCGGCTTCATCGTCGCCAGCATCGCCTCGGTGACCAGCCGCGGCGCCGGCTTGCCCGGGATCGCCGCGGTCGAGATCACCAGGTCCATCTCGGGAATCGCCGCGCCGATCGCCGCCAGCGTTCGCGCCTGTTCGTCCTGGCCCTGCTCCTTGGCGTAGCCCCCCGCCGTCTCGGCACCGGCGCTCACCAGGTCGCTCGCGACGAACTTCGCACCGAGCGACTGCACCTGCTCCCGCGCCGCCGCCCGCACGTCGAACGCGCTCACCACCGCGCCGAGGCGCCGCGCCGTGGCGATCGCCTGCAGGCCGGCGACGCCGGCCCCCAGCACGAAGGCCTTGGCCGGCGTGATGTTGCCGGCGGCCGTCGTCAGCATCGGCAGGAAGCGCGGCAGTGCCGTCGCCCCCAGGAGCACCGCCTTGTACCCCGCCACCGTGGCCTGCGACGAGAGCACGTCCATGCTCTGGGCGCGCGTGATGCGCGGCACCCGCTCGAGCGCCAGCGCCGTCACCTGACGCTGCGCCAACGTCGCGAAGAGGTCCGCGCTCTGCGCCGGCTGCAGCATCGCCACCAGCACCTGGCCCGCCGCGAGCTGCGCGGCCTGCACGGCGGTCGGCTTCTGCACCATCGCCACGACGTCGGCACCCGCGAGCGTCGCCACGGCATCGGCGGCCAGGGTGGCCCCGGCGGCGGTGTAGGTGGCATCGGGGAAGCCCGCCGCCGCGCCGGCGCCGGCTTCCACGTTCACCGCGTGGCCGGCCTTCACCAGGCGCTGCACGCTGTCGGGCACGAGCGCCACGCGGCGCTCGCGCGGCTGGGTTTCCTTGAGGACAGCGACCTTCATCAGGCGGGGCGAATGAGGGACGAACCGGGCGTCAAACGCACGAACGGCGGCACGGGTGCCGCCGGGTGCGCCTCCGGATGGACCGGAGCGGCTAGGACGTTAGCCGCACCGGGCGTCCCCGCGAAGCCCCGCCCGGCTCGTCCCCCGACTTTCCCCCCGGCCGGGCAGGACCGGCGAACCGCTGGCACCACTGCACCGCCGCGGCGCTCACCGCATCCCGCCCCCGGTCGGCCAGCAGGACGTGCCCCTCGCCCGGACGCCAGACCAGTTCCTTCGCCGCCGCCCCGAGGCGAGCGAAGGCCCACTCGGCCCCGGCCGCCGAGACACGATTGTCGTCGGGGCTCTGCACCAGCATCGTCGGGCAGCTCACCCGGGGCAGCGCCGCCCGCGCCAACGTCATCAGCCGATGCAGCGCCCGCATGCTCTTCGCCGTCGCCGCCCCGTAGCCCCGCGAAGCGATCAACGCCTCGGGGTCGCGGATGGACCGCGGATCCGCGGTCTCCACGTAGGGCATCCACAGCCCCCACAGCCGCGACCAGCGCACCGCCCGCGCGAACGCCGGCGTCGCCGACAGGAACGGGGCCGCGAGCACCAGCGCGGCCGGCGGGGCCTCGGCGGCCAGGAGCACCGCCAGCGCACCGCCCATGCTCTGTCCCACCAGCACGCACGTCCCGTGACGCGACCGCATCGCCAACCACGCCGCGCGGGCCTCCGCGATCCACTGGCGCTCGGTGGCCCGGTCGAGCGACGCGAGCGTCCGGCCGTGGCCGGGCAGCAGCGGCGCCTCGACCGCGTAGCCCGCGCGGGCGAGGGCATCGCAGAGCGCGACGACGCTCTGCGGCGTGTCGGCGTAGCCGTGCAGCACCAGCGCACCGCGGGCGACGCCGCCCGGCCGCGAGACGGTGTGCGCCCCGGGCACGACACCGTCGCTTCCCACCGGGCGGCGCGACAGCACCCGCTTGAGGACCAGTCGCCGGTTCCACTCGCGGCCGGCCATGAAGCCGAGCGCGGCGAGGAAGCCGCCGGCCGCTGTCAGCACGGGCAGCCACGGGATGGCCGGGAGCGTCGGCATGATCAGTACCGTGGCACCGCCGGATCCACGTCCCGGCTCCAGCGATCGATGCCGCCGCTCAGGTTGAACACCCGACCGAACCCGAGCCCTCGCAGCCGTCGCGCGGCGTCCTGGCTACGCAAGCCGTGGTGGCACACGAGCACGAGGTCATGGTCGCGCGGCAGGGTCGGTGCGACCGCCTCGAGGGTCCCCAGCGGCACGGCGAGCGCCCCCGGCAGCCGGGCGAGTTCGAGTTCATATGGCTCGCGCACGTCCACCAGCGCGACCGGACGTGCCGTCCCCAGCCACTCGGCCAGTTCACGCGGTGCCAGTTGCGGAATCGGCGCGTCCGTTCCGGAGGCACCGGCTCGGGACACCGATGGCACCGCGGCCGGCGCGCGGGCGGCCGCATCGGACCCCACACCGCAGAAGGCGTCGTAGTCGATCAGCGACGTAAGTTCGCGCGTCCCGCACAGCGGGCAGGCCGGATCGCGCCGCACTTCGATCACCCGCTGGCGCATCGTGAGCGCATCGAACAGCAGCAGCCGCCCCGCGAGCGGCTGCCCCACCCCCAGAAGCAACTTGAGCGCTTCGGTCGCCTGCAGCATCCCGACCAGCCCCGGCATCACGCCGAACACCCCGGCCTCGGCGCACGTCGGCACCAGACCCGCGGGCGGGGGCTCGCGGAACAGGCAGCGATAGCATGGCCCGTCGCCGCCGAACACCGACACCTGCCCCTCGAACCGCTGCACGCTGCCATAGACGAGCCGCAGGCCCAGCAGGCCGCAGGCGTCGTTCACCAGGTAGCGCGTGGGGAAGTTGTCGCTGCCGTCGAGCACCAGATCCCAGCCGCGCAGCGTGTCGAGCGCCGTCGCGCGCGTCAACTGCCGCTGGTAGGTCGTGACCTCGACGTGCGGATTGATCTCCGCCAAGCGGTCGCGCGCGCTCGCGACTTTGGGCCGGCCCACGTCGGAGGTGCCGTGCAGCAGCTGCCGGTGCAGGTTCGACCGGTCCACGACGTCGAAGTCCACGAGGCCCAGGTGCCCCACCCCCGCCGCCGCCAGGTACATCGCGGCGGGCGAGCCGAGTCCGCCCGCCCCCACGACGAGGACGCGAGCGGCCTTGAGCCGGGCCTGCCCCGCCAGCCCGACGCCGGGCAGCGAGAGCTGCCGGGCATACCGCGCCAGTTCCTCCGGGTCCCACTCCATGCGCCTAAGCTAGCCAACCGCGCGCGCGGCCCCGGGGTCAGTCGTCCAGCTCGGCGGTCGCCCGCTCGATGGCCGCACGCAGCGCCGCCTCGGATGGCGCGTGCGTTCCGGCGAGCCGCGAGAACACGTGCCCCATCTCGTCCACCACTTGGCCGGGACTGGGATTGACGACCCCGAGCCGCTCCAGCCGTGCGGCCGCCAGACGCTCGAGGGCCTCCACCAGATCATCCGACAGCCCTTCGAGACGGCGGACCGGGGGCCGCTTCGGCGGGGCCGGATCCCGCCGGCGCGACGGCGCGTCGAGCCGACGGCCGAGGGGGGCGAGCCGTACCACCGTGCTTCCTGGGGTGTGTTCCTGGATTTCGGCCACCACCCCTTCGCGCTGCAACCGGCCGAGTGCGCTCTGTACGGCGGCGCGAACCGGGGAGACCCCGTCCTCGGAGTGGCGGCCCTGCCCGGTGATCACGAGCGCCTCAGCGATCCCCATGACCTGCCGCTCGGTCAGCCATTGACGCACGCGCTCCGCGGCCTGCGCGGCCGTGGGCCGGAGCGGATGCAGGTCGAGGATCGCGAGGTCGCCGAAGCGGGCCCGATCGAGGGCGGCATGGATGCCGGACGTCACCGCGGCGCCAGGGCCGACGTCAGCGGACGGCCGTCGAGCGCCTCCTGCGGCCGCACGCCCAGGAGCGCCGCAAGCGTCGGGGCCATGTCCACGACCCGGGCGGGTTCGTCGCGCCGCCCCGGGGCGATGCCCGCCCCCCAGAAGAGCACGGGCACGCGCGCGTCGTAGTCATGCGGTGACCCGTGGGTCGCGTAGGTCACGCCCTGCCAATACCCGTACGGAGCGATCGTCGCGATCGCGACGACGGTGGCGTTGCGGGGATCGAACATGTGCAACCACCGGCGCGCGACGTAGTCCGATACCGTGTCGGCCGCGGCGAGGTCGCGCAGACGGTCGGCGCGCAGGATGCCGGGCGTCGAGCGCGCTTCTCGCAGGAACACCGACACGGCCTGGTCCACCTGCTTGCCCTGACTGCGAAGCACCTCGGGCGCGACCGCCAGGACGCCGTCGTCGAGACCTGCCTGCTGCGGGTCCACGCCCGCCTTCGCCAGCGACTCCGCGAAGATCGCGAAGGCCGGAGCCAGCGACGCGGTGCGCGCGGCGCGGTTCGGGTCGGCGCTCGCCACGCCGATGTAGGGCGCGACCCCGTGGTCGCCCGTGAGCGCCACGACGTAGCGCCCCTGGCCCACCCGCGCGTCCAGGGAGTCGAGGAAGGCACCCAGCGTGCGGTCCAGCCGCAGCACCATGTCGTGCACCTCGCGCGAGTCGGGGCCGTAGGCGTGACCGACGGCGTCGAGCGTCGAGAGCGACACGGTGAGCAGGTCGGTCTGCGGCCCCGTGCCCAGCTTGAGAGCCGTCATGCCGGCCAGCGCGAACTGCACCGTCAGGTCGTCCATCCACGGGAAGGCCGGCAGCGAACGCGCCGCCACCTCGCCGTCGGCCGGCATCAGCTTCGGGAAGGTGATCGTGCGGCCGCCATTTTCCTGTGGCACCGAGTCGGGTTCCGAATAGGCGTCGGCGGGGAGCAGGAGCTCCCAGCGCTTCCCGGCGTACGAGCCGGGGTGGTCGAAGCTGTTGAAGATCTTGACCCAGTCCGGCAGGTCGGCGAAGTAGTAGGTGCTGCTCGTGAAGCGACCGTCCGCGAACCAGAAGACCGGTTGCTTCGACTTGCCGATCGGGAGGATCGCCCCGCGGTCCTTGCGCGAGACCGACAGCACCTTGGTCCGGCGGTCGGCGGCCTTCATCCAGTCGGCGAGCGTCGTCCCCCGGAAGCGGAACGGTGAGGCCCCGGGGCCAGCGGCATCGAGGAGCGGGGCGTCCGGGGTGTTGACCCCCTGCGCGTTCATCACGATGCCGGTGCGTACCGGAAAGCGCCCGCTCAGTGTGCTGGCGTGGCCCGGTGCCGTCTCGGTGATCGCGTGGTCGTGCACGCCGTTCACGTAGAACGCGCCCCCGTCCACCAGCCGCTTGAGCCCGCCGGTCAGTTGCGGGCCGAACCGGGCGAGGTAGTCTGTCCGCAGCTGGTCAATCGTCAGGAAGACGACGAGGGCGGGTGGCGCGGCGGCGGCGCGGGGTTCGGGAGGATCGCCGACCGGAGTCGCCCGCGCGACCGCGGCGCAGGCGAGGACCGCGAACGCACCGGCGATGCCGGCGGCGCGAAGCAGGGGGGCACGCATCCCCGCATCCTACCCCGTGGTGATCGCCTGTTCCAGCGTGTCGAGGCCGGCCAGCGCATCCTCGCGGCTCAGCACGAGCGGCGGTAGCAGTCGCAGCGTGTGCTCGCCGGCGCTGAGGATCAGGAGCCCGAGGCCGCGGGCCCGCTCGATCACCGCTGCGGCGGGTTCGTGCACGTCCACGCCCCACATGAGCCCCGTGCCGCGCACCGCCCGCACCCGGCCCGTCCGCGCCTGAATGGCCGCCAGACCGTCGGCCATCACCGCACCCACCGCGCGCACATGGGCGAGCAGCGCGGGATCGGCGAGGCGGTCGAGGACGTGCAGCGCCACGCTCGCCACGAAGGGCCCGCCGCCGAACGTGGTGCCGTGATCGCCCGCCGCCATCGCGTCGGCGAACGGCTGCGTCATCAGGACGGCCCCCATCGGCAGCCCGCCCGCGAGCGGCTTGGCCAGCGTCACCATGTCAGGCTGCACCCCCGCGCGCTCGAAGGCGAACAGGTGCCCGGTCCGCCCCAGGCCGCACTGGATCTCGTCGAGGATGAAGGCGATCTGCCGCTCCTGCGTCATCCGGCGCATTGCCTGCAAGAGCGCCGGCTCGAGCACCCGCACGCCGCCCTCGCCCTGGATCGGCTCGACGATCAGGGCGCACGTCGTGTCCCGATCGAGCGCCGTCTCGAGGTCGCCAAGGTCCCGCTCGACGATGTGCACGCCGGGCACGAGGGGCCGGAACGGCAGCCGGTATGCCGGCCGGTCGGTGGCGGCGACGGTGGCAAAGAGCCGCCCGTGGAAGCCGCCGCGCACGGCGATGATCTCGTGCTTTGCCGGTCCGCCGAGGGCGCGGCCCCACTTGCGGGCGATCTTGAAGGCCCCTTCGTTCGCCTCCGCCCCCGAGTTGCAGAAGAAGACCCGTTGCGCGAAGCCGGAGAGGTCGACGAGGCGTGCGGCGAGCGCCTCGCCCGGCGTCGTACTGAAAAGGTTGGACGTATGGATCAAACCGGAGACCGTCGCCTGTTCGATGGCCCGCGCGATCCCGGGATCGCCGTACCCCAAGGCGTTGACGGCAATGCCGCTCGTGAAGTCGAGATACGCGCGGCCGGTGTCGTCGAAGAGCCGCACCCCCTCGCCGCGCGTGAGGAGCATCGGCGCCCGCTTGTAGGTGCCAAGGATCGCCGTGGGAGGCGTCGACGGCTGGTCGGTCGGCGCGGCGGACAGGGTCGGGGCGGAAGCGGTCGGCGTCATGAGGCAGGTCCGGAATCGGCGAGCACGATGGTGCCCGCAGTTGGGTCGTTGATGGCGTTCAGGTTTCCGATCCGCACGCGGGCGACGCCTCGGGCGACGGCCCCGAGTGCGGCGTCGAGCTTGGCGGCCATGCCGCCGGCGGCGCGGCCATCAGCGATCATGGCGCGAGCGGCCGTCGGGCCGATGGTGGCCACAGGGCGGCCGGCGTCGAGGAGGGCGGCAACGTCCGAGACGAGCACCAGGTCGCGGGCGCCAAGCCCGACGGCCAGGGCCGCGGCGGCATCGTCCCCGTTGACGTTGTAGGCGCCGCCGTCCTCGGCGGCCCGCGCGACCGGCGAGACCACGGGCAGGTGGCCAGCGGACAGCAGGGTGTGCACGACGTCGGGCCGGGTGAACGCGGGGACGCCCACGCGGCCCAGCGCCCCGGCGTCGGCGAGTGTGGCGGTGATCAGGCCGTCGTCCTCGCCGGAGAGGCCCACGGCCCGGGCCTGGGCGAGGCGGGAGACGAGCCGCTGGTTCGCGAGGCCACTCAGGGCCATGCGCACGAGGTCGAGGTCGGTGTCCGCAGTCACGCGACGACCCCCGCGGAACTCGGGTTCGCGGCCGAGGGCCCGCATCAGCTGCGAGAGTTCGTCACCGCCGCCGTGGACGAGCACCAGTTCGCCGGGCGCCTCCCGCCACGCCCGCAGGAGTTCGGGGACGAGTGCGGGGTCGGCCTGCGGGCGGCCGCCGACCTTCACGACGCGGAGGCCGCTCACCGAGGCAGCCCGAGTGTCTCGTCGAGGCCGAACATCAGGTTCGCGTTCTGCAGCGCCTGACCGGCGGCCCCCTTCACGAGGTTGTCGATCGCGCTGACGACCTGAAGCAGCGGCTGGCGCACGTGCGCGCTCATGGTCGCCCAGACGCGCACCACGTTCCGGCGCTGGACGTCGTGCAAAGTCGGCGGATCGTCCGCCACTTCGATGAAGGGCTCGCCGGCGAAGGCCTCGCGGAAGAACGCGAGCGGATCGCCAATGGGGGCGCGCAGTGGAACGAGGAGCGTACTCAGGATGCCGCGGGCGACCGGGAGGAGGTGCGGGGTGAAGTGCAGGTCGACGTCCGCCCCCCATGCCGCGAGGGTGGCGCGCATCTCCACGAGGTGGCGATGTCCGTTGGCGGTGCCGTACGCGCGGTAGTCCTCGGTGAGCTCGCCGAAGAGGAGGTCGGTGCGGGGAGAGAGGCCGGCGCCGGTGACGCCGCTCGCACTCGTGACCGTCACCAGCGCAGCCGGCGCCACGAGGGCCTGCCGAACCAGCGGCGCGAGCGGGACCAGGATCGACGTGGGATAGCAGCCCGGGTTCGCGACGACCGTTGCTTGCTGGACGGGCGCCCGATTGAACTCCGTGAGGCCGTAGGGCGCGGAGATCGAAGCCCCATGACCCGGGCGCAGGTCGTGCGAGAGATCGACGATGCGCGCTCCCTTCGCTCGGGCGCGTGAGACCCACTCGGCGGACGCGCCGTGCGGGAGGCACGAGAAGACGAGCGGCGTGGCGGCGAAGTCGACCGATTCCGGCGCACAGAACGTGACCGTTTGCGGGCCGAAGCGGGCGGTGCCGCCCTGTTGGGCGTTGGCGGTGGCGAAGGCGAGCTCGAAGACGGGGTGCCCGAGCAGCAGGCCCACGAGTTCCCGCCCGGCGTACCCCGAGGCGCCGAGGACGCCTGCGGGAATTCTATGCATGGACAATGAATAATCTTGCAAATCGCTCGCGTCAATCCGCTGTCGGCGACGGCCGCGACGGGGTAATCTGTCCGCCGGACCATCCCGTGCGCATCCCTGCCGTCATGCCCAACAAGACCGATCGCCAGCGCGCGATCCGTGAGCTCATCGAAGCGCGTCCCATCGGAAGCCAGGAGGAATTGCGGCGGCTGCTCTTCGGCCGCGGCTGGGACGTGACGCAGTCGACCCTGTCGCGCGACCTGCGGGAGATGCGCCTCGCGCGCGTCCCGACCGGCGACGGCGTCCGCTACGCCTTCACGTCCGCGGCGATGGCGGAGGATCGGCCGCGGCTCGAGGAGCTGATGCCGCGCTTCTTCCAGCAGGTCGACGGCGTCAGCGAGTTGTGCGTGCTGCACACGGCGGCCGGTGGCGCGCAACCCGTGGCCGAGGCGATTGACCTCGCGCAGTGGCCGGAGGTGATGGGGACGATCGCCGGGGAGAACACGATCCTCATCATCTGTCGCTCGGCCGCGGGCCGCGAGAAGATCCAGCGGAAGCTCCGCCTCCTCGGGCGGGCGGACGGCTAGCCGACGTGCGCAGCTTCGGTCGGGATCGGATGATGGGAGATTATGCAGTTGGGCCGTCGCTTGCCCGTAACGTGGCGTGTGGGGTCGCATGACTGAGGGCGAGCGTCATCAGCTGTGGGGCGGTCGTTTCGGGGCGGCGCCCGCCGACGCCCTGCGGGCGCTCAACAACTCGATCGGCACCGACCTGCGGCTGTGGCCGCATGACATCCGGTTGTCGCAGGCGTGGGCGCGCGGCCTCGTCGCGGCCGGTGTGTATTCGGCGGTAGAGGCCGACACCGTCATCGCCGGCCTCGCGCGCGTGGCCGCGCGGTTGGCGGCGGGTGTCGCGCCGCTGCCGAGCGACGAGGACGTGCATACGCTCATCGACCGCCTGTTGCACGAGGAGGTCGGTGAGCCGGCCTCGCGCCTGCACACGGGCCGCAGCCGGAACGACCAGGTGGCCACCGGGGCGCGGCTCTGGGTGCTGGCAGCGCTGCCGCGGCTCGACTCGGCGCTGCGGGGCTTGCAGCGCGCGTTGCTGACACACGCTCGCACCCTGCTCGACGCGGGAACCGTCATGCCGGCCTACACGCACCTGCAGCGGGCGCAGCCGATTCTCGCGGCGCACTGGATGCTCGCGCACGTGTGGCCCCTGGCGCGGGATCGGGAGCGCCTGCGGCAGGCCGGGACTCGGACGGCGGTGATGCCGTTGGGATCCGGGGCGATCGCCGGATCGGCGTTCCGGATCCCCCGGGACGAGCTTGCCGCCGAGCTCGGGTTCTCGCGCCCGAGCGCGAACTCGATCGACGCGACGGGCGACCGCGACTTCATCGCCGACGTCCTGTATGCGGCCGGCATGGTGGCCGTGCACGGGTCGCGGCTGGCGGAGGACCTGATCGTGTTCGGCACGAGCGAGTTCGGCTTCGTGCGCTTCGGTGATGCCTTCTCGACCGGCTCGAGCATGATGCCGCAGAAGCGGAATCCTGACGTCTTCGAGATCGCACGCGGCGCGCCCGGTCGGGTCGTGGCGGACCTGCAAGCCCTGTTGATGTCGCTCAAGGGTCTGCCGTCCGGCTACAACAAGGACCTGCAGGACGACAAGCGTGCGCTGTTCGATGCCGTGGACACGCTGGAGCTGGTGCTGCCGGCGATGACCGGCGCCTTGGCCGAATGCCGGTTCGATGCGGAACGGATGCGGCGGGCGGTGTCCGGTGGTCTGCTGGCGACGGACCTCGCCGACTACCTCGTGGATCGAGGGGTGCCGTTCCGTGACGCGCACGCGGTGGTCGGGCGGCTCGTGCGGGAGGCCGAGCAGCGGGGGGTCGAGCTCGATGCCCTTCCCCTCCCCGTCATTCGGGACGCGCATCCGAGCTTCGGAGACGACGTAGCGGTGGCGTTCACGATCGAGGCCTCGCTGGCTCGTCGGACGGTGAGCGGGTCCACCGGTCCCGCAGCGGTGCGCAAGCAGCTTGCAGAGGCGGAGCTAACCGTGGGTTAATATCTGCATGGTGGTAGAACATTTTTGATTTGCAAATGTTCTGCGGCGATGTAGATTATTTGTGTGGCCCGCTATGACGTTCGTCTCGCTGCAGTTGCGCTTGACGTCGGATACCAGTGGCTCGACTCTCTGCTTGCTCGCCACCCGGTTGCCGGCGTCGTGGCCGAGTCGCAGGGAGTGCGGAGAACGGTGACGGACGATGCCTTGGTGACGCTGGCGATCGTCCGAGATCTGCACCACGATCTCGGGCTCCCGCTCGGTCGGGCGGTCGCGGTTGCCGAGTCCCTGCAGGCATCGGGTGCGATGCGCGCCGGGCTCGTGGCCCTGACGGTGGATCGCTCGCAGGTGGTGGATCAGCTCGCCCCCCGGGTATCCGAGGCCCTCGAGCGCATCGTCCCGCGCCGACGCGGGCGGCCGCCGAGGCCGCGGGACTAGGCCGGCCGGTCGGTGCCGATCAAGGCCGCGGCGGCGGCCTCGCCAGCCCGCGCCGCGCCCTCGAGCGAGCTCGAGTGCCAGAGTTCACTCGCGAAGACCAGTCCGGGCACCTCGGTCCGCACGGGCACCTGTGCCTGAGTCGCGCGCGGCGGCTGAGCGACCTGCGCCAACGGCACCCGCTCGATGGCCACCACCCGCAGGTCTTCGGGCAGCGGTCGCCCGGACATCCGCGACACGTCGGCGCGCACGCCGGCCAGGAGGCCCTCGTCGGGGAGGGCCGCGGCCGATCCGACCGTGTTGGTCGCCAGCAGGTGCCAGCCGGTCGGGGCATACTCGGGAGCGACCTCCGTGACCGTGACGGCGTGGCTTACCGTGGCGGGCTCGGCGGCATTGAGCCAGAGCGCGCGACCGGGGAGCACCGGGGTGCGGCTGGCGAAGTAGCACGTGGTGACGCCTCGCGTCTCCGTCGGGACCGTGACGGACGACCCGGCGGACTCGGCGAGTTTCGCCAGGGCCGGCGCCTCCGTCGCCAGCACGACGGCCGTCGCCTCGATCGCCGTACCGTCGGCGAGCGTCACCCCGCGCACGGCGCCGTCGCGGACGGTCACGCCGGCGACTGGAATCCCGGTGCGGAGCGTGCCCGGCCGCAGTCCCGCCGCCATCTGCGCCGAGAGGGCCCCCATCCCCGCGCGGGGGACGCCCGTGCGTCCCTCGGCCAGCATCTTGAAGGTGTAGAGGAGGACCGAGGCACTCGTTTCGAGCGACCGGTCGAGCAGGATGCCGCCGTAGAAGGGGGCGAAGAAGCGTGCGATCCCGCGCGGCGTCACCCCGAGGCCGGCGAGGTAGTCGCGGGTGCTGCGTCCCAAGGTGGCCGGCGCGAAGCACTCCTCGAAGCGGCGGCGCACGGCATCACGACGCAGGCGCAGCACGCGCCAGAGGTCACCCCACGAGAGCCCGCCCTGCGTGAGCGTCGGCCAGAGCAGCGTGGGATCCGCAAGGGCGTCCCCGACGAGCGTGGTCCGGCCGTCCGCGGTGCAGATGCGACCCGCCGGTGCGAACCATCGCATGTCCAGCGCGCGCCAATCGACGTGGCGCCCGAGCGTCGGGTAGGCCTCGAAGGCCACTTGGAAGCCGCGATCGATCGAGAAGCCGTCCACACGGCGTGTCCGCACGCGACCCCCGATCTCGGCGTCCCGCTCGAAGAGCAGGACGTCCCGTCCGGCGGCCTGCAGGACGCGGGCGCACACGAGGCCGGCGACGCCACCCCCCACCACCACGATGCGTTCGGTCATCCCGAAAAAGACAACGGGGCGCCACTCCTTGGGAGTGGCGCCCCGCGGTCGGATGCGGTCGTGCTTACTTGCCGACGCGGGTCACGTTCTCCGCCGCCGGGCCCTTCTGGCCCTGCACGATGTCGAACTCGACCGCCTCACCCTCGGCCAGGGTCTTGAAGCCGTTGCCCTGGATCGCCGAGTAGTGCACGAAGCAATCCTTCGTGCCGTTGTCGGGGGTGATGAAGCCGAAACCCTTCGCGTCGTTGAACCACTTCACCTTGCCGGTCGTACGCATTGCCCTACCTCGTTGCTGTTGTGACCGTCGGGTGAAGCGAGCCGTGCGCCAACCACATCCGACCATCACCAGTGTTCGCGGGTCCTTGTGGGCCACCCGCACTGGCCCTTCACCGGTCGCCCCCCGCGCACCATGCGTGGGGGTCGCCGACCTCTGAACGGTAGTGCCCGACGATGCGAATCACAACTGCAACGAAAAGAGCGAAGCGACCTACCCGTTCGGAGGGGTCACCAGCGCAGGGTGACCTCGAGGGCCACCCACCCGCCGGAGATCGTATTCTCCCGTCGCGTTTCAATGGCGCTGATCGGGCGGCCGCCGGGCGCCCGCAGCTCCTCGCGCTGGCGCAAGTCGACCCCGCCGCGCGTGAGGGCTGCGTCGAGGGTGAGATCGACTGCCTCGACGACCTCCCACGTGGCGGTGAGGCCGCCCGCGACGCTCCAGCCGCTCCCCTCCTTGCGCACCGTGTTGGAGACCGGTCGCCCGCCATTCGGCGCGGCGATCAGGAAGCGTGCGTCCGCCGCGCTCGATTCCCGGAGGAGGGAGGCCGTGGGCCCGATCGACAGCGATCCGACCTCGGCCGTCAGAAGGGCCTGCACCCCGCCGAACTGGCCCTGCGGGATGAGCCGCGCAAGGTTGTCGGCGTTCGGATTCGCGAAGGGGCGCGACCAGAAGCCCTGCACGGCGCCGAACCAGCGCCCGTCCTCGCCGTCGAGCAGCCCGGACGTCCGGGCATCGAGGACCAGGTTCCCGCCCCCGGGAAACAGGTTGCGTCCGTCCAGGTCGCCGGCGAACGAACGCGAGACATCGGCGCTCACGCGTGCCGAGGCAGCCGCACCGAGCAGGCGCTGCCATGCGACCCCTCCGCGCAGCGTCGTGCCGGTCCAGTAGGTGAAGTCAACGCCGCCGGGCCGGGGCGACACTTCGGCGGCCGTGCGGAACGACAGACTGTTCGCATCGCCCAGCGACACGCGGACCGCATGCCGCACGCCCGCCATCGGCTGCGCGCCGAAGGCCATCGCGTCGAGGTCGAGCGTGCTCGTGCCGGCGGCGCCCAGTGCCTGTGACTGTGCGGTGTCGAGGGCAATGGGCCGCGTGCCGCTGCGAACGTAGAATCGCGTCGTGTCGCCATCGCGCCACCGCCAGTCGAGCCGCATCTGGACGGGGGTGATGCCGGCCAGTTGCGTCGTGGATCCGCCGCCGAGCGTGGCCCCGTAGACGACCGGCGTGACGTCGGTCCGGAACGCGAGGCGCGCGCCACGCAGCAGGTAGGTGATCCCGCCGGCGCGCTCGGCAATGCTCGCATCGGAGCCACGGCGTTCATCCACCGCGTAGCCACGTGCGGCCCCGCGCAGGACCAGCGATTGGCGCCACGCGAGTCGAGGCAGGTCGCGCATCGCCTCCGGCGGCGGCGGCAACGACGGCAAGTTCACCTGCGCGCCGAGCGAACCGGCCGACCCCGCGAGGAACAGCGACAGCCAGCGGGCCCGGGAGCCGCGACCGCGGCAGGCGCGCGGTACTGGCCCGGGCGTGCCCTGGCCGCGCGCGCGCCCCCCGACCCGGGCGCCCTGCGTCACTGCGGCGTTACCTGCACGCCCGTAGCCCAGTACTCGGTCTCGCCGAAGCAGCTGTTCGGGAGGAAGCGATGCTGCTCGTACGAGATCGTCACCCGCTTGCCCTCCATGGACTGAATGACAGTGGCGAGGGAGTCGTCGTGCACGGTGAAGGTGAACTTCTCGGGCATGACACCGGGCACCGTGGCCATCGCGAGCTCGCCTTCCCAGGTTTTGCAGAGCCATCCCTTGTGCGAGAGCTTCTGCGAGAAGCCGGTGCGGGTGCCCTGCGAGTACACGAACAGGATCGTGAAGGCGGACCACAGGCCGAAGATGGCCACCGGGACCGCGATCAGCGTCCCGATCGTGAGCTTCCCCCAGTTGCGCCGCGCGAAGCCGGGACCGGCAGGCGTGGGCGGGGTGGGGGAGGCAGCGGCCGTTTCGGGGCGGGTCTTGTCGGGTGCGGTCATCGGGAAGGGGAATGGGGGTGGGCTATATTTCGCCGACCATCACGTGATCGGCAACGACCGGTTCCGCCCGGATCTCCATGCGCCCAATCGCCTACGCTCCCCGCCGCCAGACCGTTACGGTCCGCGTGCGCAACGTCCTGAAGGGCTCGGCGCACCCGGTCGTGGTGCAGTCGATGACCAACACCGACACCGCCGACGCCGCCGCGACGGCACTGCAGGTGGCCGACCTCTTCACCGCCGGTTCGCAAATCGTGCGGATCACGGTGAACAATGACGAGGCTGCCGCGGCCGTCCCGGAGATCCGCCAGCGCCTCGACGAACTGGGCCTCGACGTGCCGCTGGTGGGCGACTTCCACTACAACGGCCACCTGCTGCTCACCAAGTATCCGAAGACCGCCGAGGCGCTCGACAAGTACCGCATCAACCCCGGCAACGTCGGCACGAAGCACCGGGACGCGAACTTCACCGAGATCGTCAAGGTCGCCATCGCGCACGACAAGCCGGTGCGCATCGGGGTCAACTGGGGCTCGCTCGACCAGGACCTGCTGACCCAGATGATGGACGAGAACGCCCGGCGGGCCGAGCCGCTCGACGCGACGGACGTGTACCTCGAGGCGATGTGCCAGAGCGCGCTGCGCTCCGCCGCGCTGGCCGAGGAGATCGGGCTGCCGCACGACAGGATCGTGCTGTCGGCGAAGATCTCGGAGGTGCCGCTCCTGGTCCGCGTCTACCGCATGCTCGCCGGCCGCTGCGACTACCCGCTGCACCTCGGGCTCACCGAGGCCGGCATGGCGATGAAGGGAATGGTCTCGTCGGCCGCCGCGCTCGCCATCCTGCTCGGCGAGGGGATCGGCGACACGATCCGCGTCTCGCTGACCCCCAAGCCGGGTGCCGACCGCCGCGAGGAGGTCTATGTCGCGCAGCAGATCCTGCAGTCGCTGGAGTTGCGGTCGTTCACCCCGCAGGTGACCGCCTGTCCGGGCTGCGGGCGCACGACGAGCACGTTCTTCCAGAAGATGGCCGAGGAGATCCAGGGCTACCTGCGGGAGCAGATGCCCGTCTGGAAGACGTCGCACCCCGGCGTCGAGGAGCTGAAGGTCGCGGTCATGGGGTGCGTCGTGAACGGACCCGGCGAGTCGAAGCACGCCAATCTTGGCATCTCGCTGCCGGGCACCTTCGAGGAACCCAAGGCGCCGGTGTATGTGGACGGCAAGCTGCGCACGACGCTCAAGGGCGACCGCATCGTGGCCGAGTTCCTCGAGATCCTCAACGAGTACGTCGCGCGGACGTACCCCGCGCGGGCGGCGGCGGGCGTCTAGGCCCGGGACGTGCCTCGGCGCGCGCCATCGCCCGGGGGCCGGGCGACGCCGGGCCCGGTCAGGTCTGGGTGACGAGCGCGGCGACCTGGCCGCGCAATTCCTCGAGGATCGGCGTTCGCCAGGCGAGCGCATCCAGCCGGTCCACCACGCCCGTGTACCACTGCATCGTTCCCGACCGGCCGCCGGAGAAGCGCCCCCACACCTGCGCCGGATCGTAGGCCCGGCGCAGGTCGGCAAGCAGGGCCCCGCTGTTGTGCACCTTGTCGGCGCAGCAGACCCAGCGGGCGGCGTCACCGGCGTCGGCGAGGCGCGCGAGGTAGTCGGCCTTCTGGTCCTCGCTCGAAAGGGGGACGCCATCTTCGTCGGTGCGCCGCTTCGTCACCGACAGGACGGTCTGCAGCACCTCGTGCCCGAACTTGCGGCCGATCCGGTCCTCGAGGTCGTGCGCGCTCACGCCATCCCGCACGCAGTCCTCGACGACGTCGTGCAGGATTCCCGCGACGACCGTGTCCTCGGGTTGGCCGTAGCGCGTCAGGATGATCGCGACGTTGGCGGGATGCGTCAGATAGGGCAGCTTGGTGCCCTTGCGCACCTGCCCGTCGTGGTGCTTCGCCGCGAAGGCGAGCGCGTGGTTGATGCGATCCGAATAGCCGAGGAGCACGACGGGAACCTAGCCACCCGCGAACACGGCGGCGAGCAGGCGCTCGAGCCCGTCCCGGTCGTCGTCGTCGAACGCCGCCGGGTGCTCGCTGTCAACGTCGAAGACGGCGAGCAGAGTCCCCGCGGCATCGCGCACCGGGACGACGATTTCCGATCGCGATCGGCCGTCGCACGCGATATGACCGGGAAAGGCATGGACGTCGGGGACCACTTGGGTCACCCCGGTCGCCGCGGCGGCTCCGCAAACGCCGCGACCGAACGCGATCTCGAGGCAACCCAGCGTGCCCTGATAGGGCCCGACGCGAAGCAGCGCCCCGGGTTCGACGACGCGATAGAAGCCCGTCCAGAGATGACAGAACGCATGGTGAACGAGGCACGAAAGAGTCGCCATCTTGGTGACATCATCGTTCACTCCTCGCAACACTTCAACGCAGTTCTCGCGCAAAGTAGCGTACGCGTCGCGCTTTGGCAGATGCCGCAGATCCAGCGTCGTCTCGGCCACGATCGCTCCTAGGCCACCTGCAGCCGGTTGAGGACCACGAGGAGGAACGCGTCGAGCACCACCAGCGCGAGCCCCTGGACAAGGACACCCAGCCCCGCCCCCACGAGTCCCAGCCGTCGGCCGAGCCCCCAGCCGCAGGCCGCCAGGGTGATCCCGACCCCGGCGTAGCCGACGTCGAGCCCCAGGTTGAGCCACAGCCACTGCCGCATCCCCCAGTACTCGCTCAGGTCCCTAGGTTCGATCGTGTTCCACCACGCCCCCACCAGCGCGAGATCGACCGCCCCCCACGCCGCCGTCTGCACCGCGAAATGCCAGAGCAGCTGTGGTCGGGGTGTGCGCCGCATGATCGCCAGCACCAGGGTGGTTCCCACGAGCATGCTGGCCGCGCCCCAGATCGCCAAACGAAGCAGGTGCGCCCGCTCGGCGCTCAGGACACTGTCGGACCACATGGCGAGCGAGTCTAGTCACTCCCGCAGGCGCGGACCACGTGCCGGCTAGCCAGCGCATGCTCGAACTCACGCCGCACGGACTGCACCTGCCGGCCGCCGCCCTGTGGCTCGACGCAGCCCGGGCACCGGGACGCGTGTTCGTCTCGCACGCCCACGGAGACCACGCCACGGCGAGCCCCGCCGTGCTGTGCACGCCGGAGACGGCGGCGATCGGTGCCCGCCGCGGCCTGCGGCCGGGAGATGTGCGCACGCAGCCGTACGGCGACTGGCATCCGCACGGCGACGCCGAGGTCATGCTCGTCTCGGCCGGCCACACGCTCGGCTCGGCGATGCTGCTGGCGCGCGAGGCCCGGGGCACCGTGCTGTACACCGGCGACTTCAAGCGGCGGCCGAATCCCTTCGCCCCGACGGCGGTCGTGCCGACGTGCGACGTCCTCGTCACGGAATGCACGTTCGGGCACCCGCGCTACCGCTTCCCGCCCGACGCGGAGACCATCGAGCGCCTCGTCGCCTTCTGCCGTGACGCTCTGGCCGATGGGGGAGTGCCGGTGGTATGCGCGTATCCATTCGGCAAAGGACAGGAAGCGCTGCACCATCTCATGGCCGCCGGGTTCGATGTCGCGGTGCATGGCCAGATTGCCGCGATGACCGAGGCGCACGAGGCGCTCGGGGCGCGTTTCCCCGAAGCCGGCCGGTGGCAGCGCTACGCGCGCGGCACCGTGGCCGGTCACGTGCTCCTGACCACGCCCGCCTCGCGGCGATCACCGATGGTGACGACCCTCCCTCGACGTCGCGTGTGCCTGCTCACCGGCTGGGCCCTGCATCCAGGCGCGCGGAACCTCTATCGCGACTGCGACGCAGTCCTCCCCTTGTCCGACCACGCCGACTTCGATGAACTCGTCGCCACCGTCCGCGAGAGCGGCGCCCGCACCGTCTTCACGGTGCACGGCGACGCCGGGTTTGCCGGCCACCTGCGCGGGCTCGGGATCGATGCGACGCACCTCGCGGCGCACCCCAACGCGGCACCGGATGCGGTCCAGCTCGGGCTGGGGCTCTGAGCCAGCGATGGACGTCGGCACCGGGACGCAAGCATGACTGACCCGCAACTGCCCCTGTTCGCGGCGGAGGCCGCGGCCCCGCGCGTCGCCACTGGGCGGCCAAGCGCGGCCCCGTTCGCCGCGTGGGCCGCCACGGCGGAGGCGGTGCGGGCCACCCGCGCGCGACGCGAGAAGGGTCGCCTCGTCGCCACCTACCTCGCCTCGCTGGACGACCCGGGCGGTGCCGTGGCGGCGCGATGGTTCGCGGGCGCACCGTTCGCGGAAGCCGACGCGCGAACGCTGCGCATCGGACGCGCGACGCTCTGGCCAGCGCTTGCCGCCCTCGCCGGCGTGGAGCGCGAGCGGATCGCCGAGCGGCGCCTCGCCCTCGGCAGCACGGCCGCCGTCGCCGGCGAGTTGCTCGCCGGTCGGCGTGGCGCGGGCCTCTCGCTCGGCGACGTGCACTGGGCCTTCGAGGCGATCGCCGCCGCGCGGCACGCCGCAGGGCGCGAGGCCCTCGTGCGGGCGCTGCTCGCGGCGGCCAGTGGTGCCGAGGCCGGCGTCCTGGTGGCGCTGCTCGGCGGCGGGCTGCGCATCGGCCTGCTGGCTGCGCAGGTCGAGGACGCGATCGCGGCGGCGGCCGCCGTGGCGCTCGACGCCGTGCGCGACGCCCACGCGCTGTCGGGCGACCTCGGCGAGGTCTTCCGTCGCGCGCGCGCCGGCACGCTGGCCGAGACGGTGTTCGCGATCGGGCGACCGGTGGGCTTCATGCTGGCGCAGCCGAAGCCGACGCCCGACGCGGTGGCCGCCGCCCTCGACGCCCCGTTCGTGCTGGAAGCCAAGTACGACGGCATCCGGGCCCAGTTGCACGTGCAGGACAACGCCGTGCGGCTCTTTTCGCGCACGCGCGAGGACCTCACGCCGGCCTTTCCCGACCTCGTGCGCGCCGGTCGCGCACTCGGAGCCGGGCTGGTGCTCGACGGCGAGGTGATTGCCGTGAGGCCCGATGATCCGGCCCGCATCGCACCGTTCCGTCACCTGCAACCGCGGCTGGGGCGCACGGCTCCCGCGGCGGCACTGCTGCGCGAGATACCGGTGGCGTTCGTGGCCTTCGACGCCCTCGCCGTCGGCGGGGAGCGCATCGCCCTCGCGCCGTGGCGCGAACGCCGGTCCGCGCTCGAGGAGCACGTGCCGCTCGATGTCGCCGCGCCGATTCGCCTCGCCCCGTTCCGCTGGGCATCGGATGCCGCGACCGTCATCGAGGCCTTCACGGCCGCCCGTGCCACCGGCCACGAGGGACTCGTCGCCAAGGACCCGGACGCCTCGTACGCCGCGGGGCGGCGGGGCGGACGCTGGCTCAAGCTCAAGGCGGCGGCGGCCACGCTCGATGTCGTCGTGACCGCCGCCGAGCGCGGCAACGGCCGACGGGCGGCCGTGCTCTCGGACCTTACTTTCGCCGTGCGCGCTTCGGACACGGACGACACCCTACTCGACGTGGGCAAGGCCTACACCGGCCTCACCGACGCGGAGCTTGTCGCGCTGACGGCGACGCTCGAATCCCTCGTGCGCGAGCGGCGCGGCGGCTGGCAGCGGGTCGAGCCGGCGGTGGTGCTGGAGGTGACGTTCGACCTGGTGCAGGCCAGCCCCCGCCACGCCAGCGGATATGCCCTGCGCTTTCCGCGCATCGTGCGGTGGCGCATGGACAAACCGGTCTCGGAGATCGACACTCTATCGCGCGTGCGCGCGCTGGCGGGCGATGGCTGGATGTAGATGACGGACACGGTGTTTCCAGCGCCTGAGCCAAGGGGAGCATCGGCGGGTGGTCGTGCAGCGCGCTGTGCGCCCGATCCTGCGTGTACGGGTGCCGGTACCGCGCCAGCCACGCCGTCCGCCGGCGCGACGTGGGATCAGGCCGCGCAGACGCCCATTCGGCGGGCCGCGTGCGGAGGACGCGTGCGATCTGGCCGTTCGTGCGCGGCGTAGAGGGCCGAGTCCGCTTGTGGGTCAGGCGCAGCTGCCGGATCGTCTAGGCCCACCGTGCCGACCGGTACATGCCGCCGTTGTCCGTGAGCACCGCGGTGACGCGGCCCCCGAGGGTCGCGTACCACGCGACCGCGCGAGCCAGGAAGGCGCTCGACTGGGGCGCCCGCTCATCGGGCAGCCCCTCGGCGGAGACGACCCGGCTGTCCGCGTCGGTCGCGACATGGACGTCCCTCCAGCCGACGCCCTGCACCCGCCGGCGCCAGTCGCCGGATCGCCGGGGGCGGGACGAGCGCCGGGAGCCGCTGCAGCCCAGCCTGGCGCAGCCGGGCGTTACTGGTTGACAGCAGACTCCCGAGGTGATGCGCGATGCGCGTCGAGGACCAGCGTCTGGCCCGCACCGGGGTGATCTGCCGTCCCCGATGCCGCGGGAGGGGGCGGGCCAGCGCCGAGCGTCACGGCGACACTGCTTCGGCCCAGAGGAGCACGCCGGCCACGGTGGCCCCCGCAGCCACCAGTTGCGCCGCGCGCCGGCGCAGTGCGGCGACCGGCGTGACGCCCCGCACCGCGACGAGCACGGCGACAGTGGACGCAAGCGAGCGCGGGCCGGCCGCGCCAAGGGCCGCCACATCGGGCAGGGTGACGATCGTGAGTCCGTAGCGGTTGGACGTGGCCCGCAGTGCCGCCTGGTCGGCGGCACTGAGCCGTGGAGGGCGCCCCCGCTGCCCTGTGCCCGGCACGACGATGTCGAGCGCCCGATGTTCCCCGGTGACCGCTGCCTGCAGCACGTCGTCCCACGGCCGCCCATCGGCCACGACCTCCGCGACGCCCGCCCCGGGGGTCGGCCGGAAGCGGGTCGAGGCGGCCCGCGTCACCGGATCGGTGTCCACGAGCAGCGTCGAACGCGAGTCCTCGGACGCCGCCCGGGCCAGGAGGGCGGCCGAGGCACCGGTCTCGGCCCGCTCGTCGCCGGAGACGAGCACCAGCGATCCGGCGCTCGTCAGCGAGGTCACGGCGGCGAGGGCAAGTTGCCACGGGTCGTCCGCCACTTCCCACGTGGCGCGACGGCCGGCCCAGGCCGGCGAGGGCAGACCGTGCGGCCGCACGATGCCGAAGCCGATGGTCTTCGCGGCGCGCGCCGCCTCGTCGAGATCGGCGACGCGCGGTCGCTGGAACTCGACGGCCAGCCCGATCAGGGCGCTCGACGCGACGGCGAAGAGCAGTACTGCCGGCAGCGCCGACCCCAGCGGGACGCGCGCGAGGCCGGCGGACGTGACGCTCCACAGGGCCGCCCCCGCGGCGGCGGCCAGGGCGACGGCCAGAGCCGCAAGCCACCGGCCGCGGCGCAGCACGTTCGCGGCCCGGCGGGCCACGGGACTGGCGCTCATGCCCCAATAATGACGCGCGGGACGGACCCGTGTGGATCCGTCCCGCGCGCCACGATGCGTCCCGGCCCTACTGGACCGTGATCTTGCCCTTCATGCCCATCGCGAGATGCGGCGTGCAGAAGTACTCGTACGTGCCGGGCTTGATGTTGCCGAAGGAGACGGTGATGGACTCGTTCGGGTTCATCTTCATGGACGACGACAGCTCGCCGATCTTCTCGGGGATGTTGGCGTCGAGCTGGGCCTTCACGTCGGCCGGGACCTTGGCCGGGTCAAAGGCGACGTTGTGCGGGCCGCCCGACACCATGATGAACTTGATGCCGTCACCAGCCGCGATCGTGACGTCAGTGGGCTCGAAGCGATAGCCCTTGTCGTCGCCGATCATCTTGACCTCGATCGTCTTGCCGGTGATCGGCGCCGCCGCTCCGGCCGCAGCAGCGGCGGGCGCCGCCGCAGGCGCCTCGGCCGCCGGCGTCGCCGCCGGGGCCTCTTCCTTCTTCTCGCCGCCGCACGCGCCCAGCAGGAGCGCCGCCGACGCCATCGTCACAGCAATCGTACGCATTGGTGCAACCTCCGAAGTGATACCGACATGAAAATGGGGAATGCCGGACGCCGGATTGTCGTGCGCGAGGCACGGTGCGACCAGCAGGGAAAAGCTAGGGACCGACGAATCGGCACGCAAACGCCGACGGGTACATCCGGTTGACGGGTTCCCGGGCGCCCGGTAGCATTGAGTGCGCATGACTGCCCGCCCCGCGACCCACCGCCATCACCCTCACCACGGCTCCGGCCGGGGGTTGGTGTTCGTGTGCGGCTAGGCGGCATCCGCCCCACCGCTCCGCCCCTCTCGGCCCGTCCCCTCCGGACGGGCCGTCGCGTTTTCGACCCCTCGCATGCTCAAGATCGCCATTCCCAACAAGGGCCGCCTGTCCGAGGACGCCCGCGAACTCTTCAACGATGCCGGACTCGAAGTCCGATCGGCCGGTGCGCGTGCGCTCACGGCGTCGCTCGGCGGCGAGTTCGAGGCGCTGTTCGTGCGGGCGCAGGATATCCCCGAGTTCGTCGCAGATGGGGCCGCCGATGCCGGCGTGACCGGGCTCGACCTGGTGCGTGAAAGCGGCCGCGACCTCGACGAGCAGCTCGACCTGCGCTTCGGCAGGTGCCGCCTGGTGGTGGCCGTTCGGGACGAGAGCCCGGCGCGCACGGTCGCGGACCTGCCGCTCGGTCCCGCCCCGCGCGTCGCGACCGTGTTCCCGCGCCTGACGGCGTCGTACTTCGCCGAGCAGGGGCGGCCGGTGGAGGTCGTGCCGGTGTCGGGGGCGGCGGAGATCGCGCCCCACCTCGGCATTGCCGA
>JAJTHG010000013.1 GCA_021298835.1 Gemmatimonadota bacterium
CCCGTGTCCCGCCAAATCATCGACCTCGCGCCCAGGATCGAGCGCGCCATCCTCGTCGGCGCCCCGCGCAAGCGGAGCATGGCCGACCGCCTGCACGTGGACGAACACCTGCAGGAGCTCGCCGACCTGGCCGATACCGCCGGCGTGCAGGTCGTCGGCCAGCTCGTGCAGCAGATCGACCGTCCCAACGCCGCGACCTACCTTGGCAAGGGCAAGGTGGACGAACTCCGCCAGCGCATCGCCGACGCGCAGGCGTCGCTCGTGATCTTCGACGACGAGCTCAGCCCCGCGCAGGGGAAGAACCTCGAGGACGAGACCAAGACCCGCGTCATGGATCGCGCCGAGCTCATCCTCGACATTTTCGCCGTGCGCGCGCGCAGCGCCGAGGCGAAGATGCAGGTCGAGCTCGCCCAGCTCGAGTACATGCTGCCGCGCCTCGCCCGCATGTGGAGCCACCTCGAGCGGCAGGGCACCGGCGGCGGCGGCGGCAAGGGGCCCGGCATGCGCGGTCCCGGCGAGACGCAGATCGAAACCGACCGCCGGCTGATCGGTCACCGGCTCAAGGTGCTCAAGCAGCGGTTGGCCGAGGTGGCCCAGCAGCGCGAGACGCAGCGCGCCGGTCGCGCCGGGGCCTTTCGGGCGTCACTCGTCGGTTACACCAACGCCGGCAAGAGCACCATTCTGCGCGCGATGTCGGGTGACCGGACGGTCTTCGTCGAAGACCGCCTGTTCGCGACGCTCGACCCGCTCACGCGCGAGGTGCCGCTCGACGGCGAACACACCTGCCTGCTCACCGACACGGTCGGCTTCGTGCGCAAGCTGCCGCACCAGCTGGTGGCCAGCTTCCGTGCGACGCTCGAAGAGGCGCAGACGGCGGACGTGCTGATTCACGTGATCGACGTCTCCGATCCGATGTGGGAGGAGCACCGCGACGTCGTCGAAGAAGTGCTGGGCGAGATCGGCGCCAGCGAGGTGCCGGTGATTGCCGTCTTCAACAAGGTTGACGCGCTCCCGCCGGACGAAGCCGAAGGGCTCACCGCGCGCCTGCCGGAGATCGCGCCGGGGGCCTTGGTGGTGAGCGCGCTCGCGCCCGAGGGCTTGGCGCCGCTCAAGGCCAGCCTGCTCGCGATGATGCTCGCCACCAAGCCCGTCGCCACCGTCCGGGTGCCGGGGAGCAACGGCAAGCTCTCGGCCGAGGTGCATCGGCACACCGAGGTGCTGAGCGAGAAGTGGGACGAAGCCGGGCCGGTCTTCACCGTGCGCGCCGACGCCGCCACGCTCGGCCGACTCGAGCGCGCGGGGGCCGAGGTGACGCGGTGAGCCGCGCCACCCAGCCGGTGGCGCGCGTCGCGGTGCCGGGCACCGTGGCGATCCTGTTCACCGGCGGCACCATCAGCATGAAGTACGACGCTGCCGCCGGCGGGGCCGTGCCCGCGCTCAGCGCCGACGAGATCCTCGAGGCGGCGCGGGGAATCCGCGACATCGCGCCGCTGGCGCCCGAGCAGTGGGGGCGGTATCCCGGGCCGCACATGACGGTCGAGAAGCAGTGGGCGCTGCGGGGGCGCATTGCCGAGCTGCTGGCCGACCCGGCGATCACCGGGGTCGTGGTGACGCACGGCACCGATTCGCTCGAAGAGACGGCGTATCTCGTGGCCCGCTCGGTGGCGAGCGAGAAGCCCGTCGTCTTCACCGGCGCCATGCGCAGCGCGAGCGACCTGGGCTGGGACGGGCCCGCCAACCTGGTCGATGCCGTCACCATTGCCGCCGCCCCCGCGGCGCGCGGGAGCGGGGTCACGGTGACGTTCAACGGCCGCATCTTCGCGGCGCTCGACGAAGCCAAGACGCACACGCACCTGCTCGACGCCTTCGAGTCGCCGGGGCTCGGGCCGCTCGGCGTGGTGGACGAGGGCCAGGTGCTGTTCCGCCGCGCGGTGCTCTCGGCCGCGTTGCCCCTCATGCCGCCGGTCCCGGCGACGCCGGTGGATCTCATCACGGCGTACGCCGGGGCGGATGCGCGGCTGCTCGATGCGTCGCGCGAGACGGGGGCGCGCGGCGTCGTGCTGGCGGCGATGGGGCGGGGCAACGTGCCGCCGGAGATGGTGCCGGGGATCGAACGGGCGATCGCTGCCGGGCTGCCGGTGGTGATCACCAGTCGCGCGCAGCGGGGGCGCGTGGGGATGACCTATGGGTATCCCGGTGGTGGACGACGGCTGGCGGAGATGGGGTGCTGGTTCGCGGGGCCGCGGCGACCGACGCAGGCACGGGTGGATCTGATGCTGGCGTTGGGGGCGGGGGTGGCGTTGGGGGAGGTGTTCGAGCGCTGAGGCATGCGCGGGCACTGGCATGCTGTAACGCGTGCCGTTATAATACAAAGCGTGATACGGTCCTTCGCCGACGGTGCCACCGGAGATCTCTTCAACGGCGTGGACAGTCGGCGTGCACGAAAAGCCTGTCCAGTCGTTCTGTGGCCGGCGGCGCGTCGCAAACTCGACCAGATCAACCGGGCGCGTGACCTCCGCGATCTCGCGGTCCCCCCGGGCAACAGGCTCGAGGCACTACAGGGTGATCGCCGAAGGCAGTTCAGCGTCCGCATCAACGCACAGTACCGCATCTGTTTTCGCTGGGAGGACGGCCATGCCGACAACGTCGAAGTCACGGACTACCACTAGCTCGCCTCGCACCCAGGCGTTGGTCCAGCGCCGGCTGCCGACCGACCGCCCGCCGACGCATCCGGGGGAGATGCTGCGGGCCGAGTTTCTCGAGCCGTTGGGGATCTCGCAGTCGAAGTTCGCGATCCAGTTGGGCGTGTCGTTCCCTCGTCTCAATGAGGTCATCAACGCGAAGCGCGCCGTCACGCCGGATACGGCGCTCCGCCTCGCGCAGGTCTTGGGGATGAGTGCCGATTTCTGGCTCGGGCTCCAGCAGGACTGGGATCTCTGGCATGCGATGCGGTCGGCCGAGGGGCGTGCGATTTCGCAGCTGAGGCCGCTGCGCGCCGTCGGCTGAGGGCTGTCGCAATAGCCGAGCTGGTGGCATGTTATAACATCAGTTATCCCGGAGGCGCCATGGCCAGGCAAGTGAAGGAGACCGTCATCCGTGCGATCGGCAACAGCGCCGGGGTGACGATTCCCAAGGCAATGCTCGAGAAGCTGCAGCTCGAAGAAGGGGATGCGGTGTATCTCGTCGAGCGGGATGGCGGGGTGTTGCTGACGCCGCATGATCCGAAGTTCGAGGAGGCCATGGACGCCTACCAGTACGTGGCGAAGCAGTACCGCAACGCGCTGCGGGAGTTGTCCAGCAAATGAGCATCGTCTTCGGCACCCCCGCCGAGCCGCGCTGGCTCGATCGCACGCTCGTGGAAAGCATGCACGATGACGTGCTCGCATCGCACGGTGGCTTGGGCGGGATTCGCGACGCGGGATTGCTGGAGAGCGCGCTGGCGAAGCCGATGCATCTCCACGATAACGACGCCGAGTCGAATCTCGCCGACTGGGCGGCGGCCTACGCGGTCGGAATCGCGCGCAACCTTCCGTTCCTCGACGGCAACAAGCGTACGGCCTTCGTGTCGCTGGCCGTCTTCCTGCGGCTCAACGGGCAATCGCTCGACGTCCCCGAACCCGAAGCCGTCCTCGTCGCCATCGACATCGCCACCGGCGCGATGCCGGCGGCCGAGGTCGCGGCGTGGATCCGCCGGAACACCACGTCCATCTTGCGCCCCGGCAGCGTCGGTCGCGAAGCACGCCGGGCCGCACGCCGGTCCAAGGTCTCCCGAAAGAAGCGCTCCGCATGACTGCTGCCATTCCCCCCGTCGCGTTGGTCCCCGTGCTCCTCGACAAGCCGTGGGGGGGCGACGCGCTCGCGCGCTGGGGGCTGCCCGTGGCCCCCGGCGCACGCATCGGCGAGGCGTGGATGTTCGCGGACATCGCCGAGACCTCGACCGGCGGGGCGGGGGGCGGGGCGTTCCACAGCCCCATCGCGAACGGGCCGGCGCGCACGTATTCGCTGCGCGACGCGGCGCACGACTGGCCGGGCGGCCTGACGGGCGCGGGGGCGGCGGCCGAGCATCCGCTGCTGGTCAAGCTGCTGCACGCGAAGGAGCACCTGAGCGTGCAGGTGCATCCCTCGCCGGCGTACGCGGCGGCGCACCCCGGAGCGAAGCTCAAGGCGGAGAGCTGGTACGTGCTGTACGCGGAGCCGGGGGCGGAGCTGTTCCTGGGGCTGATGCCGGGGACGACGGCGGCCGATGCGGTCGCGCTGGCGGGAGAAGGGCGAATCGCCGACGTACTGCGGCGGGTGCCGGCGGTGGCGGGGGAGTGCCACACGCTGCCGTCGGGGCTGGTGCATGCGATGGGCGCGGGGGTGGTGATCGCGGAGGTGCAGACGGCGAGCGACACGACGTTCCGGCTCTACGACTGGGCGAAGGAGTACCGGCGGGCGCCGCGAACGCTGCACTTGAGCGAGGCGCTCGGCGCGATGCTTCCGGAGGCCGAAGCGCGCACCGTGCGCGCGGCGGTGCCCGCGGCCGGCGTGCGTGAGCACCGGCAGGTGGTGGCGGACACCGCGCAATACCGGCTCGAGCAGCGCTACTGCGCGCCGGGTGTCGCCACGGCGGTGCCACCGGGGGCGATCGTGCTCGCCATTTCGGGGTTCGGGGTCATGGGCGACGTGGCGGTGACGCCGTCCCAGGCGGTGTTCGCGCGGGGCGGGGCGTCGCTGATGACGCCGTCGAACCGGTCGCTGACGTGGCTCGAGGCGACGCTGGCCGATGCTACATTTGCGTCATGACTCCAAGCACGGATACGGTGACGGCAGGACCCGAGGTACTCGACGTCGTTCGCTCGGCGATGCCGGAGCGGCCTGCACGCTGGTTGGTGACGGGTGCGGCCGGATTCATCGGGTCCCACCTGGTCGAGTGCCTCCTGGCCGCCGGCCAGGAGGTCGTGGGCTTCGACAACTTCGCCACGGGCCGACGAGAGACGCTCGACGCAGCCGTGCGGGCAGTTGGCCCCGACGCGGCCCGCCGGTTCACGTTCCTCGAAGGCGACATCCGCGACGAGGCCGCGTGCGCGCGCGCCTGCCAAGGTGCCGCCTACGTGCTGCACCAGGCTGCGCTCGGGTCCGTCCCTCGCAGCATCAAGGACCCGGCCACGAGCCACCACGTGAACGTGACCGGGTTCGTGAACATGGCACTGGCCGCGAGAGATGCCGGGGTACGTCGCTTCGTGTACGCGAGCTCGAGCTCGGTGTACGGCGACCATCCCGCCCTCCCCAAGAAGGAGGCCGAAACCGGCAACGTGCTGTCGCCCTACGCTGCGACGAAGAAGTCCAACGAACTCTTCGGCGAGGTGTTCGCGCGGGTGTACGGCGTTCCCGTGACCGGCCTCCGCTACTTCAACGTGTTCGGGCCGCGGCAGGACCCCGCGGGGCCGTACGCCGCCGTGATCCCGAAGTGGATGGCCGCGATTCGACGTGGCGAGCCGTGCGTGCTGAACGGCGACGGCGAGACGAGCCGCGACTTCTGCTACATCGCGAACGCGGTCGCGGCGAACGTGCTGGCAGCCACGGCGCCCGGTGAGCGGGCCGCGGCGGAGGTGTTCAACATCGCCTGCGGCGACCGGACGACGCTGCTCGATCTCTACGGGGCGTTGCGCGACGGGGCCCGCGACGCCGGTCGAACGGTACCCGACACCCCGGTGCTTGCGGACTTCCGGGCCGGGGACATCCGCCACTCGCTGGCCGACGTGTCGCGGGCCAGAGACACCATCGGCTATCGCGTCCTTGTGCGGGCGCCCGAGGGGCTGAAGCGAACGGTCACCTGGTACCTCGGCCAGTCCGCCTGACGGGCATGACACTCCAGCGGACGCCGCCAGCGGCATGGCCGCGCCCGGACCCGCCCCCAGCCGTGGTGCGCCTCGTCGAGGCGCTCGAAGGCGCGGGCCACGAGACGTGGTGCGTCGGCGGCGGTGTCCGGGATGCGATGCTGTCCCACCCGTCGCAGGACTGGGACCTCGCCACGGCCGCGACGCCGGCCGAGGTCCAGCGGATCTTCCGGCGGGTTGTCCCGGTCGGAATCGAGCACGGTACCGTTGGCGTGCTCGATACCGAGGGGCGACTGCACGAGGTCACGACGTTCCGCCGTGACGTGCGCACCGACGGCAGACACGCCGAGGTGGCGTTCGGGGTTTCGCTCGACGACGACCTGGCCCGCCGCGACTTCACGATCAACGCCATCGCGTGGCATCCGCTTCGCCTCGAGCTGCGCGATCCGTTCGAGGGTGCCGGAGACCTCGCCCGCGGTGTCCTGCGTGCCGTGGGGGATCCCACCCAGCGGATGCGGGAGGATCGCCTGCGGGCGCTGCGTGCGATCCGGTTCGCCAGCCGCTACGGGTTCAGCGTGGATCCGGCCACGTGGGCCGCCGTTCGCGAGAGCGCCCCGGCACTGACCCGCCTGTCCATGGAGCGGGTGCGACAGGAACTCGAGAAGACGATGGAGCAGGTCACCCACCCCGGTGACGCGCTCGAGCGTTGGCGCGACGCGGGCGCGCTGCAGGTGCTGCTCCCGTCGCTCGCCGCAGCGCCGGCACATGCCCTGCGGGCCGCCGACGCGCTCGGTCGCCCCGGGCTGCCCGGTCGCCCGGGTCGGCGCCTCAACCGGTTCTCGGCCGTCTTCGCCGAACTCGGATCTCCCGAGGCCGAACGGGCAGCCCGGCACCTCCGGATGAGCAACGCGGACGTGTCGTGGATCGGTGCGATGGCGAGGGGGTGGAAGGACCACGGCACCTCGTTGGGCGCCGACCTGTGCCAGGAGGGGGCGACGGACGCCGGCCTGCGGCGTCTGGCGGCCGCAATGGGCCGAACCCGGGTGTTGCCCTTCCTGCGGGTCTGCGCGGGCCTCTGGGGGGCAATCAGGCGCCTTGGTGAAGGGGGGGCGGACCCGGCCGCCGTTCGGCGGACGTACCGGCGGGTGGCCGCAGTGGCCTGGCGCGACCCGATCGAGCTGGCCGACCTCGCCGTGGATGGCGAGGACCTGCAGGCCGCCGGGGTCCCTGCCGGACCGGCGATCGGGCACGTGTTGCGTGGCCTGCTGGCCGTGGTGCTCGAGGACCCGACCCGGAACACCCGGGAGCATCTGCTGGCGGCGGTGCCGGGTGTTCGGGGGGCGGCGGGCTGATGCTGTTCCGCGAGCGCCGGACCGACCGGCTCGACCCGCGGCGCTTCCGCGACGACCGGGTGCCGTATGTCACGTCGCTCGTTGACGGGCGATGGGAGACGCGCCTTGCCCCCAGCGCGGAGCTGGCGGCAGAGCTGCTGGTGGAGCTGGTCCGGCACATGGGCACGCACGTGTCGGTGATGGTGGACGACCACCGGGCAAACGTCCGCTGGCAGCGGCGCGACGTGCCCGTGGCCGACATCCGGGACGCCCTCGTGCGGCTGCGGCCGACCCTGGCGCGGTTCGGCGGTGTCGGGTTCTTGCTCGAAGGCGACGGCGACCGCCTCGCGCTCACCCCGCTCCTCGGGCTCGAGATCTCGGCCCGGACCGACCGGTGGCGGTTCCTGCTCGATGGCGAGGGGCTGGTGGCGCGCGAAATCGTGCCCGCGAAGGCGTGGCGGAAGCCGGGGCGGGCGTGGGACCCGGTGCCGGAGCTGTCGGTCGCCGTCGCGGAGGTCGTCACGCGGCTCGGGCTGGGGCCGCCGGGGTGAGCGTGCCGCGCGAGCCGCTGGCTCTCCGGGAACGTGCTCCGGGGAGGGGCGCCATCGCCGTGGTGGGGCGGAGCAGTCTCGGGATGCGACGTAAGGGTCCGCGCGGAACCGCGTGTAAGAAGGGAGGGTAGGGTCCACACGCACGCTCGGTGGGTCGCCCGTTCCTGTTCACGATCTCACCGTTCCGCCTTGCCCCTGAGATGTCCCGGCCGTGTCGCGTCGGTTCGGATCCCGACATCGCTCGGCGAGTCAAGCAGAGCTCACGCGGCGCCCGTGCGCGGCAGGGTAAGGATTTGCACCGAACAAGCCGATGCTATGTGATGCAGGTCACTGACGAAGCTGAGGAGAGACGGCTTGGGCGACGTTGCGGGTTCACTCGACTAAATTGATGTGTCGGCAGGCTCACCCGAACTCCTTTCACAAGTGCTGGAGACTGTAGCCGGATTCGCGGTGGCCGCGGCAGCCGCTTTGGCGCTGACGCCATTGGCGATCAGGATTGCGCCGAGACTCGGGCTGATTGACCAGCCCGGCGAGCGGAGGATGCACACCACGCCGATTCCGCGCGCCGGTGGTCTCGCCGTGTTCCTGGCGGCCGCATTCGGCGTCGCGGCCGCACGGATGACCGCAGGCATCGCGGCGGACACGTTTGCTGCCGGCGTCGGCCTCCCGGATGTCATGCTCGTCGGCCTTCTCGCGCTCGTCGTCGGCGTCTTCGACGACGCGGCTGGTGCGACTCCCCGATTCAAGCTGGTGATGACGCTGACGATCGCCGCCTTCGCGTGGGTGATCGGATTCCGAATCGATGGCATCGGCGTGCGGGAAGTGTTCGACGTCAGGATTGACAGCCCTGCCACCTCGTTCGCCGTGACCGTGCTTTGGATGACGGGTGTGACGCACTCGTTCAACCTGATTGACGGGCTCGACGGCCTCGCCAGCGGGCTGGCGGCGGTCGCGTGTGCCGCCGTCGGCGTCAGTGCGGCCATCGGTGGCCATACCGACCTGATGGTGCTCAGTGCGGTGGTGGGAGGGGCAGCGCTGGGGTTCATGGCCTACAATCGGCACCCGGCGAGGATCTTCCTGGGCGACGCCGGGTCGCTCACACTCGGCATGTTGTTGTCCATGCTGACGGTCATGCCGGAAGACCGATCGGGTGCGATGTCGCTCGGCCTGTTCCCCTTGCTCGTCCTCGCCTATCCGCTGCTCGACACGAGTCTCGCGGTGCTGCGTCGCTTTCTCCGCGGGGTGAGCTTCTCGCAAGCGGACAGACGCCACATTCACCATCGGCTTCTCGATGTCGGGCCCGACTATCGGTGGACGGTCCGGGTGCTGCATGCGCTGTCGTTCATCGCGGCGGCGGCGGCGGTGCTGCTTCGGCATGGTTCGCGAGATGTCGTATTCGTGACGTTGGGTGCTGTCGTCGTGTGTCTGGCGGGTGTGCTGGTGCTCATGGTGACCTGGCTCGGGTACCACGAACTGTTCGTCGCGGGCCGGTCGGTCGCGTCGGTCGTGACCGGAGCGAGACGGGTCGTGCGCGAGAAGATCCTGGCTCGCGATCTCGCCGAGCGATTGAAGACCACGCAGACCATCGCGGGCGTCGAGTCGCTACTCGAGACGCTGCGCGACGACTTCGGGATCGCGCGAGCCGAGGTGGTCAGGGAGTCTTCGCGGCGGCCAATGTCGCTCGTGGCGGAGCAGTCGGGCGGTGGCTCGCCGTACTGGCGGATCGACTGGCCCGTCTCGTCGTTGACGATTGAACGGGATGACCTGCTCGTGTTGCGGCTGTGGGCACCCTCGGACGGTGGCCCGTCCCCACAGGCAGTTGCGCGCTTGGCTGCGACCATCGCCCCCGCACTCGGGGCCTGCCTGACGTTGCCGGCGCTGCACGAGCTCATGGGTCTTCAGCACGGCGTCCGGTTCGCGGCCGGCGAGGCCCGCCGCACCGGCAAGGAGTCGGCGGAGTCCGGAAGCGGCGCGGCCCATTGACCGGGGCTGTCGGGTCCTGCGGCCAGGCGGCAGCGACACCGCACAGGCGGACCGTGCCGCCTGATGCCGTTGCCGGAGCACAGAAGAGACGTACTCGTCCCGGGCGGGAACTGCCGGGGTGAACGAGCCGCGCGAGCCGCTGGCCGCCCGGATGCGGCCGACGTCGCTGGACGATGTCGCCGGACAGCAGCACCTGCTGGTACCGGGGGCACCATTGCGGGTCGCGATCGAGGCCGGGCGGATCGGATCGCTGCTCTTGTGGGGGCCGCCGGGAACGGGAAAGACCACCATCGCCCGGCTCGTGGCGCGCTACACGGCGAAGACGTTCGTGCCGTTCTCGGCCGTGACCGATGGCGTCGCGCGGGTGCGGGAGATCGTGGCCGAGGCACAGGCGCGGCTGGCGACGGGGCGGGGCACGATCCTGTTCGTGGACGAGATCCACCGCTTCAACCGCGGCCAGCAGGACGCTTTCCTGCCGCACGTCGAGGCCGGAACGGTCACGCTGATCGGGGCGACGACGGAGAACCCGTCCTTCGAGCTGAACCCGGCGCTCCTGAGCCGCCTGCAAGTGCATGTGCTGCGGCCGCTGACGGCGGCCGACGTTCGTGGGGTGCTGGAACGCGCCCTGGCCGACGCGGAGCGCGGGCTCGGGGGACTGGCGCCCGGGGGCGGGAATTTCGTGCTGGCCCCTGAGGCGGTGGCGCTGTTGGCGGAACACGCTGGCGGGGATGCGCGGCGCGGGCTGACGGCGCTCGAGGCGGTGGCGGAGGATGCGCTCGGGCGCGGTGCGGCCTCGGTGTCGGGCGCGGAGGCGGCACGGGCATTGGCGGTGCGGTTGCCGGCGTACGACAA
>JAJTHG010000058.1 GCA_021298835.1 Gemmatimonadota bacterium
AGCTTCGCGGCCAGACGCCGACTCGACCAGTGCGTGAGGGGCGCGGGCGGCTTCGTCTGCAGGGTGAGGCGGACGATCTTCGCCTCCAGCGCGGCCGTGATGCCATGGCCCCGTCCCGCTCGCGGGGCATCCGCGAGGGCCGGGAAGCCTTCAGGGTCACACCCTAGGGAGCAGGCGACCCCCATCGGCCTGGGGGGACATCGCCGGGCGATCCCCACCGCTCCTGAGATCTCCACGACCGCCTGGACCATGACTCGCTGTCCAATGCCCCTGGCCACGAAGTAGTTGGCCAGTCGGTTGCCAACCACCGTCATCGAGAGGCCCGGGGCGGTCCCGAACGCTGCGGTCGCCGCGCTCGCCGCGTAGGTCCTGCACGGCGTCCCCAGGTCGAGAGTCCCGCTGAGGACGGGACCGAACGTCTTCTCGCACATGGGAGAGTACCCCGGCTGTGCATGGGAGGTGAGCTCGATGGCCTGAACGTCCCGCGGCAATTTCGGCGTGCATACGGTCGGCGTCGATCCGGTGGCGATCGTCGTATCTATGCGGGCGCGGACCTGTACCGAGCTGGCGATCCACGTGTCGCCATCCTGCTGGCAACGCGTCCGCATGGCGACGTTCACATTGCCGCTGGCGTCGTGGGCAATGATGCCCGTAAGCGGACCGCTTCCCGAAGCCGCGCGAATGCCGACGATGCCGTGACCCGACTGGTTGGGCTCGTTGGGCTGGTAGTCGGCACCACCGGTCGCGGACGAGAGCGACAACGCCGGAATCTCGAGCGCTACCTCGGGTCCTCGGACGGCCGACATCAGCGCGATCGCTGTCAACCAGGGAGAGCCGAGCTCGTCCCGTGCTTCGACGAAGCGCATGCCGTCGTGCACGAGACGGGCGTGGCGCGTGTGGGTGAAGGCGGGCTGCACCTCTCGTGACCCGTCCGCCCTGACGAAAGCGACGGTCGTGCGGACCACCACGGGCTTGACCTCGCCGGCTCGGCTGTTCGGTGATCTGGCATCCCCGGAGAAGCACCCCGCGATGGTGAACTTCGACGCCCCCTCTCCGGTCCCCTCGGGGGAGCGCTCGCTCCTCCGCAAGACCGCGGCTACGGCAGGGGCTGACGGGCGGTACCTTCGCCCCTCTCATGCGCGGCGATGCCATGGCCCTCCTCCTGTCTTTCGCCGTCTCCTTGGGAACGGCGGTGCGGGCGCAGGAACCGACGGCGCCCGGTGCGGTTGCGGGCGCACGCCGCGTGAACCCCATGACCGCCCCGCGACCGACCGCCGTGACGGTGCGCGACGAGGGGGCGATCGTGCTCGACGACCTGCTCGACAAGCCCGCCTGGCGCCGCGCCTCGGTGCTCACCGAGTTCTTGCAGCAGCTGCCGCAGACGGAGATGCCGGCGACGTACCGCACGGAGGTGCGGATGTTCGAGGACGAACGGCCCCTGTACCTCGAGGCAGTCAACCACGACCCGGCACCGTACCGGGCGATCATCGTCGGGCTCGAGCGCGACTTCCAGACGCCGCAGAGCGACATCGCCGGCGTCGCCTTCGACACCTTCCACGACCGTGTTCCACGTCGTGACGTGGCCCGCGCCGGTGCTCTCGCGCGAACTCTTTCCGCTGGTCCATCGGTCTCATTTCCCGCCATGGCATCGAGTCCTCCTCGGTTACGTGCCATGGGAGCAGTGTTACCCATGTCCCCGTTTCGTACCTCCCCGCCGTTAACATGCAGGCATGCCGTCCATCGCTTTCCTCGGGACCGGGCTCCTCGGCGGGGCCTTCGTCGAGGCCGCGCTCGGGCGCGGCGAAACCGTCACCGTCTGGAACCGCACAGCGGCCAAGGCCGTGCCGCTGGCGAGCCGCGGAGCTCGCGTCGCCGCCACGCCTGCCGACGCCGTCCGCGGTGTCTCCCGCGTGCACCTGGTCCTGCAGGACGACGACAGCGTCGAGGCGGTGATCGCGGCATTGCGGCCCGGACTCGGGCGCGACGTGCCGATCCTCGACCACACGACGACGCAGCCCGCGCGGACGGCCGTCCGCGCGTCGCGCCTCGCCGCCGAGGGAGTGCGCTACCTCCACTGCCCGGTGTTCATCGGGCCGGCGATGGCGCGGCAGGCCCAGGGGACGATCATGGTATCCGGGCCGCGCGCGTGGTTCGACGCGGTGCAGCCGGCCCTGGCCTCGCAGGCGGCGCGGGTCGAGTATCTCGGGGAACGCCCCGACGCGGCCGCGGTGTACAAGCTGTGCGGCAACACGCTCATCGTCGGCATCAGCGGGACGGTGGCGGACATGCTCGCCGTGGCGCGCGGCGGCGGACTGTCGCCCGACGACGCCCTGCGGCTCTTCGACTTCTTCGACCCCTCGCGGATCATCGGCGTTCGCGGTCGCAACATGGCGGCCGCGGACTTCACGCCCAGCTTCGAACTGACCATGGCCCGAAAGGACGTGCGCCTGATGCTCGAGACCGCGGCGACGCAGCCACTGGCGGTGCTGCCCGGCCTCGCCGCGCGCATGGATGCGCTCATCGCCGACGGCGAGGGGGCGCGCGACCTTGCCGTGCTCGGCCGCGACAGCGTGCGCTGACCGGTGCCCCCTCACCTCGACCCGTCCCCATGATGTCCCTGACCTACGGCCGTGCCGCGATCGCGGTCGCCATGCTCGTCGTCGCCGGATGTCGCACCGCGCCGGTCGCCGCCCCGGTGTCGCGTCCTGCGCCGACGCCCTCGGCCCCTGCGGCGACCCCGGCTCCTTCGACGCCGGCTCCGGCGACGCCGGCTCCGGTGACGCCGGCCCCGGTGACGCCGCCGACCGCCACCGCCCCACCCGCCGGTGCGTCCTCGGCCGAGCGTGGCAGCGCGACGGTGACGCCCGCGCGCCGCACGGCCCCCGATGCGTGGCATCGTCTCGACACGGAACGCGACGGCGTCCTCGGCGTCGGCGTGGATCGCGCGCTGCGCGAACTGCTCGCGGGCCGAGCCCCCGGTCGCCGCGTGCTGGTAGCGGTGATCGACGGCGGCGTGGACACGGCGCACGCGCAACTCGCCCCGGTGCTCTGGCGCAACCCGCGCGAAGTACCCGGTAACGGCGTGGACGACGATCGGAACGGATTCACCGACGACGTGCGCGGCTGGAGCACGATCCCACCGCTGACCGCCGACAGCGGGCGCTACGACACCTTCGAGCTGACGCGACTCTATGCCGCCTGCCGCGGCCAACCGGCCGCCGGGCGTCTCGCGCGACCGGACTCCGCGACGTGCCGCTCGGTGACGGAGGCGTACGGCGAGAAGGCCATGGAGGTCTCGCAGACGGTGATGCAGATCCGCGGGCTGGCCGGTGCCCTCGCCCGCTCGACGGCGACGCTGCGGCAGGCGATGAAGACCGAACCGGTGACGCCCGAGGCGGTGCGCGCCTTCGCGCCGGGCAACGCCGCCGAGACCGAGGCCAAGCGTGCGTTCCTCCAGTTTTCTGCCGCGGGCCTCGACTCGGCGAAGCTCGCCGAAGGCTTCGAGGCGTACGACGGCCAGTTGCGCTTCGGGCTCGACACGCTGTTCAACCCGCGGGCGCGGCCGTCGCGCGGCTCCGGCGACGTGATGGGCCCGGCGGCGCGGCACGGCACGCACGTCGCGGGGATCATCGCCGCCGCGGCGGTGCCGGGCCGCCCGGCGCGCGGTATCGCGCCGGAGGGGGCGGTGACGATCCTCCCCATTCGCGCCGTCCCCGACGGCGACGAGCGCGACGAAGAGGTCGCCCGAGCGATCCGCTACGCCGTGGACCAAGGGGCGCTCGTGATCAACATGTCGTTCGGCAAGGCGTACTCGCCGGGCAAGGCGGCGGTGGACTCGGCCGTGCGGTACGCCACGCAGCGCGGCGTGCTGCTGGTGCACGCCGCCGGCAACGACGCCGAGGACACCGACCACTCGGCGAGCTTCCCGACGCGGCAGGCGAGCGGGCCGCCGTTCGATGCCCTTTGGCTCGAGGTCGGCGCGTCGTCGTGGAAGGGACCCGACCAGTTGGCGGCGGGATTCTCGAACTACGGCAAGCGGACGGTGGACCTCTTCGCGCCGGGCGAGGACATCGTGTCCACCGTGCCGGGGGGCGGCGTCGCGACGGAGAGCGGCACGTCCATGGCGGCGCCGGTGGTGTCGGGGGTGGCGGCGCTGCTGCTGGCGTATTTCCCGTCACTCACCCCGGCACAGGTGCGCTCGGTGATCCTCGAGACGGTTCGCCCGCTCGGGGACCGGACGGTGGCGCAGCCGGGCGATCCGTCGGTGCAGCTCAAGTTCGGGTCGCTTTCGCGCACGGGGGGACTGCTGGACGCGTATGCGGCGGTGCGCCGCGCGCAGCAGCTGTCCGGCATCGTGCCCTGACGGCGACGCCCGGACCCCGGACGACGCGAGGGGGGCGGCGCTGCGGCGCCGCCCCCCTCTTGGTCGCGCGCCCCCGGCGCGGCTACTCGGCGTCGCCGGGGCCGAGTTGCGGCAGCCCGGACTCGCGACCGGCGTGCAGCAACCCGCCCTGCGTGTAGATGCGCAGCTTGTCGCGCGTGTCGATGATGTCGAGGTTGCGCATGGTGAGCTGGCCGATGCGGTCGGCCGGCGTGAAGAACGCCTCCCCCTTCTCCATCGTGAGCCGCTCGGGCTTGTAGGTCAGGTTGGGGCTCGTGGTGTCCAGGATGGACCAGTCGTTGCCGCGCCGGAGTTCGAGCGTGACCTCGCCGGTGACGGCACTGGCGACCCAGCGCTGGGCCGACTCGCGCAGCATGAGGGCCTGCGGGTCGAGCCACCGACCCTGATAGAGCAGCCGGCCGAGCTTCCGACCGTTGAGGCGGTACTGCTCGATCGTATCCTCGTTGTGGATCCCGGTGACGAGCCGCTCGTACGCGATGAACAGCAGCGCCATGCCCGGCGCCTCGTAGATGCCGCGGCTCTTCGCCTCGATGATGCGGTTCTCGATCTGGTCGGTCATCCCGAGGCCGTGCCGGCCACCGACGCGATTGGCCTCCTCGAACAGCGCCAGAGTCGAGTCGAAGGACCGGCCGTTGATCGCGACCGGCACCCCGGCCTCGAAGCGCACCGACACCGACTCGGCGGGCACCGCGACGTCGTCGCGCCAGAAGGCGACGCCCATGATCGGCTGGACGATGCGGAGTCCCTTGTCGAGGAACTCCAGGTCCTTGGCCTCGTGCGTGGCCCCGAGAATGTTGCTGTCGGTCGAGTACGCCTTCTCGGACGACATCTTGTACGCGAAGCCGTGCGAAGCCATGTAGGCCGACATCTCGGCGCGCCCGCCGAGTTCGTCGATGAACTGCTGGTCGAGCCACGGCTTGTACACCTTGAGCGCGGGATTCGTGAGCAGCCCGTAGCGGTAGAAGCGCTCGATGTCGTTGCCCTTGAAGGTCGAGCCGTCGCCCCACACGTGGACGTCGTCCTCCTTCATGGCGGCGACGAGCATCGTGCCCGTGACGGCGCGGCCGAGGGGCGTGGTGTTGAAGTACGTCTGCCCGCCGGTGCTCACGTGGAACGCCCCGCTCTGGATGGCGGCGATCCCCTCGGCGACGAGCTGGTGGCGGCACTCGACGAGGCGCGCCCGCTCCGCCCCGTACTCCCGCGCCCGGCGCGGGATGTCCTCGTAGTCCGCCTCGTCCGGCTGGCCCAGGTTCGCCGTGTAGGCGTACGGGACGGCTCCCTTGGCACGCATCCAGAGGAGCGCGGCGCTCGTGTCGAGGCCGCCGGAGAAGGCGATGCCGACCTTCTGGCCGACGGGAAGTCGTTCGAGGATCGTGGGCACTGGAGAGAGGGAAAGACTGCGGAATATACCGCGGGCCACAACGGCCCAGCGTCCGCTGCAGCGCGTCGTCGCTCGTCGCGTGCCGTGGCGCGGCGAGCGCGACGAACCACCGCCGGGTCAGGGCGGGCCCCGCTCGACCCTCACCAGCCGCCGCCGCCGCCGCCCGACGATCCCCCGCCCCCCGATCCTCCGCCGGACGACGAACCGGGCTTCGGCACCGATGCCGCCATGCCGCCGACCGCTGTCGCGAACGAGGCGCTCGAACCGCCACCGGCGAAGCCGCCGCCGCCGCCGAAGCCCGTCCAGCCCGAGCCGCCCCCGCCGGACGTGGTACCCGACGCCCCGGACGACGACGCCATGCGGGCGACGCCGGCAGACGCCACCGCGCCACCGAAGGCGCGGAACCACTTGTCCACCGCGGGGCCGAGTCCGAAGGCGATGAGCCACGGAAACCACGCATCCTCGAGCGCGGGGCTCGGCTTCGCGAGCTCCGAACGGAACCAGCGCCGGGCGTGGGCGAGCCGGCGGCGCTGGGCGATGCGCTTGGGCGATTGCACCGGCGCCGCCATCCGGAGCACCACGCGCACTGCAAACAGCCAGACGAGCACGATGCCGGCCTGTGTCAGGGCACCGAACGGCGTCACCGGGTCGAGCAGCTGCCATGTGAAGGCGATGGTCGGCAGCAGGATGAGCGACGCGAGCGGCACGGCGCCGAGCGCCAGCCACAAGACCTCGCGCTGGTAGGCCTTGGCGAGGATCGTGCCGACGGTGAGCAGAAGCACGATCGGCACCAGCGAGACGGCCATCGCCGGGGCGTCCCATCCGCGCTGCCAGATGCCGGCCGACACCAGGGCGATGCCGGACAGCGCCAGGAGCGTCGGCACCTGCCACGACCGCTCCGACGATGGCCGCGGATCGGGGGCGATGCGGGTGACGATCTCGCTGATGCCGAAGGAGATCGTACTCGCCGGGTCGAAACCGGACCTCGCGTAGCGCTTGCGGACCGCGTCGGTGTCGGTGCGCGTCTCGCCGGACGCGAACAACGCCTCCACGAGCGCCCGGTCGTGCCCGCGGAAGACGCCGCGTCCCTTCGGCATCTCCAGTTCCAGGACCTGCCGCGTGAAGAACAGCACCTTCTCCCGGCGCACCGTGCTGCGCAGCTTGCCCTCCGCCACCAGGCGCGCCAGGACCGCCGCGACCTCGGGGGCCGACGTTCGGTCGTCCCACATCGCCCCCGCAACTTCCGGCGCGAGGGCGAGCACGTTCGCGCGCAGCCACCCCGGCGTGACGGGCGGCAGCGGCAGCGGTGCCCAGCGCGTGCTGCGCCGCTCGCTCACCACCCAGCCAGCGACGAGCCATGCGAGCCCGCCCCACAGCAGCGCGAGGATCGCCCACCGCGCGATGGCCGACGCTCCCGTATAGACCGATCCGGGCGCGCCGGTGGCGATCCGCTGCAGCGGCAGCGTCACCACGAACCCCTCGCCGGGCGCGAGCGGACTCACCCGCCGCGTCGTCGCCTGCCCCTCCGCCAGGCGCCACGCCGGATCGACCTCGAGCGTCAGGGCGAACGTGTCGATCGGCTCGGCCCGGTCGGCAAAGGCGAAGTCGTGGTCGAGGACCCACCCGCCGTCGCGCCGCTGCAGGATGTAGTCGTACACCATCCGCAGTTCGTAGGTGCGCGTGTCGCGGCGGAACGGCGGATCCTCCGGCAGGCGGCTTCGCCAGCGGAGACGGCCGCCATCCACCCAGCGATACTCGTCAACCCGATCGAGCGGCCCCTCGACCAGCGGGACCGACGCGCCGGTCGTGGCGTCGATGCGCACCATCGACTCGAGCGTGATCGACTGCCCGAAGCGGTCCGCGAAGCGACGCTCCCCACCGTTCCAGTCACCGGTGAGCGACATGACCTGGCGTTCGACCACGTGCAGGCGACCGTCGGCATCGAGGCGAGCCCGAACGCTCACCGACGGCCAGAACAACCGTTTCGCGTCCGGATCCGGTTGTGCGACGGTGTCGGGCGACGGCTGGGCAGCGGCGGTCCCGAATCCGAGGAGCAGGAGCGCGATGACGACGCGCCGCACGGAACGCGTCGGCGCACGGCGACCGAGACCCGGGGTGACGGGCCGAGGGGCGACGGCCGCGTGGCGCATCGGCATGGCACAAGATGCACCCGAATCCGGCGCCGCGCCGGGTGGTCCGCCTCCCGCCGGACGAGCCGAGGCCGGCCGTGGGAGTGCTACGCCGTCGTCGGCCCGGGCTACGGAACGGTGACCGTCGCCGTGCGCGTGGCCGTGAGCCCGGTGCGATCGGTCACGCGCACCGACGCCTGATACGTCCCGGCGAACGGGTACGTGACGGTCGTCGTCGCGGAGGCCGTCGTGATCTCGGCCGTCCCGGCCGCGCCGGAGGCGAAGGTGTAGCTCGCGATGCCGCTGTCGTCGCGTGAGCCGCTGGCGTCGAGCGTGCAGGTGCGTCCCGAGCAGCGAACGACCAGGGCGGCGGCAGGCGCCTGGTTCGACACGGTGAAGGTCACCGTGGCCGACGTCGCCTGCTGGATGCTGTCGCGCACGGTGACCGTAGCGGTGAAGGTCCCGCCGATCGTGAAGTTCGCCGTGGGCGTGAGGCCGGACGCCGTCGCGCCGTTGCTGAAGCTCCAGCCCGCGGACGCGATGCCTTCGTCATCGCGCCCACTGACCGCGAAGGTGCACACGCCCCCGGCGCAGCGGGCCGAGGGACGGCTCACCTTGGGGGGCTGGTCGCGCACGACGATCTGTCGGGCCGTCGTGCTGTGCTGGCTGGTGCCCTGGTGGGTGCCGGTGGCCGTGATCGTGTACGTGCCCGGCTGGGCGAATCGCCACGTGGCGCCGGTGGGCGTCGCGGCGACGGCGTCGCGCAACGTCCCCGTGACCTGGATCGAGCGCCCGGTAACCACCGGCTGCCCCCGCGAGTTCGTGACGGTCGCCACACAGCGGCGCACCACGCACCGCACGCTGAGGGTGGCGAGCGGCGGCGGTGGCGGCGGCGCGCCGCCGACGAAGTTCGCCCACGCCAGCCGGTTCGGCGTCGCCGCCGCGAGCACGCCGCTCGCGGCACCGGCGACGAGGTGCGTCTCGACCTGCGCGGGCGTGAGGGACGTCCGGGATGCCACGTACGACGCGACGAGGCCGGCGACGTACGGCGCCGCCGCGGACGTCCCGCTCCACGACTTCGTGGCGGTCGGGCTCGGCAGGTCTGCGCCGGTCACCAGGGCGCCGGGCGCATAGACGTCCACGCACGGGCCGAAATTCGAGAACGCGGCGCGCGCGTCGGTCGAGGTGGTCGCCCCGACGGTGATCGCACGCGGCTCCCGCGCGGGCGAGACGCCGCAGGCGTCCACGTTGTCGTTGCCGGCGGCGACGACGACGTGCACCCCCGCGGCGACGAGGTTCGCCACGGCGACGTCTGCCGGGCCCCAGCCGCCGCGGAACCCGAGACTCATGTTCGCCACCATCGGGACGGAGGGATTGGCCTGCTTCTGCTGCAACAGCCAGTTCACCCCCTCGAGGAAGTCGGTGCCGCTGCCACCGCCGCTGCAGCCCATCACGCGGACGTCCACGAGGGTGGCGCTCGGCGCCGAGCCCAGGGTCGCGCCCGCGGCCGACGAGGCCGAGAGCGTTCCGTGACCGTGGCAGTCGCCCGGGCTCGCCAGCGGGGGATCGACGAGATCGGCGCCGAACCGGGCGCGCGTGCCGAACTGCGCGTGATCGAGCTTGAGGCCGGTGTCGAAGATGTAAACCCGAACGCCGGAGCCGGTCCCGAGGGCGTTCGCGTAGCGGCCGTCGAGCGGCAAGGCGCGCTGGTCGAGGCGATCGAGGGCCCATGAACTCGTCGTCTGCGCCACGGTGGCGGTGCCCACCGTGTCGGCCACGCCGACGCGTGGATCGGCCGCGACCCGCAGTTGTTCGGCGTCGGTGAGCCCCCGCACCCAGATCATGCCCGCCTGCGGGTAGTGCCGTACGACGAGGGCGGAATCGGTGGCACCGAAGACCGAGTCGGCGACGGCCACGAGGGCCGACGAATCACCCGCCGGTACGTCCGGGAAGCCCACGATCATCCCGGGCGGTGGCGCATCGTCGGAGGCGGACACCCTCGACGGCTCCGCCGGTACCTCTGGCAGGCACCCAGCGGTCAAGACCAGGACGGCGGTCAGGGCACGGCGCACGGCGAGACTCTGGTGGGCGAGGCGGATCGCCGCGCTGTGAAGTCCGGACAGACCGACACAGGAAGGATCGGAAGGCGCCCCGTCGCGCTTGAGCGCCACCGCGCACGTGCCATCACGAGCCGGGCGCCACCCGCACCATGAGCCCTGCCCGCCGCGGGACTCCGGGCGTAGCTTTCGGAGGTTCGAACCCCCAGCCCCGCGCGCCATGCCCACCACGACCGTGCAGTCGGCCCAGAGCCAGACCGACCCCTACCTCGAGCGCCTCTTCAAGGCGCGCGCGATCATCATCAGCGGCGGCATCGATCAGGAGCTCGCCGAGCGCGTCTCGGCGCAGTTGCTTGCGCTCTCGGCCGAGTCCACCGAGCCGATCACCGTGTACCTGAACAGCCAGGGCGGACACGTCGAAGCGGGCGATACCATCCACGACATGATCCGCTTCGTGAAGGCGCCCGTGCGGATCGTCGGCACGGGCTGGGTCGCCAGCGCCGGCGCGCTCATCTACGTGTCGGTGCCGCGCGAGCGGCGGTTCTGCCTGCCCAACACGCGGTTCCTCCTGCACCAGCCGGCGGGCGGGGGCGGCGGCACGGCCTCGGACATCGCGATCGAGGCGCGCGAGATTCTCAAGATGCGCGAGCGGCTCAACAAGATCTTCGCCAAGGCAACAGGCCAGCCGTTCGAGCGGATCGAGGAAGACACGAACCGCAACTTCTGGCTCGACGCCGAGGCGGCGATCGCGTACGGCATCGCCGGCAGGATCATCGAGTCGGCGAACGACCTCGACTGACGGTGCGCGGTACCGCCTGCGCAAGTGCTTGTGCGCAGGCGGCGAACCCGCTTGTTTTCCGTGTATCGATACGCGCGCCCACGGCGCGCGGCCAAGACACGCTCCCGGATGCGGGGCCTGCCCATGCGAGCAGGCCCCGTTGTGCTTCCGGCGGGACGGAGCAGCTGGCGCCGCTCCGTGCCGACGTGCCGCCTCTCCGACCCGGAGCACGCATGCGACGCACCGTTTCCGACGATCGGCTCTTCGGCCGCTCGGGGGCCGACACGGGCCCGGCCTTCCTGAGCACGCCCCGCGCGCACACGGCCTGCCAGCGCGAGTTCGAGCGCATCTGCACGGCGCTCGTGGACGAGGCGAGTCGTGCCCTCCAGACCGACGGCCATCGTGCGCCGGACGTCCGGCGCGCGCCGTCGCGCTGCGTCGTGCAGGGACGCGGGGCGGCGCTGACGGTAGCGTGGATCTGCGGCGCGTCCGCGAGCGTGGACTCGGGGGAACTGCTCGCCATCCTGTGGTCCGGGGCGATCGCCGAGCGCGGGGATCCCATCCCCGAGCGGCGCGCGCAGCGGCCGACCGCGCCCCCCGTGGCGCTGTGGGAGGCGACGCTCCGGCCCGTGGCCGGCGACGCCTCGAGCTGGGCGTGGCAGGCACCGGATGGCCTGCCGCACTCGTCGCCGGACCTCGCCTCGCATCTCGCGCAGCGCCTCGTCGAGCGGCTGCGCGCCACGTCGTCACCCGCCCCCACATGAAGCAGGAATCGATCGAACTCGAAGGCGTCGTCGCCGAAGTGCTTCCCGGCGCGATGTTCCGAGTGGACGTGCCGAACGGGCACCAGGTGCTCGCGTCCACGGCCGGCAAGATGCGCAAGTTCCGCATCCGCATCATCGCCGGAGACCGGGTGATGCTCGAAGTCTCCCCCTACGACCTGACCCGCGGTCGGATCACCTTCCGCCACAAGTAGCGCGGCAACCGGGGCCGGGCCGGCGCCCGGTCCCGGCGCCCGGTCCCGGCGCCCGGTCCCGGCGCCCGGTCCCGGAGCGCGGGCGTCGCTCAGCCCGCCGCGAGCCGCCGCACGACGTCCGCCATCGCCCGGACCCGCGCGGCGTCCTTCGCTGCGCGCGCATCGCGATCGAGGGCGGCCGCGAGGGTGCGCAGCTGCGCGGCGCGCGCGGCGCCACTGGCCCGCTCGGCCGAGGCGAGGGCCGCGCCGATCGCCGTCGTGCGGGCCTTGGGCAGCCCTTGGCCGCGCACGAGTTGGTCGAGGTAGGCGCGCGCCACCACGAAGGCGGCTGGCCACTCGAGACGATCCTGGTGCTGCGGATTGAGCGTGCCGACCTGCACCAGCGCCGCCGCGTCGATTTCGTTCCGCGTGAGGTGCTCGCTCGGCAGCAGCCGGAAGACGTCGAGTCCGCGCGCGATCTCCGACCCGACGATGAGGCCGTTGTACCAGTAGGCCGACCAGAAGCCGGCGAGCACCGGCCGCCGTGCGTCCACCGGCCCGCGATCGAAGTAGGCAATCTCGACCGGCTTGGCGGGATCGGTGAAGTCGAAGACCGAGATGCCGCCCTGGTACCACGACTGGACCATGATGTCGCGTCCCGGGACCGGAATGAGCGACCCGTTGTGGGCGACGCAGTTCTCCTGCGCCGTCTGCGCTGCAGGAATCTTGAAGTAGCCGGCGTGCGTCAGCTTTCGTGCCTGTGCGTCGAGCCGGAAGATCGCGTCCGCCCCCCACTCGAGCCGGTCGGTGGAGCGGCAGCGCGGCGCGACCCCGCCGCCCCACTCGTCGCTGAAGAGAATGGCCGTGCCGGCGTTGTTGAACGTCGCCGAATGCCAGTAGGCGAAGTTCGGGTCGATCACCTCGGCGAGGCGCGTCGGGTTGGCGGGATCGGTGATGTCGAGGAGAATGCCGTTGCCGGAGCACGCGCCGGCGGCGATGCCGAGCGCGGGATACGCGGTGATGTCGTGGCACTGGTCGGTGTCCGACGTCTCCTGCGTGTTCGGGCCATGCGTCCCGCCCTTCCACAGGCCGTCGAGCTTGCCGGTGCTGTCGGCGAAGATGCGCGGACCGGCAACGACGCGCGCCGCCGCCGGGTTGGCCAGCGGCACCTCGATGACGTCGATCCGGAAGTACGACGTGTTCGGGTCCTCCGCTGGTCCCTTGCGGGAGCAGCCGGCCAGCTCGCTCGGACTCCGCGACGGCGACGTACCGGAGACGTACACCCACGCCTTGTCGGTCACGCCCGGCTTGGTGACGAGGGTGTGCGTGTGCGAACCGCGGCAGGTCTGCACGGCGGCCACCGGCCTCGGCGCGGTGACGTCACCGATGTCGAAGATGCGCACGCCGATGAAGCGCTCGGTGCTGACCGAGTCCTTCACGCCCTGCGCGCCGCAGTCCACGCGACCGGAGTACTCCTCGACCGACATGAAGAGCAGGTTCCCGAGCACGGAGACGTCGCCCTGCCCGCCGGGACAGGCGAAGGCGGCCTTCAGGACCGGGGTGGCGGGGGTGGCGATGTCCCACACCTGGATGCCGTTGTAGCCGCCCTGGAAGACGAGCGAGCCCTTGAAGGCGAGGTCGGAGTTGACGTAGCGGAAGTCACCGAGCCGCTGCGCGTTGTAGAAGCCCTCCGGCCGGTCACGGTGCGCGACGAGTTCGAGCCCCTTGATGGCCTCGCCGGCGTCCTTCCAGCCGGCGGTGAGGCCGACGCGCGGATCGGACGCGGGGGCTTGGGCGGGCGTCGCGGCGGGCAGCAGGGCGGCGAGCGCGAGGGCGACGAGGGGCTGGTGACGGTGGCGGCGCGCGGCGCGCGGATTCGGGAGCATCGGACTCGGGTGTGGGTCAGGGCCGGCGACGCACGGTCGCCGGGATGGCGGAGAGGGAATCGAGCAGGGCCTGCATGCGGCGGATCTCGGCGCGCTGGTCGGCGTCCACGTCGGAGGCGAACCGGAAGAGCTCGCCGTCGCCCGCACCGCCGGTCTCGCCGAGCACGCCCTTGACCATCACGAGGGCCCCTTCGTGGTGGCGGATCATCAGGGTGAGGAACCGACGGTCGAAGGCCGCCCCGCGGAGGTCCGCCAGCGCCGCCATGTCGGCGGGCGAGGCCATGCCCGGCATCGGCCCGTGTTCGTGATGCGCGTGCGGGGAAGCCGGTTCGGGGAGCGCCTGCCGCCGGTCGCGCAGCCACTCGGCCATGAGGGCGATCTCGTCGCGCTGGGACACGGCGATGCGCTCGCCGAGCCGGGCGAGCCGGTCATCGGCCGAGCGGCCGGTGATGAGCGCCGTCATCTCGAGCGCCTGCGCGTGGTGCAGGATCATGCCCGTCATGAAGCGCACACCGGCCGTCGAGACGGGGGGCGACTCGCCCGCCGGCGTCGGCTGGGCGAGGAGTGCCCCCCGCATGCCGACCACGAAACCGATGCCAAGGAAGACCCGGCGGAGCGCGACCGGCCGGACGAGCGCATGCATCCGCGAAGGGTGCATCCACAGGCCTGTCGCGACAAGTCCGCGGCCCGCGCTCCCGGCCCCTCGTACCGGCACGTGTCCGCTCGGTATGTTGCCGCGATGCCTGACGCAGCCCCGCTGCCGGCCCCGCCGGCCGCCAGCACGCTCGGCCCTCGTCCCACCGACGAGGCGCGCCGCGCGGAAATCGCCGTCATGCGCCGCCGGGCGACCGGGCTCCTGCTGCTGGCCGCCGCCGTCTTCGTGGCCGCGCGGTGGTTCGAGGCCGCGCACCCCTGGCTCGGCTACGTGCGCGCCACGGCCGAGGCCTCGCTCGTCGGCGGCCTCGCGGACTGGTTCGCCGTCACGGCGCTCTTCCGCCACCCGCTCGGCATCCCGATCCCCCACACGGCGATCGTCCGCCTGCAGAAGGACCGCATCGCGCGCATCCTGGGCGACTTCGTGCAGTCGCACTTCCTCACGCGCGAGGTGGTCTCGGCTCGGCTGCGGGCCCTCGATCTGGCCGACCGCGCCGCGACGTGGCTGGCGCGACCGGAGCACGCCGAGCGGCTCGCTCGGCAGGTGGCGCTCGGCGCGGCCCGCGCCGTGGACGCGGTGCCCGCGGACGACGTCACGCGGCTGCTCCGCGACGCCGCGGTGCAGGGCCTCGCCAAGGTCCCGGCGGCGCCGATGGTGGCGCGGGTGCTCGAACTTGTCGCGGCCGACGGCCGGCACCTGGGGCTCGTTGACGAGGCGGTGAAGCTCGTCGCCGTCGCGGTGGAGCGGAACGAGGCGCTGATTCGCGAGAAGATCCGCGAGGAGAGCCCCCGCTGGATGCCCGGCATGGTATCGAGCGCCGTGCACGACCGCGTCATGGCCGGGATCGAGAACTTCCTGCGCGAGGTCGCGGCGGATCCCGGCCATCCCGTGCGGCAGAAGTTCGACCTCGCCTTCCGCGAGATGATCGAGCGCCTGCGCACGTCGCCCGAGACGGCGGAGAAGGCCGAGGCGATCAAGGCGCAGTTGCTGGGGCACCCGATGGCGGAGGCCGCGGCCGACGCGGCGTGGGACGCAGTGCGGCGCACGACGGCCCGATGGGAGGCGTCGCCGGACGGCGCCCCGCCGGCGATGGTGCGGGCCTTCACCCGTGTCGGCGAGCAGCTGGTGCGGCACGCCGCGCTCAAGCACGAGCTCAACGATTTCCTCGTGGACACGATCGCCGGGCTCATCGAGCAGAACCGCCACGAGGTGGCGGCGCTGATCGAGCACACCGTGACGCGATGGGACCCGGACGTCGCGGCGTCGCGCGTCGAGCTCGCCGTGGGCCGCGACCTGCAGTACATCCGCATCAACGGCACTCTCGTCGGCGGGCTCGCCGGGCTCGCCATCCACGCCTTCTCGCGAGTCCTCGGATGATCCGTCGCGCGCTGTTCGTCGCCGCTCTCGCCGCACTCGGGCCGGGAGTCGGCCAGGTCGTGGGCCCACTCGTCGGCGGCAGCGCCGGCCGCCTCGCCGCCCAGCCCAACGACGCCCGCACCCGGTGGGAGCGGCTCTGCCTGATCCGCCGTGAGAAGTTCGACCGCATCCTCCCCGAGGCGATGCGGGAGAACGGGATCGACATGTGGATCGTCGCCATGCGCGAGGGGCACTACGATCCGCAGTGGGAGCTGCTGGGGCGCGGTTACGTCGGCGACGTCGGCTACTACGTGTTCACCGACCGCGGCGGCGACCGCATCGAGCGCGCGGCGCTCGGCATCACCGACCACTTCCGGGCGGCGTGCGGCGCCTATGACGTCGAGGCGGGCGGCGGGGACCTCGCCGCATTCGTGAAGGCGCGCGACCCGAAGCGGATCGGGGTGAACATGTCGGCGGACATGGGACGCGCCGACGGGCTGTCCCACACGCTGCACGCGCACCTCGTGGCGACACTCGGGCCCACCTACGCCACGCGGCTCGTGAGCGCGGAGCGGCTCATCTCGGACTTCAGTTCCCGCCGCACGGCCGCCGAACTGGTGGCGTTCGGCGAGGCGACGGAGGTCGGGCGCCAGCTCCTCGACCGCGCGCTCTCGAACGAGGTGATCACACCGGGCCGGACCACGCTCGCCGACGTCGCGTGGTGGCTGACCGAGCAGATGGCCCAGCGCGGGCTCGGCTCGTCGTTCGAGGTGCCGTCGGTGTACGTGACGGGGCCGGACGGTATCGAGGCGACGTCCAACGACCGGGTGATCCGCCGCGGCGACTTCGTGACGATCGACTACGGCGTCGGCTGGCTGCACGTGTGGACCGACCAGAAGCGGCAGGCCTACGTCCTGAGGGACGGCGAGACCGAACCGCCCGCGTGGCTGCGGCGCGCCTACGAGCAGGCACTCGCGATCCGCGAGGTCATCCGGCGCACGATCGTCCCCAAGGGAACGGCGGGCGAGATGATCGGCACGGTCGAGGCGGCGATCGCGAGGGCCGGGTTCCGCAAGGCCGCGGGGTTCAACCGCGTCGCGGCGGACGACGTCACCGAGTTCTACATCGGCTGCCACTCCGTGGGCGACTGGGGCCACGGCATCGGGCCCTCGATCGCGTTCTTCAACCCGGGGCGTCAGGCCTACCCGATCCGGCCGACGAATCTCTTCTCGATCGAGCTCTTCGCCTGGGTGCCGTCCCCCGCGTGGGGCGGGAAGAAGGTCCGGATCCCGCTCGAGGACAACGCAGTCGTCACCGCTCGCGGCGTCGAGTGGCTGACGCCGGTCGCCACCGGGCTCCGGATCATCCGCTGAGCATCCGGCGGCTCAGAGCCACGGCGTCCGCACGACGATCGCCCAGGTCAGCGCGGTCGCGAAGCCGACCCACGCGACGTACGGCAGGAGCAGGACGCCGGCGAGGCGGTCCACGCGCCACGCGGTGGCCGTCGCGAACACCGCGGCGCCCCACAGGAACACCGCCTCGGCGAACGCCAACCGCCCGGCCTGCAGGGCGAAGAAGCACCACGTCCAGCCGACGTTGAGCACGAGCTGCAGCCACCACGCGCGCAGGGCGAGACCGCGACCCGGGTGCCGCGTGCGGGCGACGCGGGCCGCGGCCACCGCCATCAGCGCGTACAACACCGTCCAGGCCGGGCCGAACAGCCACGCCGGGGGCGCCCATGGCGGCCGGCCCAGGCGCGCATAGAACCCCGGGGCGTCGAGCGAGCCGAGGCCCCCAAGGAGTGCGGCCACGAACACCGCCGCGCCCCAGCGACCAAGGTCGAGGGAGCGGCGCGGCGGGCGGGACGCGGGCGGCGGGGTTATTCTGATGGATCATGAGTTACGCCGCCATCACGGGCTGGGGCAAGTGCATGCCGCCGGCCGTCCTGACGAACGAGGACCTCTCGACCTTCCTCGAGACGTCCGACGAGTGGATCACCTCCCGAACGGGCATGAAGGAACGGCGCGTCTCGCACGTGTCGGCTGTCGAGCTCTCGACGGTGGCCGCATCGCGCGCCCTCGCCTGCGCGGGGCTCGACCCCCGCGACCTGGACCTCATCGTCTACGGCGGCTGCTCCAACGAGGAACAGGTCCCCAACAGTGCCAGCGGGGTGCAGGTGGCCCTCGGCGCCACGAAAGCGGCCGCGATGGACCTCAACACCGCCTGCACGTCGTTCTGCTACGGACTGGCGGCCGCGACGGCGATGATCCGGTCGGGCACGGTGCGCAATGCCGTGGTCATCGGCGTCGAGCTGATCTCGCGCTACATGGACTGGAGCAACCGGAACGTCGCCGTGCTCTTCGGCGACGGCGCCGCCGCCGTGGTGCTGCAGGCCACCGAGCGGGAAGAGGGCGTCCTCGGTGCGGTGCTCGGGTGCGACGCCGAGGCCCGCGCCTCGCTCCGCGTGCGCGGCTTCGGCTGCGGCTACGCCGGCCACGGCGTCACCCTCGGCGACACGCTGTGGGACTTCGACGGGCAGGTGATCTTCAAGCGCGCCGTCGCCGCGATGTCGCAGGCCTCGACGCGCGTGCTCGCGGAGCGCGGCCTGACGGCCGACGACGTCTCGCTGGTGGTACCGCACCAGGCCAACCTGCGCATCATCGAGGCGGTGGCGAAGTACGCGGGTGTGCCGATGGAGCGCGTCTTCGTCACCGTGCACAAGTACGGCAACATGAGCTCGGCGACGGTGCCGGTGGCGCTCTGCGAGGCGCTCGAGGAGGGCCGCGTGCGGCCGGGCAGCTGGCTGCTGATGCCGGCCTTCGGCGGCGGCCTGACCTACAACGCGCTGCTCGTGAAGTGGGGCGACCGGGTGACGCCCCTCGGCGAGAGCCCGCGCACGCTGCCCCCGGTCACCGAGACGGCGCTGGAGCTGGTCAACCGGATCCGCGCCAATCAGGATCCGCACGGTCGGTCCAAGGCCGGGCTCACCGCCCCGACGTTCGCCGAGTCGCTGGCGGTCGTCACGGGCTGAGGGCTTCCCGTACCGGCGGCGCCGCGCCGGGCGACGCCGCCGGCCAGTCGAGGCCGAGCAGGGCGGCGACGGTTGCCGCCACTTGCGCCTGGGTGACGCGCACGGAGCGCACGCGATCGCCGCGGGGCGGCGTGTCGGGACCGAGGATCGCCATCCAGATGCGGTCCGCCCCGTCCACGTCCTCGCCGTGGTCCTTCCATCGCGCGGGGCCGTCGCCGCGGCCGTGGTCGGTGGTGACGACGAAGGTCGTGCGGCCACGGTAGCCGGGATCGCGCTGCATCAGGGCCCAGAGATCGGCGAGGTAGCCGTCGACCGCGTGGGCCGACTGCAGGAGCAGGTCGTAGCGGCCGGCATGCGCCCACTCGTCGGTCTCGCCGTACCCGAGGAACAGCAGTCGCGGCCGGTCGCGTCGGATGAGTTCCTTCGCCGTCGCGTGCATCAATGCGTCGGTGGCGTTGTCGGGCCAGAGGCGGGTGGAGGTGCGGTACAGCTCGTCGAGCATCGCCTGCCGCCCGGTGCGCTGCGGCGCGGTCGCGAACGGCGCGTCCCACCCGTCGTGGACGGGAATCCCGGCGCGCTCGCGGTTGAAGATGCGGCGAAAGGCGCTCCACGTCGCCACCGCCGCGACCCGTCCGCGGAACCCGGGCTGTCGGGCGATCCACTCGAAGACGGTGACGTTGGGGTTGGGCGGATGGTCGTTGGACGTGATCCGCGGATCGTAGGCGCCGGTCAGCAGTTCGTTGTAGCCGGGATACGAGAACTTGAGGGGGTTCTGCGTGCGGGCGTCGCGGCCCGCCTCCGGGTTGCCGTACAGCTGCCCTTCGGTGGCGATCGTGCGCCACACGAAGGGAAAGAGCGCGGCGCGGCGCTCGGCCGCGCTCTCGCGCCAGAAGCGGCGTCGCAGGTCGGCCGTGTCGGCGACCCCGCCCGCCTGCCGCGTCAGCAGGGTCGCGTCGGCGCCGCCGAAGAGCTCCTGCCAGCGCAGGCCGTCGGTGACGATGAGTACGACGTTCCGCGTGCGCAGGACGGAGGGTCGGGCTGCCGACGGACCGGAGGCCGGCTGGGCGATGGTCTTCGTGGCCGGAACGAGCAGGAGCGCGCCTGCGGCGAGGAACGCCGCGCAGCGCCGAGGCGTGACGAACGCCCCGGGAAGGCGCATGTTGATGGGCATGCCCCTGAATCGACGTTGCGTCGTGCCGTCCGGGAAGGTCGTGACCATGGCCGTCGGTCTGGTCGCGGCCCTGTCCGGCGCGCCGGTCGCGAACGGTCTGCCGGCCCAGGGCACCTGCAAGATCAACCCGGCCTCGCTGGCGTACTCGCCGGGCTACGCGCAGCTCGTCGTCGCCCCCGACCGACGCACGGTGTACGTGGCGGGTCAGGTCGCCCAGGACTCGACCGGGGCCCTGCTGGGCGGGGCGGATCCCGCCGCGCAGACCCGCGCGGTGTTCGGCAACCTGCGACGCGCGCTGGACGTCGTCGGGGCCGGATGGGCGGACGTGCTGCACTGGAACATCTACGTCACGGCGGCCGAGTTGGTCCCGGTGTTCCGGCAGGTGCGCCAGGAGGTGCTGGCGGGCGTGGCGCCGCCCGCCGCCACCCTGGTGCAGGTGCAGGGGCTCGCCCGGTCCGACTGGCTGCTCGAGGTCGAGGCCGTCGTCGCCGCTCCTCGGTTGCTCGATTGCGCGACGCTGCGGCGTCGCGAACGCCCCACCGTGCCCTGATCCGTTCGAGGACATCTCATGCCGAGCATTCACCGTTCCATCGTCGCGGCCGCCCTCGCGGCGACATCGCTCGCCGCGCAGCCGCCCGGCATCCGCGAGATCGACGGGGCACCCTTCCCCTCGTCGCTCGTGCGCGATGCGCGCGGCACGGCGGTGGCGTGGGTGCAGAACGCGCAGGGGGTGCGCAACATCTGGTACGCGCGGCTCCCGGAGTGGCGAGCGCGGCCGCTCACGACCTTCACGGCCGATGACGGGCAGGAGCTCTCGCAGCTCGCCTTCGCGGCCGACGGCCGCACGGTGTGGTTCGTGCGCGGTGGCGGCCCCAACCGCGCGGGAGAGTCGCCGAACCCCACCAGCGACCCGGTCGGGGCGGAGCAGGCGATCTGGCGCGTCGGCACCGGCGACTCCGCAGTGGCCGTGCGCGTCACTGACGGCTCCGGGCCGACGCCGGCGCCGGCGGGATCCCTGGTGGCGTTCGTGCGCCGGGGACAGGTGTACGCCTTCGACGGTGGCGGTGCCGCCGTGGTCGAGAAGCCGCTCTTCCGCATGCGCGGGGCCGCGGCGGGACTCGCGTGGTCGCCGGACGCGACGCAGCTCGCGTTCATCTCGCAGCGGGGGACGCACGCGTTCGTCGGGGTGTACGGCATCGGCAGCGCGCGGCTGCGCTGGATGGCCCCCAGCACCGACGGCGATCTCGCGCCGTCATGGTCGCCGGACGGCACGCGCCTGGCCTTCGTGCGCATCCCCTACCAGCGTCGGCGGATCATCTTCGTCCCCGTGCGCGCGGCGCAGCCGTGGAGCATCATGGTCGCGGACGCGGCGAGCGGGGCCGCACGCGCCGTCTTCACCGCGGCCGCAGGATCCGGCTCGGCGTTCTGGGCGATGCAGGCCGCGACGCAGGTGCTGTGGACCGCCGACGACCGGCTGGTGTTTCCGTGGGAACGCGACGGATTCCTGCACCTCTACGCCGTGCCGTCGGGGGGCGGCACGCCGGTGCAGCTCGACCGCGGCTCGCACGAGATCGAGGACGTGGCACTGGATCCGGACGGCCGGCACGTGGTCTTCAACTCCAACCAGGACGACCGGGACCGCCGTCACGTGTGGCGCGTGCGAGCCGACGGCAGCGCCCCCGCCCGGCGCGTGACGCCGGGCGACGGGATCGAGTGGGCGCCGACCCCGCTCGCCGAGGGGGCGCTCGCGTTCCTCGCGAGCGACGCGCGGCGTCCGGCGCACGCCGTGTTGTTTGACGGCGGCGCGCGACGCCCGCTGGCGCCCGGCACGATGCCCGCCGGCTATCCGGCCGAGCGGCTCGTCGTGCCGACTGCGGTGACGCTCAAGGCCAGCGACGGCGTGGAGACCTACGGACAGCTCTTCCTGCCACCGGCGGGCACCGTGCGCCCGAGGGCCAAGGCGCGCGCGATCATCTTCCTGCACGGCGGCTCGCGCCGGCAGATGCTGCTCGGGTGGAACTACGGCAGCTACTACCACCACGCGTACGCGATGCATCAGGCATTGGCGCTGCGGGGGTGGGTGGTGCTGTCGCTCAACTACCGCAGCGGCATCGGATACGGACGTGACTTCCGCGAAGCGATCGGGTACGGTGCGGCCGGTGGCCGCGAGTACCGCGACGTGGTCGCGGCGGCACAGTGGCTGCGCGCCCGGCCGGACGTGGACTCGGCGAAGCTCGCCCTCTGGGGCGGCTCGTACGGCGGTTACCTCACCGCGCAGGGGCTGGCCCGGAACCCCGAGCTCTTCGCCGCCGGCGTTGACGTGCACGGGGTGCACGACTGGAACGTCGGGATCGCGACCTTCCTGCCGGAGTACAATCCGCTCGAGGACCCCGTCGCGGCACGGACGGCGTTCGAGTCGTCACCGCTCTCGGCCGTCGCGCGCTGGCGCGATCCGGTACTGCTGGTGCACGGCGACGACGACCGGAACGTGCGCTTCATCGAAACGCTGTCGCTGATCGAACGGCTGCGGGAACAAGGGGTGCCCGTCGAGCAGCTCGTGCTGCCGGACGAGATCCATGGCTTCCTGCGACACGAGAGCTGGATGCGAGTGTTCGAAGCGGCGCTCGCGTTCCTCGAGCGCCGCGTGGCGCCGTAGGCCCCGGGGCTGTCCACCGCGCCGCGATGAACTCGCACTTCCGCCGAACGCGATCTGTTCAGGGGCTTGCTGCACGGGCGTTTCCACTCGTTGAGGCGCTTGGCTCTGGCTCCCTCCACGAACGTCTGGCAACTCCAGCTGTCGCGCCCTGCGTTTCTTGCCGTCGCGGCGCCGTCGGATTCCGAAGTCGTTGGCGGAGTCGCCGGGTTCATCCTGCCCAAGTCCGAGCAGGCACGGAGCGCATTCTGCATCTACCGTCTAGCGGTGTCCGATGCCTACCGGCGACAGGGCATCGCCACCGCGCTTGTCGCCACGCTTGGGCGCGCGATCACCGAGCACGGCCTGTACATGATGTTCGTGCAGGCCCACTGCGGGGACGCTCCCGCCGTCGCGCTGTACGCGAAGCCGCGCACGCGGGAGGATGTCATGCACTTCGACATCGCCGCGCCGCCAGCGTACCAGTCAGGCCCTTGCGCCCGGATCCCCGGACCACATTCTTGGCAGGCGATGTCGATGTGACCGCGTTCCCGCCAGTCTCGTCCTAATCGGTGGCTAGTCCACGGTACAACGTGCTTTCTTTCCGAGGAATATGTCGAACCCGACGCAACGAGCCGCGCAGGAGATCCTCGCGACCATTGAAGCCACCTTTCAGCCGACGCACCGCTACGTTCGTGCGGAGGCCGGCAACTTCCGACATCTCGATCTGCGCTTCTACGATCGAACGGCCCAGGACCTTGCCGGGCGTGGGTTTCAACGGTTGGCCGACGTAGAAGACCTCACGATTACCGAAACACCCGGAACGGTGCTGAGCGCCATTCTGTTGCGAACGATGCTCTCCCGCGACGGAACGGTGATGTGCGCACTGTATCATCCGCACATCCGGCGGTTCAGGCTCCGTGCGCTGCTGTGGTTGTTCGGCAAGTTGCCCGGCAAGGTGACGGACATGGAGACAGAGTGTACCGATGGTTCGTTCGTGGTCACCACCAATGCGGCGAGCGCCGCGGCGTTGGACTCGCCCGGACTGATCGTCTCGGAGTATCTGCCGGTCAAGACAGCGCCGCTCGAGGTGTACGCGCGTCACACGGAACGGGTCGCGGCACATCTTGCTGCTCGTCCTGGCGTACAGGCGCGCATCATCGCGTCGCACGACGAGATGGTCGCGTCACAGAACCGCATGAATGCCATCAAGGCCGCGTTCCGCGGTGAACTCGGTGGTGTGACCCGCGAGGAGATCGAGCGGCTGTCGATGTTCCGTACTGGTCTGGCGGATGCCGTGCACGACGCGGTGGTACAGGAGCGGAGGCACCGCGCTGGTTGAGCGCTACCGCGTCGTCGGTTATCGCTGGTCACGATTGGTTGCGGTTGGCGACGGCGCGCCGTTGCAGCCTACTCTCCAGGCACAAGGCACGCACCCTGATTCCCGTGCGTGTACTACCAGGGATCGTGCCTGACACGTCCCCGACTTGCGACGTCAAGCGACAGAGGGTCGGCGTATGGCAAGCACACCGGAGCGCCTGTCGGGGGAGCGGCCGCCGCGCCGGTCGCGTGCAGCGAAAGTGAAGTCACGACGGCCCATGAGCTCGCGGAGTGTTGCCCGACGCATCGGACCGGCGATCTGCATCAGCAAGCGGGCAACGAGACACGCGGCGCCCTTGCGGAGTGGGAGGGAAACGGCAGAACCGAACCGTCGGCGGAAGTCGGCGATGCGCAGTCGGGTGCGGCAGCGGTGGTGGCTCGCGGCAGGGATCGCGTTCTCGGCGGCGGCATGCGAACGCCGCAGCATGTTGGAGCCGCGGCCGGATGTGGGGGCGATCCTTGGGGTACCGCCCTGGGCGACGCGGCCCCGCCGAGTCTCCGGGCGGGTGCCGGTCCGGGACGGCGCCAGCCACGATCCCGGGGCGCAGCGCTGGACGCGCGGGGAACCGTGGAGCGGCGCGGCGCGGGCACCGGGCGAGTCGAACACCGTGAACGAAGGGCGCCCCGCGTCCGGGGGGCGACGAGCGACCCGGAGTGTTGGACGCGGTGGCTCGGCACGACGCGGTACTATGGCTGGTATGCCAATCGCCCCCGTGGCATGTGGCGGCGGGCCGAGCCCGCCCCCGCCGAGGCGCCGCCCGCGATCGCCCCTGCTCCGAGGCTGGTACCGACCGAGGCCAGTCGCCGATGGGCGGCGCTCCTGCAACACATCAATGAGGTCCACCCGCTCGCGTGCCCGTCCTGCCACGCCGTGATGCGGATCATCGCGTTCATCACCCAGGCGTCAGTGATCAACCAGATCCTCACGCATCTCCGGACCCGCGTCTCCGCGACCGCGCCGGGCGGCGCGCGCAGTCCCCCGTCCCACCGATGCCTCCACGAGGTCCCCGCCGGCACCGCACGCCCCTCGGGGACCACGGCCCGCACCGCTCGCCCGCGGGGAACAGGGCGCGCGGACGCGCCATGGTCGGTCCTCGGCCCGTCGGCAAGTCGTCGTGTACTCGACCGGCCCCGATTCAATTACCTATCCTCGCTTGGCGTTGGTGGCGAGCCACCCGGAGATCTCCTGCACGAGGGCACGCGCTGAGGCTTCCGGAAGGTCCACCACGTCAGCGATGCTGCCGATGCCGGCGGTCGTGATTCGTACCGACGCCGTTCCGATCGCTCGTTGCCACGGGCCCTGCCGCAGGTGCACGAGTTGCACTTTGGCCATGGGGATGACCCACGTTTCGCGGCCGAGCCCGCCTTCGCGGACGATGAGGGTGTCAGCGTCCCGCGCCACGCCGCGGACGTGCGAGGCGAGCGGGGTGCACGCCCACACGAGCGGCAATCCCCACAGCGCATACCACGTCACCGAGCCGAACAGGAACGACACGGGGACCAACGTGAGGACCGCCCGAACCGACCACGCGACGCCCGTGCGCGCCCAGGTCCGTCGTGAGGGGCGCTGCCAATCGGGGCGAGGGGTCGCGGAGGCCCAATCCACACGCAAGCCGGGATAGACATGCGCGATGGCAGCCGCGGCGCGGTCGAGGGGCAGAATCGGGACCAGTGTCGGCACGTCCGCCTGGTTGCCGTTGACTTGCACCGTCATCGCCCCTGCGGAGACGGCGCGGAGTTCGCCGTATCGTACGAGCCGCCGCAGGACGGGCTCGCGCCACGACAGGGCTTGGATGCGCTGGAGCGGTGTGACGGCCGACACCCGATTGAGCCACCCGTACGTTCGCACGAACGTGTCGCCGACGTGCCGCAGTGTGAACCCGCGGTATCGTGCCCACGTCAGAACCACGCCGACCACCCAGAGCACCGCCAGCCCTGCGATGGCCGCCGCGAAGACCGCAGCGATGACCCCGCCGTCGGGGGCGGTCCCGCTCCCTGCCCGCGCTTCCAGCAGCCGCAGTAGCGGGCCGAAGACCGGCATCCGCGCCCAGCCTCCGGCCCGATCGACAAGCCCTGCGATCGCGCCCAGAGCGACGAGCAACTGCGCGGACGTCGCGCCAGCGATGAGGAGCTCACGGTCGGAGACCGTCGCAAGCACCGTCCCGGACGGGGCGGGTCGAACGACGGATGCTCCTCCATCGGCGGGCACCGCCTCCCCGCCGCCGCCGACCACTGGTCCGCGGCGCCGGACCAGTTCCTCTTGCAGGGCCAGCACATCGGACCACCGCAGCATCGGCAGTTCGGCCTCAGCCTCGACGCCCTGTTGTCCCGTGTCAACCCGCAGCGACCCAAGCCCGAGCACACGCTGCATCGGCGACTGCGCCGTGTTGATGCCCTGAATGCGTCCGTAGGGAATCGTGCGTGTCCGGCGAAACAGGACGCCACTCCGGACCACCAGCGCGTCGTGACCGATCGCGAACCACTGCGTCGCCCACGTGAGGCCCGCTGGCAGAAGCACAAGTAGCACCAGCATCCCGGCGACGGACGGTACCAACACCTCCGGCACGTCCCGTACTGCGGGGTTCAGGAGCACCATGGGACCGGCGATCAGGGTGACGCCAAGGAGCCGGTGACCCATCCCGACCAGCAACGCCAGCGGGTGCTGGCGTCGGTACTCCAACGCAGACGTGTCGCTCACAACGGGTCGAACAGTCCGGCGCGCGTCGCGAGATCGTCGCGCAGTGCCTGGGCGTCGAGCACCCGGAGCCCCGGGATGCGCACGGCGTGCCCGTCGGCGGATGCGGTGTGCACAACGAGCGTCGCGAGGCCGAACCGCCTCGCGACCGGCCCCTGCGTGACATCCACGTGCTGGATTCGGGAGTACGGCATGACCGTCTCCTTGCGGATCATCACCCCGTGCCGGACAGCGAGGAGCGCGTCTTCCCGCCGGAAGCGCCATGCCCCGAAACGACGGCGGGCAAGGGTTGCCGCCGCGATCGCGCCGAGCACGGCTGGCGCACTCGCCACGGGATACCACCATCGGGGCGGGTCGAGCATGAGGAACAGTCCGATCGCCAGCAGCGGCAGCGACAGGCCGACCCCCAACAGCAGCCAGGACGTCTGCCACGTGCGGACAATCGCAGGGTGCAGCGTGGTCCACGCTTCCGCATCCGCACGTGTCGTCTCGATGGCGCCCTGGTGCGCCGCCTCGACGTTGGCGGTGGCATCGCGCATCATGTCGAGTTCAGCAGGATAGGACTTTCCATCGGCGTGAGTCGGCTACGAGTCGTAGCATAGCGCGCGATCGCCGACCTCGTCAGCGCCTCGTGGCGGGCGGCGGGGGGCCATAAATCTCGCTCGGGTGCCGTGAGCGCCGGGGGACGGTCGGTCACGACTTTCAGCACCGCGGGTGGTCGAACCCGGGCGGCTCATCTGACGTACCGATGGTACCACCGCGCACGCCAAACGCCTTCGCGTGGAGGCGGGAGTTGGTGGGGGGGCGTCCTCAGCCGAGCGGCGGGCCGCCTCAGTCGGCGCGAGGCAATCACGTTGATCGAAGCGCCCGAGCAGGACCGCTTCACGAACGAACGCACGCTCTCATGTATGCTGTAGTCGAGCAAACCCGGGGCGATTCAGGATTGCCTGTGCAGGCGTCCGTGACGCATCGAGTTACGTCAGACAGGGTCGCTCACCCGCCTGCCGCGGCTACGCGGCGTCGTCAAACATCGCTTCAAGATCCCGAACCACGCGCGACACCTCCTCGCCGGGCACACTGAATCCCCCTTCAAGGGATATGCGTGCCGGCAGATCCCGCCCGGTTCGGGATGCAGATGCCGTAAAGTGCCGTACAACAAGAACGTGCAATTCCAGGGCTCCGGAACCCCCGTCGGGCTGCAGCGAGATTTCCACGTCCTCGGTGCCGCGAAGCACCGCGCGGCCCGTCATGGACGAGTGGAGGCCTCTGATAGCGGCACAAAACTCCCGCCTCTCGACAAACGCTACGGCATCGTTCTCCACCTTGACCCGCCCCAGTGTGAGTCGTACCACGAAGTGATGCGGGTCGTCAGACCTCCGATGAACTTCGAGGCAGCAGCCTCCATCCTCCGAGGCAATGCGCAAACCGCACAGCTCGGGTGAACTCTCGTACCCTGCTCCAACTGAGTGAGTCATGCCACGGCCTCGCGCGGGTCTGTCCCCGGCCTGGATGAAGGTTGGGTGGTGCTTCCATGGTGCGGCGTTGAGCCCCGCCAGCATTCGCGCCGCAACGGGAGACGCCGCCTGCCAAGACTACGAGCGACGTCGCCCGTCCACCAGTCGCCAAAGGCCAGCGCGACACGCGGGTGCATGGCATCGGCTGTGACTGCCTGCACGTCGCCATGGATGATCACTCGCGCCTACCGCCCCCCGACGAACGGCAAGGCCGAGCGGGTGATCCGCACACTACTCAGCGAATGGGCCTACGCGCGAGCCTTCGTCCGCTCGTACTGGCGCACTCGCGCTTTCGATGACTACCTGATCTTCTACCACTCTCAGCGACGCCGCAGCGCATTGACCTGTCTTCCCCCAGCCTCACGCCTACCTGCTGGGCGCTGTCGTGCCGCGACCACGAAGTGGCCGCCGACGCCGCGCCGGAAGCGTTCGGACTGACCACGTGGAGCGTGTCGTGGTGCTTCGTGCGCGCCAGGGCGACGGCGCGGCATACGCTCCATGAGCGGCGACATGACGACGCCGAGTGGTTGGTGCTCCTCCTGGACGGGCAGTCGTTCGCCGACGATCAGGTGGTCATCGCGCTCGCCGTCACCACGACGAGGGAGAAGCGGATCCCGGGCCTCGCACAGACCGCCACCGAGCACAAGCGGGGGTGCGCCGCCTTCCTGCGGGGGCTGGTCGAGCGCGGTGTTCAGGCGTCTGGAAGAAGGCCTCGACGACATGCTGACCCTGCTTCGCCTGAGGTGTTCGCGAACCTCGGCATCAGCGTCAAGACGACGAACCTGATCGAGAGTATAATGGCCCGCATCGAGGCGGCAACGCATCGCATCACGCGCCGCCGCACGAGTGATCAGAACCAGCGCTGGAGTGCGGCCGCCCTGCTGGAGACTGAAAAGCAGATTCGCAAAGTGAAGGGGCACCAGCACCTCGCCCTGCTCCGCGCCGCGCTGCGTGGCACACCTTGCTCATCCCTCGCTGCTGCTTGAGCGGAATCCCTTGGGAGAAATCCGGCGCCTGCCCGTTCTCGGTCTTCGGGAGGATGCGGCCAGCCTGATTGCTGATGCAAGGGGGGCACTTGTTGGTATCGAACGGATCCCCGCCACGGATGTGGTAACCGTTCGCGTCTGCAAGGGGCGCGTGCGCCTGGCGTCGCACGGTTGACCGATCAAGGCACGACAAATACCGTGCCGTGCTCAGGCAGAGCCTGTGCCTGCTTGCAGATCGACGATCTGTCTGGACATTGGCGTTCACGGACCAGTGTCCGTGCAGATCGCGAATCCTTCGACGAGTAGTTGGTCAAGCTGTCAAGGCTGGAGGGGTGCATGGCATTTACGTCGCGAGAGTTCTACAGGGAGATCAAGACCGGCCTCAAGACCTTGATGAAGGACAACGGATTCCGGACTGCCAATGGCATGCCTCTGGGGTGGACACGTCCCGTTGACGGTGGCTCCTCAACGGTGATGTTCCAATGCGACAAATGGGGTTGGAATCCGTTATGGGGATCGCGCTTCACCGTTGAGTTCGGATACGAGGTTGAACCGGGAAACCCCACGACGTCTCGCGGGCGCGGCGAACGGCTCGGTTACTTGCTGGAGGGTTTCGAAGAACTTGACGATCTTCGAGTACGGAACAACGAGGTGATCGAGAGTCTTCCGGGAACCATCAAGGGCCTGCCGGAGATCACGACGGTTCCCGGTTTCGCGCCGTTTGTCAGCACGGGATACAAGGTCGATGAAGAACGAGCCGTCATCGGTCGGGACCTCTGGCTGAACTACTTCTCGAAAGAAGACGCCAGGAACTGGGCAGAGTATTTCCGAGGCAAGATGTTGTTCTTCCTCGACGTGTTCGAAACAGGCACGCGGAGCGATATCGGCTTGGCGAGAGTCAGATACAACGAACTCATGTCGGAAGTGCAACGGTCGGTAGGTCTGAATGAAAAGACACGGCTTCTGCGTGACTTTCTGGGTCGTGAAGCGTCAACACCTTTCAGGTCGGAGGTTGAGAGGTGGCTCGCCGCTGTGGATGGCGAATCGCGTCATTGAGCTTCGCATGAGTCGGTGACATCTGAACGCCAATGCAGGCTGTCTTCAGAAGGAGGCGGGGTCGCCTGTGCATGGGTTCGAGCCGATTGCGGGCGAACGCGCCATGCTCGGCAATGGTGTGCAGGCCCAAGTTGGCAATCTCGTGCTTCTCGAGGTAGGCCCGGGTGGCCTTGACCGGATCGAGTTCCGGCACACACGCCAGCAGGGGTGCCATGGCGATGTGGCCATTCAACACTCCGAGTCAGGCATTGAGCTGTCGGCTGCGACGAATGGGAGACGTTCGTGACCGTGGCAATGACGGGACTACCGGCACCGACATGCTCCGACATGCTCCGACATGCTCCGACATGCTCCGACATGCTCCGACATGGCAAGCTTCGGCTCGAGGCCGGTCCGGCCGTTGCGCGCTCCGCCGATGTTCACGAACTCGCGAGCGCGGGGCAATCGGCACGCCGCTGCGGGTAAGCGTCATGGCGAGAGACGTGAGCTCGCATCCCGATTTCGCGATCGTCGTGTCGGGGCAAAAGGTCTTCGAGTGATGGTCACGGGTCCCCCCGGGGCGTCGTACGGCTTGAGCATCGGCACTCGCACCACACACACACCGGTTCGCTCGTCGCCCCCTACTCCACCAAACTCCAGAGGCAGCGCGGCGGGCTCCCCGCCATGTCCCGCGGCAGCAGGTTGTTGCACGGCCCCATCGGCCGGTCGCTGAGCGCCCCCCGGCCGCGGCTCCAACATGGTGCGGCGTTCGCATGCCGCCGCCGAGAACGCGATCCCTGCCGCGAGCCACCACCGCTGCCGCACCCGACTGCGCATCGCCGACTTCCGCCGACGGTTCGGTTCTGCCGTCTCCCTCCCACTCCGCAAGGGCGCCGCGTGTCTCGTTGCCCGCTTGCTGATGCACATCGCCGGTCCGATGCGTCGGGCAACACTCCGCGAGCCCATGGGCCGTCGTGACTTCACTTTCGCTGCACGCGACCGGCGCGGCGGCACAGCCGATCCACTGAGCACGCGACCGGGCCGTCCGCGCCCGGCCCGGTCAGAACCCTCCGCCCAGCAGCACCGCGTTCATCACCAACCGGTCGAGCGCGCGCCACCAGCCGCGGAACATCGGCTCGTTTGCGAAGGCCACGAGGTGCCCCGCCCCGATCTTCTCGTGGATCAGGTAGGCGGTGCCGCGCAGCAACCGCTCGGTGTTGTCGGGAAAGGTGAAGCCGCCGCGGAGCAGCGGCCCGGTCGGGGTGAAGACGCCCACGTTGGTGCCGTCCTTCGAGAGCCGCAGGAAGGTGTCCGACTCGAGCAGCACCGTCATCCGCGGCTGCTCGATCCCGAGCGTGAGCCAGTGGGTGCGGTCGAACACCACGTCGAAATGGCTTCCCGGCACCGGGGCCGGCGTGTCGGCGTTGGCGCCCGCCCCCGGGCTCTGCACGATCATCGCCGTGTCCGTCGCCGGCTTCGGGGCGTCACCGGCCTTCGGGTCCTTCTTGTCGCCTTCGACGGCGCGGGCGCTCGTGAGATTCACATCCTCGCGCGCGGCCCATGCGGTGGCGTCGCCCATGGTGATGAGCGTCCCGCCGCGCTCGATCCACGTGCGCAGGCCCGCCGCCTTGCCGAGACGCGAGAGACTGCCGGTCGGGACGATGATCGCGGTGAAGGGGGACAGGTCCCCGTTGAGTGCATCGGTGGTGATCGGGGTGAACGGCAGCGCGTAGCGCGTCTCGAGCGTCCACCAGATGGCGCCGTAACCGCCCTGGAAGATGCCGTCGCCCCCCACGAGCGCGACCTTCGCCGCCGGCAGGTCGCGCACGACCGCCGACCCGGTGCCGTACTGCGCCGACTCGGGGAACGCCGTCCCGGCGGCCGTCACCTCGACGCCCGCCGCGCGGGCGAGAGCGTCGATGCGGCCGTGCAGCGTCGAATCGTTGCGCGACACGCGGACGACCCAGGTGCCGCGCGGCCACGTGGTGGCCGCGACCTGCACCGGCTCGGTGGCGATCGCGACGCGGAAGCCCTCGCCCATCAGGTGACCGGCAAGCCGCGCCGCGCCGTTGCGGTCGTTGCGGAAGAGATAGGCCGAGCGGGCGCGCGCGCCGCCGACGACGCCGCCGGCCACGGCCACCGGCAGCGTCTCGCCGTTGACGCGCGGCGCGTCGTCGGCCGGCAGGCGCAGCGGCTCTCCCTGCATCGGCGCCGCGTCCTCGAGACTCCACGCCTCGACGCCGTACGCGACCGGCAGCGCCCACGCGGTGATGTCGTAGAACTCGTAGCCGTCGAGGTCGGCAGCGCGGGCGCGCTCGCGATTCCGACGGAAGGCGTCCGCCATGCGCTTCGCGAAGACGGCATCGAGCTGCGGCTCGGCCTCGAGCAGCGCCCGAGCGAGCCGGCCCTGCGGCTGCGCGAGGTCCACCGCGTAATGTCCGGCGGCGAAGGTCCGGGCGGCGACGGCGTCGTCGGCGTACGCCCGGGCGCGCGTCGAGGCGAGCGGCGCGGTGAGCCGCTGCACCTCGATGCCGTTCCGCAGCAGCGTGGTCGCCAGCTCGGCGGCCCGGGCGGGGTCGTTCCCGGGGGCGAAGACCACGCGCTTCATCGGCTGCGTACGGCCGGCGTCGATCGCCTGCAGGCGGAAGGCGGCGTAGTCGCGCACCCGTTCGCGTGCCCGGCGGGCGGTGGTCTCGAACGTCGTCACGGCAGCCACGTAGTGCTTCGCGATCCCGTCGCGCAGCGAGAGCAGCGTGCCGTCGGCCCGCCGCTTGAGGAGGGCCGGCCCGCCGTCGGTCTCGTACGTGGCGCCGAGTGCGCCGGTGAGCGACGGCCACGAGTCCCAGTAGCCCGGGTAGTAGAGGTCGTAGTTGTCGCGCACGAAGTACATCCAGCCGAACGCGTCGAAGGCCGCCGCGTTGGCCGCTCCGATGATCTCGCCCCACTTCACGGGCCAGCCGGAGATGTTCGCGTTGACCGGGCGCGAGGCCGGCGCCATGAAGTATGTGGATGTGAAGCCGTGCAGGTCGGCGGTGACCATGGGGTGCCAGCGCAGCATACCGCGCACGAGGTGCCGCACCTCGCGCTGCGTCTGGGCGAACACGTCGCGGTTCATGTCGAACCGGTAGTGGTTGTACCGGCCGGCGATGCTCCACGGCTGGGCCCGCTGCTGCTCCATCGCCTGCCGCTCGGGGCTGCCCACGGCGATCGCGTTCGACCAGACGGCGAATCGCTCATGCCCGTCGGGATTCGAGCTCGGATTGATGACCACGACGGCGTCCTTGAGAAGCCGCACCGTCTCGGGATCGTCGCTGGCGGCGAAGTGGTACAGCAGCGCCATGCTGGCCTCGAAGCCGGGCACCTCGTCCCCGTGCACCGAGCCGGAGAACCACACGACGGCCGGCACCCGCGCCGCGAGCGCCTCTCGCTCCGGCGCCGGCACGCCGCGCGGGTCGGCGAGCCGGTCGAGGTCGGCGCGGATCGCGTCGAGCTTCGCGATGTTCTCCGGCGCCGAGACGACGTAGAGCCGCATCGTCCGCCGCTCCGGGGTCTGCCCCAGCAGCTCCACCGCCACGCGGTCGCGCGCCGACCCGGCGATCGCCAGCAGGGTGCGTTCCTGCTGGTGGAACTGCGTGTGCGCGGTGCCGAGCGCGTAGCCCAGCAGCGAATCGGGGCGCGGCACCTGCGGCCGGTACGGGCCGCGGGCGTAGAACGAGAAGGCGGCGTCGTCGCGTGGCGCGTCGGGCACGCGCTGGGCATGCACGGAGGGGACGCGCGTCACCGCGACGGCGAGGACGAGCCCGAGGCGCCGCCACCAGCGGCCATGCGGGGCGAAGGCGGAAGTCGGCATGCGGGAAAGCAAACCAGCCGCGTCCCCCGCCGCGAGGTGCGCCGCCCCCCGCATTCGCCCCGGTGGCCGGCGCGCGCTAGCTTTGCCCGATGTCACCACGCTCGCAGGCCCCCCGCACCTTCGCCGACCTCGCGCTCGACGCGGGGATCCTGCAGGGACTCACCGAACTGGGCTACGAGGAACCGACGCCGGTGCAGTGCGCGGCGATCCCGCTGCTGCTCGCCGGCCGCGACGTCCTCGCCCTCGCCGCCACCGGCACCGGCAAGACGGCGGCCTTCGCCCTGCCCCTGCTGCACCGGCTGACGCCAGGCGCCGACGCGCGACAGCGCACCGCGGCGCTCGTCCTCACGCCGACCCGCGAGCTCGCCATGCAGGTCGCCGAAGCGATCCACCGCTACGGCCGCAGTCTCGACGTGCGGACGCTGCCGATCTACGGCGGTGCCCCGATGGAACCGCAGATCCGGGCGCTCAAGCGCGGCGTGGATGTCGTCGTCGCCACCCCCGGGCGCGCGCTCGACCACATCCGCCGCGGGACGCTGCACCTGGAGTCCGTCAAGGTCGTCGTGCTCGACGAGGCCGACGAGATGCTCGACATGGGCTTCGCCGACGACCTCGAGGCGATCCTGGCCGAGGTGCCCGAGACGCGCCAGACGGCGCTCTTCAGCGCGACGCTCGCCCCGCGCATCAAGGCGCTCGCCGCCTCGCGCATGCGGGAACCGGCGACGGTGCAGGTCGAGCGGGCCAAGCCCGCCCCTGGCGACGTGGCTGCGGTGCGCCAGGTGGCCTACATCGTGCCGCGCCCGCAGCAGGCCGCCGCCTTCGCCCGCATCCTCGACCACGAGCACCCGACCTCGGCGATCGTCTTCTGCCGCACCCGTGGCGAGGTGGACGACCTCGTCTCGGCGCTCGACGCGCGGGGGCAGCGGGCGGCGGCCCTGCACGGCGGGCTGTCGCAGGAGCAGCGCGACCGCGTCATGAAGCGCTTCCGCGGCCGGCAGCTCGACCTGCTCGTCGCCACCGACGTCGCTGCCCGCGGCCTCGACATCAGCCACGTCTCGCACGTCATCAACGTCGGCGTCCCCGCGGCCGCCGAGGCCTACGTGCACCGCATCGGCCGCACCGGGCGCGCCGGCCGCAGCGGCACGGCGATCACGATCGCCGAACCGCGCGAACATCGGCTGCTCAAGAACATCGAGCGGCTCACGCAGCAGCGGATCGAGGTGGCGCAGCTGCCGACGGTGGCCGACCTCCACGCCCGCAAGCTCGAGCTCGTGCGGGCGACCCTGCGCGAGCTTCTCCTGGCCGGCGACCTCGACCGCTGGCGCCCCGTCGTCGGGCCGCTGGCGGAGGAGTTCGACGTGATGGACATCGCCGCCGCTGCCGTGCAGTTGGCGAACCCCGAGCGCGAGTCCCCGCCGCTCGACGTGCCCGCGCCGGAGGCGATGGCCGCGGTCCCCGCGCGCGGCCGCGGCGGCCGCGGCGGCCGCGGCGGCCGCTTGCGAAGCGACG
>JAJTHG010000030.1 GCA_021298835.1 Gemmatimonadota bacterium
CCGCCCCGTCGCGCTTGTCGGCCTCGATCTCGATCCGGCTGGGGCGTCCCAGCTCCAGCCCCTGCGCGATCACCCAGCGGAACTCGCCGTCGCGGGCGGCCTCCCGCGCCGCGAGGTAGCCAGCCAGCGCTGCCGCCGCCGAGCCGGTGGCGGGATCCTCGGGCACGCCGGCACCGGGCCCGAACATGCGGGCATGGATGTCGTAGCCCTCGTCGGTCCCGGCGCGCGTGACCACATAGACGTCGGGCGCCCACCACTTGGCAAGCGTGGTCTCCCACGCCTCGAGACGGAGCCGCGCCTTGGCGAGTGCCGCGCGGTCCTTCACCGGCACGATCAGGAAGGGAAAGCCGCAGCTCACGGCCTGCGGGCCGTACGTGCCGCTCGCGAGGTCCGACACCTCGAGGCCGAGCAGGCCGGCCAGCGTGGCGCGCGTCGGCGGCGGGGGCCCGACCTCGGGGAGCGTCGCGGTGGTGAACTGGCAGTGCACCGGCACGCCGCCGCGGCTCCGGATCACCACCGGGGTCGGGCCGACGTTGAGCTCGAGGACGATCCGCGTCTCGTCGCCCGTCAGCGGGATGGCACCGGTGGCCGCGAGCACGAACGCCGTCCCGATGGTGGGATGCCCCGCGAAGGGCATCTCGTGCGCGAGCGTGAAGATGCGCACGCGCGCGGTGTGCGCGGGGTCCTCCGGCGGGAGGACGAACGTGGACTCGGGGTAGTTGAACTCCCGGGTGATCGCCTGCATCTCGTCGAGCGTCAGCCCGCGGCCGTCGAGCAGGACCGCGAGCTGGTTGCCGCCGAAGCGGACGTCGGTGAAGACGTCCGCCGTGACGTACTCCCGTTCCCCGATCACCGGGGGCTCACTCGGCCCCGAGGAACGGGTACCGCCAGTCGTACGGCGGCACGAAGGTCTCCTTCACGTTCCGCGCGCTCGTCCAGCGGACGAGGTTGAGCTTCGAGCCCGCCTTGTCGTTCGTGCCCGAGCCCCGCGCGCCACCGAAGGGCTGCTGCCCCACGACGGCGCCGGTGCACTTGTCGTTGAGATAGAGGTTGCCGGCCGCGCTGCGGAGCGCGGTCGCCGCCTCCCAGAGCCGCGCGCGGTCCTGCGAGAAGATCGCGCCGGTGAGCGCGTACGGGCTCGTCCGGTCGATCAGCTGCAGTGTCTCGTGCCACCGCGCGTCGTCGTACACGTACGCGGTGACGATCGGGCCGAAGATCTCCTCCGCGAGCAGGCGGCTCGAGGGGTCGCTCACCTCGACGAACGTCGGCTGCACGAAGTAGCCGACCGACTTGTCGGCGGTGCCGCCGGCGTGGACGGTGCCGTGCTGCTTCGCGTAGGCGAGGTACTCGACGTGCTTGTCGAAGGCCTTCCCGTCGATCACCGCCCCCATGAAGTTGCGGAAGTCGCGGACGTCGCCGACCGAGATCTCGCCGATCATGCCGACGACGAGCTCCTTGAGCTTCGGCCAGAGCGACTTCGGGATGTACACGCGGCTCGCCGCCGAGCACTTCTGGCCCTGGTACTCGAAGCCGCCGCGGACGATCGCCACCGCCAGCGCCCGCACGTCGGCCGAGGGATGCGCGACGATGAAGTCCTTGCCCCCGGTCTCGCCGACGATCCGGGGATACGACCGGTACGACGCCATGTTGGCGCCGATGGTCCGCCACATCGCGTTGAAGACCCCGGTCGAGCCGGTGAAGTGCACGCCGGCCAGGTGCGGGTCGGCCAGCAGGGCGTCGGAGATCGGGCCCGCATCGCCGGGCACGAAGTTGATGACGCCCGGCGGGACGCCGGCCTCCTCGAGCAGCTGGAAGACGTACCAGGCCGAGAGCATCGCCGTCGAGGCGGGCTTCCAGATGGCGACGTTGCCCATGAGCGCCGGGGCGCTCGGCAGGTTGCCGCCGATCGCGGTGAAGTTGAACGGCGTCACCGCGTACACGAAGCCCTCGAGCGGCCGGTACTCCATCTGGTTCCACGCCGAGGCGTCGGAGAGCGGCTGCTCGCCGTAGAGCTCCTGCGCGAAGCCGCAGTTGAAGCGCCAGAAGTCGGCGAGCTCGCAGGCGGCGTCGATCTCCGACTGGTGCGCCGTCTTCGACTGGCCGAGCATCGTGGCGGCGTTCACGGTGTCGCGCCAGGTGGTGGCCAGCAGCTCGGCCGCCTTGAGGAACACCGCGGCGCGCTCCTCCCACGGCCAGCGGGACCAGTCCTCGCGCGCCTTGAGCGACGCGGACACCGCCTCCTGCACCTGCGCCGGCGTCGCCTTGTGGTAGGTCGCGAGCACGTGCCCGTGCGCGTGCGGCATCACCGCGGTGCCGGTGCCGCCACCGGTCAGGCGCCTGCCGCCGACGACGACGGGAATCTCGACCCGTTCGGCGGCCATCGCGGCGAGCCGCGCCTTGAGCGCCGCGCGCTCGGGGGTGCCGGGCGCGTAGCTGCGGATCGCTTCGTTGCGCGGCGTCGGGATGCGGCGGAGGCCGGCGAAGCCGGCCGGCGGAAGCACGGGAGACGACATCGGGAGCGTGCCGGTGGAGGACGGACGCGGGGGCGCTCCCCGCGCGGACCGCGAAAGCTATCCCCCCGAGGCGGCGCGGGACATCTTGCGGGGTCCCGACCCCACTCGCCCGATGCCCGTACCGGTGTCCCACGACCTCGAGGAGCCGCGCCGATGCGGCGAGACGTCCGCCCTGCGGGCGCGCGTCCCGTGACCCTGCTGATCGGCGCACACACGCCCGAGGCCGGCGGGATCGCGATGGCGGTGCGCCGTGCCGGCGCGGCGGGGATGACCGCCGTGCAGGTGTTCACCGCCCCCCCGCAGTACTACGGCGAAAAGGTCGGGGTGAAGCCCGACCGCCTCGCCCGCTTCCGCGAGGCGTGCGCCGCCACGGGGATCCCGCCCGCACACGTGCTCGTGCACGCGGGCTACGTGCTGAACACCGCGTCGCCCGAGCCGGAGAAGTGGGCGAAGGCGGCGAACGGCCTCGCCAAGGAGCTGGAGCGCTCGACGATCCTCGGCACGTACGGCTGCTGCTTCCACCCGGGCTCGGCGGGGAAGGCCGACCGCGACGCGGGGATCGCGCGGGTCGCCGACGCGATGACGCGGGCGCTCGAGGCGGCGCCGCCGGGGACGACGCGGCTCCTCGTCGAGAACACCGCCGGGGCGGGGGCCACGATCGGGCGCACGGCCGAGGAGGTCGCGGCGATCCTCGCACGGATTCCGGCTGCGCAGCGGGGGCGCGCGGGCTACGGGCTCGACACCTGCCACCTCTTCGCCAGCGGGCACCCGATCCACGAATCGCCGGCGCAGTTGGCCGCCGTGCTCGACGCCTTCGAGCAGGCGACCGGGGAGCCACCGGCGTTCTTCCACCTCAACGACTCCGAGGGGGCGCTGGGCTCGAACCGGGACCGGCACCGCCTGATCGGCGAGGGCGAGATCGGCGTCGAGCCGTTCCGCTGGCTGCTGCACGACCGCCGGGCGCGGGGGGTACCGCTCATCCTCGAGACGCCGCAGGCACGGGACGACTGGGCCGACGACGATGCGTCGGCCGACGCGTACGACGTGCGCATGGTGGAACTCCTGCGAACGCTCGCCGCCTGAGGGCGGCCGACAGCGGTGCGCTGCGGGGGTGCGCTGCGGGGGTGCGCTGCGGGGGTGCGTCGCGGGGGTGCGTCGCGGGGCGCCCCGCTCACGTTTGGCGCTTTTCCACAGGGGGACGACGGGGCACGGCCGCGCGCGCCGCCCCGCGCGCCAGAGGGGGAAACGCCGTTTTCCCCTATGGCGGCACTATTGCGCGAACGTTCGACCCTCTTATCCTTGTGCGACGACGGAGAACCGGGTCTCCGTCAATTCCCTCCTGACAGGAGAGATCTGGATGGCTGCGAAGAAGAAGGCTGCGAAGAAGCCCGCCAAGAAGGCGGCGAAGAAGGCGCCGGCGAAGAAGGCGGCGAAGAAGAAGTCGGCGCGCAAGCCGAACGCCGCGTTCATGAAGGCGATGACGCCGTCGGCGTCGCTCGCCGCGGTCGTCGGTGACAAGGCGCTGCCGCGCACCGAAGTCACCAAGAAGCTGTGGGCCTACATCAAGAAGCACTCGCTGCAGGACAAGAAGAACCGGCGCATGATCCACGCGGACGACAAGCTCAAGCCGATCTTCAAGAAGGACAGCGTGAACATGTTCGAGATGACCAAGCTGGTGAACAAGCACCTCTCCTGAGGTCATCACCCGCCGGCCCCGCGAGGGGCGGCTCGAGGGGGCGGCGCCGCGACCGGCGCCGCCCCCTTCGCGTTTCGGCGCCCGGTGCCCGGTGCCCGGTGCCCGGTGCCCGGTGCCCGGTGCCCCGAGCCCGGAGCCCCGTGCCCGGTGCCGCGTCCGCAGGCAGGCGGCTAACCTTGTGGCGTGGCCACCAAGACCGACGCGACCGACAATCCCGTCGCCGCCCTCAAGCGAGGCAGCGAGACACCCAAGGGATCGTGGACGGACACCCTGCGCAGCTACGGCGGCGCCCTCCTGGTGTTCCTCGTGCTGCGGACCTTCCTCGTCGAGGCGTACCGCATTCCGTCGGGATCGATGGTGCCGGCGATGCTCGTCGGCGACTGGCTCTTCGTGAGCAAGCTGCGCTACGGGCCGCACCTCCCGTTCACCTCGATCAACCTGCCGGGCTATGCCGAGCCGCAGCGCAACGACATCGTCGTCTTCGTGAGTCCCCGGCAGGTGGACCAGCCGGACGACCCGACGCCCACGCTCGTCAAGCGGCTGAAGGCGATGCCCGGCGACACGGTGCACATGCGGAACGGGCTCTTCCACGTCAACGGGGTCCCCGACCCGCAGGCGGGCGAGGAGCTGCAGAACCCCGTCGGCGATCCCGACGAGACGAGCGTCCTCTTCGAGTGGCAGCGGCAGTACCACGTCACCGGCTCGCGCTTCGGCGACCCGCCGGCCCAGCCGACGCACGACAACTGGGGGCCGCTCCGGGTGCCCGACGGGCACTTCTTCATGCTCGGGGACAACCGGTACAACTCGAAGGACAGCCGCTACTGGGGGCCGGTGCCGCGGGCCAACATCCGCGGGCGGCCGCTGTTCGTGTACTACTCGTGGAACGCGGACGATTCGGATCGGGTGCTGCCGTTCCTCACCGACATCCGGTGGGGCCGGATCGGGCACTGGTACAAGTAGCGGGCGCAACCCGCGACCCGCGACCCGCGACCGGCGACCGGCGACCGGCGTGTCGCCGTCGTCGCGGGCGTCCCTTCGCCGAGGAATCGCATGAGACCGTTCGCTGCCGCCGCCATCCTGGCCCTCGCTCCCGCGCTGCTCCGGGCCCAGCCCGCCTGCGCCCCCGACAACGCCGGCCTCACCCTGCCGGCCGGCTTCTGCGCCACCGTCTTCGCCGAGGGGCTCCCGCAGCCGCGGCACGGTGTCGTGGCCTCGACGGGCGAGCTGCTTCTGAGCTCGCGCAACAACGGCGGCGTCACGCTGCTCCGCGACACCGACGGTGACGGCAAGGCCGACGTCGTGCGCCGGATCGCGGACGGCAACGGCACCGGGATCGCCCTCGCCAACGGCGCGCTCTACGTCACCCACGGCAGCGCGATCCTCCGCTACGCCCTCAAGGCCGGCACGCTCGAGCCGGCGGGGGCGCCGGACACCGTCGTGCGCGACATCCCGATGGGTGGGCACGCGCAGCACAACTTCGTCGTGGACGGCGCGACGCTGTACCTCAACGTCGGCTCCCGCACCAACTCGTGCCAGGAGCGCGACCGGCAGAACGAGTCGCGCGGGGTCGATCCCTGCGTCGAGCTCGACACACGCGCGGGGATCTGGAGCTTCGATGCCAACGGTCGGCAGCAGGTGCCCGGTCCGGCGAACCGCTTCGCGACGGGAATCCGCAACGCGATCGCCCTGGCGCGGCACCCGACCGACGGTGCCCTGTGGGCGATGCAGCACGGCCGCGACCAGTTCCTGCAGAACTGGCCCAAGCTGTTCGACGCGACCTACAGCGCCGAGAACCCCGCCGAGGAGCTGCTGCGCGTCACGAAGGGCGACGACTTCGGCTGGCCCTACTGCTACACGGTGACCGCCGAGCGGAAGAAGGTGCTCGCCCCCGAGTACGGCGGCGACGGGCGCGAGGTCGGCCGCTGCGCGCAGAAGAAGGCGGCCGTCTATGGCTTTCCCGGGCACTGGGCCCCGAACGCGCTGCTCTTCTACACCGGCACGCAGTTCCCCGCCGAATACCGCAACGGGGCATTCGTGGCCTTCCACGGCTCGTGGAACCGCGCCCCGCTGCCCCAGGCGGGCTTCCAGGTGGCCTTCGTGCCGCTGGCGCGCAACGCGGCCGCCGGGTCGCACCGGACGTTCGCCGACGGCTTCGTGCAGCCGGGCGGCCGGGTGTCGCGCCCGACGGGTCTCGCGCAGGGCACCGACGGATCGCTGTACGTGATGGACGACGCGGGCGGGCGGGTGTTCCGCATCGCGTACGTCGGCGCCGCGCGGCGCTGAGGGTGGGGGCCGGGGCGGCCGTGGCCGGTCCCCCGGCGCTTCGGCGCGGCCTCACCCTCGCCACGGCAGCGGCGCTGGCCGTCGGCAACCAGCTCGGCACGTCGCTCTACAACCTGCCGTCGTCACTGGCCCAGCTCGTCGGGCCGGCGGCGCTGCTGTCGTGGGGGATCACCGCCCTGGGCTTCTGGGCCCTGGCGGAGCTCTTCGCACGGCTCGGCGAGCGCATGCCCGCCACCGGCGGCCCGGCGGCCTTCGTGCGCGAGGCCTTGGGACCGGGCTGGGGCTTCGTGACGGCGTGGAGCTTCTGGGGCTCGGTGGCGATCGGCAATGCGGGGATCGCTTTGGGGACGGTGGCGTACGTCGGGCAGTTCGTGCCGGGCCTCGATACCAGCGCCCCGCTGCGGGCGGGCACGGCCGCCGCGCTGTTGTGGGGCTGCGTGTGGCTCAACGTGCGCGGCGTGCGCGAGGCGGGCCGCGTGACGTTCGGCCTGGTGGCGCTGCAGCTCGTGCCGGTGCTGCTGCTGGTGGCGGCGCTCGCGTGGTTCGACGCGTCGAACCTGCAGCCGTTCGCCCCCCGCGGGCTCGGGGCGGTGGGCACCGGCGTCGCGCTCGTCATCTGGGGCTTCAGCGGCGTCGAGAGCGCGACGATCTCGGCCGAGGAAGTGCGCGGCGACCCGTCCGCCGTCGCGCGGGCGACGCGGATCGGGTTCTGGGTGGCGGCGGGGGCGTATCTGCTGGCGGCGGTGGCGCTGGCCGGCGTGGTGCCGTCGGCGGCGCTCGGCGGCACGTCGCGCCCGCTGGCGCTCATCGCCGAACGCACGGTCGGGTCGCTCGGGGCGACGGCGATGAGTCTCGTGGCGATCGCGGGCGGGCTCGCGTGCCTCAACGGCTGGGTGCTGGTCGTGGGGCGGCTGCCGCTGGCGAGCGCGGCGCTGATGCCGCGCGGGCTCACGGCGGTGCATCCGGCGCACGGCACGCCCCACGTGGCGCTGGTGGTGGGGACGCTCGTCTCGACGGCCTTCGTCGCGCTGCAGGTGCGCACCGAGGCCGTGGCCGCCTTCGGGCGGCTGGTGCTGATCGCGAACGTCGGGATCCTCGTGCCGTATCTCCTGACGGCCGTCGCGGCGTGGCGGCTGGCGCCCGCGAGCGGCGTCACGGCGTGGCGCGGGCTGGCGCTGGTGGCGGGGGCCTTCAGCATCGCGGCGATCGCGGCGGCCGGCACCGAGGCGCTGGTGGTCGGGGGCCTCTTTCTGGCGGTGGGCGCGGGGCTGTACGTTCTGGCCAGACGGCGGCAGGGGCCCACGACGCACGAGCGCGCGGCCTGAGCCGCCGACGCCACCCCGCGACCGCGCGATGCCGATCGTCTTTCCCTTCGATCCCGACCTGGCCAAGGCGGCGACGATCCCGTCGCGGCTCTACGTGGACCCGGTCTATCACGAGCTCGAGCGCGAGCGCATCTTCGCGCGCACCTGGCAGCTGGTCGCGCGCACCGAGCAGCTCGCGCAGCCGGGCGACTACGTGGTGGTGGAGATCGCGGGCGAGAGCGTGGTGCTGGTGCGCGATGCGCAGGGCCTGCGCGGCTACCACAACGTGTGCCTGCATCGCGCCGGGCCCGTCGCCACCGGCTGCGGCCGCCGGCAGACGCTGCAGTGCAAGTACCACGGGTGGACGTACTCGCTGGCGGGCGAGCTGCTGCGCGCGCCGGAGATGGAATCCACCGAGCACTTCCGACCGGCCGATTTCCGGCTGCACCCCGTGCAGGTGGCGAGCTGGGGCCCGCTGGTGTTCGCGACGCTCGACCTCAAGGCGCCGCCCTTGCTGCACTTCCTCGAGGGAATCCCGGCGCGCGCGGCGTCCTTCCGCCCGGAGGCGATGCGCTGGGTGATGCGCAAGGAGTATCCCGTGCGCTGCAACTGGAAGGTGTACGTGGACAACTACCTCGAGGGCTACCACCTGCCGGTGGTGCACCCGGGGCTGCACAAGGAGCTCGACTACGACCAGTACCGGGTCGAGCCGCACCGTTACTGGAGTCTGCAGCACGCGCCCCTGCGCCCGGTGCAGGGCAACGCGGCGGACCGCACCTACGTGGCCGATGCGACGGGCAGCGATGCGCAGTACTACTGGCTGTTCCCGAACGTGATGCTCAATGTCTATCTGGGGCAGCTGCAGACGAACGTCGTGCTCCCCGACGGCCCGGACCGCTGCACGGTGGTCTTCGAGTGGTTCGCGCACGACCCGCCGGCGGATCCCGCCACCGACCCGGTGTGGTCGCGCCGCGTGCACTTCAGCGACGAGATCCAGGCCGAGGACGTCGAGATCTGCGAAGTGGTCCAGAAGAACCTGCGGAGCCGCGTGTACGACCGCGGACGCTACAGCGCCAAGCGCGAGAACGGCGTGCACCACTTCCACAGTCTGCTGCACGAGTTCCTGACCTGAACCGACGAGGACGCACCATGCGGACTGCCATCCTGTGCGCCGCCGCGGCGCTCGCGCTCACCGCCACCGCCACCGACGCCCAGAGCCGCCGCGCGCCGGTGATCTACCACCAGCCGGACGGGCCGCCGAAGTACCCGTTCTCGCCGGCGGTGCAGGTGGGTCCGGTGGTCTATCTCGCGGGCCAGATCGGGGACCGTCCCGACGGCACGCTCGCGCCGGGCGGCATCGAGGCCGAGACGACGCAGACGATGGAGAACATCAAGGCCATCCTCGGCAAGATCGGTCTCACGATGGACGACGTGGTCAAGTGCACGATCTTCATGGCGGACATGGCCGAGTGGGGGCGGATGAACGGCATCTACCGCACGTACTTCAAGCGCGAGCGCCTGCCTGCGCGCAGCGCGTTCGGGGCGACGGGTCTCGCGCTCGGGGCGAAGGTCGAGATCGAGTGCGTGGCAGCTGCACCGATGCCGGGCCCGATGCCGGGCCCGATGCCGGGCCCCCCGCCGCGCTGACGGGTCGCGCGTCGTGCCCCGCCTTCCGTGTGACGGCGGGTTCCGTCCCCTCGTCCCTAACGTGCACGGGACGGTCCTCCCCCCACGCCCATGACCAGCTTCTTCCCCCGTACGACGATCCATTGGCACCTCGAGGAGCCCGCCGCGCTGCGGCGCTTCTCGCTGTGGATCGTGCCGATGGCGGTCCTGACGGGATTCGTCGTGCGCGGCGTGCGGGCGGCGATGCTGGCGAACCTCGACACGTCGTGGACGGCGCTCGGGTTCTACTACGGGCTGACGGCGCTGCTGTTCTTCTCGGCCCTCACCGCGCACGTCGGCAACTACCCGCTCAGGCAGTGGCTGTGGCGCGTCCCCGTCTTCGCGTCGGTCGAGGCGGCGACGGAGGCCGTGGCGAGCGCGGGGCTCATCCGGCTCGGCCGCGAGCCGTTCGGCACGAGCATGGCCACGTGGAGCGACTGGAGCACCCTTGCCTGGGGCGGCTTCGCCTACCGGCTGCTGGCCGCGGTGGTCTTCGCCGGCCTCATGGCGGCGATCGTCATGGCGGTCCGCGCGACGCTGCTCGAGGCGGACGAGGTGCAGGCGATGGAAGCCGAGGGAGACCGCGAGACGGGGCAGCTGCGCCGCGAGAGTCTCGAGATGGCGGGCCCGATCGAGCGGGTCATCAAGCGATAGAGCGGCCTCGCGCGGGCGGCACGCGCGGGCGTAGGTTGCGGCTCGCCTCCAGCCCTCCCCGCCATGCGTCACTGCCTCGTCCGTTCCGCGTGCCTCGTCGCGGCCGCCGCCTCGACCGCCGCCGCGCAGCTCCCCCTCACCCGCACTCCCCAGCGCCCGTTCGGCACGCTCCGCGAGCAGGCGGCGCTGCAGCAGCAGTGGCTGCAGGAGCGCCTGGCGACGGTGCTCCCGGCGCTCATGCGCGAGTACAAGGTCGCGATGTGGGTGATGCCGATCCGCGAGTACAACGAGGACCCCGTCTTCTCGAGCATCACGAGCGCGACGACGTTCGCCGCGAGGCGGCGCACGATCTACATCGCCTACGACCCGTGCACCGCCGAGCGGAACCCCTCGGCCTGCACGCGACCGCTCGACCTCGTGGCGCTCGGGGGCTCCTCGCAGGGCGGGCTCTGGAAGGCGGTCCGCTCGACGAAGGCGATCGCCGGCGCCGGCGCGGTGGCCGGCCGGCAGGCCGAGCTGTGGGGCGACGAGCAGTGGAGCGCCCTCAAGGCCGAGATCGAGAAGCGCAAGCCGCGCAACATCGCGGTGAACACCTCGCGCACGTGGGCCTTCGCCGACGGCCTCTCGAGCGGCGAGGCCGAAGGGATGCGCGCCGCGCTCGGGCCCACGTGGACGAAGCGGATGGTCCGGGCCGAAGGGCTCGCGGTGGACTTCATCGCCACGCGGCTGCCCGCAGAGGACCAGTTCTACCGCGAACTGACGGCGCTCGTGCACTCGCTCACGCAGCGGATGTTCTCGAGCGAGGTCATCACGCCGGGCCGCACCACGGTGGCGGACGCCCTGTGGTGGTGGCGCCAGGCGGTGAACGACCTCGGGCTCGGCACCTGGTTCCAGGCGAACGTCAGCGTGCAGCGGCAGGGCGTGCCGACCGACCAGCTCGACGAGACCACGGTGATCCAGCGCGGCGACGTGCTCTGGTGCGACGTCGGCATCACCGCGCTGCGGCTCAACACCGACACCCAGCACAACGGCTACGTGCTCAAGGAGGGCGAGACCGACGCTCCCGAGGGGCTCAAGGCCGCGCTGCGGCGCAGCAACCGGCTGCAGGACATCCTCTTCGAGGAGACGCGACCGGGCCGCACCGGCAACGAGATCCTGCGCGCGGTGCGCGCGAGGATGACCGCCGAGGGGCTCGACGGGACGATGTACTCGCACCCGATCGGGATGCACGGGCACGGCGCCGGTCCGCTGATCGGTCTCTGGGACTACCAGGACGGCGTGCCGGGCCGCGGCGACCACCGCGTGCGGCCCAGCATGTGGTTCTCCTCCGAACTGCAGGTCACCACGCCGGTCCCCGAGTGGGGCGGGCAGCAGGTGCGGGTCGCACAGGAAGAGGACTTCATCGTGGGCGCGGACGGGAAGCCGCGCTGGGCGCTCACCCGGCAGGAGCGCTTCTGGCTGGTGAAGTAGGCGGACGGCCCGCGCCGCCGGGAGCCCCGGCGGCGCGCGGCCTCCCCGCTCAGAAGATCACGTTCCCCCCGCGTTCCATCACCTTCCGCCGGAACGCCGCCACCTCGCGCTGCAGCGCGTCGTACTTCGTGCGGGCGTCGTTCACCTCGTTGCCGAGCACCTTGGCGACCTGCTGCTGCGGCTCGGTCGGGGCGATGTCATTGGACGTCACCTGCTGGCCGAGGTACACGAGCTGTTCGGCGATGCGGGCGGGCCAGCGGATGAGATCCTGGCCACGGCCGGTGATGCGGGTGTTGAAGAGCACGGCCTCGAGCTCGGAGAGGCGCTTGTCGAGCGCCTCGGCCTCCTCGCGCAGCGGCTTGGCGGCGGTGTCCGCCGCCGTCGCGGTGCGGAAGGCGATGAGCTGCGCGCGCTGCAGCTCGAGCGTGTTCACCATCGCCACCGTGCGTTCGAGGTCGGCACGGATCGCCCGGGTGGCGACCTGCTGCAGCTCGAGCGCGCGCGCGTCGCCCGGCGCGTTGGGATCCTTGCGGACCTCGAGCGGGCGCTCGAGCGTCCGGCCCCCCACCGTGAGGCGCACCGTGTAGCGGCCGGGCAGGACCAGCGCGTTGAACCGCTGGATGCCGGGTGCCGGCCGCCCGTCGGCCGTCACGTTGAGCCAGGGCGAATACGACGGCGACGTGCGGATGCGCGCCTCGGTGGTGAGCTCGTCGCGGAGGTCCCACCAGAGCCGGTTCACCCCCGCCTTGGCCGCTCCCTTGAGGGTACGGACGACCGACCCGTCGGCGGCGAGGACCTCGACCTTGGCGCTGTCCTTCGCCTCCGCCTTCAGCCACCACGAGAGCGCCGCGCCGTAGGGCGGATTGTCGCCGTTGACGGTGTCGTCGTAGTCGAAGAACGGTGCGTCCACCTCGCGGAAGCGCCATGCCTCGCGCGGGGCGAAGAACGCCACGTCGCCCGCTGCCTCGCGCGCCAGGGTGCGGAGCGGCGTCATGTCGTCGAGGATCCAGAAGCCGCGGCCGTAGGTGCCCACCACGAGGTCGCCGAAGCGCTCCTGCACCTGGATGCCGTAGACCGGCGTGCGGGGCAGGTTGTTCTGCAGCGGGTGCCACTGCGCACCGGCGTCGAACGAGACGTAGAGCCCGTTCTCGAAGCCCGAGAAGAGAAGGCCCGGCACCACCGGGTCCTCGATGACCACGTGCGCGTACGAGAGCGTCGAGCGCGGGATGCCGGCGACGATGCGCGTGAAGGTGCGGCCGTAGTCGGTCGTCTTGTAGAGCCACGGATCGAAGTTGCCGATCTGGTGGCCGTCCACCGCGAGGTAGGCGGTCCCTGCGGCGTGCTTCGAGGCGTGGATGTAGGCGATCGTCGCCCATTCCGGCAGGCCGGTCACGTTGGCGGTGAGGTCCGTCCACGACTGCCCGCCGTTGCGCGTCAGCTGGAGCTTGCCGTCGTTGGTGCCGGCCCAGATGAGCCCCTTCTCGATCGGCGACTCGGCGAGACTCATGATGACGCCGGCGTACTCGACGCCGATGTTGTCCGGCGTGAGCCCGCCCGAGAGCTGCTGCCGCGACTTGTCGTTGCGCGTGAGGTCCGGCGAGAGCTCCTTCCAGGAGCGGCCGTTGTCGGTGGTCACGTGCACGTGCTGCGAGCCCACATAGACCCGCTTGTGGTCGTGCGGCGAGATGTGGAGCGGGAAGTTCCACTGGAAGCGGTACTTGAGCGACTCCGCCGGCGTCCCGAGCGTGGCCTTGGGCCACACCTCGTAGTTCTCGGTCATCCCCGTGCGCAGGTCGTGGCGCGAGACGATGCCGCCCACCGATCCGTAGCCCGACGCGCTCGACCAGACCCAGTTCGAATCCACCGGGTCCGGCGTGGCGAAGCCGCTCTCGCCGCCGCCGACCGTGGCCCAGGCGCCGCGCGGGATGCCGCCGCCGAAGAAGCTCGAGAAGCGCGCGTTGCTCGGGCCGCGCGCCGAGGGGCCGTCCTGCCGGTTGCCGTACACCCAGTAGGGAATCCGGTCGTCCACCGTCACGTGGTACATCTGCGCGATCGGCAGCTGCCGGCGCAGCCACGACCGGCCGCGGGTGGTGGTGATCGAGATGCCGCCGTCGTGCGCCACCGCGAAGCGGTCGCCGTTGCGCTGGTCGAACCAGATGTCGTGGTGGTCGCCGCCCGGGTACTGCTGGGGCGGCGGATCCATGATCGTCGTGCCGCCGTCGAGCGTCTTCGCCCAGTTCGCCGTCAGGAAGTACGCCTCCTCGGCGTTGTCCGGGGTGACGCCGAAGCGATTGTAGTAGTGCGTGCGGCCGGCGAGCTGCCGGTCCGAGCTCACGAGCCGCCACGTCTCGCCGCCGTCGTCCGAGCGCCAGAACCGGCCGGTGGCCGGGTTGGGGACGTTGCGGGCGGGGACGCCGTCGCCGGTCTCGATGAGGGCGTACACGCGCTGGGGATTCGCCTGCGACATGCCGAGGCCGATCTTGCCCACCCACGCGGTGGGGAGGCCGTTGCCGACGAGGCGCTTCCAGGTCGTGCCGCCATCCGACGACTTCCAGATGCCCGAGTGCGGCCCGCCGGAGAGGCGGCCCCACGTCTTGATGTCGAGCTGCCAGAAGCCCGCGAAGAGGATGCGCGGGTTGGTCGGGTCCATGACGAGGTCCGACGCGCCGGCCGAGTCGCTGACGAACAGCACCTTCTCCCAGGTCCGGCCGGCGTCCGCGGTGCGCCAGATGCCGCGCTCGGCCTGCGGCTGGTAGCCGTGCCCCTGCACGGCCACGTACGCCAGGTCGGGGTTGGTCGGGTGCACGACGATGCGCGAGATGCGGCCCGAGGTCTCCAGCCCGACCCGCGCCCACGACTTGCCGGCGTCGGTCGAGCGATACACGCCGAAGCCGACCGAGATGTGCGACCGGATCCAGTGCTCGCCGGTGCCGACCCAGACCACGTTGGGGTCGCTCGGGGCGACGGCGATGGCGCCGATGGACTGGCCTTGTTCCTTGTCGAAGATCGGCGTCCAGTGCACCCCGCCGTCGGTGGACTTCCAGATGCCGCCGGAGGCCGCGCCGGCGTAGTAGGTGAGGGGGTCGCCGCTGACGCCGGCGACGGCCGAGACGCGGTTGCCCTCGGGCCCGATGTGGCGGTAGCGGAGCGAGGCCCAGGCGGAACTGTCGAGCGCCGCCGGCGGGAGCGTGGGCGCGGTCCGCGGGCGCTGGGCGCCGACGGCCAGGGGGAGGAGCAGGGCGAACCAGAGACGACGCATCGGAGTTCTCCAAAGGGTGGACAGCCCCGCGAAAGTGCGGCCGGGGTCGCCCCTCGGCAACCGGCGCGGGGGCGCACCAGCCGAAATCGCGGCACGGGAGGTCCGGCGCGCGCCGCCAGTGGCCGGCGGATCCGACCCGCTCGCCCCTCCGTTGCCGCCGCGGCGGCCCTACATTCCCCGGGACGTATGCAGCGAAACGGCAAGGAACTGATCGTCGTCGGCGACCGCGTGCTCGTGCGGGTCGAGGATGGGGACGACCGCACCAAGGTCGGCCTGTACCTCCCCGCCACGGCGGTCGAGGGGCAACCGGTGCAGACGGGGACGATCGTCGCGACCGGTCCCGGCCTCCCGATGCCCGGCCCGGACGAGAACACCGACGAGCCCTGGCGCATCACCGGCGGCCAGCGGCAGACGCGATTCCTGCCGATGCAGGCGCGCGCCGGCGACGTCGCGCTCTTCTTCCGCAAGGCCGCCGTCGAGATCACGTTCGAGCAGGAGCGCTACCTCGTCGTGCCGCAGCAGGCGATCCTCGCGCTCGTGCGCGAGCCGCATCCCGAAGACCTCGAGTACTGACCTTCTCGCCAGGAGACGCCCCGATGTATCCCGAACCCCTGCTCGCCCCGATGCGCCAGGAGCTCACCCGCCTCGGCGTCGAAGAGCTCCGCACCGCCGCCGACGTGGACGCGGCCGTCGCGCGCCCGGGCACGACGATGATCGTCGTCAACTCCGTCTGCGGGTGCGCCGCGCGCAACGCGCGTCCCGCCGTGGGCATGGCGCTGCAGGCGGCGGTCAAGCCGACGCACGTCACCACCGTCTTCGCCGGCCAGGACCGGGACGCCACCGAGCGCGCCCGCTCCTACTTCACCGGCTACCCGCCGAGTTCGCCGGCGATCGCGCTGCTCAAGGACGGGAAGCTCGTGTACATGATGGAGCGCTGGCAGATCGAGGGGCGGGACGCCGGGACGATCGCCGGGGAGCTGCGGCAGGCGTTCGAGCAGTTCGCGGGGGACGCGCAGCCGGCGTGAGGGGCGTTCACCCCGCCAGCCGCACCCACCGCGCGACCTCCCCGAACGACGGCCGCTTCCCGTACATCAGCAGCCCCACCCGGTAGATCCGCGCCGCCACCCAGATCGCGACTGCGCATGCGAGCGCCATTCCCACCAGCGTCGCCGCGATCTCCCACGCCGGTACCTGCACCGTCGCCATGCGCAACGGCATCAGCACGGGGGCCGAGAAGGGCAGCATGGTCATGACCCGCGAGAGCGTCGAATCCGGCTGCAGCAGGATCGGCTGCATGAACACGATCGACGCGACCAGCAGCGCCGTCACCGGCAGCGACGCCTGCTGGATGTCCTCCTGGTTGCTGACCATCGCGCCGGTCGCCGCGAACAGCGAGGCGTAGAAGGTGAAGCCGAGGATGTACAGCGCGAGATAGGTCGCCAGGGCGCCGGCGCTCACGCTGGGAAGCGACACTGGCACGTCGGGGAGCCCGAACGCACCGAGGATCGGGCCGCGGAAGGAGACGATCGCCCAGCCGAGGGCGATCCACACCAGCTGCTGCGTCACGCCGACCCCGCCGACCCCGATCACCTTGCCGGCGAGCAGGGTGTCGGGCTTGACGCTCGCGATGATCACCTCGGCGACCCGCGTCATCTTCTCGTCGAGCACGCCGCGCATCAGCGTCTGGCCGTAGAGCGCGATCATCATGTAGAGCAGGAAGGCGATCAGGTAGCCGACGACCACGCTGCCGACCCCCGAGCCCCCGCGCCCGCGCTCGTCGAGCTTCTCGGACGTGAAGGGCGTGCGGATGTTCGACAGCTGCTGGACCTTGAGCGGATCGAGCCCGGCGGCGACGAGGCGGTGCGAGAGGAGTCCCTGCCGGACCGCCCCCTCCACGAGGTCCATGTCCTGCGAGTTCGCCGCGTTGCGGCCGGCGTAGCGCACGGGGCCGCCGGCCACCACCGCGGTGTCGAGCACGAGGTAGCCGGCGAAGGTGCCGGCGACCACCTCGCGGGTCGCGGTGGTTTCCGCTGCGGCCAGATCCGCCGGAGCCATCACGCGCACCGTCGCCCGGGAGGTGTCGGTCGAGCGGAGGCCCCCGGCGAGCGCGGTGCGCAGGCGGTCGCCGACCCCCACGCCGGTGGCGTCGAGGACGATCACGCTCTTCGCCTTGTTCGACGTCCCCTGCCGCAGCGCCAGCACGGCCGGCAGGATCGTGATCGCCGCGAACCCCAGCGGGCCCAGCAGGGTCGCCGCGAGGAACCACGGCGACTTGACCCGCTCCCAATACTCGCGGCGGATGACCGCGTAGAGCTTACCCATGGCCGCTCATCCCCGCTTCGACGCCCTTGGCGCCGACCTTGTCCAGGAAGATCTGGTGCAGCGACGGCTGCACCAGCTCGAAGCGCCGTAGGGGCGCGCCGCGCTGCACGAGGCGCGCGAGGAGTTCCTGCGCGCCGGCCCCCGGGGCCAGCCGCACCTCGAAGAAGGTGTTCTGGTCGTCCACTTCGGCCACCAGCGTGCGGTCGGCCAGGACCTCGCGCGCGACGCCGTCGGTGTCGCCGTCGAGCGCGAGGGCGACGGTCCGCGATGCGTGCGCCGCCTTCACGTCGGCCACGCGGCCGTCGAGCACCTTCTCCCCCTTGGCGATGATGCACACGGCGTCGCAGAGCCGCTCGGCGTTGTCCATCAGGTGCGTCGAGAAGAGCACGGTCCGGCCGCGGCGCTTGAGGTCCACCACGGTGTCCTTGAGCGCCTGCGCATTGATCGGGTCGAGCCCGCTGAAGGGCTCGTCGAGGATCACGACCTCGGGGTCGTGCAGCAGCGTGCCGATGAACTGCACCTTCTGCTGCATGCCGCGCGAGAGCTCGTCCACCTTGGCCTTGCCCCAGTCCTTCGCCTCGCTGCGCAGGGTGAGGCGGTCGAGCCACTCGTCGATGCGGCGGTCGAGCCCGGCACCCGACAGCCCCTTGAGCGAGCCCAGGAACCGCAGCACGTCGCGCACGACCATCTTCTTGTACAGCCCGCGCTCCTCGGGGAGGTAGCCGAGCCGGTCGAGCGTGGCGGCGTCGGTGTTGGGCTTGCCGAGGAGCGTGATCGTCCCCTCGTCGGGGAGGATGATGTCGAGGATCATCCGGATCGTCGTCGTCTTGCCCGCGCCGTTGGGGCCGAGCAGCCCGTACACCGTCCCGGTGGGGACGGTCAGCGACAGGTCGCGCACGGCCACGTGACCGGCGTAGCGCTTGACGACGTTGCGGATGAGGACGGCCGGTTCGGACATGTGGCCCCTGTCAGGAGTTGGGCGAACGGTCGAATATACGGCGTGTCCGCTTCCGACGTTTCGCTCGACGCGCCGCCCGCCGCTGCCGTCGTCGCCGCGCCCGCGGCGCGCCGCGCGCCGCTGCGCTTTGATCGCGCGGAGTGGTCGGGGGCGTTCGGCGACCTCGGCACCGACCTGCCGCTGCTCGTCGGGATGATCGTCGCGGCGGGGCTCGATCCGGCGCGCGTCTTCGCCGTGTACGGGGTGCTGCAGGTCGCCACCGGCGTCGCGTACCGCATGCCGATGCCGGTGCAGCCGCTCAAGGCCGTCGCCGCGATCGTCATCGCCGGCGGCGTCACGGCGCCCGAGCTGGCCGCCGGCGGTCTCGCGATCGGGCTGATCATGCTGGGGCTCGCGGCGAGCGGCCTGCTCGACCGACTGCAGGCGTGGATCCCGGCGCTGGTCGTCCGCGCGATCCAGCTCGGGCTCGCGATCCAGCTCGCCCGGCTCGCGCTCACGCGGTTCGTCCCCGCCGACGGGCCGGCGGGCGTGGCGGTCGCCGCGCTCGCCGCGGCCGCCGCGCTCGCGCTGCGGGGCAACGTCCGCGTGCCGCCGGCGTTCGCGGTGCTGCCGATCGGCTTCGCATGGGCGACGTGGCGGGCCGCGCAGGGGACCATCGTCGCGGGGGCACCGGTCGTCGGCACGTGGGCCTGGCACGACATCGTCGCCCCCGCGACGCTGAGCCGCGGGCTGCTCGTGCTGGCGCTTCCGCAGCTCGCCCTGTCGCTCGGCAATTCGGTGCTGGCCACGCGGCGGATCGCGCTCGACCTCTTTCCCGACCGCGCGCCCGGCGTGCGGCGCATCGGCGTCACGTACGCCGCGATGAACCTCGTGTCACCCTGGCTCGGCGGGGTGCCCGTGTGCCACGGCTCGGGCGGCATCGCCGGCCACCATGCCTTCGGTGCGCGGAGTGGCGGCTCGGTGGTGCTCTACGGCGCGGGCTGGCTCGCCGCCGCGGTCTTCGCCGCCGCCGCCCCCGCGTCGCTCCTCGCGCTCTTCCCGGCGCCGCTGCTCGGCGCACTGCTGCTCGTCGAGGCGATCGCGCTCGCCCGGCTGCTCGCGGACGTCCCGCGCCGTCCCGCCGAGTGGGGCGTCGTGCTCACCCTCGCGCTGACCGCCGCGCTGGCGCCCTACGGCTACGCGTGGGCGCTGGTGCTGGGGGCGCTGCTCGTGCCGCGACTGCTGCCGCCCCGTTCCCCTACCTGATCCCACGCCATGTCCCGTCGCTCGTCGTCGTCCCTCCTGCGCGTTGCCGTGTTCGCGGCGCTGCTCGCCGCCCCGCTCGCCGCCCCGCTCGCCGCGCTGCTCGCCGCCCCGCTCGCCGCGCAGGCCCCGGTGCCGCCCGCGCTGGTACCGGTGCTGCAGCAGCTCGAACGCGACAACGCGTGGACGGTCGAGCAGCAGGTGTCCATCTGCGAGGTGCCGGCGCCGCCGTTCAAGGAGCAGGCGCGCGCCGCCGAGTTCAAGCGCCGGCTCGAGGCGCTCGGCTTCGCCGGGGCGCGCGTTGACGCCGTCGGCAACGTGATCGCCGAGCGACCGGGCGCGGTGGCCAGGCCGGTGACGATCCTGTCGGCGCACCTCGACACGGTCTTCCCCGAGGGGACCGACGTCACCGTGCGGAAGGTCGGCGGCGAGCTGCACGGCCCGGGCATCGGCGACGACTGCCGGGGGCTGGCGGCGCTGCTCGCCGTCGCGCGCGTGTTCGAGCAGCACAAGGTGCGCACCGCCGGCCCGATCGTGTTCGTCGGCACCGTCGGCGAGGAGGGCCCCGGCAACCTGCGCGGCGTGCGGCACCTGGTAACGAAGGAGTATGCCGGCCGCGTGGACCACTTCATCTCGGTGGATGGCGCCGGCATCGGCATCACCAGCCGCGCCGTCGGGAGCCATCGCTACACCGTGCGCTTCAAGGGACCGGGCGGGCACAGCTACGGCGCCTTCGGGATGCCGAACCCCATCCACGCCGCCGGTCGCGCCATCGCCAAGCTCGCCGACCTCAAGGTGCCGGCATCGCCCCGGACGACCTTCAACGTCGGCGTCGTCGGCGGCGGCACGTCGGTGAACTCCATCGCCATGGAGGGCAGCTTCGAGCTCGACATGCGCAGCGAGAGCGCCGAGGCGCTGCAGGCGCTCGACCAGCAGGCGCGCGCGGCGATCGAGGCCGCCCTGGGCGAGGAGCGGGCCCGGTGGCCCGAGAGCCGCAAGGCGCTCGACGTCGTGATGGACACGATCGGCATCCGGCCGGCGGACGCGCGGCAAGCCGACACGATGCCGATCGTGCGTGCGGCGCTCGCGGCCGCGCGCGCCGTCGGCAAGCCCGTCGCGCGCACCAGCGCGTCGAGCACTGACGCCAACGTGCCGCTCGCGCTGGGGATCCCCGCGATCACCGTCGGGGGGGGCGGCACGGGCTCCGGGGCCCACGGCAGCGAGGAGCGCTACGAGGACGGGCCGGACGGTCACAAGGGGCCGCAGTTCGTCGCCCTGCTCGTGGCCCAGCTCGCCGGCCTGCGCCGGTAGCCCGGCCGGCCGGCCGATGCGAGGTTGAGGGCATGACGACCCGCCGCGATTTCCTCTCGCATCTCTCGCGCACCGCCTTCCTGGCGTCGGCCGCTCCCAACGCATGGCGCCTCGAGTGGCGTCCGCGCTTCGCCGACGATCCGTTCGCCCTGGGCGTCGCGAGCGGCGATCCCAGGCCGGACGGGGTGGTGCTGTGGACGCGGCTCGCCCCCCGCCCGCTCGAGCCCGAAGGCGGCATGGACGGGCGTCGCACGCCGGTGACCTGGGAACTCGCCGCCGACGAGCAGTTCGCGCGCATCGTACAGCAGGGGCGCGTGACCGCGGTGCCGGAACTCGGGTACTCGGTGCACGTGGACGTCCCGGGCCTCGAGCCCGACCGCTGGTACTGGTACCGCTTCCAGACCGGGGAAGCGAAGAGCCCGGTCGGGCGCGCGCGCACCACGCCGGCGGGAGACGCGGCGCGGCCGCTTGCCTTCGCGTTCGCGAGCTGCCAGCACTTCGAGTCGGGCTACTACACCGCCTTCCGGCACCTGGCGGCCGAGGAGCTCGACCTCGTCGCCCACCTGGGCGACTACATCTACGAGTACGCGCCGCAGCAGGGCCAGCCGCGGCGGCACGCGACGCGCGAGATCCGCGCGCTCGACGACTACCGGGCCCGCTACGCCCAGTACAAGACGGACCTCGACCTGCAGGCGGCGCACGCCCGCGCGCCGTGGCTGGTGACGTGGGACGACCACGAGGTGGACAACAACTACGCCGACGAGGTCGGCGAGAACGGGATGGAGAGCGCCGAGCAGGTGCGCACGCGCCGCGCGGCGGCCTACCAGGCGTGGTGGGAGCACATGCCGGTGCGCGTGCCGCGCGCGGCGTCGTGGGCGGACCTCACGATCCACCGCGCGACCCCGTGGGGGCGCACGGCGCACCTGTGGGTGCTCGATACCCGGCAGTACCGCAGCGACCAACCGTGCAACGACGGCGTGAAGGTTCCGTGCGCGACGTACGGCGCCGCCGGCGACACGATGCTGGGCGAGGCGCAGGAGCGCTGGCTGGTGGAGGGAATGCGCGCGTCGTCGGCGCACTGGCAGGTGCTGGCGCAGCAGGTGATGATGGCGCCGTTCGACTTCGATCCCGGTCCCGCGACGCGCGTATCCATGGACCAGTGGACGGGGTACCCGGTGGCGCGCGACCGGCTGCTGCGCGCCTGCGGGCAGCACGCGGCGGGGCGCACCGTGGTGCTGACGGGGGACATCCACTCGCACTGGACGCACGAGGTGCGCGCGGGATGGGACCGTCCCGACCGGCCGGTGATCGGCGCGGAGTTCGTCTGCTCGTCGATCTCCAGCGGCGGCGACGGCGAGGACCAGTGGCGCGAGGTCCCGCCCGCGATGGCGGCGAACCCCGACTGCAAGTACCACTCGGCCCGGCGCGGCTACGTGCGGTGCGAGGTGAGCGACCGCGAGTGGGTGACGCGCTACCGCACGGTGCCGTACGTCAGCCGTCCCGGGGCGCCGGTGGAGACGCCGCGGACGTTCCGGCTCGAGCGGGGTCGGACAGGGCTACAGCCAGGGTAGGCGCGGGTGCCGCCGGCACATTTGGGAGCAGGGGGGGCACGTTCCGCCCGTAGGAAGCGACGCGCCCACTCGGCCTCGGTGACCCCGAAGGCCGCCACGAAGCCCGCCGTCGTCGTGTCTTCGGACGTCCTCGAGGTCGGAACGACGAGGGCCGGCCGGGATGCCGGAGACCGCGTCCCGGCATGTCGCGTCCGCCCCCGCGGCGCACCGTCGGCTCCGATGCATGCTGGCGCGCAGATAGAGATGCGTCAGGAAGAAAGCGACCGCGACCCATTCGGCGTCACCCGGCGGCGCATCCCTGAAATGTCTTTCGAAGACCACCACGACCCGTCCGTGGGCTCGTCGAGGATCAGCAGTTCGGGGCGCTGCGCGAGGGCGAGCAGCATCAGGAGCTTGCCCGACTCCCCTTCGACAGGCGTCCGACCTGCGCGTCCCCGCGCAGGCCGAAGGTGCGGCGCAACTGCTCGGCCCACGTGGCGTCCCACGTCCGGTGCCAGAAGGCCGCGTGCAGCCCCATCGCTTCGGCCACCGACAGCTCGGGATACGGGTGCGGCCGCTCCGGTCGGCTAACTTCGCATCCATCGGTCCGATAACGCCCGTGGCCCCATCCCACCCGTCGTCCGCCTACGCCGCGAGCATCGCGAGCTTCCTCGCGACGGACGATCGTGCCGTCCAGGGCACGCTCGCCGGGACTGCCGACTTCTCCCTCACGCCCGAACAACGCTCGGCGTGGCGTGAGGAGCTGCCCATCCTTCGCCACGCCGTGGGGGGCCTGACCGGTTGGCTCTACCTCGAGTACGAGATTCCTCGGCTGGGTCGTCGCGTGGACGCGGTCGTCGTGGTGCCGCAGGCGGTGATCGTCATCGAATTCAAGGTCGGCGCCGACACCTTCGACGTGGCGGCGCACGAGCAGGTCTGGGATTACGCGCTTGACCTGAAGAACTTCCACGCGCCGAGCCACGCCGCGCCCATCCTTCCGGTGCTCTGTGCGACGGCCGCCAGTGCGGAGAAGGGTCACGAGCGCTGGAAGCGATCGGCGACCGATGGCATCCGCCCGCCGTTCTGGTGCAATGCGCTGGGGCTTGCCGCAGCCATCCGCGCGGGCCTCAATGGCCTGCCGGATGCCGGGCTGGATCCGGCAACGTGGGGAGCGGGCGTGTACCGGCCCACGCCCACGATCATCGAGGCGGCGCGGGCGATGTACGCACGCCATGAAGTGCACGACATCCTGCGTCACGACGCCGGGGCGCAGAACCTGGCTGCGACGGCCGGAGCCCTCGAGACCATCATCACCGCCTGCCGTACGAAACGCGAGAAGGCCATCGTCTTCGTCACCGGTGTCCCCGGCGCAGGGAAGACCCTGGTCGGGCTGAACGTCGCCACTCGGCACGCGGCCAGGGACCGCGACACCCACGCGGCATACCTGTCGGGGAACGGGCCGCTGGTGCGGGTACTGACCGAAGCCCTTGCCCGAGACGAACTGGCACGGGAGAAGCCCGAACGCCCCGGTGTGCGAAAGGGTGAAGTGAAGCAGCGGGTCGAGAGCTTCATCCAGATCGTGCATCGCTGGCGCGACTATCACCTGAGTCGGCTCGTCGAACCGGACGACCACATCGTGATCTTCGATGAAGCCCAGCGCGCATGGCACGCCGACAAACTGGGGCGCTTCATGAAGACCAGGAAGAAGCGCGACGACATCACCATGTCGGAACCGGCGGTGCTCCTCGACGCCATGCACCGCCATCGCGAGTGGTGCGTCGTCATCTGCCTGGTGGGTGGCGGTCAAGAGATCAACGACGGGGAAGCCGGCATCGGCGAGTGGCTGCGTGCGGTCCGCGAGCACTTCCCGTCGTGGCGCGTCCACGTCTCGGATCAGATCACCGACGCCGAGTACCGGGCGGGGGGAACGGCCGCGCACGTCGAGGCGCTTCGGCCCGACGTCACCCCGTCATTGCATCTCGCCACGTCGATGCGGTCGTTCCGGGCCGAGCATGTCTCGACGTTCGTCAAGGCGCTGCTCGACGGAGACGCGGCACGCTCGAGCCACCTGCTCGACGAGTTGGCCAGCCGGTACCCGGTTCGTCTCACCCGCCGATTGCGATCGGCACGGCGGTGGGTTCGCGCACAGCGCCGAGGGTCGGAGCGCATGGGCATCGTCGCCTCGTCCTCGGCCGAACGACTCAAGCCGCACGCGATCGACGTTCGGGTGAGTCTGGATCCGGTCCACTGGTTTCTCGCCGGAGCCGATGACACGCGGTCGTCGAACTACCTCGAGGATGCTGCCACCGAGTTCGACGTGCAGGGCCTCGAGTTGGACTGGACGATCGTCACGTGGGACGCCGACCTGCGTTGGCAGGGGGCGGGGTGGAGCTACCACAAGTTCCGCGGAGCCATGTGGCAGCACGTCAGGAAGGACGATCGCCGAGCGTACCTGACGAATGCGTATCGAGTGCTGCTGACACGAGCGCGACAGGGGATGGTGCTCTTCGTTCCGCAGGGATCGAAGCGTGACCGGACGCGCAGGCCGGAGTACTACGACAAGACCTACGAGTACCTGCGCGGGCTGGGCATCCCCGAGGTCTAGCTTCAGGTGACGAGGAGACCGCGCGCAGCTCGACGCGAGCGCACGCTCCGCGTGTCGCGTCCTCCATCATCGAAGGCCCGTCGGTTGCTCGGGAATCCTGATCGGCAGACCCGCGACGCGCAACGACAGAGCACGGGCCGTGCCTGAGCGCGGCGACCGTACCGGTCGTGGACTGATCACGAATCCGGCGGCAGATCGGCGCGGTCCCGAGCTCCCGCCGCGACCTTACGGACGTGCGGTGGCGAACACCCCCCATCCGTGGCCGTCCGGGTCGAGGAAGCTGTGGGTGTACATGAAGCCGAAGTCCTCCGGCTGGTCATGGGTGGTCCCGCCGTTCGCGAGCGCCCGCGACACCAGCTGGTCCACGGCTGCTCGGCTGTCGCAGCGCACGTTGAGCAGCATCTCCACCGCCTGGCTCGTGTCGCAGATGGCCTTAGGGGTGAACTCGCGGAACTTCGCGTGCGGGCAGAGCATCAGGAACACCTGCGGCGTGACGGTCACGCAGGCGGCGTCCTCACCGGAGAACTCCGGCACCGCCGCGAACCCGAGCGCCTCGTAGAAGGCACGGGCGCGGGACAGGTCGGCGACGGGAAGGTTGACGAACAGCTGGTTCGGCATGGGGCCCCGGGATTTACTACGGACCGGTGGAGTCTAGCCGTGAATCGGTGTCCACGCATACCGCTCCACCCCCAGGCGCATGGCCCCCGGGCCGTGAGGCACCATCGCGCCTACCCCGCTCAGCTTACCCCATCACCGTACACAGCACATACTCGGGGCATCGTCGCCCGTCCCACATGTGCGCGACGCCACTGACGACCCGCTGCCCACCCATGCCGCTCCGCTTCGCCACCCTCGCCCTCGCCCTCGCCGCGACCGCCCTCCAGGCCCCGGCGGTGGTCTCCGCCCAGCCGTCGGCCCCGCCGCTCAAGGTCGGCGCCACCGTCAGCGGCCGCCTCGCCGCCGGCGACACGGCGCGTTTCGCGCTCACGATCCGCGACAGCGCCTTCCTGCTGGGCAGCGTGACGCAGCCCGACGAGCCGCTCGTCGTTCGCCTCCTCGCCAGCGGGGGCAAGCTCCGCGGGCGCTTCGAGGGCCCCGGGGTCGGCGCTATGCGCTTCGCCGCCTTCGTCGGCGACACGGGCACGATGCAGGTGGAGCTCACCGCGCCGTCCGGACGTGTCGCCGGGTATGCGCTCACGCTGCTCCGGCAGGAACCGCCCGCGCGGGACCCGGCCCGCCGCGCCGACCAACTGCTGGCCCGCCACGACGCCCCGGGCGTCCCCGGCGGCGAGGTGCGCGTGTGGCGCGGCGGTCGGGTGCTCTACACGAAGGGGTTCGGCATGGCCGACCTGCGGCACGGCATCCCGTATCGCACCGATACCCCCACCAACATCGGGTCCACCTCGAAGCAGTTCACCGCCTTCGCCGTGCTGCTGCAGGCCGAGCGTGGCAAGCTGTCGCTCGACGACGACATCCGGAAGCATCTCCCGGAGCTGCCGTACCTCGGCGACACGGTCCGCGTGCGGCACCTCATCACCCACCAGTCGGGACTCCGCGAGTTCCTGAACCTGCTGCTGATGACCGACCGGCAGGTCGGACAGGACTGGATCGACCGCAAGGAGATCATCCAGATCGTGCAGCGCCAGCCGCGCCTGCAGAACGTGCCGGGGGCGGAGTTCAACTACAACAACACCGCCTTCGGGCTCGCGACGATCATCGTCGAGCGCACGTCGGGGAAGAATTTCCCGGCCTTCCTTCGCGACGAGGTGTTCGTGCCGCTTGGCATGACCCGCTCCGCCGCCCGCGCCGACCGCGCCACCATCATCCCGAACGCCGCGATGGGCTATCTGGCGCGCCCGACCGGGTTCGCTGAAGCGACGGACCTCGGCGGGGCGCTCGGTGCCGGGGGCATCTACACCACCGTGGAGGACCTCCAGCGGTGGGGCGAGAACATGCTCTCGCCCACGCCGACCGTCGGCTCGCGCGCGATCTTCGACGCCATGACCACTAACGGCCGACTCAACGACGGCCGGAAGTCGGATTACGGCATGGGCGTCTTCGTGGACCAGCAGCGCGGGCTGCGCCGCATTCAGCACGGCGGTGCCGACGTGGCCCACCGCTCGATGCTGGCGCTGTATCCCACCCTCGACGCCGGTGTGTCGGTACAGAGCAACGATGCCGGCTTCGCAGCCAGCGTCGCGTTCGACATCGCGTCCGCGTTCTTCGACGACGCGATGCGCGCCGCCACGGCAGCGGCGGCGCCCGGGAGCTACGATCCGGCGCGGATGACCGCGGCGCGCTTCGACTCGCTGGCCGGCCGCTATGCGCTCGACGCGGCCCCGACGTTCGTCCTTCGCGTGTTCCGCGAGGGCTCGGCGTTCTTCGTGCAGGCCACCGGACAGGGGCGCAACCCCCTGGTGCCCACCTCCGATACGAGTCTCAAGGTTACCGGCGTGGAGGCGGCGCTCCGCTTCCGGCGCGATGCGAGCGGCCGGGTCACCGGCCTCACGCTGGTGCAGGGCGGGGAACAGCCGGCCACGCGCATCGCCGACACGCCCGTGGCGCCGCCGAAGGGGGCGGCGCTCGCGGCCTTCGCCGGTCGGTACTGGAGTGACGAGCTCGAATCGGCGATGACCATCGTGCAGCGTGGCGACTCGCTGTTCCTGCGCCAGCGGCGGTACGACGACGCCCCGCTGACGGCGGCCGCGACGGCCGCGGACACCTTCGAGGGTCGGAGTCTCACGCTCTCCTTCGAGCGCGACCGCAACGGCGAGGTGATCGGCTTCTATGCGGCCAACGGACGCACGCGGGACGTGCGGTTCGGCCGGTTGCGGCCGTAGGGCGGCGGGTCCTCGAAGTGGCGCCTCGAGGCGACGATGGTGCCGAGGTCGCACAGGCCGGGCGTCGATGAGCGGATATGGGATGCGGCGCCTCGCGCATATCGCGCACGACCGTTCGTGCGGCCATGCCTCGGGACCGGGACATGGTCCCTCACGCGCGTCATCATGATCCCCCATCCTCGGCGGCAGGCACGGTCCGCATCAGGGACCCTGCCGTGGCCATGGCCACGCCGCCAGCGAGCGTGGCGCACAGCCGCAGGAGGGTCCTGTCCCGTTCCCAGTCGGGATGTAGCAACTGTCGCCGAACAGGTACCCCCAGCACTGCATCACCGCCAAGCCGAGGACGCCGCCCGCGAGTACACGAATCCCCGGTCGGAAGAGTCGAGACCGCGGACCGAGCGCGACCGTCAGGAGGCCTACGGCGAGCGTTCCCGGGGCCGTCGCGAGTAACGACAGCACAAGGACGCCCGGAAGCTCGCGGAGCGCCACGAACGGGGTCGTCGGGTGCGCGAGCACGACGAAGGACACGGCAGCGGACACGATGCCCGCCACGGCACTGCAGGCGGCCGCCATCACACGGCGCGTCGCGTCGCGGCTACGGGACATGCGTGCGGCCCATGGCTGCAGATGATGCGCTCACTGGCCCACATCGTACATGCGCCGCAGGAGCCGCCGCGCATCGGCCTTCGGGTCGGACACCACGGTCCACGCTCCGTCGGTCAGCAGCATCGTCGCGCGAGCATCGCCGGTGTAGCGGGGCCAGGCCGGCTCGCCCGGTGCGGTCGGATTGCCGGTGGTGGCGAACGCGGTCCAGGCGGCCTGGATCCGGCGCGAGAGTGCGGCCGGCGGACGAGGTCCCGTCAACTGCTCGACGTCCTTGCCCTCGAGGTGGCCGAAGACGAACGGGAGCTCGATCGCGTGGGCGGCTCCCATGCCGGGCAAGGCGGAGTCCCACGTGAAGAGATACATGAAGACATCGTTGTGGCGCGCCTGAGCTTCGGCCAGCAGAATGGACGGTTGCCGGATCCAGAACTCACCGGCGAAATCGACGTAGCGCATCGGATCGACGCTGCCCGCGGTGTAGCGATCCGCGATCTCCCGCACCCGGGTGAAGTCACGCCCCATGGCCGAGCCCTTGTCGCGATACTCCCGCATGAGGTTCCGCTCGAAGTCGGTGTCGTACTGACGGAAGTACAGCATTTCGTCTTCGTTGGTGCCGATCAGTACCTTCACGCCCGGGTTGGCACCTCGGCGGACATCGCCGAAGATGTCCTCGGGGAGGACGTCGTTGTCGATCCGGGCGCCCCAGGTACTGACGCCCATCACGTCGCCGCGGCTCCGCGCCACGCGACCAGCCGCCGCGAGCACCGAGTCGGCAGGCAGTGTCGTGAGCCCCGCCATGTCGGACACTCGTGCCTCGACCATGAACGCCCGGGTCAGCGCGCGCCCCGTCGGGATGTCGTCCTTCCTGGGAAATCCCTTCACGCGGATGTTGGCCGGGCCGCCGCTTTGGATGATCGCCTTGTCGAACAGTCCGCGGGCCGACGGCATCGCCATGAGCCGCATGATGGCCGAGCCGCCCGCCGACTCGCCGAAGAGCGTGATGTTCGACGGGTCACCACCGAAGGCGGCGATGTTGGTCCGCACCCAACGCAGCGCGGTCAGTTGATCGAGCAGGCCCAGGTTGCGGCTCCGCCGGTAGTCCGGTCCGCCCACGTCGTCGAGATCGAGGAAGCCGAACGGACCGAGCCGGTAGTTGATCGACACCAGCACCACGTCGTTGTCGCGGACGAAGTGGTGCCCGTCGTACAGGGGGTCCGCCGTGCCGCCGCTGACATTGGCGCCGCCGTGGATCCACAGCAGCACCGGCCGGGGTGATCCGGAGGTCCGGCGGGTCCAGACGTTGAGACTGAGGCAGTCCTCGTCCTGACGAGTCGCCGAGGCCGCCTCGTTCGGGTCCATGGGCTGACGACACGTCGGCCCGATGGCGTCGGCCTCGATGACGCGGTCGGACGTTTCCAGCGGTGCGGCCTCACGCCACCTCAGTCGGCCGACTGGCGGGCGGGCGTATCGGATGCCGAGGAAGGCCACGACACCCTGGTCGGCGGGGCGGCCGCGATAGGCACCCTGCGGAAGTCGCACGAGAGGGGCTGCGGGCGGCGCCGACTTCGCGCAGGCCGTCGCGAGGCATATCGCAGTGAATCCGACCCACCCGCAACGCACATGGCCTCCCGGTCGTGTCGCTCGGCGTTCCTGGCCTCTCACGCGACGTCGCGCACTGCTGCGCATGAGTCGTCCCGGGTTCATCGGAGACTCGGTGAGTCGAGCCCCGCAGCCACAATGGTGGACGCGGCCTGGTGAAAGTGTGCTTCGTACTCCGCCCGCGGGAGGTCCCC
>JAJTHG010000005.1 GCA_021298835.1 Gemmatimonadota bacterium
CATCCAGGCGACCGCTGGCGTCATCCACCCGCGGTCGCCTTCCGCTTGGTCGTCGTACGTCACCGCCGGAATCGGGGGGGGGCGGCAGGGCCGGCCGACTGCCGCCGCGACTCCCCTCGTGCATCGCGGCCAGTTCGTCCAGCGCGACGTCCGCGATCGCAGCGCGTGGCGCCAACGCCGGCTCGGTGGCCCCCGGCGCGAACGTCACGTTCCACGGGCACACGTCCTTGGAAGTGCACCGGGATACCCGGATCGTGGTGGCCCTCAGCTGAACGCCGTTCCTCGCTGAGTCGCAGCCGATCCGCTCGCGTGTCCGTCGTACCAATGCACGAGGCGGTTCGTCGCCTTCATCCCGCCAAGTTCGGTGATCGACCAGATCCTCCCTCACCTCCGCACCCGCGCGCCTTACGCCGACGCACGGAGTCCCCCAGCGATGCGGGGCCCCGCGAGCCGGGGCGCGTCACGCGCCACACGCCCGTCCGCCGACGCCCCGACCACCGCATGCGTACGCGCCCCCTCCCGACGCCCCGTCCCCGCGCTCGAGCGCGAGCGCCGCGAGCGCCGCGAGCCCGACGAATTGCCCGGACGTCGAGCCGATGCGGGAAAGCGTCGTGGCCGATGCGCGCGGCCGCGCGCGTCGCCCAGCGCGAGCGGTCCCGCGGCGTCGCTGCGCTCGGTGGAAACGACGAGCGCCGGCCGTTCAGCGCGTCCGATCTCCAGGCGCTACGGTGGTCAACAGGTCGGCTGCCGCCACGGCGCGAATCCGGTCGGCGAGGGGGAAGCTCGTCGGGCCGGCGTGCACGACATCGAGCCGCTCGAGGGAGAGGTCGGTGAGAGCCGCCCGCATGGATGGCGTGACTGCCGGCGTCGAGGTGCGCTTGAACTCGAAGCCCAGACGGCGTCGGCCATCGACGACCAGCAGGTCGAGCTCGGCTCCGGCGTGGGTCGCCCAGAAGTAGCACTGCTCGTCGCGCGCGCCGAGTTGCCGGACCACCGTCTCCAGCAGAAAGCCCTCCCACGAGGCGCCGACGGCCGGATGTCCGTCGAGCTGCCGCTGGCTCCCGATGTCGAGCAGGGCATGGAGGAGCCCGGAGTCGGTGAGATACACCTTGGGGGCGCGGACCTGCCGCTTGGCGATGTTCGCGTGGAATGGTCGCAGCAGGCGCACCATGAACGTGGCCGCCAGCGTCTCGAGGTATCGCCGTACCGTGGTGTCCGCGATACCGAAGGCGCGTCCCAGGGCCGAGCTGTTGAGCACACCGCCGTGGATGTGGGCGAGCATCTCCCAGAACCGGCGCATCGTGGCCGCGGGTACGGTGCTGCCAAGTTGCGGTAGGTCGCGCTCGAGAAAGGTGCGAATGAAGTCGCGTCGCCACGCGAGGCTCGCGGCATCCGACCGGGCCAGAAAGGCCCGGGGAAATCCGCCCCGCAGCCAACGGCGGGCGCGGGCCGACTCGCCCACCTCCGCCAGCGTGAACGGCGGGAGCTCCACGAACGCGATGCGCCCCGCGAGCGACTCGCTCGCCTGCTGCAGCAACGACGGCGCCGCGCTGCCCAGCACGAGAAACCGGCAGCGGACGGGACGTCGGTCGGCGAGGACGCGCAGGGCAGGAAAGAGCTCCGGGCGGCGCTGGACCTCGTCGAGCACCACCAGACCGCGCCGGTCGGCCAGCGCCAGCATCGGGTCGGCCAGCTGCGCGAGATCGCGGGGGTCCTCGAGATCGAAGAAGGCGACGTCCCCCCGCCGGCCGTCGGCGACCGTTCGCGCCAGCGTGGACTTGCCGACCTGCCGCGCGCCGAGCAGGGCCACGACGGGCGCCTGCCGGAGGGCGCGGTCGATCCGGGCGCGGAAGTCGGGGCGCGGCAAGGCCGTCATGGCTTGAAATATCGGCGGAGCGTGCCGAATTATCAAGGTAATTGTCGCACCACGCCTGCAGGCGGCGGTCCGGCCGCCACTCCAGTAGCCCCGGCCCCACGGCCGCCCCACGGCCGCCCCACGGCCGCCCCACGGCCCGCGTGATGACTTTCCTCGTCCAGCAGTGCCCCCACCCGTTTCCCGCAGCATGAACGACCGCCGCGAACTCCGCCGGGCTGACGCCGCCAAGATGGCCGTGGCAGCGTTTGCAACGTGCAAAGAACCGATGTCGTCGGCGATGTCCGCCAGCGCGACGTCACGGATCCACGTGACGCGCGTCCTGATGCGCTCCTTCTTCACGCTGCGGAAGAACGACTCGACCACGGCCGTGTCCCGGCAGTGGCCCTTCCGGCTCGTGCTCGGGTCGAGGTGATCGGCACGGCAGAAACGCCGTCAGGCAGCACGACCGCTTTGCACTCCCGCTCGGCGTGAATGATGGTACCGCGCGGCCGACGCTGCGTCACGGCTGATGCCGGCGCGCTCAAGGTCAGCTCGCGATGGATCGTCTGGCCAGCGGCCCAGCCGACAACCGTGCGGGAGAACCGATTGATGACGACCGCGAGGGATGGCCGCCCATGCCACGTTCGGTTGCACGTGATGTCCGTCGTACGAACCGCGTTGCGGGTCATCGGGGAGACCGGGCGTTCAAGTAGGTCAAGGGTCAGCACCGCCGGCGTGGCGACCGCCCAGCGGCGCGTGCGATAGCCGTGCAGCGCGTCGGAGAGACGTCGCTCGTGCGAACGGCCGGCCATCGTTCTCCCGGCTGGTCATCGGACGCTTCGCTGGGCATCGCGGCGTGGATGCGCCGCTGGTCGGGCTTCTCCCCGGAAGACGCCCGGTGACGAATTGCGTGTTCAGGCCCGAGCGGACGTGCTCAGGTCTGTTGGCCCCGGCCCGACGCACACGGAGTTTCGCACATGGCCGCGCCCACCCACCCCTCACAGCGCGATCGGCATCCCGACCAACCCCTCGACAAAGGCGCGCTCCCCAGCGGGAAGACCATGCCACCAGCGCCGGGCCGCGTCGGGGTCCACGTGCGAGTACGCGAACGGGGGCGGTTCCTCCCCCAGTGCCAGATACGGGTCGGGAAACGTGCAGAGGTAGTTCACGGTCACCCGCGACGCGAACGCGCGCTGCCGACCGTCGCGCTCGAGCGCCATGCGGAAGACGCGGTCGCCCAGCAGGCCGATCGGCTTCGGGACGAGGATCCATCGGCCCAACGCGTGGAAGGCGCCGCGCAGCAGGCAGTAGCAGTTCGTGTCAACGTGGCCGGCCCGCTGCGGCGTCGCGTCTTCGTCGAAGGCCCGCGGAAGCGGCCGGCCGTCGTCGCGCACGAACCGCCGGCGCGCCACGACGTAGTCCACGGGATGCGGCGCGACCGCGACCGCCGCGAGGCAGCCGCTGACGTGGTCGGGCTCGTACCAGTTGTCGGCATCGAGGAAGCAGATCGCGTCGAAACCCTCGCTGACGGCGAGCTGGGCCGCCACCGAGCGCGGCGTGTTCCCGAAGTCCGCGTGCGACCGGTCGAGCCGCAGGTGCCGAACCCCCGCGTCGTCGAGCCACGCCTGGGGATGGCCGTCGGCCACGACGAAGTGCGTGACCGGGTGATCCTGCCCGCGGACCGACGCGAGGCACCGCTCGAGCCACGGCCGCGGCTCCTTGAAGTACGGCGTGATCACCGCCACGCGGGGCGACTCCGACGGTCGCGTCCCCAGGAACGTCGCCCCGAAGCGCGGCACGTGACCCGCGCGACCTTCGCCGCCCGCATCGGCCCCTGCATCCGCAGCCGCCGGTGCCGGCAGGTGGCGCTCCACGGGAACGGCCAGGTCGCGCAGGGCACCCAGCGCCTCCTCGATGCGGCGCTCCGTCACGCCATCCACCAGGATCCGGCACACGCGCGCGGCGAGGGCCGCGGCGACGCGCCGCAGCCGGGCCACGTCGCCGACCGGAACGACGATCGCGCTCACCACCGCCGCCGCAGCGGCCGCGCCGACCGCGCGAGTGACCGCCGCGACGTGCTCGGGCGACTCGCACGCGGCGATGACGGGCACGACCCCGGCCCCCCCGCGAGCCGCCGCGATGGCGCGTTCGCCCGTGGCGTCCCCGAGGACGAGCACCCCGTCTCCGGGCCGCAGCAACGACCGCCACAACTCGGCGCTCGTCGCCGCCGACGCCGCGCCGAGCCCGACGTGCACGGGACGCACGCCCGTCATCGCCGGACCGCGCGGGATGCCACGCGCGGCGCCGCGGCGCGTCCCCGTCGCCGCGCCCGCCCGGCGCGTGCAAGTTTCGCGACATGCGCCAACCCGCCCTCGGCATCGCGGCCGCCCCGGCCTTCGACTGGCAGCGCCCCTTCGACGTGGCCGTGGTCATGCCCACGATCCTCCGCGAGACGACGGCCGCGGCCATCCGCAGCGTGCTCGCGCAGCAGGGCGTCGGCCGGCTGCACCTGCTCGTCGGTGTTGACGCGCCGCTGGGCGAGCTGCGCGCCGTCAACGACGCGCTGCGCGATGCTCCGCCGCACGTCGCGGTGCAGGTCTTCGACCCCGGCTACAGCACCTCGGTGCGACACGGCGGCCTGCATCCCGCCCGCGACGGCGGGGCGCTGCGCACCGTGCTCTCGTACCTCGCCAACGCGCGCTACGTCGCCTACCTCGACGACGACAACTGGTGGGCGCCCGATCACCTGCGGTCCCTGCTCGACGCCGTCGAGGGCCACGACTGGGCGTGGGCCGGACGCCAGTTCGTGCATCCGCGCACGCGGCGCGTCGTGTGCGTGGATCGCTGGGAGTCGGTGGGGCCCGGCGCCGGCTGCTTCGCGCCGCAGGGCGGATGGGTGGATCCCAACGGCCTGCTCATCGACAAGCTCGCCTGCGAACCGGTGCTGCGCTGGTGGAGCATCCCCCTGCCCCACGACGAGAAGGCCATGAGCGCCGACCGCCATGTCTTCGACGCGCTGCAGAAGCACTTCCGCGGCCGGGGTACCGGCCGCGCCAGCGTCTTCTATGCGCTCGATCCGGGCGACTCGATGCATTCGGTCCGCCGCCAGTGGATGGGCGACGCGTGGGAGCGGGCGGGCGGCGACTGAACGGCGGTCGTCAGTGCCCCGGCAGCTGCGAGGCGAGGTAAGCCGGCGACACCGACACCACGAGCGTCTGACCCTCCGGCGCCTCGCCGAACAGCGCGAGCTCGGCCCCCTCGGCCCCCGCTACGACCGCGAAGTGCGCGAAGCCGAGAACGCTCAGTACCGTCGCCGCCACCTGCTCGGCCGTGCCGCGCAGTCCGCTGGCCGCCGGCACCGACCACAGCACCGAGGCGATGCGCCCGGCATGCACCGCGTCACGGCCCGTCGCCAGCAGCGCCGGCACGTCGGCGGCCGAGCCGGCGCGCACGTGGAGCATCGGGGCCGGGGAGGCCGCCACGACGTCGTCCAGCGTGACGGCATCGGCGCCGCACAGCGCCACGCGATCGCCCGCCGCGGCCAGCGCGATCGAGCGCTCGAGGCCGTCGCGGTGCTCGCTGGCGACCCGGGCGACGACCGCGACCGGACGGCAAGGGGCCGTGGCGGCGGCCAGCACGCCGTAACCCTCGCCCGGCTGCCAGTCGATGAACCCGTTGCTCCCGTCGAGCGCGGCATCGAGGAAGTGGCGCAACTCGGCGTCCACGCCGGCGCCGCCGAGCTCGGCCGTGAAGCGCTCGGCGCCCTCGCGAGTCGCCACGCACGATTCGCCGACGAGCAGGACGAAGCGCGGCGTGCCGTCCGGCTGCCGCTGCGCCGACGGCACGGGCACGAAGCCCGGCGTCGCGGCCTCGCGAGCCATCGCGTCGGCGCGGTGGGTCTCGCGCGCGAGGGTCGCTCGACCTTCCCACAGCGCGCCGTCCACGGCGCCGTCCGCCAGGCGCGCGAACAGGCGCTCTGCCGTGCCGGACATCCCGTTGGCCATCAGCGTCAGCGCGGCGGCCTCGAGCCCGAGCAGGCTCGCGGCATCCGGGCGCGCGATGGTCGGCGCGGACGGCTGCTCACCGGCGCGGACGACAGCGGGGAGGGACATCGGGATGGCGGTCATGGGAGTCCTGGCCTCTGGCATCAATAGGAAGGGGCTGCCCGAACCGTTCATGGCTCGGCACACCGGTGGGTTAAGCACCCCCTGTGCCAACCATATTCGGCAGAATCTGCCGTCAGAGGGCCGTTCGCATCTCTGCATTTTTCGGTCTTTCTTCGAATTCAAGGCACTGAGCATCAAGAGAGTCAACGACAACCGGCATTTCGTGCCGTTTCCCGATGGCAGCCCGCTTGCTTTGGGAAGCCGGGAGCATGTCGGCATTCGCCCCGTCTCCGACCACGAGCAGCGACCGTCCTCCGGCCAACTTCGCCCGGGCCGAGGCGGCCGCGTTGGCCCTGTTGCGATCGGGTCGGCGTCGGGACGCCCACGTGGCATTCGTCGAGCTGGCGAGTCGCTGGCCGGACGTGGAGCGAGTCGCCACGACCGCCGCCGTGCTGACCCTCGAGGAGACCGGCGCCGTCGCCGCCAGGCCCGAGCTCGAACGCGTCGTCGTCCGGTTCCCGTCCAGCGCCACGGCGTGGGGCGCGTTGGGGCAGGCGGCCGCGGCCACCGGTGACCGGGTCGCCGCTCGCGAGGCCCTCACGAGGGCCGTGTCGCTTGATGGGGCCGACGCCCGCTTGTGGTTTGCGTTGGGCCGGCTGCGCTTCATGGACGGGGATGCCGTTGCCGCCGACGAGGCCTTTGCCAAGGCCGTTGCGTTGGACGACCGGGCCGCCGCCGCGATGGCCGGTCGCGCAGCCGCCGCCAATTGGCTTGGCGATTGGGTGACGGGCGAACGGCACGCACGGGCCGCGCTCGCGGTCGATCCCGCGGACGCCGATGCCGAGCTCAACCTCGGCGTCGCCTGCCTGGCACAGGGGAGGTGGGAGGCCGGCTGGCGTCACTACGAAGCCCGATGGCGCACCGCCCTCGCCGCCGGGGCGCGGCACCGCTGGCCGGGACGACGCTGGCGCGGCGAGCCCGGTGACGGAGCCACGCTGGTGGTGCACGCGGAACAAGGGTTCGGCGACACCATCCAGTTCGCGCGCCTCGCGCCGTCCGCCCGCGCGCTCGGGTTTCGCGTCGTGCTCGCGGTGCAGGCGCCGCTCGTCCGACTGCTCGATCGGGCCGCGCTGGCCGACGCAGTGGTGCCCTTCGACGCGGCCCCAGCCGATGCGGCATGGCACGTTCCCCTGCTGTCGCTGCCGCGGTTCGTGCCGCCCGGGGACGGGCGACCCTACCTGTCGTGCGACCACGCGGCCGCGCGCCCCGCCCGCGGCCCGCGGCTCGGCCTCGTCTGGGCGGGCAGCGGCACGCACGCCAATGATGCGCGACGGTCCATCCCGCTGGAGGCGTTCGCGCCGATGCTCGCCGTGCCGGGGCTCACCTGGCAGTCGCTGCAGCACGGCGCGCGAGCGGCGGAGTCGGGGCGCGCGCCGTGGCCGATCACGCCGATGCCCGACGTCGCCGACTTCGCGGAGACCGCGGCGATCGTGGCATCCTGCGATGCCGTCGTGACGGTGGACACCGCCGTCGCGCACCTCGCGGCCGCGATGGGCATCCCTACCTGGGTGCTCGTACCGGCCATGGGACGCGACTGGCGGTGGGCCACCGCCACGGGCGGACGCACCGCCTGGTACGACGCGGCGCGCGTCGTCACCCAGCGACGGGACGGCGACTGGGCGACTCCCATCGCCGCGCTCGCGGCCGCCATTGGTCGGGGCATCGCGCGGGGGGGGGCACCGTGAGGCGCCGCCTGCTCCTCGCCTGGAAGCTCAACGCCCGATCGGGATGGGGGAACTACGGCCTGCACTTCGCCGCCGCCGCCCTGCGGCACGGCTACGCTGTCGTCCCGCTGCTCGAACCCGATGCCACCGGTGTGCCATCCGCCCTGGGCGCGCGATTGGCCCCGGTCTTCGACGCGTGGCGGGAGATGGCGCGGCTGTACGCGACGCTCGGCCCGACCCGCGGCGCGCGGCTCGAGGGCTGCCGCGTCATGGGGTTCGGCAACCAGTTCGCCGGTGCGGCGCTGCCGCGTGTCATCGAGGCCGAGACCGAGGTCGGGCTCGTGTTCTTCGAGGATGCCGCGCTGTCGGCGGCGGCCCTCGAGCGCGCGCGCGGCTGTCGCACGATCGTGGCCGGCTCGTCGTGGAACGCGCGGGTGCTGCGCGACGCGGGCCTGCCGTCGGTGGACTGGGTGATGCAGGGGGTGGACACGACGATCTTCCGCCCGGGGCCGCGGTCGGATCATTTCGCCGGTCGGTTCGTCGTCTTCAGCGGCGGGAAGCTCGAGTACCGCAAGGGCCAGGACATCGTCGTGGCGGCGTTTCGCGAGTTCCATCGCCGTCACCCGGAGGCCCTCCTGCTGCATGCGTGGGACAACCCCTGGCCCGGGACGGCGGACACGATCGGGGCCGGAGGACACGTGGACGGCCCGCCCGCGACGCGCGAGGGCCGGCTGGATGTCGGCCCGTGGCTCGAGCGGCACGGCATACCGGGCGACGCGCACGCGACCGTCCCGCCGCTGCCCAACACGGCGATGGGTGCCGTGATGCGGCTGGCCGACGTCGCCGTGTTTCCCAACCGCTGTGAAGGGGGCACGAACCTCGTGGCCATGGAATGCATGGCGGCCGGCGTGCCGGTACTGCTGTCGGCCAACACCGGGCACCTCGACCTCCTCCGGGAGGCCCCGGCCGTGGCGATGCCGTCGGTGCCGCACGACCCGTCGGCACCGGCGGACGCCGCGTGGGGCGAAGTCCCCGTGGCCGCGGTGGTCGAGGCGCTCGAGGCCGCGTGGCGCGATCGCGCTGCGGCACGCGAACGCGCGCGGGCGGCCGCGGCCTGGATGCAGCGGCACGACTGGGCAACCCAGATGGACCATGTCATGGCGCGGGTGGCCGCCGCCGATACTCACGGAAGCTTTGTACCCGCCCAGCGGGTGGGAGGACGCTAGTGCGCATCACGAACGCCGTCATCACGGACAACGCCGTCCGCGCCATGCTCACGGCGCAACGCGGCATCGACGAGGGCACGCGCCGCGTCGCCTCCGGGCTCCGCGTGGACCGCCTGTCCGTTGACCCGACCGCCGGCTCGGAGGCGATGCGGGCCGGCAGCGAACTGCGGGCGCTCACGCAGTACGGCCGCAACATCGAGCGCGCCCGGTCGGCCAGCACGACCCAGGAAGACGTCCTGAACTCGCTGAGCGACCTGCTGACGCGTGCACAGGAGCTCGCGCTCGGCCAGTCGAGCGACACGGCGACCGCCCAGACGCGCGCCGCGGTGAAGGCCGAGGTGGACCAGATGCTGTACATGGCGGCCTCCCTCGCCAACACGCAGCACGAGGGGAGCTACCTGTTCGGTGGCGCCGAATCGGGCACGCCACCGGTCACGGTGGTGCCGGGGCCGGTTCCCTCCTTCACCGTCGCGACGACGGCGCCGGCGCAGGAGTACGAACTCTCGCCGGGCCAGCGCCTGCGCGTCGCCGAGCGCGCCGCCGACATCTTCGGCACGCCGGCGAGCGGGGCGCTCGCCTCCCTCCAGGCGCTGTCGGCGGCGCTCGGCGCCAATGATCGCGCCGCCGTCCAGGCAACGCGGGCGGGGCTCGACGCCGCGTTCCAGGTCGTGCAGAACGGCCTCGGCGCCACCGGGGCCCGCGCCACCCAGCTCGAGGTCACCGCCGCGAACATCGACGCCCTCACGCTGACCCTCACCGCCTACCGGTCGGAACTGGTGGACGTGGACATGGAACAGGCGATCACCGAACTGGTCGCCAAGCAGACCACCTATCAGGCCGCGATGCTCGCGACGTCGAAGGTGATCGACCTCACCCTCACCAACTACCTGCGATGACCGCGCTCGCCGTCCGTACCTCCCCCATGCCCATCGAGCGGACCGTCGTCTCGGAGATCCTCGGCCCCCTGGCGGTAACCGCCGAGACCGAACTCCATTTTCCCCGCGGCATCCTCGGCTTCCCGGAGTGCCGACGGTTCGTCCTGCTCGCCAGCCCGCACGACGGTCTCTACTGGCTGCAGTCCACGGAGTTCGGCGCCCTGACCTTCGTCGTCGCGGACCCGTTCCGCTTCGTCCCGGAATACGCCGTGGACCTCGGCCCGAGTGTGCGGCGCCAGCTGGAGGCCGATGACGCCACCGACGTCGCGATCTTCGCGATCGTGACGCTCGCCGCGGCACCGGCGGAGGCGCCGAGCATGAACCTCCAGGGCCCGCTCCTCGTCAACCTGCGGCGGCGGCGCGCCGTGCAGCAGGTGATCCCGGAATCCCGGTGGGGCGTGGCCGTGCCGTTCTCGCTGGCCGCGGGCTGACGGCCCGCCGTCAGCGCCGCGTGCGCAGCCGCTCGACGAGCGCGCGCGCCACGTCGCGTACGACCGGGCCCCAGTCGCCGCGCGTCTCCTGGCGGAAGAGCCGCGCGGAGGGATACCACGGCGAGTCCGTGCGCCCCCGGAACCAGCGCCAGTCGGCGGCGCGGCGCAACAGGACGAAGGTCGGGACGCCCAGTGCGCCGGCCACGTGTGCCACCGACGTGCACACCGTGACGACGACGTCGAGGCGAACCATGGCGTGCGCGGTGTCGCCGAAGTTCCCGAGGCAGGGGCCAAGCGCGACGAGCCGTTGGCGGAGGTCCGGTGCCAGTGTCTCGTGCTCGGCGGCACGCGGCCCCTTCTGCAACGAATACCAGGCGAAGCCGGGCAGGCGGAGCAACGGAGCGAAGGCGGCGAGCGGGATCGAGCGTTCGTGATCGGAGGCGTTGCGCGGTTCCCCGCCCCACACGAGGCCGATGCGAAGCGGCGCAGGCGCGGCCAGCATCGCCCCCAGCGACGGCGGGCACACCCCGGGCGGGGAGACGTAGGGCACCGTGCGGCCGAGCAGGTCGCTCCCCACGCCAAGGCGGTGCGGGAGGCTGCTGATCGGCACCGCGCAGTCGGTCGGCGGCAGGGACTCACCGCGCGCCACCACCGCATCCACCCCGGCCATCGTCCGGACCAGCGGCACCAGCGGCGCGCCGCACTCCACGACGATGCGTCCCGCCCCTCGGGCGCGCAGCAAGGGGACGAAGCGCACCATCATGATCTGGTCGCCAAGCCCCTGCTCGGCGAGCACGGCGATGGACCGGCCCTCGAGCGGCTCGCCGAGCCACGGCACGGCATGCGCCGCAGGACTGCTCGCGGAGCCGGTGGCGAGCGCGAGGCGATGCTCGTGCGCCCGCCAGCCGGCGTCGAACCGCTCGAGCGCGAGGAGCGCGAAGGCCCGGATCCACCCGGCGGCGGACGACTCGCCGTGCCGCGCGGCATGGGCGTCCAGCGCCGCGAGGGCGCCGGGTTCGTCACCGAGGTCGTACCGCGCCTGCGCCAGCGCCAGCAGGGCCGGACCGTGTTCCGGCCGGTGCTCGAGCGCACGGGTGGCCAGCCGCATGGCGAGGTCCGGCTCACCTCGTCGGCGCATGCTCGCGGCCAGCCACGCGAGGGCCTCCGGTTGCGACGGCGCGAGCGCGAGGGTGCGCTCGAACCAGCGGATCGCCACGTCCTCGAGGCCGGCGCCCTGCGCGGCAGCGCCGGCGAGGAGCGGGTAGAAGACGTTCGCCGGCGCACGCGCGCAGGCGGCCTCGGCGATCGTCAGGGCACCCGACGCGTCCCCGGCGGCGAGGCGCTCGCCGACGGCCGCCACGATCGGATCGCCCTCGGCGGCGGCGAGGACGGGCAACTCTTGCCGTTCGGGAATCGGAGGAGCGGTCATCGCGGGGTCGAGGGGCAACCCCCGTGCCAACCGACACGCCGGACCGGGCAGCCGTGCACCCGACCGCTCAAGTCCTGGCGCGACGTGCCGACGATAGGTGGTGCGGGGAAGCACGACGCTCCCCCGCGTGGAGCACGGATGCTCCATCACCGTTTATGGAGGAACGACCGCCATGCGCATCAACACGAACGTCTCCGCCCTCAACGCGCAGAAGAACCTGTTTCTGACGAACAAGATGGTGGAGGGGAACACCAGCAAGCTGTCGAGCGGCCTGCGCATCTCGCGCGCCGCGGACGACGCGGCGGGCCTGGCCATCGCCAACAACCTGCGCACCAACACGCGCGAGGCGAAGATGGCCGTCAACAACGCGCAGCAGGCCAACGCCTTCCTGCAGATCGCCGAGGGCGCGGCGTCCACGATCCAGCGCATCATCGAGCGCCAGGCGGAGCTCTCGATCCAGCACTCCTCGGCCCAGAACGCCGGCGTGCAGTCCACGCTCGAGGACGAGTACGACCTGCTCAGCGCCGAGATCACGCGCATCATCGACGCGACGGAGTTCAACGGCGAGGCGATCTTCTCCGCGTCGGCCCGCTCCTTCACCGTGTCCGACTCGTCGAGCGGCGACTCGGTCTCGGTGACGCTCGACATGGCGGCCGCGGACGTGACCACCGCGATCGGCGCCGGCAGCACCAGCTCGGCCCTCTCGTTCGTCAACTCGATCCTCGGCTCGGTCGGCGCGGCGCAGAACCGCCTCGACTACACGGTCGCGAACCTCCAGAACACGATCGTGAACTACGCCGCTGCGGAATCGACGATCCGCGACCTCGACATGGCCGCCGAAGTCGCCGACTTCCAGAAGAACAACATCCTCGTGCAGGCCGGCTCCTCGGTCCTCGCGCAGGCCAACCAGAGCGCGCAGTCGGTGCTCGCGCTGCTGCGGTAACCGCCGCAGGGCACCAACCGCCTGGCTCCCGGGGTCCGGACGGACTCCGGGAGTTCCGGCTTAGCAGGAACCACCCATGACGGGTCCCGTCAGCAACTTCAGCGGCCTCGCGTCCGGCGTGCAGTGGCGCGACGTCGTCGACAGCACGCTCGCCATCGACCGGCGCCGACGCGTCACGCCTCTCGCCACGCAACAGTCGCTCATCGAGCGCCAGCGCACCGCGTGGACCGACCTCGAGCGCCTGCTCGGCGCCTTCGAGCGGCAGATGCGTGACCTGCGGGACGGCTCGGCGTTCGGCATCACCCGCACGAGCGGCGGCACCAGCCCGACGTCGGGCCGCTCGCTGCTCACCGCCACCGCCACCGCGCAGGCCACCCCGGGCGCGCTGGACGTCGAGGTGAAGGCCCTCGCCCGCGCCGAGAAGGTGGCGGGACACGTCGTCGCCTCGGCCACCACGGCACTCGGCCTCGCCGGCACCTTCACGATCGCCGGCCAGGTCGTGAGCATCCAGGCGACCGACACCCTCGAAGGCGTGCGCAACAAGGTCAACGCGCTCAATGCCGGCGCCACCCCCACCCGGGTCGCCGCCAGCATCCAGCAATCGTCGTCGGGGGCGTTCCGGCTCGTGCTCGGTGCCACCGAACCGGGCGCAGCGGGCATCGCGATCGGCGCCGGCTCCGGCGGCGTCGCCGCGGAGCTGGGCTTCGTCGCCACGCAGTCGCAGGCGGTCTCCTCGGCCACCGCCGCCATCGCTGCCGCCATGGGCGTCAGCGTACCGCCGCCGAGCACGATTCGCGTCGGCAACCAGGTCATCTCGGTCGACCTCGCGACCGACTCGCTCACCTCCATCGCGGCCCGCATTCGCGCCGCCGACGTCGAGGCGGACGTCCGCGGCGAGACCGCCGGCGGCGGCAGCGCGTTCCGCCTCGTCGTCGGGACGGGCGTGACCGCCACCTCGGATGCGGGCAGTGCCGACGTCATCGCGGCGCTCGGCCTCGTCGAGCAGGGGCGCCCCGAGGCCAAGGAACAGCTGGCCATCAGCGGCGCCTTGACTGCCGGGGGGACGCCCGCCGCCGGCAACGCGCTCCTGACGGGGCTCTCGCTCGACGGCACCCCGCTCGGGCTCGCTGTCGGCGACACCATCACGGTGCGGGGGACGCGCGGTGACGGCACCACCGTGCTCACCGGCATCACCGTCGGGGCCGGCGACACCCTGCAGGCGCTGGTGGACCGCCTCAACGCGGCCGATGCCTTCGGTGCCCCGTCCCGCGCGGCGACCGTGTCGCTGGATGCCGATGGCCGGCTTCGGATGCAGGACACCGTCGCCGGCGAGTCACGACTCGCGGTCGCCTTCGATGTCCAGCGCGCGACCGGCGGCCCCACGACGCTCGGTACCGTTCGCACGACCGTCGAGGGCCGGGCTCGCACGGTGGTCGCCGGCAGCGACGCGCGCCTGGTGATCGACGGAATCGAGACCACCAGCCCCTCGAACACAGTCGCCTCGGCGGTGCCCGGCGTCACGCTGTCGCTCGCGCAGGCCGAACCGGGCACTACCGTCACGGTCGCCGTGACCCGCGACGACGAGGCGGCCCGGAAGGCGGTCGACAATCTGGTCACGGCCTACAACGACATCGTCGGCTTCTTCGATCGGCAGCAGGCCGAAGGACAGCCGCTGCGCTCCGACCCGACGCTGCGCGCCGTGCTCCGCTCGCTCACACAGGCCGTGACCGCCTCGGTGAGCGGCGCGGGGAGCCTGACGCGCGGGACTGCGGTCGGCCTCGCACTCCAGCGGGACGGGCGCCTCGCGCTCGACGGCACCGCCTTCGTCGACGCCCTCGCCCGCAGCCGGACCGACATGGCCACGCTGTTCGGCCCCACCGGCATCGGCGGCGCTGCGGTCACCGCCGCGCAGAACGCGACGCGCTTCGGCACCGGCACCATCGCGACGCAGGTCGGCACGATCGACCGGCAGGCGTCCACGCTCCGGGCGCGGATTCAGCGCGAGGAGGATCGCCTCGAGGACAAGCGGACGCGCCTCACCGAGCAGTTCACGCGCATGGAGGGTGCCGTGTCACGGTTGCAGGGCCAGGGCAGCTTCGTCAACTCGCAGCTCGCGGCCCTGCGGAGCCAGTCCCGGTGAGTGCCGCCTGCGACGCAGCGTGTGCCGCCTGGCAGGCGCTCCTCGCCGACGATGCGCCGTGGGGAGCGACGGACGACGACGCCCTCCTCGCGGCGCTCGCCGCGCGCGATGACGCCTTCGAGGCGGCGAGTCGCGCGACCGTTCAGCTCCCTGCGCAGGCGCTGGCCCCCGGCGAGCGCGAACGGCTCGCCGGCCTCCTCGCGCGCGTGGCGGCCGCGACGCTGAGCCTCGAGCAGCGCGTCAGGGACCGCCGCGCGGCGATCGCCGCGGCGCTCCAGGCCCCGACCGACGCCGTGGCGACCGCCGCGCGCTCGCCCTATCGGCCCGCAGCTGCCGCGGCGCGCGTTGACGTGCGACGCTGACGCGACGGCGAGCGCGCGGCGCACTCAAGTGCCGCGGGACTGCCGCCGAATATCTCGGTGTCCCGTTGGCATCCGCATCACACGGAGTCTTCATGGCCTACCAGCAGCAGATCGACCGCTACCTCGCCGCCGACATCGCCACTCGCTCGAAGGAGTGGCTCGTGCCGCTCCTGTACGAACACCTGGTGAAGCACCTCCGGCGGATGGAGCTGGCGATCGAGCGGAAGGACTCCGCGCTGCAGGCCAGTGCCGCCGCGAAAGCCAGCGACATCCTCTACGAACTGCTCGGGACGCTCAACGTCGAGGCGGCGCCGCAGATCGCCCGCCCGCTGGCGTCGCTGTACGCGTTCCTCGTCGCCGAGCTGCTGCGCATCGGCCGGTCGCGCGACGCCAGCGCCTTGCGCCGCGTCATCGCCATCTGCGCCGACCTCCAGGGAGCGTGGACGCAGGCCGCCGAACAGGTGGCGCCCCGACAGGCCGCACAAGCACGGGCGATGGCCTAGCGTCGGCGCCTGCCGGGTCGGCTTGCCCGCCGGCACCGATCCAGACGTGGGCGGCCGGGGACGGCTCAAGTCCGGCCGGCACCCCGCCGATGCTCGAGGGCATGGATCGGTCCCAGGCCCGCATGGCGCTGTTCGAACGATGCGCCGCCTTGCTGCTCGCCGAGTTGGATGCCCGCGAATCGGGTGACCAGCTGGGCGCCGAGGCCTTGCGGGCCGAGCGCGATGCGCTGCACGCGGCGTGGGAGGGACTCGGGACGGTGCCGGTCTCGCCAGAGGTGACGTTCCCCGAGGCGCTCGACGGTGCGACCACCGAGCTGGCGCACCGCGAGGCCGTCGACCAAGCGCTGCGCGAACGACTCGCGGCGCTCGGGGCCGCCGCCGCCCGGACGCTCTCTTCGCCCCCCGGGGCGCGGGCTACCTTGCGGCTCGGTTCCGCTTCGGGGGTCAACCCGTTCCGCTGTGCGATCCCCTCCGAGCGGGCGCTCGACGTGACGTTCTGACTCGGCGCGCCGTCCTCCGCTCAAGTGGCAGGGGGCGCGCGCCGATACCCGAGGGACACGGAGGTAATCCATGAAGATGAACGGCCCCAAGGACCCGATCATCCCCGCGGGTGGAGTTCGCGAGGCCGCGCAGGCGCCCGCGCGCTCGCGCGGGCAGGTCGAGGAGCAGCCGCCGCGCAACGCGGCGCGCGATTCGGTCTCGATCTCCGCCGAGGCCCGGCAGCTGGCCGAGCACGCCAGCGAGAGCACCCTCTCACCGGAACGCACCGCCGAGATCCGCCGGAAGATCCTCGATGGCGCGTACAACTCGGCCGAGATGGCAGGTGAGGTCGCCAAGCGCATCCTCGCCTCCGGCGACGTCTGACGCCCGCGTGACGGGCGTGGTGATCGTGAGCCGCCGTCCGATGCGCACCGCACGAGCCGTGCGAGCGGATGGCTGCCTCGCTGCGTGGCGTGATGCACCCCCGGTCCTGTTGCGCTTCACGCCCGCCAGGTCGAGGAGCGCGTGCCATCTTCTCCTGACCCCGCACGTCGCGTAATCCATGTCCTCGAATCGGGTGGCAGAGGTCCTGTACGACTCGGAAGCGGTCCTGCGGCTGGTGGACGCCGAGGTCGCGCGTCTGCAGGCGCAGGACGGCCTCGACGACGACGCCCGACCCGGGCGCGTCGGCGGCGCACGCCGCGAAGGCCCCGACGGCACGCCGGCCATGCTCCCGCTGCCCGCCGTCCTCTCGGGTGCTGGTGCGGAGCTCCGCGCCCTGCTGGCGTCGCTGCGGGAGAGCCGGTCAACGCTCGAGTCGGCGACCGCATCGCACCATGCAGCCGGGCACCCGGCGCCCGGGCACCCGGCGCCCGGCCGCCCGGCCGCGCCACCGCTGCACGAGGTGGCGATGACGCTGGCGCAGATCGAGCGGCGGCTCTCCGACGTGGCGCTCGTGATCGATCCCTCCGGGCTCCGCGCTGTCCCCGCGCAGCAGGCGAGCGATGCCCCGCCCGTCGGCACCGGCTTCGAGCGCAGCGACGCACCTGGCTGACGCCGTCCCCGCCGGACACGCCCGGACGGGCCTCTGCTCCGGCCCGTCGGCGCGACCGGCCCACGTCGCGGTGCCGCGCGGCGACTCGCTGGTCAGAGCCGTGGACCGCACGGCGTCAAGCGTTGCCTGCCTTCACGTGCGGACCTAGTTTCGCGGTGCCAAGCCGGCCTCGCGCGTGCCGGCATCCTCGACCGCACTCGTGATGACCCACGTTCTCGAAGGATCCCTCCACCGGAAGTGCGGCGGCCACTATCAGGCCGCCGTCGAGACCGTGTCGCTCCGGGTCAGCGGGATGACGGCGACGGTCGAGCGAGGCATCCTGCGGTGCAGTGCCTGCGGGGACGAGCACCGGACCGTCCAGCAGCGCGAGGCGGCCGAACAGGCCGCCATCGTCGCCGTGCGGGCCGAGCACGGGCTCATGTCGCCGCGCGAGCTGAAGCACTTCCGCGAGCGGCTCGGTCTGACGCACGAGCAACTCGGCGACCTGCTCTATGGCGTGCCCCGGTCGGTGGTCGAGGGGTGGGAGCGGGGGCGGTACGTGCAGAATCCCGAGGCGGACGCACTCCTGCGGTCGCTCGACGATCCCGCGACCCTCGAGCGCCGGGCGGCCAAGGCGGGGGTCACCCTGCCGATCGTGCTGCCCCTCGAGCTCGCGACGCCGATTCCCGTCGTGCCCGCGGCCGACCTGCCGCCCGCGCCCGCCGGCGATGCGTCGCTCCGTGACGCCCCCATGACCGCGGCGTTGCCGCCGGTCCCGGAACTGCGCCCCGACGCCTGACCGTTCACCCGGGACCGCCGCGCGTGCTGCGCGGCGCGTCTTCCCGGACCCATGCCCGTCTTCTCCCGCCGTCACCGCATGCCGGTGCCGGTCTCCGCGCTCTTCGCCTGGCACGAGCGGCCCGGCGCCTTCGAGCGGCTCAATCCGCCGTGGGATCCCGTGCGCGTGGTGGCGCGACGGGGCGGTATCCGCGACGGCGCCCGCGTCACCGTGCGCGTGCCGATCGCCGGTCCCGTCGGCCTCGACTGGACGCTCGAGCACCGCGACTTCGTGGCGGATCGGCAGTTCCGCGACGTGCAGGTGGACGGGCCGTTCGCGCGCTGGGAACACACGCACGCGTTCGCGCCCGAGGGCGAACACGCCAGCGTCCTGACCGACACCATTGACTTCGCGGCCCCGCTGCGATGGGCCGGTGGGGCGATCGCCGAGGCGGCGATCTGCGCCCGACTCGTCCGGCTGTTCGCCTACCGCCATGCGGTGACCGCCGGTGATCTCGTGCGCCACGCGACCTACCCGGGGCGGCCGCTGCGGGTGGCGATCACCGGCGCCACCGGGTTCGTGGGCTCCGCCCTCGACGCCTTTCTCTCGACGGGCGGGCACGCCGTGCACCGCGTGGTGCGCGGGCGGCCCGACCCGGCGCGCCCGCACGCCGACATCGCATGGGATCCGGCGCGCGGGACCATCGATGCCGCAGCATTCGAGGGCGTGGACGCGGTGATCCATCTGGCCGGGGCGTCGGTCGCCGAGCGGTGGACCGACGCGCAACGCCGGGCGATCCGCGAGAGCCGCGTGCAGGGGACGTCGCTGCTCGCGCGCACCCTCGCCGGCCTCGACGCGAAGCCGCGCGTGCTCGTGAGCGCCTCGGCCGTGGGCTGGTACGGCGACCGCGGCGACGAGACGCTCGACGAGTCATCCACCGCCGGCACCGGCTTCCTGACCGAGGTGGCGCAGGCGTGGGAGGCGGCCGCCGATCCGGCGCGCTCGGCCGGAATCCGCGTCGTGCATCCGCGCATCGGGGTCGTGCTCGGCGCGGCTGGCGGGGCGCTGGGCAAGCAACTGCCGATCTTCCGGATCGGGCTCGGCGGCCCGCTCGGGGCCGGACGCCACTGGCTGCCGTGGATCGCCCTGGATGACCTGCTGGGACTGCTGCTGCACGTGGTGCATCGCGACGTCGAAGGACCGGTCAACGCGGTCGGACCTGCCCCCGTGACCAACGCGGAGTTCACGCGCACGCTCGGGCGGGTGCTGGGCAGGCCGGCGATCGCGCCGGTGCCGCCACCGGCGCTGCGCCTGGCCTTCGGGGCGGAGATGGCCGACGCGGTGCTGCTTTCCTCGACGCGCGCGATGCCCCGTGCGCTCGAAGCCGCGGGTTTCGCCTTCCGGCATCCGACACTCGAACAGGCGCTGCGCTTCGAGCTGGGGCGACTCGCGGACTGACGCGTTGGCCGGCCGCGCGGAACCGCGCGCCACCACTGACGGTATCCCGGGGCAACCCGTGGAAACGGTATCTTCCGACGTTCCCCGTCGTTCCCTTTCGATCCGCTGGAGTATCGCATGTCCCGTCGTGTCGTGGTGCGCCCCGTGCTGGCGCTGCTCGTCGTGTCCGCCCTCGCCCTGCCGAGCGCCGCGCGCGCACAGGGCGGGCGTCCCACGCAGATGCAGGTCGAGCGCACCGCCAGCGCGAGCGCCGGCCTGCGCGCCACCTATTCGGCCGACCGGCCCGAGGCCTCGGGCTGGGGGGCGCAGGTTCGCATCCCGATCGACTGGAACATCGCCGCCGAACCGTCGGTCGACGTGTGGTCGGTCAACGGCCACTCGTGGTGGCAGGCCAATGCCGACCTCCTCGCCCTCGACCGCCGGGGCTGGTTCTACGCGCGGGTCGGCCTCGCCGTCCTCGGCCACGACGATGCCGACACGAAGTACGGCGTGAACGCGGGCTTGGGCTCCGATCTGCCGTACCTGCTCGAGACGCCCCTGCGGCCGTTCGCCGAGGTCCGCTGGACGGCGATCGACGGCCGTGCGCCGCTGCGGGTTCTGGTCGGCGCGAACTTCGCGTTCGGCAAGCGGTAGTCGCGTGAGGAGCCGCCGCGGCGTCGCGCGCCGGGCGTGCCTCCGCCGCGCGCTGTCGGGCGGCCTGCTGGCCGCGGGCCTGGCGGCGTGCGGGCGCGAGGGGGCGCCGGCCGGTGGTGCCGCCGCGGGCGCCGGGACGGCGAACACGGTCGCGACCGCCGCGACCGCCGCGACCGCCGCGCCATGCACCCTGTCGGAGCGCTGGGAGCCGTGCTTCGTCGAAAAGCGCCTCGAGAACAGCGGGCTGGTGCCGGTGCTGCTCGATTCCGCAGTGACGCTCCCGATGTTCTCGCGGCCGGCGCGACACTACCGGCTCGGTCGCGGCGAGCTTTACGTCGTCCTGTATCCCGATTCAGCGGCTCGCGCGGCCGACCTCGCGACCGTTGACTCGCTGACCGTCACGCGGCGCGGCACCCCCCGCCACGCCTGGTCGGACCCGCCGTTCCTCGTAGTGTCCCGCAACGCCGCAGCGGTGCTGCTGACATCGAGCGACCACCTCGTCGCGCGCATCGAGGACCTCTTCACCGCCGGCCTGCCCACCCTGCAGCGACGCTGATCGCCATGCCGCTCGTGCCCTTCGATGCGCTCCCCGCAGATGCCCGCACGTGGGTCTTCGCCGCGTCGCGCCCGCTCGACGACGCCGACGCGGCGACGCTGCTGGCGCCGGTGGACGCCTACCTGGCGACGTGGAAGGCCCACGGCGCCCCGCTGACCGTCGGGCGCGAGCTGCGGGAGGGCCGGTTCCTCGTCGTGGGGATCGACCAGCGGACCGCCGGTGCCAGCGGCTGCTCCATCGACGCCTTGTACCGCACGCTGCAGGGGCTCGAGGCCACGCTGGGCACGTCGCTGGTCTCGGGCGGTCGGGTCTTCTGGCGGTCGGATGACGGGACCGTGCACGGGGGAACGCGCGCCGAGTTCGCGGCGGCGGCGTCCCGCGGCGAGGTCGGCCCCGAGACGCAGGTGTTCGACACGACAGTCGGATCGGTCGGCGCGCTCGCGACCGGCTTCGAGCGGCGCGCCGCCGACAGTTGGCACGGCCAGTTGCTGGCGTCCCCCCGCTGACGGTGCGGCCCCCGGAATCGCGGCCCCGGCACCGGGGCAGTGGTTCCGGGGTCGTGCCACCGCCACCCGATCGCTACGCCGACGCCTCGACCGTCGAGCAGTAGCCGTTCGACTTGTGCGTGCCGTCGCAGAACGGCCGCTTGCGGGAATCGCCGCAGCGGCACAGGAAGATCGCCTTGCCGGGCGTGAGGGGGATCGGCTGGCCGTCGTCGCCGACGAGGGTGATGTCTCCCTCGACCTTGATGGACGCGTTGCGGTTGAGCGTGATCGTGACGGACATGGTCGGGAATGGTGGTGAAGGTCGGACGTCAGGCGCGCAGGACGTCGGGCTGCCAGTCGCGCACTTCGCGCTTGACCGCCTCGCCTCCCTTGAGCTCGCCGGTGAGACAACGCTCGACGAGGGCCGGAAGTTCGCCGTCGCCGGCGAACCGCAGCCCGACGAGCTGCCGCAGCGAGAGGTCGCCGATGCGCGGGTGCAGGGCTGGCGGCAGCACCTCGCGCAGCCGGAGGCGCATCTCGAGGCGGATCACGCGGTCCTGCACGGTGTTGACCATGAGCCGGGCGATGACGAACACGAACAGCAGCGCGACGGCCACCAGGAGCACCGTGGCCGAGGCGAGCGAGGGTTGCCGCCACGCGTTGACGAGGGCCGCCAGCAGGGCGGCGAACACCACCGGGGCGACCACCTTGAAGTACAGCGTCGGAAAGTTGCGGTGCGTGGCGTAGGACTGCGGAGGTGTCGTCATGGGATGGGATGGGGTTGGGGGGAGCCCTCGAGTGCGGCCCGGGCGTGCCGCTGGCACCGAACCAGCAGGGCGGCGATGCCCAGCTCGCGGGCCGACAGGCCGAGGGCGGCCATCATGCGACTCGCGAAGGTGGACGGGACGGCCAGCGTCACGGCCGGGGGCTGGTCGTTGAGCGCGGCGAACGTCAGGGCGCAGACGGCCGCGACAGTGGGACTCTGGCGCGTGTCCACTGCCGCCCAGTAGTGCATGCGACCGTCGGTGCACTCGGCGAAGAGCAGCACGCGCGTATTGCACTCCGGAACGACGTGCCGAGCGGGATCGGCCTCGCGGAATCGCTCGGGCACCGGCTCGAGCTTCCGCGCCTGATGCGCGATCGCCGCCATGCGGTCCTCGCGCGGGAGGCCCTGCAGGCGGCGCCAGGCGGCTGCGAGCGCCGGCGGGATGCCGGTCGCGTCGTCCGCAGTGGCGCGGCGCGCGTCGCTCAACGCGCCCCCGCCGTCACGCCGACGCCGCGGGCCGCGAAGCGCCGGGCTGCCGTCACGTCGGCCGAGGCGTAGCCCACACCCAGATCGCGCAGGGCCGCGTGCATACCGCGCAGCACCGCGTCGCGGGCCACGACGTGCCGGGCGAAGTCGGCGCTCGGCAACCAATAGACCGTCTCGAGCTCGAGGCCCTCCGGCGTCGCCCCGCGGAGGGCCGCGCGATCGAAGCGGAGGCCCTCGATCCCCTCGATCACCCCGCGGACCCGCGCGCCGAGCGCGTCCAGCGCCGCCGGCTCGACCGACGGGTCGAGGGTGTGCAGCAGCACCACGCGGCGCTCGGTCCGCCGCTGCAGGTTGCGGATCCGGGCCTTGAGCAGCTCGGCGTTCGCGAAGACGAGTTGCTCGCCGTCGGCCGCGCGCACCCGCGTGGTCTTGAGCCCGATGTGCTCGACGACGCCCTCGAACTGGTCCACGGCGATCGCGTCGCCCACCTCGAAGGGCTTGTCGAGCACGATGCTGAGCGACGCGAGCGCGTCGCCGAGCACGTTCTGCACTGCCAGGGCGACGGCGATGCCGGTGATCCCGAGACCGGTGACGAGGGCGGTGATGTTGACGCCCACGTTGTCGAGCGCCAGCAGCAGCAGGACGGTCCACAGCCCCAGTCGGCCGGCCAGGCCCACCGCCTCGAGGGCGGTGCGGCCCGAGGCGCCCCGGGTCGCCACCGTGCGCTCGAGCCACAGCCGCACGAGCGCGTTGGCCCAGAGGCCACCCTGCACCAGCGCGACGAGCACGAGGCTGCGGTGCAGCCAGCTGTCCGCCCGCGGCGGCAGGCGCACGATGGCTGCCCCCGCGCCGAACGCCATCGCCGCCACGAACCACTCCCGCGTCCGGCGCAGCAGTTCCACGACGGCGTCGTCCGCGACGGTCTCGGTGCGGACCGCGAGCGCCGCCAGGCGATGCACCAGCACCTGCCGGGCGGTGCGGAACGCCACCCACGCCCCCAGCGCGACGGCCACGCCCAGCAGCCAGGTCCCGACGCTGTTGCCGCCGACGAAACGGTCGAGGAGTGGTACGGACACCGAAGTAACTTACCGCCGCCGCGGTGGGAACCGTGGCCCCGGCGGCACGGTACGTCACCGAACCCGCCGTCCCAACCCGCCCATGCCGATGCGCATCCCCCCGCTCCCGTCGTCCGACATCACCCCCGAAGCGCTGTACGTCGATCGGCGGGCCTTCCTCGGACACGCCGCCGGCGCGCTGGCCCTCGCGGCCGCGACGCCTCGGCTTGCGGCGGCCGCGGCTGCGGCGCGCCAGCCCCAGCCGACGGTCGGCCGGGTCACGACGGGGGAGGACCTCCGGCCGGAGTTGACGCCCTACGCGGACGTCACCGGCTACAACAACTTCTACGAGTTCGGCACCGACAAGGAGGATCCCGCCGCGAACGCGAAGGACTTCCGCGTTGCGCCGTGGTCGGTGAAGGTGGACGGCCTCGTGAAGAAGCCGTTCGACCTCCAGCTCGAGGACCTCCTCAAGCCCTTCAAGCTCGAGGACCGCATCTACCGCCATCGCTGCGTCGAAGCGTGGTCCATGGTGATCCCGTGGCAGGGGATCCCGATGGCCGACCTCGTCCGGCGGTGCGATCCGCTGCCTTCGGCGAAGTTCGTGAGCTTCACCACGCTCTACGATCCGTCGCGCATGCCCGGGCAACGACGGCCGATCCTGCCGTGGCCGTACGTCGAGGGGCTGCGCCTCGACGAGGCGATGCACCCGCTCGCCTTCGTCGCGACCGGGGTGTACGGCAAGGCGCTGCCCGGCCAGAACGGCGCGCCGCTGCGCACGGTGATCCCGTGGAAGTACGGCTTCAAGGCGACGAAGAGCATCGTCAAGGTGACCTTCCACGAGCGGATGCCGAAGACCACGTGGAACGACGTGCAACCGTCCGAGTACGGCTTCTACGGGAACGTGAACCCCGAGGTGGACCACCCGCGCTGGAGCCAGGCGAAGGAGCGCCGGATCGGCGAGTTCCGCCGCCGCGCGACGCTCCCCTTCAACGGCTACGCGGCGCAGGTGCAGTCGCTGTACGCCGGCATGGACCTGCGCACCAACTACTGACCGGTGGCCGGCCCAGTCGTCGAGACGCTCCCCGCGCCGCTGGGGCGCGTCCTCGCCCCGCTGGCCCGCTTCGGCGGTGCCCGGTGGCTCAAGCCGCTCGCGTTCGCCCTGTCGTGCCTCCCGTTCGCCTGGGCGATCGGGGCCGTGCTGAGCGACCTCTTCGGCGGCACGCGACTCCTCGGCAGCAACCCGATCAAGGCCGCGGAGCACTTTTCGGGCGAGTGGGCGCTGCGCTTCCTGTTGCTGTCGCTGGCGGTCACGCCGCTGCGCCAGCTGCTGGGGTGGAACTGGCTCGCGTCGTGGCGGAAGATGCTCGGGCTGCTCGGGTTCGCGATGGTGGTCGTGCACCTCCTCGTTTGGGGCGTGCTCGACAACGAACTGGACCTCGGCGACATCCGCGCGGACCTGCTCGACCGCTGGTACATCGTGATCGGCATGGTGGCCTTCGCCCTGCTCGTACCGCTGGCGGTCACCTCGACGCGGGGCTGGATCAAGCGGCTCGGCACGCGCTGGGTGACGCTGCATCGGCTGGTGTTCCCCGCGGTCGCGCTTGCGCTCGTGCACTTCGGGATGGCCCAGAAGAAGGACCTCGAGGACCCGCTGGTCTTCGGCGCCGTCGCCGTGGCCCTCGTGGCATGGCGCGTCTGGCGCGCCCGAACGGTCGTCCCGCGTGGATGATCCGCGGCGCGCGGCGACGACCCCGCGCGTGGCGCTCGGCACGATCGCGGTCGCCCTCGGGCTGATGCTCGTCGGCTACGGCGGGCAGGGGCGCGGGGCGGCATGGACCGGATGGTGCCTCGCCCTCGGCACCGCGCTCGCGTTCGGTGGCTTCCTGCGCCTGGGCGTGGCGCGGCGCGCGCCGAGCCCCGCCGAACGCGTGGCGGTCTGGGGGACTGCCGCGTGGCTGGCCGCAGCATTCGCCGTCGGACTCGCCGGGGGAGATCGCCCGGCGGTCGCGCGCCTCGTGCTGGGGCTGCCGGTGCCGACTGCGCTCGTGTTCCTCGGAATCGCCCTCGTGCCGGCGGTCGCGCTGCCGCTGCTCTTTGCGCTCTCCGGGGAACGCGCCGCGCCCGCAGCGGACCCTCAGCACCCCGAGGCATGACCGCCGGCGCCACCCCGCTCGTCGTCACCGTGGGGCTCGCGTACTTCGCTGTCTGCGCGGTCATCGGCGTGGCGGCGGCGCGGCGCACGCGCACCCCCGCGGACTTCTTCGCGGCGGGCCGGGGGCTCGGCGTCGTGACGCTCGCCCTGTCGTCCATGGCGGCGACGCTGTCGGGCTTCGCCTTCGTCGGCGGCCCGGCGCTGGTGTATCGCGTGGGCTTCGGGGCGGTGTTCCTCGTCCTGCCCGCATCCATCACCGCAACGCTGACGGCGTGGGTGCTCGGGCGACCCCTGCGCGCGCTCGCGGTCCGGCACGGCGTGCTCACGCTCCCCGAAGCGCTCGGCACGCGCTATGGATCACCGCGCGTGCACGCGGCCTCGGCGATCGCCTTGTTGATCGCCGTCGTCGGCTACGTCGCGACGAACCTCCTCGCACTCGGGCTCGCCCTCGATGCCATCTTCGGGTGCGGCCTTGCGGCGGGAGTCGCCCTCGGCACGGCCGCCACCGTCGCGTACACCGCGACCGGGGGTATCCTCGCCGGCGTCTGGACGGATGTCTTCCAGGGGCTGCTCATGGCGCTGGCCAGTGCGGCGGTGTTCGTGGTGGCGGCGGGGGCCGGGGGCGGGCCGGCCGTGCTCATCCGCGCCATCGCCGCCGAGTCGCCGACCTGGGTCGGACCCTGGGGCACCGTCGGCGCGACGACGGCACTCTCGTGGTTCTTCGTCTTCGGTATCGGCACGCTCGGCCAACCGCACGTGCTGCACAAGTTCTTCATGATGCGGGACGACCGCGTGCTGCGCTGGTATCCGGCCCTCATGACCGGGGCATTGGGCGTGACGCTGCTGCTCTACGTGGGAGTCGGGCTCGCGATGCGGGGTCTCGTGGCGCTCGGCCTCGAATCCGCGCCGGTGCGCCCCGACGACGTCACCCCGATCTTCCTCCTTCGGCACGTGCCGCCCCTGCTCGCTGCGCTCGTCTTCAGCGGAGTGGCGGCCGCCATCATGAGCACCGTGAACGCCTTCCTGAACGTGGGAGCCGCGGCGCTCACGCACGACCTGCCGCGGGCAGCCGGCCGGCCGCTCGCCCGCCCGCTGGCGGCCGGCCGCCTCGCGACCGTCGCGCTCGCGCTGGCGGCAGCGGGGGTGGCGCTGTGGTCCGACGCCCTCGTGGCATTCCTGGCCATCTTCGGCTGGGGGCTCTTCGCGTCGGTCTTCACGCCAGCGCTCGCAATCGGGCTGCACTGGCCCGCCGCCTCGGCGCGCGCGGCGCTGGCCTCCATCGGCACCGGTGTCACGCTCACGCTGGGCCTCGAGTCGCTCGCGGCGCTGCGCGTGGCCGCGCTGCCCGCCGGTGTGCCGGTCGCGGGGATCTCGCTCGTCGCCGCCACGGCCGTGTTCCTCGCCGTCGGAGCGCTCGACGCCCGGGGCGAGGTCACTCGTGTCTGAGGCCCCCTCGGCGCTCGCCGTCACCGCCCCGGGACTCGCCGACCTGTGCGCGGCCGAGTTGCGGGGCCTCGGAATCGCGGTGTCGGCGGTGGACGAGGCCGGGGTGACCTTCGCGGCCACGGCCGACGCGCTGGCGCGGGCGCACGTCGGCAGCGCGATCGCCAGCCGCATCGTGGTGCGGCTCGCGACGTTCGAGGCGCGCGGCTTCGCCGAACTCGAGCGCCATGCGAAGCGGGTGGCCTGGGGCCGCGTCGTCGCCGCCGGGCGCGCGGTGCGGCTTCGCGTGACGAGCCGCCGGAGCAAGCTCTACCACACCGACGCCATCGCCGAGCGCCTGTGGCCGGCGATTCGCACGGTGGGTGGCCGCGTCGCGTCGCCATCCAGCGGCGACGACGACGCCGACGACGACACCGCGCTCGCGCCCGACGACGCGCAGTTGATCGTCGTGCGGGTGTACCGGGACGTCGTCACCATCTCCGCCGACGCGAGCGGTGCCCTGCTGCATCGCCGCGGCTGGCGGCTCGCGACGGCCCGGGCACCGATGCGCGAGACGCTCGCGGCCGCGCTGCTCGCCGCGGCCGGCTACGACGGCGGCGGACCGCTCGTGGACCCGCTCGCCGGCAGCGGCACGATCGGCATCGAGGCGGCCCGGCGCGCTCGCCGGATGGCCCCCGGCCTCGACCGCGCCTTCGCGCTCGAGTGGTGGCCGGCGCACGACCCGGCGCCACTCGCCCGCGTCCGGGCCGAGGCGCAGGCCGCGATCGTGCCGCGGGCGCCGCACCCGATCATCGTCAACGACCGCGATGCGGGGGCGATCGCCGCGATCGAGACCAACGCCGACCGCGCCGGCGTGCGGGCCGACCTCGACGTGCGGCAGGGTCCGGCGTCGCGTGTCGTCCTGCCGGCGGGTCCGGGGTGGATCGTGACGAACCCGCCCTATGGCAAGCGCATCACCGGGGGCGACGACCCCCGCGACCTGTATGTTTCGCTGGGTCGCGTGTGGCGGTCGGCCGCACCCGGCTGGCACGTGGCGCTCGTGGGGCCGGCCGCCGTGGCGACCGCGTTCGCGCTGCCGCTCTCGACCGCGCTCACCACGCGCAACGGCGGCCTCGCGGTCGCCTTCCTCACCGGCCTCATCCCCCGTTCGCCATGACTGGTCGCATCGAGCAGGTCAGCATCTCCCCCGGCGGCGTGCCCAAGCGCGCCGTCTCCGAGGCGCGGGTGACCCGCGACGGCCTCGTCGGCGACTGGCAACTCGACCGGAAGCACCATGGCGGCCCGGACCGCGCGGTGTGCCTGCTGTCGGCCGAGCTCATCGCGCGGCTCAACGCCGAAGGCCACCCGATTGCACCCGGCACCACCGGCGAGAACCTCACCGTCAGCGGCCTCGACTGGCCCGCGCTCGTCCCCGGCGTGCGGCTGGCCGCCGGCGACGTCGAGCTGGAGGTCGTGAGCTATGCGACGCCGTGCAAGACGATCCGGGACTCGTTCACCGAGGGACGCTTCGAGCGCATCTCGCAGAAGACGCACCCCGGCGAGAGCCGCCTCTATGCGCGCGTGATCCGCGAGGGCACGGTCCGGCCCGGGGACGCGCTGCGCGTCGCCACGACGGCGTGAGCCCCGGGCGCGGGCGCGACCGCGGGCGCGACCGCGACGGGGCGGCGGCCGGCGATCGGTCCCCCAAGGTCTGCGCACGCTGCGGCCGCCCGTTCACCTGGCGGAAGAAGTGGGCGCGCGACTGGGCGCAGGTTCGCTACTGCTCGGACAAGTGCCGCATGGGGAAGGCCGCCGCGACGGCCTGACGCTGACGGGACGACGGCGGCCTCACCGCCGCGTCAGAACTCCACCCCCGTCACGAAGTTCAGGTGCTGCACCGTCCGGAGGCCGGCGGCATAGTCCGTCGCCACGCGGCGGTACGCGAGGCCGAGCACGGGGAGCCCGCCAGGCCGCCACTGCAACCCGGCCTCGCATTGCCGATTGTGACGCCGGACCGGCGACTGCGCGTTGTCGGGGTCCGAGACGCCGCACCCCGCGCCCACCTGCCAGCCGAGCGCCGGCCGCCAGAGCAGTTGCGCCCACCCGCCCACGTCGCGCAGCGGCGTGCCGTCGGGGGCGAAGTTCTGCGAGACGCCGCCACCGCCGAGCCCGCGCAGGGCCTGACCCCGGTAGGCCACGCCGCGCACCTCGAGCCACTCGGTGAGGGGGGCCAGCAGCATCACCGTCACGGCGCTGGTGGTCGCCGTGACCCCAGTGGGCCTGGCGATCCAGCCGTGGTGCGCGCCGACGGCCAGCCGTCCGGCCATCGCGTCCTCGCCCCATTCGACCCCGACCCGGCCCTGCAGGAACGGCCGGCGCGACCGCTCGGCTGCGTCCACGCGGTCCACCGTGTCGCCGGCGACGGGGTCGCCGCCGGTCCACGGGGCCACGGCGGCCGCGTCCACCGCCAGCCGCAACGCGCCGGTTGTGGCAGCACCGATGCGCACCTGCGGCAGCCAGAACCAGAGGTTGCCGGCGCTCGCGAAGAGCGGCAGCCCGAAGGCCGCCGTGCTCCACGGCGTCACGTCGGTCACCAGCGGCACGTCCTGCCCCACCGTGACGCGCGCATGGGTCCACGCCATCGAGGCGGTCGCGACGCGCAGGCGCGGTTCGGGGAAGAGTCGTCGGCCGCCAGCGCCCTCCTGCACCCCGCCGAAGAAATCCGCGTCCGCGCGGGCCCGCACGGTACCGCCCCACAGGGGCCGTCCGTCGAGCGCGACGGTGAGCACGCTCTGGCGGAACGTGCCGCCCAGGGCGCCGCGCAGCGCCTGGGGGTCGGTGCCGATCGCGGAATACGCCGGCAGCGCGATGGTCGGCACGTCCACGAGGTTGGTACGCCCGTTGGTGAGGAAGGCGTTCATCATCACGCGGCCGCTGAACTCGAGCCCCGCCCGCGACGACGTACCGGCCTTCTCGCGTGCGACCTGCGCGAGCTGCTGGCGCAGCATGCGCAGCTGCTCCTCGGCGCGCGCCACGCGATCGGCGAGGGCCGAGAGCGAATCGGTCACGCTGTCGAGCGCGGCCGGCCGGGCCTGCGCGCCGAGCGGCGCCGCAAGGCCCGCCAGCGACAGCACGAGGCACGCGGCCATTGACCGTGCCATGGCCAACGGGCTAGCGTCGGGCATGGCCCTTCGGTCGTTCGGGCGAATCGGCAAGTCGTGGCTCCGCGTAGGCGCCGTCGTCGGCGCGAGGTGGCGTCTGGTACGGCGCGCTGGACTCGGGGCCGCGGCAGCGCTGGCGGGGGCCGGCGCGGCGGCAGCCCAGGGCACGGTGGCCGGGCAAGTGACGATCGCCGAGCGCGCCGGCGACATCACCGAGGATCTCGGTAACGTGGTCGTGACGCTCGAGCCGGTGGGAGCGCCCCGCTCGCGCCTCGCCCCGGTCCGGGGCCAGATCGCGATGGAGCGGCGGCGCTTCTCGCCGGGCGTCGTGGTGGTGACGCCCGGGAGCACCGTCGAGTTCCCCAACCGCGATCCCTTCGACCACAACATCTTCACGAACGAGCCCGGGTCGGAGTTCGATGCCGGCCTGTACGGCCGTGGCGAGGTGGCCAGCGCGACGTTCCGGAAGGTCGGCGCGGTACCAGTGTACTGCAACATCCATTCTCGCATGGTGGGCCACGTGGTCGTGGTCGGGACCCCCCATGTCGCGCAGGCCGGGGCCGACGGGCGCTGGAGCATCCCCCGCGTTCCGGCGGGCCGGTACGTGCTGCGGTTCTGGCACAACCGCGCTGCCGTGGCCGACGAGGAGCTCGCGGTGCCCGCGGGGGGGCTGGAGCACGCGTCCGTGAAGCTCGATGCCCGCGGCTTCAAGTTGATCGCACACAAGAACAAGTTCGGCCAGGACTACCGGGCCGGCGGCGAAAAGTACGAGTGAGGCGCCGCCTCCGCACGCGCCGCCGAACCGGGTCGCGGCCCCCACCCCTCGCCCGCCCCGCATGACGATCACCCGCAAGATCTTCCTCGCCACCGCCTCCGTCGTGGTGATCGTCCTCGGCGCGACGGTCGTCGTCTCGAACCAGGCGGCGAAGGGCGCCTCGGAGGCCCTGGTGGACGAGACGCTCGCCGCCACCCGGGCCCAGGTGCGCGCCACGCTCGACGCGCGCCGCACGGCCCTGCGCGGCGGGGCCGCCGTGTTCGTGCAGAATCCGGGCTTCTTCGCGATCGTCGCGACGCGGAACGGGGCGAGTCTCTTCGACCAGGCGCAGGAAGCCGTCGCGCAGATCGGTGCCGACTGGGTGCAAGTCACCGACGAACAGGGCGTGCGGATCGCCCGCAGTGACGACCCGGGCGCCCGCGCGGACACCCTCGTCCGGTCGGCGCTGATCGCCGGCGCGCTCGGCGGGACCGAGACCAGCGGCTTCGCGATCAACCGCGACGGCGGGCTCGCGCAGGCGGTGGCCGTGCCCATCCGCCAGGGCGCGGACCCCTCGGCGCGCATCGTCGGCGTGCTCATGGCCGTCCGCGGGATCGATTCCACGGTGGCGCGCGATCTCGTGCGCGAGGCGGGCGGCGGACTCGGTCTCGTCTTCTTCACCGCTGACGACGAGGGGCCCACCGCCCGCGTCGCCACGCTCGGCACGCCGGCCGCCCTCACCCCGCTCCTGCGCGAGCGCGACTGGGCCCCCGCGTTGCCGGCGGGAACGCCGCTCAAGGCCGACCTCACGCTCGAGGGGACGCATTACCTCGGGCAATACGAGCTCCTGCGCAGCGCGAGCGGCACTCCGCTCGGCGGGTTCGTGACACTCAAGAACGAGGACGCGGCCCTCGCGCGCTTCAGTCGTCTGCAGCTGCTCCTCTTCGGCACCGGCGCCGCCGGCCTGCTGGTGGCCTTCGCCCTGAGCCTCGTCGCCGCGCGGACCATCTCGCGGCCCGTGCAGCAGCTGGCGGGGGCGGCCGCGCGCGCCGCGCAGGGGGACTACGCCGCCGAGCTTCCGCCGCCGGGCCGCGACGAGATCGGCGCCCTCAACGGGGCGTTCCGCGCACTGCTCGCCGACCTGCGCGACAAGCAACAGCTGGTGGACCTGCTCCAGGCCGACGACGCCCGGCGGACGGTGCAGTTCGCGGACATGACCGGCACGAGCAAGCTCGCCGCCCTCGCCCCCGGCGGGCTCGCTCCCGGCATGCGGTTCGCGCGGCGCTACGAGGTGAAGGAGGTGCTCGGCGCCGGGGGCATGGGCACCGTGTACAAGGCGCTCGACACCGAACTCGGCGAGGTCGTCGCGATCAAGACGCTCAAGCGCGAGTTCGCCGCGCAGGACGAGACGGCCCTGCTGCGCTTCCGCGACGAGATCCGCCTCGCGCGCAAGATCTCGCACCGCAACGTGGTGCGCACGCACGACATCGGGACCGAGGACGGCACCTACTTCATCACGATGGAGTACGTCGAGGGCCGCTCCCTCAAGGACCTCGTCCGCCAGCGCGGCACGCTGCCGCCGGCGGTGGTGATCACCATCGGCAAGCAGCTCTGCCGCGCGCTCGAGGTGGCGCACGCGGCGGGGGTCATCCATCGCGACATCAAGCCGCAGAACATCGTGGTCGGGCCGGACGGCGTGCTCAAGGTGATGGACTTCGGCATTGCCCGCCTCGCCACGCGCTCCGAGGGGACGACGCAGGCGGGGATGGTCGTGGGCACTCCCGAGTACATGGCCCCCGAGCAGTTCCTCGGTGACGACGTGGACCCCCGCGCCGACCTCTACGCGGCCGGTGCCGTGCTGTACGAGTGCCTCACCGGCCGGCTGCCGCACGTGGCCGAGTCGCCGATCGTGCTCATCACGAAGGTCCTCGAGGAACCGGTCGTCCCCCCTCGGGAGCTCGTGCCCGGCGTGCCGGAGCGGCTGGAGACCGCCGTGCTGGCGGCCCTGCAGCGCGACCGGGCACTACGGCCGGCCTCGGCCGAGGCGCTGCACGACCTCCTCGCGGCGGCGGAGTAGGGATCGCCGCGTCGGGGCCCGGGCCTCGGTGACGCGCGGCACGTCCGGGAACGCCCCCTATATTCCGGCACCATGGCCACTCCCGCCGCTCCCATCGCGATCGCCAGCATCTTCAACGACGCTTACGTCGCCGAGATGCTCGCGGCCTACCGGCGCGATCCCGCGTCGGTGGACGAGTCCTGGCGCCAGTACTTCCGGCTCGCCGAAACCCTCGCGGGCGGGCCGCCGGCACCCGCCGGTGCCCCCGACGCCGATCTGCTGCGCAAGGTGGCGGCCGCCATGGCGCTCGCGCAGGGTATCCGCCAACACGGCCACTACGCCGTTGCGCTCGATCCCCTCGGGGCGAAGCCCCTCGGCGCCGCCGAGCTGACGCCCGAGTTCTACGGCATCACCGAGGCCGACCTCGCACTCGTCCCGGGAACCGCGCTCGGCTTCCCGCACATGGCCACGGCCACCGAGGTCATCGCCCGCCTGCGGCTGCGCTACGAGACCGCGATCGGAATCGAGTACCAGCACCTCTCGGACGAGGGGGAGCGCGAGTGGTTCCGCCAGCAGCTGATCGCGCAGGAGCTCTTCCGGCCCCTGACCCGCGAAGAAGCGCTCGAGGTGCTGCGGCGCCTGACGATGGCGGACGGGCTCGAGCGCTTCCTCGGCAAGGCGTACGTCGGCTACAAGCGCTTCTCGGTCGAGGGGACCGACGCCCTGATCCCGATGCTCGACCACGTGATCGCCGAGTCGGCCGCCGCCGGCGCGCGTGAGGTGGCGATCGGCATGGCGCACCGCGGGCGGCTGAACGTGCTGGTCAACATCCTCGGCAAAGCGCCGCAGGCGCTGTTCGAGGAGTTCGAGGGGCGCCACCCCAAGGGCGGCCCCGACAGCGGCACCGGCGACGTGAAGTACCACATGGGCGCGCAGGGGGTGCGCACGGTCGGCGGTCGCGAGGTGCGGCTGCGGCTGCTGCCCAACCCGAGCCACCTCGAGTTCGTCAACCCGGTGCTCAACGGGCTCGCCCGCGCCGACCAGCGCACGCCCGACGGCCGCGACGAGCGCTCGGTGGTTCCCGTCGTGATCCATGGCGACGCCGCCTTCCCCGGCGAGGGCATCGTCCCCGAGACATTCAACCTCTCGCGCCTCCGCGGGTTCCGCGTCGGCGGCACCGTCCACGTCATCGTCAACAACCAGATCGGCTTCACGACGAACCCGACCGACGCCCGGTCCACCCACTACGCGTCCGACCTCGCCAAGGGCTTCGAGGTGCCGGTGCTGCACGTCAACGCCGACCGGGCCGACGCGTGCATCGCCGCCGTGCGCGTGGCGTGCGCCTATCGCACCGCGTTCGGCAAGGACGTCGTCATCGACCTCGTGGGCTACCGCCGCCACGGCCACAACGAGGGTGACGAGCCGACCTACACCCAGCCGGTGCGCTACGGGCTGATCAAGGCCCACCCCACCCCGCCGCAGGTCTGGGGCCGCAAGCTCGTGGCCGATGGCCTCGCCACCGACGCCGACGTGGCGGCGATCGAGCGCGACGTCATGGCGCAGTGGCAGGCCGCCTACGACGACGTCAAGCGCGGCACGTGGAGCGCGGCCGCCCATGCCGCGTCGGAAGCGGCCCGGCCGGCCGCCCCCGACGCGACCGGCGTGCCGGCCGACGTTCTCGGCGCGATCAACGAGCGGCTCCTCACCCACCCGGCCGACTTCACGCCGCACCCGCGGCTCTGGAAGCAGCTCGAGCGCCGCCGCGAGGCGATGGGCCCGGCGGGCGGCATCGACTGGGGCCACGCCGAGGCGCTGGCCTTCGGGTCGCTCCTCCTCGAGGGGACCTCCGTGCGCCTCACCGGGCAGGACGCCGAGCGCGGGACCTTCTCGCACCGCCACGCGGTGCTCTCGGACGCCAACACCAACGCCCCGTTCACGCCGTTGCAGCACCTGCCGAGCGCGACCGGCCGGTTCGAGGTGTATCCCTCGGCCCTGTCGGAGACGGCGGTGATGGGCTTCGAGTACGGCTACTCGGTCGCGGCGTCCGACACGCTCGTCCTGTGGGAGGCCCAGTTCGGCGACTTCGCCAACGTCGCGCAGCCGATCATCGACCAGTTCATCGCCGCCGACCGCTCGAAGTGGCACCAGGACTCCTCGCTCGTGCTGCTCCTTCCGCACGGCTACGAAGGCCAGGGACCCGAGCACTCCAGCGCCCGCCTCGAGCGCTACCTGCAGCTTTGCGCCGAGGACAACCTCCGCGTGGCCTACCCCAGCTCGCCGGCGCAGTACTTCCACGTGCTGCGCCGCCAGGCCCGTTGGGGCGACCGACGGCCGCTCGTGCTGATGCAGCCCAAGTCCATGCTGCGCCTGCCGGCGGCGATGAGCGCGCTCGACGACCTCGTCCGCGGCACCTTCCGCCCCGTCATCGACGACCCCCGCCTCGGCACCCCGGAGGCCGCGGCCTCGGTCCGCCGCGTGGTCTTCTGCACCGGCAAGGTTTACTACGACCTCGTCGCCAAGGGGCCCGGTCCCGAGGTCGCGCTGGTGCGCGTCGAGCAGCTCTATCCGTGGCCGGCCGCCACCGTCGCGGCGGTCGTCGACCGCTATCCGAACGTCGAGGACGTCGTCTGGGCGCAGGAAGAGCCCAAGAACGCCGGGGCGTGGACCTTCGTCGCGCCGCGCCTGCGGGTGAGCACCGGCAACGCGCTGGAACTGCGCTACGTGGGCCGGCCCGACCGGGCGTCGCCCGCGGAGGGCTACGCCAGCGACCACGCCGAGGAGCAGGCGCGCATCGTCGCGGAGGCGCTCGACGTGAAGGCGCGCCGTCGCGCGGGCGCCCGCGCGTGAGCCGGCGACGGCTGTCGGCGCTCGCCGCGGCCGTCGTGCTCGCCGTGGCGCCGGCCGCCGCCGCGCGGGCCCAGGACGCCGCGACCCTCGACGAGCGCCTGCGCGCCCTCGCGGTGCCGGTGCGCGTACTCATGATCGCGGCGCACCCGGATGACGAGGACACCCAGCTGCTCACGTGGCTCGCACGCGCGCGGGGCGCCACCACGGCGTACCTCTCGCTGACGCGCGGCGACGGCGGGCAGAACCTCATCGGCAACGAGCTCGGCGAGGCGCTCGGCGCCATCCGCACCGAGGAACTGCTGGCGGCCCGCCGCATTGACGGCGCGACGCAGTACTTCACGCGGGCCTTCGACTTCGGCTTCTCGAAGACGGCCGAGGAGACCTATCGCCACTGGCCGAAGGACACGATCCTCGGCGACGTCGTGCGCGTGGTGCGGGCCTTCCGGCCGCACTTCATCGTCGCGGTGTTCAGCGGCACCCCGCGCGACGGGCACGGCCACCATCAGGTGAGCGGGCTCCTCGCGCGCGAGGCCTACGACCTCGGGGCGGACACCGTCCGCTTCCCCGCCGCCTCCCACGGCCGGCCGTGGACGGTGGCGAAGTTCTACCGGTCCGCGCGCTTCCGCCCGGCCGACGCCACGCTGTCGTTCGACGTCGGCACGTACAACGTGCTGCGGGGACGCGGCTACGCCGAGCTGGCGGGCGAGAGCCGCAGCCAGCACAAGTCGCAGGGCTTCGGGGTACTGCAACGCAAGGGCGCCGTGCTCGACCATGTCACGCGCGAGGCAACGCGCGTCAACGCCGGCACCGAAGCGCGGGCCGAGCGCGACCTCTTCGATGGCCTCGACACCCTCGCCGGTCCGGCGCCGCCGGGTGTCGCGCCGGACTCGGTCCGGCGCGCGCTGGACCGGCTGCGACAGGCGATCGACCTGCGCGATCCCTGGCCGACCGTCGAGCGCGCGCTCGCCGTCGTCGGGCGGCGCCCGGACGACCACCTGCTCGTCGCCCAGGCGGCCGGGCTCGCGCTCGAGGCGACCGCCGACGCACCCACGGTGGCGGTGAACGACACCGTCGCCGTCTCGCTGACCCTCTACAATCGCGGCCGCGTCCCGGTGCGCTGGCTCCCCGGCGACACGGTGCAGCCGGCCGTCGCCCTGGCCGTCGCCCTGGCCGTCGCCGCGGGGCACGACACGCTGGTGGTGGCCCCCGGCGGCAGCGCGACCCGCATCCTGCGCATCGTCCCCACCGAGGCGACCACTCCGTGGTGGCGACGGGCCGGGCGGAACGGCGACTGGTGGGCCACGCCGATCGCGGTCGCCCCGGGCGACGTCCCCGACGACGAGTCGCGCGCCGGGCTCGCCGTGCGGATCGCCGTCGAGCTCCCCGGGGCCGGGCGCTGGCCGCTCGCGGCGCCGCTGGTGCACCGCTTCGCCGACCCGGTGAAGGGGGACCAGCAGCGCGCGGTCCTCGCCGCCCCCCGCATCGGCGTGCGACTCGAACGTGCCGCCGCGTACGTACCGGCCGGCCGCGACGTGCGCCGGTCGCTGCGCGTGTTCGTGCGCAGCGTGGCGCGCGACACGCAGGTCGTCCGCGTATCGCTGGAACTGCCACAGGGCCTGCGCACCGTAACGCCGGCCCCCGTCGTGCGCCTCGCCCCGGGCACGGAGGCCGCGGTCACGTTCGACGTGCAGGGTCGCCTCCCGGTCGGACGGCATCGCCTCGCCGCGGTCGCCTCGACCGGTGCCGGACCGTCCGCCGCCCAGTGGCGGAACGGGTACGAACGGATCGACTACGACCACGTCCGGCCGCTGCACCTGCTGCGCCCGGCGACGCTGGAGCTGACGGGCCTGGAGGTCGCGCTTCCGGCCCGGACGGACATCGCCTACCTCCCGGGGGTCGGCGACAACGTGCGGCCGATGCTCGAGGACCTCGGCTTTGGCGTCACCGCGCTCGATCCCGCGACGCTGGCGACCGCCGACCTGGCGCGCTTCCGCAGCATCGTCGTCGGCCCCCGCGCGTTCGAGGCCAGCGAGGCGCTCTACGCCGCGCGGGAACGGCTGTACGCGTACGTCCGCGGCGGCGGTACGCTGGTGCTGCAGTACGGCCAGCAGGAGCTCACCCGACCCGGCGCGCTGCCGTATCCGGTGACGATCGCTCGTCCGCACGATCGTGTGACCGAGGAGGATGCCGAGGTGCGCGTGCTGCGTCCCGGGCACCCGCTGCTGACGACGCCGAACCGCATCGGCGACGCCGACTGGGCCGGCTGGGTGCAGGAGCGCGCGCTCTACATCCCGCGCACGATCGATCCTGCCTGGACGCCGCTCCTGGCCATGCAGGATGCGGGGGAGCCCGCGCGCGAGCACGGGCTGCTCGTCGCCCCGCTGGGCCGCGGGGTCCTCGTCTATTCGTCGCTCGCGTTCTTCCGGCAGCTGCCGGCCGGGGTACCGGGGGCGGCTCGGCTGTTCGTGAACCTCGTCGCGGCCACGCCGACCGCGGCCGGAAGCCGCGTCCCGTGACCGGACGGCGCCGGGACCGCGCGAACCGGCGCGGCCGCGTGGGCGTGGCCGCGGCTGCGTCGGTCGCAGGCGCACTGGCCTGGCTGCTGGCGGGCCCCGTCGGGTGCGCGCGTGATTCGCGCGAGCTCGTCGTCGTCTACTCGCCGCACGACGAGCCGCTGCGGACCGAACTCGAGGTCGCCTTCGAGCGTGAGCATCCGCGACTCGACGTCGAGTGGGTCGTGCTGGGGTCGCAGGTGATCCTCGAGCGCGTGCGCGCCGAGCGGGCCGCGCCGCGCGCCGACGTCTGGTTCGGTGCCGCGGCCGATCGCTTCGTCGCCGCCGCGCGCGAGGGGTTGCTCGCCGCCTACACGCCGACGTGGGCGGCGCTGGCGCCCGCAGGCACCCGTGACGACGGCGACCGGTGGTTCGGGGTCTACCGCACGCCGCTCGTGATCGGCTTCAACAGCGAGGCGCTCTCGCCCGAGACGGCCCCGCGCGACTGGCGGGAGCTCGCGTCGCCCGGCTGGCGCGGGAAGGTCGTGCTGCGCGATCCGCGGCATGCCGGCTCGATGCAGAGCATGGCCACGGCCATCTTCGCCGAGGCCGTGGCCCGCGACGGCTCCTCGGCGGCGGCGCAGGCGTGGCTCGACGGTCTCGATCGCAACGTCCGCGCCTACGTGGACTCGCCCACGGAGCTCTACCAGCACCTGGCGCGCAAGGACGGGGTGGTGACGGTGTGGAACGTGGCGGAACTCGACGCGCAGCCGCGGCGCGAGAAGCGGCCGATCGGATGGCGCGTGCCCGACGGCGGCGTGCCGATCCTCGTCGACGGCATTGCCGTGGTGGCCGGCGCTCCGCACGCGCGCGCCGCGCAGGCGTTCGTCGAGTTCGTCACCTCGCGCCCGGCCGTCGAGCTGGCCGCGCGCCGCCACGCGCGCTGGCCGGTCCGTCCCGACGTGCCGGGTGACGCGATGCCGGCGTGGACCCGCCGCGCCGCGGGCGCGTGGCGCCCCCTGCCGCTCGACGCCCCCGTCGTCGCCGACTCGATGGAGGCGTGGATGCGCCGGTGGACCGCGAAGGTCGCGGCGCGCCCGCCGGCCGCGCCGCGCGCCGGGACGCGGCTACTCGGCGGCATCCGGCGGCGGGCGGTGGCGGGCGGGCCGTGAGCCCCCCCGCCCGCCTGCGCGTCGTGATCATCGGGGGAGGGTTCGCCGGCCTCGCCGCCGCGCGTGCCCTGCGGAAGCACCCCGTGGACGTCACGCTGCTCGACCGCACCAACCACCACCTCTTCCAGCCCCTGCTCTATCAGGTGGCCACGGCGATGCTCGCGCCGAGCGACATCTCGGTGCCGATCCGCTGGGCACTGCGGCGGGTGCGCAACTGCCGGGTCCTTCTCGGCGACGTCAAGCGGATCGACGTCGAGCGCCGCGTCGTGCTCGTCGACGCGGACCAGCGCGAGATCCCGTACGACCGGCTCATCGTCGCGGCCGGGATGTGCAACGCGTACTTCGGGCATGACGAATGGGAAGACCACGCCCCGGGGCTCAAGTCGCTCGACGACGCGCTGCGCATCCGCCGGCGCTTCCTGCTCGCCTTCGAGCGGGCCGAGGCGGCGCGGAGCGAGGAGCAGCGGCGGCGCTGGCTCACGTTCGTGGTCATCGGCGGGGGGCCGACCGGCGTCGAACTCGCCGGAATGCTTCCCGAGGTCGCCCGCGCCTTCCGCCGCGAGTACCGCGCGTACGACCCGACCTCGCTGCGCGTCGTGCTGCTCGAGGGGGGCGATCGCCTGCTCTCCGCGTTCGACCCCGCCCTCTCGGCGCAGGCCCGTCGTGACCTCGAGGGGTTGGGCGTCGAGGTGCGTACCGGAACGAGGGTGACGGCGCTCGACCAGCATGGCGTCTCGCTCGCCGACGGGACGCGCATCGAGGCGGAGGAGATCTTCTGGGCGGCCGGCATCGCGGCCTCGCCGCTGACGCAGGGACTCGTGCCACTCGACAAGTCGGGCCGCGTGCTCGTCGCGCCCGACTGCTCGGTGCCGGGGCATCCCGAGGTCTTCGTCGTCGGCGACCTCGCGGCCATCCGCGCACCGGACGGGAGTTGGATCCCGGGCGTGGCGCCGACCGCCAACCAGACGGGCGCGCACGCGGCGGCGATGATCGTGGCGGACCTGCACGGGGGGCCGCGGCGTCCCTACCGGTGGTTCAACAAGGGCGACCTCGCGACGATCGGTCGCCACAAAGCCGTCGCCCGCTTCGGTCGCGTCAACGTGACGGGCTACGCGGCGTGGCTCCTGTGGCTGTTCGTCCACGTCCTCTACCTCGCCGGCTTCCGCAATCGGCTGAGCGTGGTGCTGCAGTGGGCCTACGCGTACGTCACGTTCCAGCGCGGCGTGCGGCTCATCACCGGAAGCGACACCGGCGAGTACCCCGTGCCCGACACGCTGCGACGGGTCTGACATGTGACGCGTGCGGGGCGCCCCGATTGACGCGGGGGCCCGTCCCGGGTTTCTTGCACGTGCGCCCCCGTCGACGCTGACGGCGCATTCGCGGCTCCACGTCTTTCCCATCCGAATGCCCCGCCGACCTGCGACCCCAGCGGGCGGCGCCGCCGACGCCGGCGGCCCACCGCCGGATGCGGCGCGCCGCCTCGCGGCGAGCTTCGTCCACGAAGTCAACAACACGCTGAATCCCATGATGGCCGCCGCCTTCCTGCTCGAGCAGAAGGCCGACGACGCGGCCACCGTCCGGGACGTGGCGCTGCAGCTGCGGCGCGCGACCGAGGAGCTCGCACGCCAGACGCGACTGGTCAGCGCGATGTTGCGGCCCCCGCGAGCGAGCCCCGACGGGGGCCACCCGTCGCCTGACGATGGCCCGGGAGCCGAGACGGTGGCAGCCGCCGGCGCCCCCGCGCCGACGGCGACAGGGACGATCCGCGTCGTGCTGGCCGACGACAAGGCGGACGATCGGTCGCTCCTGGCCGACGTCCTGCGCACGCTGGGCCACGACGTGGTCGCCCTCGCGACGAGCGGCGACGAGGCGGTCGCGCTGGCCGGTGCCACCGCACCCGACGTCGTCCTGCTCGACATCCGCATGCCGGGCGGCACCGGCATCGAGGCGGCGCAGCGGCTGCGCACCGCCACACCGGACATCGCGATCGTGCTCTATACCGGTGACCCGACGCTCGATCTCACGGGCGTCGGCCTCGAGGACTCCGGGGCCCTCGCCGTGCTGCCGAAGCCCGCTGCGCCGAATGCCATTGACGCCTCGCTGCGGCTGGCCGTACGCCGGGCCGGCGAGTTGCGGCTCGCACGGGCCGAGGCCGCGGACGCCAAGCTGCGGCTCGAGCAGCGCAAGCTCATCGAGCGCGCCAAGGGGATGCTGATGCAGCGCATGCAGGTCGGCGAGGCGGAGGCCTACCGCTTCCTGCAGAAGACCAGCCAGAACCGCGCGGTGCCGATCGTCGAACTCGCGCGGCTGATCCTCGAGAACGACGGCGTGGTGCGCTGAGTCAGCCCGGGGGCGACGGCGCGGGCGCGGCCTGCCCCGCCGCCACCGCGCGCCCGACGCCCGCCGTCATCGGCAGCGTCAGCGCTACGAGCGCCGCCGAGGCGACGAAGGGCCACCCGATCCCGAACTCGAACAGCACGCCGGCCAGCGCCGGGAACGCCACGCGCGCGACGCCACCGAAGGTCTGCTGGACGCCCAGCAGCATGCCCCGCTCGGCGGTGGGAATCACCTTCGACAGCATCGCCGACACGCATGGGAAGGTGAATGCCGTCCCGAGCGGCATGCACGCCGTGGCCAGCAGCAGCAGCGGGAGGGTGGGCGCGAGCGCGATCCCCAGGACGCCGAGCGCCAGCAGCACCGTCCCGACCCGCGACAGCCGGGCCTCGCCCAGTGCATCCACGAGCCGGCCGAGGATCAGGGCCCGCGCCACCACGCTGATGAGTCCGATGTACATGAACACGTAGCCGACCGTGCGTTCGGTGATGCCGAACTTCACGTTGAGGTACAGCGCCAGCATCGCCGTCACCCCCTGAAAGGCCCCCATCGCGATGGCGTAGATCCAGATGAGGCGCGGCGCGATCTCCCCCGGGTGCGTGATCACCCGCAGCACCGCCGCCCGGCTCGAGCGCCGGACGTGGCCTGCCGGCGTCGCCGCCTTCGATTCCGTCAGGTACTTCCGCGCGAAGAGGAGGTTGAGCACGCACAGCGCCGCCGCCAGCAGCCCCGGGGCCGCCGGCCCGATCCGCCACGTCGCGCCGGCGACCGGGATGCCCGTCTGGCCCAGCGTCGCTGCCCACGAGCCGAGCACCGGCCCGAGAGCCACGCCCAGGTTCGTCGCCGCGGAGAGCCAGCCCAGCGCCTTCGCGCGTTCCTGCGGCTCGGTTGCATCCGCCACGTAGGCCTGGATCACCCCGACCGTGCCCCCACCGGCCCCCTGCACGAGGCGCGAGGCGAAGAGCAGCCACAGGCTCGTCGCATAGCCGAAGACCACGTAGGCCACGGCCGAGGCGCCCAGCGCGACCATGAGCGTCGGGCGGCGACCATACCGGTCGCTGAACCGGCCCCACAGCGGGGCGCTCAGCAACTGCGCAGCGGCGAAGCTCGAGACCAGCAGCCCCACTGCCGTCCCCGACGCCCCGAGCTTCTGCGCGTAGAACGGCAGCAGTGGCAGCACCATCAGCGTCCCGACCATGTCGAGGAACGCGGTCGCCATCAGCACGTGCAGCTTCGCCGGGATCGTCCGCACCTCACGCCACAGCAGCCACGCCACCGCCACGGCGGCGACCGCCCCGGTACCCTGCACCAGCGGCGAGGCGAGCCAGTCGCTCACGACTCGGCCTTCCCCAACGCCGCCGGTGCCGCGGCGCGGCCCGCCAGCGTCGCCAGCGCGACGATCGTGAGCGCGTAGGGGATCATCTCCGTGAACTGCGACGGAATCGCCGCCGTCCCCTGGAGCCGGATCTGCAACGTCTCGGCGGCGGCGAAGAGCAGGCAGGCCCCGGCGGTGCGCAGCGGGTCCCAGCGGCCGAAGATCACCGCCGCGAGCGCGATGAACCCGCGACCCGCCGTCATCCCGGTCGAGAACTTGTGCTGGTCGAGCGCGAGGAACGCGCCGCCCAGGCCGGCGAGGGCCCCGGACCCCAGCACCGCGAGCCAGCGCACGCGCGCCACCGAGATGCCCGCCGTGGTCGCCGCCTCCGGCGCCTCGCCCACCGCGCGCACCCGCAGGCCGAAGCGCGTGCGTGCGAGCAGCCACCACAGCGCCGGCAGCGCCAGCAGCGCCAGCCAGCCCACCGGGCTGCCAAGGTCGCCGCCGCTGCCGAAGCCCTCGACGCGCGGCGAGTTGGCCGAGCTGTCGTACACGCGACGCAGCACGAACGTCGTCGCTCCGTCCACGAGGAGATTGAGCGCCACCCCCGTCACCACCTGGTCGGCGCGGAAACGCAGCGTGGCCGCCGCATGCAGCGCCGCGACCGCCGTGGCCGCGCCGATCCCGGCCGCCACGCCCAGCCACGGCCCATCGGTCGCCAGCGCCCCCAGCGCGGCACCGAAGGCGCCGGCGAGCAGGTACCCCTCGAGTGTGAGCGCGATGATCCCCGCGCGCTCGCTCAGCACGCCGCCGGCCGCCGCACACAGGTACGGCGCCGCGATGCGCAGCCACTGGAACAGGAGGTCGCTCACGGTCGGCGCGGTACCGCCTGCGCGACCAACCGCCGCACCTCGGGGACGCTCGCGACGACGGCGAGGATCACCACCGCCTGCAGCACGTCCATCATCTGCTTCGGCACCAGCGCGTTCACCGCGAGGCCGCCCTGCGAGAGCGTCGCGAACAGCAGCGCCGCGATCCCCACGCCCACCGGGTGGTTTCGCCCCACGAGCGCGACCGCGATGCCGAGAAAGCCGGCGCCGAACCCGAACCCTTCCTCGTAGTAGCGCTTGTACCCGAGCACGTAGTTCACGCCGCCGAGGCCGGCCAGCGCCCCGCTCCATACCAGCGCCCGGAACCACGTGCGCCCGAGCGAGACGCCGCCGTACTCCGCCGCTGCGGGGCTCAGGCCGACTGCCCGCAGCGCGTACCCGCCCGGCGTGCGGAAGAGCCCCCACCACGTCGCCACGATCGCCGCGACCGCCACCAGCACCGTCGCGTTGGCCGCCGAGCCGCGGAAGGCCGCGTGCACGTCCGCCAGTCGCGGCAGGCCGCCCGCGCGGATCGTCGCCGTGTGCAGCGAATCGGGGACGTGCAGGTGCTCGGCGACCGCCCAGTTGAGGAGCGCAAGCACGAGGAAGTTGAGGCAGATCGTGACGATGACCTCGTTCGCCCCGGCCTTCGCCTTGAGGCCGCCCGGCACCGCGCCGACGATCGCGCCGGCCGTCATCGCCGCCCCGAGGCAGAAAGGCACCGCAAGGATCGCCGGCGCGCCGGCGGGCAACGCCAGCCCCGCCATCGCCGCCCCGAAGCCGCCGGCGGCCAGCTGCGACTCCGCGGCGATGTTGAAGAGCCCCGCCCGCAGCGCCACCGCCACCGCCAGCCCCGTGCAGGTGAGGGTCGTCGCCTTGTACAGCACCTGCCCCATCCCGTACGCGTTGCCCCACGTGCCCTCGAGCAGCACCCCCCACACGATGCGCGGCGACTGGCCGAACGTCAGGATCAGCAGGTCGCCCACCACCAGCGCGATGGCCAGCGCGACGAGCGGCGGCAGCAGCGCCTCCGCCCAGCGCGGCCCGGGCGGGCGGCTCATGCGGCGGCCCCCGTCATGTGCGGTCCCAGCCCCTCGGGCGTCGCGACGCGGCCTTCGACCTCGTGGACGAGGCGCCCCGCGTACATGACGAGCACGCGGGTCGAGAGCGCAAGCAGCTCGCCGAGGTCGGCCGAGACGAGAAGCACGGCGGCCCCGGCGTCGCGCGCTGCCCGCAGCCGTGCGTGGATCGCCTCGATCGCCCCGACGTCCACCCCGCGGGTGGGCTGCGCCGCGAGCAGCACGCGCACGTCGCGCCCGCCGCCGAGTTCCCGCGCGACGACGACCTTCTGCTGGTTGCCGCCCGAGAGCGCGCGCGCCGGCAGCGAGGTGTCGCCGGGCCGGATGTCGAACGCCGCGACCTGCGCCGCCGCATGGGCGGCGATGCCCCGCACGTCCAGCCGTCCGGCTCGGGTGAAGCGATGCTGCTGCCCCAGCACGAGGTTGTCGGCGACGGACCAGTCGAGCACCAGGCCGCGCGCGTGGCGGTCCTCCGGGATGTGCGCGAGGCCGGCCGCCGTGCGACGCGCCACCGGCCACGCGGTCACGTCGGCGCCGTCGAACGTGACCTGCCCGCCGCGGACGCGTGCGAGGCCCGCGATCGCCTCGACGAGCTCCGTCTGGCCGTTGCCCTCGACGCCGGCGATCCCCACGATCTCGCCGGGCCGCACCGTGAGCGACACCCCGTCCACCACGCGGCGGCCGGCGGCGTCGGCCACCGCGAGGTCGCGCACCACGAGGCGCGGTGGCGCGGTGGCGAGCGCATCGGCGCCCGCGTCGCGCGCCGCGAGCGCCACGTCGCGCCCGACCATCGCACGGGCGATGTCGGCCGGCGTTGCCCCCGCCGTCGCCAGGCGGCCGACGGTGCGCCCCGCGCGCATGACGGTCACCCGCGACGCCGCGGCGAGGACCTCGTCGAGCTTGTGCGTGATGAGCACGATCGTCCCGCCGTCGTCGCGCAGCCGACGCAGTACGCGCCACAGGTCGGTGACCTCGGGCGGCGAGAGCACCGCCGTGGGCTCGTCGAGGATGAGCGTGCGGGCGCCGCGGAAGAGCGCCTTGAGGATCTCCACCCGCTGCGCCTCGCCCACCGTGAGGTCGCCGACGCGGCGCACGGGATCGATCACCAGCCCGGTCCGCTCGCAAAGCGCCGCGATCTCCGCCAGCGCCGGGGCCAGCACCAGCCGGCCCCGCGCCGTCGGCTCGCGCCCCAGCACGAGGTTCTCGGCCACCGTGAGCGTCGGCACCAGCTGGAAGTGCTGGTGCACCATCCCGACCCCTGCGGCGATCGCCTCCGCCGTGCCCCACCCCGTCACGTCGCGTCCGTTGACGACGACGGTCCCCGCATCGGGGCGCGCGCCGCCGGAGAGGATCTTCATCAGCGTGCTCTTGCCCGCGCCGTTCTCCCCGCAGATCGCGTGGATCTCGCCGCGACCCACCTCGAGCGACGCCTCGACGTTCGCCGCCACCGCCCCGTAGCGCTTGGCGATCCCGGCCATCCGGACTGCGAGCGGCGGCGCCGCTGCGGAAGCGGTCACGTGCTGGGCACCACGATGCGGCCGGCGATGATCGAGTCGCGCAGCGCGGCCAGCCGGCGACGGACCGGGTCGGGAATCAGCGCGCGGTTGTTGGCGTCGTCCACGAAGCCGACTCCGCGCTCGGCCAGTCCGAACTGCCGCACCCCGCCGGCGAAGGTGCCGTCGCGCACGCGACGAATGGCGTCGAAGACGGCGGCGTCGATCCCCTTCACCATCGACGTGAGTACGAAACCCGGCGCCTCGGGGTACTGGTCGGCGTCCACGCCGATCGCGAGCCCGCGGACGGCTCGCGCCGCCTCGAAGACGCCGAGTCCCGTGGAGCCCGAGGCGTGGTAGATGACGCGCGCGCCGCGCCCGTACTGCGACAGCGCGAGTTCCTTCCCCTTGCCCGGGTTGCGGAAGGCCGCCGGCGTCACGCCGGCGTAGGCGCTCAGGACTTCGCACGAGGGGCAGACGTGCTTCACGCCCGCGGCGTAGCCGGCCTCGAACTTCCGGATGAGCGGCGACTCCATCCCGCCGACGAAGCCGACGGTCCTCGAGCCGCCGGCCAGCGCAGCCAGCGCCCCCACCAGGAACGAGCCTTCTTCTTCGCGGAACTTGAGCGCGACCAGGTTGGGGGGCAGCGGCCGCGGGCGCCCGAGCGAGTCGGTGGGCACCGCGAAGTCCACGCCAGCGAAGCGGGTGTCCGGGTACTCGGCTGCCAGCTGCAGGAGGTCGTCGGTGAAGATGAACCCCACCCCGACGACGAGGTCCATTCCCTCCGCCGCCAGCAGGCGCAGGCCCGCCTCGCGGTCGGTGCCCTCGCCCGGCTCGATGAAGCGCACGCGGGCCCCGAGGTCGCGCCGCGCCTGGTCCGCCCCCTGCCACGCCCCGTCGTTGAAGGACTTGTCGCCGCGCCCGCCGACGTCGAACACGACGCCGACACGCACGCCCTCACCCGACGCCCCCGCGTCGCCGGGGCCGAGAGCCAGCATCGCCAGATGCGCCGCCAGGAGGATCGCGACGAAGACCACCACGTTCCGCATGAAGGTTCGAAAGGTCGCGGTCTCCGGGGGGCGCCGGCAACCCGACCGGCCGGTTGATTTGGGTGCGCCGCGCGCTTGCTTTCGGCCGTGGTCCTCCTCGAACAGATCCGCCGGTGGGCATGGGGGCGCTCGTGGTGGTGGCGGGCGCCCGTGCTCTACCTCGCCGCCATCTGGTCGCTGCCCGTGCTCGTCAGCGGGCAGTACCGGGAGGGATTCCCGCTCTTCGACTTCATCTCGTTCCACGTGCACGAGGGGGGCCACGTCTACTGGAGCCTTCTCGGCAGCGAGTGGCTCGCCGTCTTCGGCGGGACCGCCTCCGAGGTGCTCCTGCCCATCCTCGCCGGCGCCCTGATGGTGCGATCCAGGGACTGGTTCGGCGTCGCCTTCTGCGCGATGTGGCTCGCCTCCACGCTGGGGGGCGTGAGCGTGTACATGGGCGATGCCCGGGCGCTGGAACTCGACCTCGTGTCAACCTCCCCGGACACCGGGGCGCAGGTGGACGACGATCCCTTTGCCGGCCACGACTGGCGCTACATGTTCGGCCACGCCGGGCTGCTCGAGTACGACACCCGCATCGCCGCCGCCACCCGCGCCCTCGCATGGGGGATCTGGTGGGGGGCGATGAGCTTCAGCGCATGGCTGTTCTTCGTCATGTGGCGCTCGGGCGCGGCGGATGCCGCGGGACCCGGAGCCCCGGACGACCCGCCCGCGCCCGGGCCGTCCTCCGGGGGCCCGCCCTCCGGCGATGCGCCGCCCCGACGCTACCGCCTGCGCTGAGCATGTCCCTGCCCGATCGCCAACGGACGCGCGTACTCGTCGTCGGCAGCGGCGTCGCCGGACTCCACACCGCCTGGCGCGCCGCCGAGCGGGCCGAGGTCGTGGTGCTCACCAAGCGCTCGCTCTTCGACAGCGCCACCGCCTACGCGCAGGGCGGGATCGCCGCCGCCCTCGGTGCCGGCGACTCCCCCGACCTGCACAAGCAGGACACGCTCGCCGCCGGCGCCGCGCTCTGCGACGCGGCGGCGGTGGAGGTGCTCGTGGCCGAGGGGCCCGCGCGTGTGCGCGAACTGTGGAGCGCCGGCGCGCGGTTCGACCTCGATCCCCGCGGCAAGCTCAAGCTCGGACGTGAGGCGGCGCACTCGCGCAGCCGCATCGTCCACGCCCGCGGCGACCAGACGGGGGCCGAGGTCGCGCGTACCCTCATCGCGCGCGTGCAGGGCTCCCCGAACATCACCGTCATCGAGTCCGCCCGCGTGCTCGACCTCATCGTCGAGGGGGGTGAGTGCGTCGGGGTGCGCGCGAGCATCGCCGGCCAACCGGTGGAGATCGTCGCCGATGCCACCGTGCTGGCCACGGGCGGCTGCGGGCAGGTTTACCGCTACACGACGAACCCGCTCGTCGCCACCGGCGACGGCTTCGCGATCGCGCACCGCGCCGGCGTCACGCTCGCCGACATGGAGTTCGTGCAGTTCCACCCGACCGCACTCGACGTGGCCGAGAACCCGCGGTCGCTCATCTCCGAGGCGGTCCGCGGCGAGGGCGCGGTGCTGCGCAACGAACTCGGCGAGCGCTTCATGACGCAGCGCCATCGCCTTGCCGAGCTCGCGCCGCGCGACATCGTCGCCCGCGAGATCTACCGCGAGCAGATGGCCGGCCACCGCGTGCGGCTCGACGCGACCAAGCTCGGCCGCGGGTTCGAGCGCCGCTTCCCGGGAATCTTCGCCCTCTGCCGGGCGCGTGGCATCGACCCGCGGCGGGAACCCATCCCCGTGACGCCGGCGGCCCACTACCTCATGGGCGGCGTCGTCACCGATCTCTCCGGCCGCAGCACGATGCCGCGCCTGTGGGCGGTGGGCGAGGTCTCGCGCACCGGCGTGCACGGGGCCAACCGGCTGGCCAGCAACTCGCTGCTCGAGGGGATGGTCTTCGCCGAGCGATGCGCCCGCGACGTCGGCGGCGTGCCCGCCCTCGGCGCGAGTCCGCGGCGCGCCCGCTGGCGCGTGCCGCCGCTCGTGGACCGGGGGGCGGCGCAGGTGGCCGCCGACGCGATCCGCACCACCATGTGGGAGTGCGTCGGCATCGACCGCAACGCGCGCGGGCTCGAGGAGGGGATCCATCGCCTTACCGACATCCGCCGCCGCCTGCCCCTGGGCGCCACCGAGGAGGCGAACATGGCGGAGACCGCACTCCTCATCGCGCGCGGGGCGCTGGCGCGACAGGAGAGCCGCGGTGGCCACTTCCGCAGCGACTTCCCGCGCCCCCGCAAGAAATTCCGGGGGCGCCGGATCGAGGCGTAGGGGGCGCTAGATTCCGCCCCATGGTCACCTTCTCCGAACCCCACGCCGACCTGCAGCGCCGGATCCGCGCCCTCGCCGCCGAGCGCCGTGCGGTCGTCCTCGCGCACAACTACGAGCGGCCGGAGGTGCAGGACGTCGCCGACTTCGTCGGCGACTCGCTCGGCCTCTCCCGTGAGGCGGCGCGCACCGACGCCGAGGTGATCGTCTTCTGCGGCGTGCACTTCATGGCCGAGACCGCGGCGATCCTCTCGCCCGCCAAGACGGTGCTGCTTCCCGACCTCGCGGCCGGCTGCTCGCTCGCCAGCACGATCGACGCGGCCCAGTTGCGCGCATGGAAGGCCGAACACCCCGGTGCCGTTGTGGTGGCGTACGTCAACACCACCGCCGAGGTGAAGGCCGAGAGTGACTATTGCTGCACCTCCGGCAACGCGGTCGAGATCGTCAACGCCATCCCCGCCGACCGCGAAGTCCTCTTCCTCCCCGACATGTTCCTCGGGAACCATGTGCGTCGGGTCACTGGACGCGCGAACATCCGCGTATGGATGGGCGAGTGCCACGTGCACGCGGGTATCGACCCCGAGCACATCGCGCGGCAGCGGGCCGCCCACCCCGGCGCGGAGTTCCTCGTGCATCCCGAGTGCGGCTGCGCCACCAGCGTCGTCGAGGCGCTCTCCGCCGGCGACATCGCCCCGGATGGGGCGCAGATCCTCTCGACCGAGGGGATGATCCGCCGCCCCGCCCAGAGCGACGCCGACACCTTCATCGTCGCCACCGAGGTGGGAATCCTCCACCGGCTGCGCCGCGAGAATCCCGGGAAGCGGTTCATCCCGGCCAACGAGCAGGCGGTCTGCGCCTACATGAAGGTCACCACCCTGCCCAAGGTGCTCCACGCCCTCGAGACGCTCACGCACCGCATCACCGTGCCCGACGACGTCGCGGCGAGGGCGCGCACGGCGATCGAACGGATGGTGGCGATCGGCGGGACCCCGCAGCCGAAGGCGGCCGATCCCGGCGAGTGAGGCGGCGCGGCCACCGTGCGCGACGGCCCTCGCCCATTGCCGGACGGGCCATGACCGGCGACCATAGACGCGTGCCCGAGAACGCCCCCCGCGTCGTGACACCCTTCTCCGTCCCGGTGGTCGCCGGCGACGGGCGGCATCCCTTCCCGCTCGTCCCGGACGCCGTGACGGCGCTCGTGCGGGCCGCGCTCGAGGAGGATGGCGCCCACGCCGACATCACGACCGTCGCGACGATCCCCGCCGACCGGACGGCCCGGGCCTCGCTGGTCGCCAGAGCGGCGGGCGTCGTCTGCGGCGTGCCGCTCGCGGTCGAGGCGTTTCGCCAGCTCGACGCGCACGCGACGATCCGGATCGACGCCCCGGACGGCACCGCCGTGCAGCCCGGCGACGTAGTGCTGCACCTGAGCGGCCGCGCCCGCGGGCTGCTGTCGGCCGAGCGGGTCGCCCTCAACTACCTCATGCACCTCTCCGGGATCGCGACCGCCACAGCCGCCCTCGTCGCGGCGGTGCGGGGGACGCGGGCCAAGGTGCTCGACACGCGCAAGACCACACCCGGCTGGCGGGCGCTCGAGAAGTACGCCGTGCGCTGCGGCGGCGGTACCAACCACCGCGCCGACCTGCGCGCCGCGGTGCTGATCAAGGACAACCACCTGACGATCGCCGGCGCCCAGCTCGGTGCCGCCGTGCAGAAGGCCCGCGCGCTGGCGCCGGCCGGCACGCGCGTGGAGGTCGAGTGCGACACCCCGGCGCAGGTCGAGGCCGCGCTCACCGCAGGTGCCGACATCGTGATGCTCGACAACATGACGGTCGAACAGATGCGGGCGTGCGTCGCGCTCGTCGGCGGCCGCGCGATCGTCGAGGCCTCCGGCCGCGTGCGCCCCGAGACGATCCGGCCGATCGCCGAGACCGGCGTGGACTGGATCTCCAGCGGCGCCATCACGCATTCGGCCCCGGCGCTCGACCTCGCCCTCGACTTCGACTGATCGGGGCGGGCATGCATCGGCGTCTCCTCCCGTAGCCATGTCCGACCTCCTCGCGGCGCGCGCCCAGATGGCGACGTCGCTCGCCTTCCACATCCTCTTCGCGGTGGCCGGTATCGCGATGCCGGTGCTGATGGTCGTCGCCGAATGGCGGTGGCGCCGATCCGGCGACCCGCTCGACCTCGACCTCGCCAAGCGGTGGTCGAAGGGCACCGCGATCCTCTTCGCCGTCGGGGCGGTGTCGGGCACGGTGCTGTCGTTCGAGCTCGGGCTGCTCTGGCCGTCCTTCATGGAGTACGCCGGCCCGATCATCGGCATGCCCTTCTCGCTCGAGGGCTTCGCGTTCTTCACCGAAGCGATCTTCCTCGGCATCTACCTCTACGGCTGGGACCGCATCTCGCCGCGCGCGCACCTCGCCTCGGGGGTGCTCGTCGCCGTCTCCGGCATCGCGAGCGGGATCTTCGTCGTCATCGCCAACGCGTGGATGAACGCCCCGGTGGGCTTCCGGATCGTCAACGGGCGACCCGCCGACATCGATCCCCTCGGGGCCATGATGACGCCCGCCGCGTTCACCCAGACGACGCACATGACGCTCGCGGCCTTCTCGGCGACCGCCATCGCCGTGGCCGGCATCCACGCCTGGTTCGTGCGGCGCGATCCCGACGCGCCCTTCCATCGCCGGGCGCTGTCCATCGCCCTGCTGGTGGCGATCCCCTCGTCGCTCGCCCAACCCGTCGTCGGTCACTGGTCGGCGCAGCACGTGGCGCGCCACCAGCCCGCCAAGCTCGCCGCCATGGAGGCCCACTTCACCACCGCGCGCGGGGCCCCGCTCCGCATCGGCGGCTGGCCCGACCCCGCCACCGGCACGGTGGCCGGCGCGATCGAGATTCCCGGCGGGCTCTCGTTCCTCGCATTCGACGACCCGACCGCCGAGGTCGCCGGCCTCGACCGGGTCCCGCGCGCGGACTGGCCGAACGTGCGCATCGTGCACATCGCCTTCCAGCTCATGGTGGGCATCGGCACGTGGCTGGCGTTCGTCTCGCTGTGGGCCGCGTGGGCGATGTGGCGGCGCAGCCCGTGGGAGACACAGCGCCTGTTGCTGCTCGCCCTGGCGGGGTCGGCCCCCCTGGGCCTCGTCGCGATCGAGGCCGGCTGGGTCGTCACCGAGGTCGGGCGCCAGCCGTGGATCGTCCAAGGGCTCGTCCGCACCGCCGACGCCGTCACCCCGGTCCCGGGGCTCATCGTGCCGTTCGTGACGTTCACGCTGCTGTACGTCGCGCTCGGCGTCGCCGTGGTCTGGCTGCTCTACCGCCAGATCGTGCGTACGGGCCCGATGGGAGAGTTCATGGCAACGCGTGAGTACGCCGCGCCCGCGGCCGCGGCCGCGCCCGCGCCCGCGCCCGCGCCCGCGCGGCCCGCCTGACCCGCCGCCGATGAACGACGGGATCACCCTCCCGGACGTGCTCGCCGGCGTCATGGTACTGGCGCTGCACGCGTACACGCTGCTCGCCGGGGCCGACTTCGGTGGCGGCCTGTGGGACCTCCTCGCCCGTGGCCCGCGCCAGCGGGCGCAGCGCGACCTCGTCGCCGACGCCATCGGACCCATCTGGGAAGCCAACCACGTCTGGCTGATCCTCGTGGTGGTCATGCTGTTCACCTGCTTCCCGGCGGCCTTCGCCGCGTACGCGATCGCGCTCCACATCCCGCTCACCCTCATGCTGGTCGGCGTCGTGCTGCGGGGCTCGGCCTTCACGTTCCGCTCGTATGACTCGCGTCGCGACACGGTGCAGCGGCGCTGGGGACTCGTCTTCTCGATCGCCTCGCTCGTCACGCCGATCCTGCTCGGCGTGTCGCTCGGTGCCGCCCTGTCCGGCGCCGTCGGCGACAGCGTGACCGCCCCCACCGCCTTCGGTCGGTTCGTGCGGCCCTGGCTCGGGCCGTTCCCGTGGGCGCTCGGCGTGTTCGTGCTGGCGCTCTTCGCCTACCTCGCCGCGGTTTACCTGACCGTCGAAGCCGGGGAGCGCGAGCTGCGCGAGGACTTCCGCCGCCGCGCCCTCGCCGCGGCCGCGGCGGTCTTTGCGGTGGGCGGCGTCGTGCTGGCGCTCGCCCGACGCGACGCGCCGTTCCTCTGGAACGGCCTGCTGGGCTCGCCGCGTGCGATCCCCGTCCACCTCTCGGCGGCCGCCGCGGCGGTGCTCGCGGCCTGGGCGCTCTGGCATCGGCGCTACGCCCTCGCGCGCTACGCGGCCATCTTCGAGGCGAGCGCCATCGTCTGGGCGTGGGCGTGGGTGCAGTGGCCGTACTTCGTGCCACCCGACCGCACGATCGACGACCTCGCCGCCCCCGAGGCGACGCTCCGCCTGGTCGCGATCGGCCTCGGCGCCGGCTTCGTCATCCTCGTGCCCTCGTTCTGGGTGCTCTTCCGCATCTTCAAGCGGCGCCCCCGCGCCTTCGCCGACGTCCCGCCTCCCTGAGCCCCATGGCCGAGCTCGAGTGCTTCGTCGACTTCTCCCTCGCCTGCGCGAGATTCCTGCCGGCCCTGCCCGACGACCATCCGTGTCGCCGCGTCCACGGGCACACCTTCGACGTGCGGGTCGTCCTCCGCGGCGGCCTCGATCCGGCGCGGCACTGGGTGGTGGACTTCGCCGACGTCGAGCGCATATGGCGGCAGCGCGTGCACGAGGTGCTCGACCACCGGCTGCTCAACGACCTGCCCGGCCTGGAGCATCCGACGAGCGAGCGGCTCGTCCTCTGGCTGCGCGACGCGCTCCAGCCCGTACTGCCGGCCCTCGCGCGGCTCGAGGTGCGCGAGTCGGGCCGCTACGGCGTCGCGCTCGACGTCGCGCTCGACGTCGCACTCGACGTCGCACTCGACGTCGCGCCGCCGGCGCGCTGACGCACGCGGACGGCGCGCCCGCCGATCAGGTGGTGCGGCCGCCGTCGTCGCGCTCGGGCATCGCGGGCGGCAGGGCGAGCGTGAACGTCGCCCCGAAGCCCGGCTCGCTGACGGTCGTGAGGCTGCCGCCGAGCATCTGTGCCAGCTGTCGCGACAGCGGCAGGCCGAGTCCCGACCCGCGACCCTTGGCGATCCCGGCGACCTGCTCGAAGGGCTGGAAGATCCGCTCGAGGTCCTCGGCGGCGATCCCGGGGCCTTCATCCTTGACCGCCACCGTCACCCCGCCCTCAGCCGGCCGCTCGAGCCGCAACTCGATCCGGCCGCCGGGCGGGGTGAACTTGACCGCGTTGGCGAGGAGGTTCACGAGGACCTGCCGCACCCGCACCGGGTCGGTACGCACGAGGTACTCGCCGACACCCCGGAGCGAGACGGTCACCCCGCCGACCTCCGCCTCTGGCTCGAGGTGGGCCATGACGTCGACGACGAGCTCGCCGACGTCCACGGTGCTCGGTGCCAGCGTCAGGCGCCGCTCGTTCAAGCGGGATGTCGAGAGCAGGTCGTCGATGAGCCGGCCGGCATGCTCGGTGCCGCTGATGAGCTTGCGCAGGCCGGCCAACCACTGCTCGCGCGTCTCGGGAGGATTCTGGGCCAGCAGCCGGGCCCACATGCGCGCCCCGGTGACGGCGTTGCCGAGTTCGTGGCTCGCGGCCGCGAAGAAGCGGTCGCGCTCTCGGCGCAGCTCGGCGTTCTCGATCGCCACCGCCGCCTGCGCCGCGAGCGTGCGCACGATCGCGAGGTCCGCCTCCGTGAACTCGTCGGCGCCGACCTTCTCGGTCACGTAAAGGTTGCCGAAGATGCGGCCGCGGCTCGACACCGGGGCGCCGATGAACGAGCGCATGTGCGGATGGTCGGCGGGAAACCCGACCGACAGCGGGTGCGCGCTGAGGTCGCGCAGGCGCATCGGCCGCGCATCGGAGATCAGCAGGCCGAGGATCCCGCGCCCGCGCGGCTTGTGCGGCATCCGCGCCTGCTGCTCCGGGCTCATCCCCGAGAAGATGAACTCCGCCAGCCCGTCACCCTCGGGGTTGAGGACGCCAAGCGCTGCGTACCGCGCGTCGAGCAGGTCGCGCGCGCTCGCGACGACCACCCGCAGCACGTGCTCGAGGTCGAGCGCCGAGGCAAGCGCCATCCCCGCCTCGACGAGACCCGCCCCCAGCCGGGCCGTGTCGTCGGCCTCGAGGTGGAGCGCCATCGGCGCGCGCTCCCGCAGCTCGACGACGATCCCCTGCTCGATCGGCGAGGCGATCACGTCGAGCGCCCCGGTCAGGACGAACGACTCGGGCGGGAAGAACACCGCACGATCGGGATGCCCGACCTCCGCCACGTGCCGGAGCAGCCGGTCCAGCACCAGCTCCCGCAGTGCCGGCACGCACGTGTACAGCGGATCGCCGATCCCGGTGCCGGGGGCGAGCAGCCGTTCCGCCGCCGGGTTCGCGTGGCGCAGCCGCCAGTCGCGATCCAGGACGACAATGGGGTGGGGGAGCAGGTCGAGCGAAAACATGGGCCGGTGGTCGGAACGTATTCCCTACAGCATTGTCCGGTAATCCCCGATCTCCCTATTCCGCCGAACCTGACTGATTCCCGCCCGTGCCGGAGCCACCATGTACGGTGGCTCAGTGGCCGATGAGTCCGACCCGTTCGACGCCTGCCACCCGACATGCGCCTCGGTTCCGCCGCTCCCACCGCCCCCGACGACCTGCGCCGCTTCGTCGCGCACGTCATCAGCGCAGGCGACCTCGAGCGCGCGCGCGTGGCGCACGCATTGCACGAGTCCACCGCCCAGAACCTCTCGGCGATCGTGATGCAGATCGGTGCCCTCCTGTCGCACGAGCCGGACGCCGAGCGGCAGCGTCGGCTCGGGCTGGTCCGCGACCTCGCCCGGGAGACGCTCGAGGAAGTTCGGCTGCTCTCGCACACCATGTATCCGCGCAGCCTCGACGACCTCGGCCTGCTCGAGGCCCTGCGGCAGATGTCGCGCGTCGTCTCGACGGACGACGTGGCCGTCCGGGTCGAGGGCTACGGCACCGATACGGCCGTCATCTCCCGGACGGTCCGGTCGGTGCTCTACTGGGTCGGGCAGGAAGCGGTCACCAACGCCCTCCGGCACGGGCAGCCCACGGCCGTGGACGTCCGCCTGCGTGCGGAACCGGATCGCGTGACCCTCGAGGTGAGCGACGACGGGGGCGGTTTCGACCTCGCCGAGGCGGAGGGGCGTCGCCCCGGCATGGGGCTGTTCGCGATGCGCGAACGGGTGGCGCTCGTCGGTGGCGATCTTCAGATTGCCTCGCAGCCCGACGGCACCCGCGTCGTCGTGACAGTGCCGCTCGACACCCCACAGGAATGACGTCCGACCTCATTCGCGTACTGCTCGTGGACGACCACGCCGTCGTCCGGTCCGGCCTGAAGGCCGTCCTCGGGGGCGCCCGGGACGTGGATGTCATCGGCGAGGCGGCGGACGGGCGCGACATCGTCGCTCTGGCGACGCGCCTGAATCCCGATGTGATCGTGATGGACCTCTCGATGGGCCAGGTGGACGGGCTCACCGCCATCAAGGAGCTGCGGGCCGCCCGTGCACCGGGCCGGATCCTCGTCCTCACGATGCACGGCGAGGAGGAGTACCTGATGCCCGCGCTCGAAGCCGGTGCCAACGGCTACCTCGTCAAGAGCGCTGCCGACCGGGAGCTCGTCGACGCCGTGCGCGCGGTCGCCCGGGGCGACACCTACGTGCAGCCGACCGCCGCGCGGGTGCTGGCGCGCGGGATCGCCCGCAAGGACGAGCACGCCGAACTGCGCGCCCGCTTCGACAAGCTCACCGACCGCGAGCAGGCGGTGCTCAAGATGGTCGCCGAGGGCTACACTGCCCCGGAGATCGGCGAGAAGCTCTTCATCAGCCCCAAGACCGTGGACACGTACAAGCAGCGAGTCAACGAGAAGTTGGGGCTCGCGCACCGCACGGACTACGTCAAGCTCGCGCTGAAGCTCGGCCTGCTTCAGGGCTGAACGGCGGCGGGCACCGAGTCACGGTGCCCGCGTCGGCACCGACGCCCCCCCGAACGCGCGCTCGGCGTCCGTCCGCGCGTCCGGCACGCCCTCGTCCGGCAGCAGGGCATCGGCCACCCACCAGCCGCCGGCCTCGCGCAGCAGCCCGGCGACTCCCCGGCGCCGCTCGTCCACGTCCTCCTCGCGCGCGTCGAGCGCCAGCCGCGCCGTCCGGAAGCGCCGGCCCGACTCCACGCAGTAGAGGTCGCAGAGCTGCAGCTCGCGCGCGGCGTCGGCCTCGCCGTGCGCCTCCAGCAGCGCCTGCGTGCGGCTCAGCACCGCGGCCGTCGAGAAGAGCTGGATCCCCATCTCCGCCAGGCGCTCGAGAACGAATTGCCGCTCGAGGATCTGCGTGCGGTGCTTCATCACCGCCGCCTCGACCGCCACCTTCAGCTCGGTCACGTGCTTCTCGAAGTACTCCACGTGCGCGGCCAGCCGCGGGTGCAGCGACACGTCGAAGCGGTCGCTGGCGCCGAAGACCGCCTTGACCCGCTCGGCGGCGAACTCGGCCACCACGCCCCACGACTTGAGCGGCGTACGGAAGGCACCCCCGATGGCCGTCAGCCGCTCGGCCGGCCCCTCGATGCCGTTGAGGGCGATGAACAACCGCAGAATCTCGTTCGCCCCCTCGAAGATCCGGTTGATCCGCGCGTCGCGCAGCCAGCGCTCGTACGGGTGTGGCTTCACGTAGCCGCGCCCGCCGGCCAGCTGCACCAGTTCGTCGGCCGCCCGCCAGAGCAACTCGCTCGCGAAGACCTTCGCGGTCGCGGCTTCCATCGCGCAATCCTCGCCCGGCCGGTCCATCGCCGCCGCCAGCAGCCCCAGCATCGCGTCGGCCGCGTAGATGTCGGCCGCCAGCGAGGCCGCCTTGCGCTGCGTGATCTCGAAGTCGGCGAGCGGACGGCCGAACTGCACCCGCTGCGCCGCGTACCGGGTGAACTCCCCCAGCAGCGCCTTCGCGCCGTTCGTGCAGCCGGCAGCCAGGGTCAGCCGCCCCGCATTGAGTACGTGCACCGCCACCGCGAACCCCTTGCCCACGGGACCCAGCACGCGGTCGGCCGGCACGGCCACGCCGTGATAGGCGAGCTCGGCCTGCGACGACGCCCGGATCCCGAGTTTCCGGTACGTCCCCACGACCTCGAAGCCGGGGTCATCCGGGTGCACGAGGAAGGCCGTCGGCCGCATCACCCGCTCGCCCCGCCGCTCGACCGGCGTCTGGGCGAAGGTCGTGATGACGCCCGCCCGAGCGCCGAGCCCGATCCAGATCTTGCGGCCGTGGATCCGCCAGCCGCCCGCGCCGTCGGGCTCCGCGCGCGAGACGATGTGCTGCGCGTCCGAGCCCGTCTCGGGTTCGCTCAGTGCGTAGGCGGCGAGCATCGCACCGGTCGCGAGCTGCGGCAGGTACCGCGCTTTCTGCGCGTCGGAGCCGAAGAGCACGATCGACTTGGACCCGAGCCCGCAATGCACCCCGACCAGCACCGACAGCGAGGCGTCGATCTGCGCGAGCGCACCGAAGACCTTCGCGTACCCCGTGTGCGACAGGCCGAGTCCGCCGTACTCGCGCGGGATGCCGAGCCCGAGCAGCCCGATCCGCCCGAAGGCCTCGATGACGGGTTCGGGGATCGCCTCCGCCTCGTCCATGGCCGCCGAGTCGATGACGTCGCCGACCAGCCCCCGGAGCTCCCGGATGACGCGCGTGACCGTGCGCGCCTCGCCGGCATCGCGCCGGTCCAGCGCCGGCGGGAAGGGAAGCAGGCGGGCGTCGTGGATGGCGCCGGCATACAGGCCGCGCAGGAAGCTGGGAACCGTGTCGGACATGGGAGCACCCCGGGAATCGGGCCGCGCACCGGTTGGCGCGCGTCGCCCGCGGAGTGAACTTACCTGTCCGTGAGCACTGCCCCCAAACCGAAGCGGACCCCGCGCGAGGTGCCGACCGTCTCCGCCGGGTGGCACGCCAATCCGCGGCGGATCCTGTGGCCGTTCCTCTTCACCCTCGTCGTCGTCGGCGGTACCTGGACGCCGCCGGGTGAGCTGCGCGACGCCGCGACCCGTGATCCCGCGACGGGTATGCGCCTCGTCTATGGCGATTCGTACATCTGGGGCGCGCCATGGTTCGACCTGCTCGACGTGCTGGGGGTGCTCACCTGGCCCCAGCACTGGGCCGTCGTCGCCAGCGCCGCGGTGGCGCACCTGGCGTGGCGCGCGTGGCGCGTCGGGCGGCAGCGCGTGCGATGGAACCCGGGACGCGAGGCGCTGCTCGCGGCGGCGACCGCCGCGGGCGTCGCCCTCGTCTACGCCACTGGCGCCCTCGTGCCGCGACCGATGGCGAAGCTGGTTGTCTTCGATGCCGACGTGCTCGTCCTCGACGTCCGTGCCCGCTCCGGTCGCTCCGTCGGTGCCCGGCCCGGCTTCTCGGCGAGTTGGCGGCGCCGATGGTCGGCGAGGGCGGGCTTCCACGTCGCCTACGTCGACGACACGGCGGGCGCGCGCGACGCCATGGCCGGCAACCCGGCCCGTGCGGGGGACGGGCTCGTCGTCCTGCCGTCGCAGCGCGACGTCCGGGCCGGGCAGCCCGTGCTGCGGCTCGAGGGGGCACCCGGCGAGCCGTCGGTGGTCGTGCAGGCCACCCCGGCCGACCTCGATGCCGTCGAGCGCGACACCTCGTCGCTCCACGCCCTCGAGATCACCGACGGCTCGGCGCGCGGCCTCGAGCAGGCGCTGGCGTCGCACGAGCGGCTCGTCGCGCTCGCCGCCGCACGCGACCTCGCGCTCGTCGCCGGCTCGAACCACCTCGGCTGGGGCAGCACCACCCCGGCCTGGACGCTCGTCCGCCTTCCGGGCTGGCGCACGATGACCCCTCAGGCGCTCGGCGAGGCCCTGCCGCGCGCCCTGCGCGGCGGGCACGCGGCGTCGCGCGTCGTCGAGCGCCGCACCCCGGAGCTGACGCGCGGGCCGGCGCTGGCGTTCACCGTGCCGCTGATGCTCTACGAGCTCAACGCCACCCTGTCACCGTCGCAGCGACTCAGCTGGATCTGCTGGATCTGGGGGCTCTTCCACCTTGGCCCGCTGACGGCTGCGTGGTTCCGCGGGCGGCGGCGGCTGCGGGCGACGTGAGGACCGCGCACGACCATCCCCGGTGCGAGCGGCGGTCGCCGTGAGCGCATCCCCCGCCACCTGGGTGGCGATCGCCGCGGGCGGGGCCGTCGGCTCCGTGCTGCGCGCCGCCGTCTCCTTCGGGTTCGCGCGCGCGGGATGGCCGCTCGCGACGCTGGCCGTGAACGTGGCGGGCTCGGCGCTGCTCGGCGCGCTCGCGGCGTGGCTCCCCGCACGGACGGCCACCCCCGCGGTCACCGCAGCGCTCACCGTCGGCCTCTGCGGCGGCTTCACCACGATGTCCACCCTCGCGCTCGAGGTCGTCCAGCAGTGGCAGGCGGGCGCGCCGGCGCGCGCGGCGAGCTATGCCGTCGCCTCGCTGGTGTGTTCCGTCGTGGCCGCGGCGGCGGGCTACGCGGCCGCACGCTGATCTATCTTTCCATCATGCCACGCCCCGCCGTCCCGAGGGACCTCGACGCCTTCTTCGACGCCAACGCGCGCCGCCTGCGCGCGGGGCTCGACGACTTCCTGCGCATTCCCTCGGTCTCGGCCAAGGCCGAGCACGCCGCCGACGTCGCGCGCGCGGCCGAGTGGCTCGCCCGCGAGCTCACCGCCGTCGGCGTGCCGGCCGAGGTCATCGGCACCGCCGGCCATCCGATCGTCCTGGCGGAGTGGCGCGACGCAGGCCCCGACGCCCCCACCGTGCTCATCTACGGGCATTACGACGTGCAGCCCGCCGAGCCGCTCGAGCTCTGGACCTCGCCCGCCTTCGAGCCCACCGAGCGCGACGGCAAGCTCTTCGCCCGCGGGGCGGTGGACGACAAGGGCCAGCTGTGGCTGCACGTCAAGGCGCTCGAGGCGCACCTCACCGTGCGCGGCCGCCTCCCGGTCAACGTGATCGTGCTCGCCGAGGGCGAGGAGGAAGTCGGCTCCGAGCACCTCGCGCAGTTCATCGCCGAGCATGCCGAACGGCTCCGCGCCGACGCCGTGGTGATCTCCGACAGCGCGATGTTCGCGCCGGGCATCCCGTCGATCCTCTTCGCGCTGCGCGGCCTCGCCTACTTCCAGCTGGACGTGCAGGGCCCCGTGAGCGACTTGCACAGCGGCATGTACGGTGGCGCGGTCGTCAACCCGGCGATGGCCCTCGCCCGCATCCTGGCGACCTTCCACGACGCCGACGGCCGCGTTGCGATCCCGGGCTTCTACGCGGACGTGCGCGAGTGGGGTACCCGGGAGCGCGACAGCCTGCGCGGCCTGCCCTTCGACGAGGAGCGGTTCCGCGCCGGCGTCGGGGCACCGGCCCTCGGCGGCGAGGCGGGGCGCACGGTGCTCGAGCGCCTCTGGGCGCGGCCAACGTGCGAGGTCAACGGCCTGCTCAGCGGCTACACCGGCGAGGGTGCCAAGACGGTGCTTCCCGCGAAGGCGATGGCGAAGGTGAGCTGCCGGCTCGTGCCCGACCAGACGCCGGCCGACATCGAGGCCAAGCTCGCGGCGCACATCGCCGCCGTCGCCCCGCCGGGCGTGACGGTGACCGTCACGCACCTGCACGGCGGCATGCCGTGGAAGGCCGAACTCGCCGGCCCCGCCTTCGACGCGGCCGAACGCGCCCTCGAGGCCGCCTTCGGCCGCGCCCCCGTGTGCACCGGCGAAGGGGGCTCGATCCCCGTCGTCGGCGACTTCCAGCGCCTGCTCGGTGCCCCGGTCGTCCTCATGGGCTTCGGGCTGCCGGGCGAGAACGCGCACGCCCCCGACGAGTGGATCGCGATCGAGAACGTCGAGAAGGGGATGCGCGCGTGCGCGACGTTCCTCGAGTTCGTCGCGCAGGCGCGCTGACCCGCGCGGGCCGTCAGAGCCCTTCGAGCAACGCGTCGTTGTTTGCCGTGTTCGCGATCCGCTTGATCAGCCACTCGAGCGCCGCCTGCGGCGGCATCTGCGACAGGCCGCGCCGCAGCATGTGCACGTGCTCGAGCTGCTCGGGCCGGAAGAGCTTGTCCTCTCGGCGCGTCCCCGAGGCGGCGATGTCGATCGCGGGGTAGATGCGCTTCTCGGCGAGCGACCGGTCGAGCTTGAGCTCGCAGTTGCCCGTGCCCTTGAACTCCTCGAAGATCACGTCGTCCATCCGCGACCCGGTCTCGACGAGGGCGGTGGAGATGATCGTGATCGAGCCGCCGCCGTGCTGGGGCGCCACGTTGCGCGCGGAGCCGAAGAAGGCCTTGGGCTTGGCCATCGCCGTGGCGTCGAGGCCGCCGGAGAGCGTCCGGCCGGTGCCCCGCTCGACGACGTTGTAGGCCCGCGCCATCCGGGTGATCGAGTCGAGCACGATCACGACGTCCTTGCCGAGCTCGCAGAGGCGCTTGGCGCGCTCGAGCACCATCTCGACGACGTCGCGATGCCGCACGGCGGGCATGTCGAAGCTCGAGGCCACCACCTCGCCGTAGCCCCATGTGACCATCTCGCTGACCTCCTCGGGACGCTCGTCCACGAGGAGAACCAGCAGGTCGGCGTTCGGGTGGTTCACCGCGACGCCCTCGACGATCGCCTGCAGCAGCATCGTCTTGCCGGCGCGCGCCGGCGCGACGATCAGCGCGCGCTGGCCGAACCCGATCGGCGCGATGAGGTCGATCGCGCGGCGCGTGAGCTCCGGCCCCCCCTTCGCCGGCCGGCCGGTCTCGAGGGTCAGCTTGCGCTCGGGATAGCTCGCGGTCAGCGAGGCGAAGTCGGGGCGGCGCAGCGCCGCCTGCGGCTCGGTGCCGTTGACCGCCTTGAGCTCCACGACCGCCGGGCGCCCGCGGGGATCGCGCCCCCACGTGACGGTGAGCTGGTCGCCGCGACGCAGACCGTACTGCCGGGCGAGGTGCGCAGGGACGAACGGATCGCTGGCCTCGGCGAGGTAGCTGAACTGGGGCCGACGGACGAACCCGGCGTCGCGGGCCGGATCGAACCAACCGACGATCTCCCCTTCGACGATCAATGGGGCCGACGGGGGGCCGCCACCCTCCTGACCGGACTGGCCGTTGCGCTCCCCGCGCTCCCGGTCGCGATCGCGGCGGAAGCGGCCTCGCCGACGCCCGTTGCGGCGGCCGAACTCGCGTCCACCCTCCGGCCGCCCGCCCGCTTCGCCCGGCGCGGCCGGGCCCTCGCCGTTCGGCGACGCGGGCAGCGCCATCGACGGTGGCGCGGCAGCGGCCTCCGACGGCGCGGCGGGCGGCGACGGTGGCGCCTCGGCGCGCGGCGCCGGGGCCTCCACGTCCTCGCGGTAGGGGGTGGCCTCGGTCTCCGAGGCGGCGGCGTCCGAGGATTCGGCGGCCGCTCCGCGGCGCGGACGCGTGCCGCGACGGGACCCACGACGTTCGGTCATTGTGCTGCAGGACTCCGGAATGCGGCTCCGCCGGATCGCACAGGGGCACGACTCGGCGGCGGAGCGGTGAGCGAGACACGGGGCGGGAAACACACGCTTCGTGTCGGGTAAGGCACCGGTGGCGGTCCGCACACGGACTCGCTGACGACACCGGGTACTGCCACCGACGGGATGCCGTCGGGCTTCGTACAGGACGTTAGGGGTGCCGCGCGGGATGCGCAACACCCACGATCGGCTTCGACGGGCCGGGACGCGACTGACGGGTCAGGACACGTCCTCGAGCTGCCGCGTGATCGCGATCAGGCGGCGACACTGCTCGACGATGCGGTCCACCGCGGCCCGATGCTCGTCCTTGAGCGCCTCGAGCTGCAGCAGCTGCGCCTCCGCGAGGATCGCCGTCAGGGGATTGTTCAGCGCGTGCCGAAGTGCGACGGCTTCGGGACCGGATGGAAACCCATGCATGGCGTTCACTCCCGCGACCGGGGTCGGGTAGATTCCGTCGAATGTCATCCTCAGCCGAAACGCTCGCCGCGCGGGTCGCGACGCTCGCCGAAGAATATCGGTCCGGAGGTGACCGGGCTGAACTCATCACCGGCCTCCTCAAGGTAGCCGAATCCGACGACGCCGCAGCCCTCATGGCGGCCGCCGAGCCCTACAAGGAGGTCCCCGAGATCGCCGGTCCGCTCTACGAGCGCGTCGTCGCCCTCGAACCGGCGAACGCCAGGGCCCTCGTGGGCCTCGCCAGCGCCTACTGGCTCACCGGCCGCGGCCCGGAGGTCGTCGGCCAGATCGCCGAACGGGCCATCGCCGCCGACCCGACGAACCGCGGGGGCTGGCACATGTGGGCCCTCACCGAGGGTGACCAGCGCGAGCGCACCATCCGCTGGCGCCAGGTCAGCCAGCGCTTCCCCGAGGACGACCTCGCCCGCGCGGCGCTCGCCGACAACGCCGCCTCGCTCGCCGCCGCCGAGCACGACAAGGAGGCACGCGCCCTCGCCCTCGCCGAGTTCGAGACCCTGCTCGACCGCGCCACCGACCTCCGGCAGCGCGAGGCGATCGAGCAGGCCCTCATCACCATCAAGGGATGGGCCTGGTGACCGCCCCCCACGACCACGCCGGCGAGTCCGGCTCGCTGAAGGCCTTTCGCGAGTTCCGCGAGCAGATGAACGCCGAGATCCTCGGCGAGAACAACCTCGTCGTCAACCGCTTCTTCGCGCTCGACGGGCGCGCCTACGAAGCCGGTGCGCTCGACGTGAAGACGAAGGAACTGCTCGGCCTCGTCGCCTCGCTCGTGCTGCGCTGCGACGACTGCATCACCTACCACGTGATCCGGAGTCGCGAGGAGGGGGTCACCCGCCCCGAGTTCTTCGAGGTGCTCTCGATCGCACTCGTCGTTGGCGGCTCCATCACCATCCCCCACGTGCGCCGCGCCGTCGCCCGCTGGGACGAGGTCGAGCGCGCCGCGCCCTGACGCGCCGCCGGACCGTCAGGGACCCGGCTTCGCCACCGTCCGCGGGTCGCCGTCGCTGACGTACCGCTGCCCCGTGCGCTCGAGCCGGTCGAGCAGCGTTTCGAGGGTCTTCCCGACCACCTGCACCCGCGGCAGCGACAACGGGTCGAACCGCGGGTCGTGCGGCGAATAGCTCACCGGGCCGGCGGCCTTCGTGCCCGCCACCTCGAGGACGGCGTCGTGGGTCCACGTCATCGTGCGGCCCGACGTGCGGTCGGTCCACGACCCGCCACGCACCAGGCCCCGGTTCCGCGGCCACAGCCCGAGCGGCAGCGCGAACGTGCGAACCCGGTAGCCGGGCACCGCGCTGTCGATCGCCAGCTGCGCCCGACCGATCTGCGCGCGCACCTCGTCGTCGGACAGCCGATCGAGCTTGCCGTGCCAGAGCGTGTGGTTGCAGAGCTCGAAGCCCCGTCGCACCAGGAACTGCAGCTTCGGGAAGCGCCACGCCGTTTCCTGGCCGTTGATGCCCTTGTCGCCGAAGAAGGCGTGGCCGTACGTCGCGTTCGACAGGACGCAGAACGTCGCCTTCGTCCCCCACCCGGGGTGCGCCTTCGCGAAGTCGAGCCAGATGCCGACGGCGCTCGTGGGATCGGGGACGAGCGTCCCGTCGGCCCGGCGAATGAACGAGAACTGCCCGGGCGACGCGTCGTCGAAGGTGACCACCACCGGCGACGTCCCCGCCGGCAGGTCGAGGCGTCGGCTCACCAGCTCGGCCACTGTCACCGGGCGGTAGCCGCGGCGGTGGAGCAGCTCGAGGTCGCGACGGAAGGTGCCGCGCTCGCGTGACCAGCGGCTCTCGCGGTCGCCGATCAGGTGGTATTCGAGGATCGGCACGCGCCCGAGTTCGTTCGGGCGTGGTGGAGACGTCTGGGCTCCGGCGCGCGGCGGAAGCGACGTAGCCGCGCCGACGGCGGTCAGGGCGACGGACAGGAGGGCAACGACGGCCGGGCACATGCGGCGTCCGGCAGGGAGTCGGTGATGCATGAACCGCGACAATCTAGTGGGACCGGTCGGACCGGTCGGACCGGGCAAGAGGACTTTCCCGGACACGGGCCGGATTCATCCGGCTTGTCACAGCCAGCCCCCGACCGCACGCTACCGGGAGACCGCGACGGCGCGCCGATCCGACGTCCGCTCGACGACCACCGCCGCCCGTCCCCCAGGAGGGATGCCATGCGCGATTACGGGCCCCGCTCCATCCGCACTGTGGCCGTAGCGGGCCACGGCGCCAGCGGCAAGACGACCCTCGTCGACGCCCTGTGTGCCGTGGCCGGCTCCGCGAAGCGACACGGTGCCGTACCGGATGGCACCGCCCTCACCGACTACACGCCGGAGGAGACGACCCACCACTACTCCATCTCCCTCGGGTGCGCCTTCGCCGAGTGGCGGGAGACCAAGCTCAACCTCGTCGACCTTCCCGGCTTCGCTGACTTCACCGGCGACATGACGGCCGGCCTCGACGCCGCCGACGGGATGCTGCTCTGCGTGAATGCGACCACCGGCGTCGAGGTGGGCACCGAGCAGATGTTCCGGGCCGCGCGCGACCGCAACGATCCCGTGCTCTTCGTCGCCACCATGATGGACAAGGAGCATGCCTCCTTCGCGCGCGTGTACGAGGAGATCAAGGCCAGGCTCACCCCCAGGGTGATCCCGGTCGAGGTACCGATCGGCGAGGGGCCGCTCTTCCGCGGCATCCTCAACCTGTTCGACCGCGAGGTGCACCGCTTCCTGCCGGATTCCCGCACCGGCGAGTACGAGGCCGGCCCGGTGCTGCCGGCCGAACAGGCCACCTTCGACCAGTACTACGATGCCCTGATCGAGACGATCGCCGCCGGCGACGACTCGCTCGTCGAGCGCTACCTCGGCGGCGAGCCGATCTCCCGCGAGGAAGCGCTGGCCGCGATGAAGGAAGAGATGAAGCGCGGCGAGGTCTTCCCGCTCTTCTGCTGCTCGGCCGAGCTTACCTACGGCACACGCGCGCTGCTCACCAAGATGGTCGAGCTCATGCCCAGCGCGTACGAGATGCAGGAGCTGCACGCCTTCACGGGCGCCGAGGGCGACCGGACGGTCGAGATCCACGCCGATCCCGACGGCCCTTTCGCGGCCCTCGTCTTCAAGACGGTCGCCGAACCGCACGTGGGGGACGTGTCGTACTTCCGCATACTGTCCGGCAGCGTGGCCAATGGCGCCGAGGTGTGGAACGCCACCCGCGGCACGGCCGAGAAGATGAACCACCTCGGCATCCCGCTCGGCCGCGAGCGGATCGAGGTGCCGCGACTCGTGGCCGGCGACATCGGCTGCGTCGCGAAGCTCAAGGGAACGCACACGAACGATACGCTCAGCACGAAGGAGCACCCGGTGCGACTCCCCGGCATCCGCTTCCCCGAGCCGCTGGTGTCGTTCGCCGTCCACGCCACCACCCGCGGCGACGAGGTGAAGCTGCAGGCCGGGCTGCACCGGCTGCACGACGAGGATCCGACCTTCGAGGTGTCGTACGACGCCGAGACGCACGAGACCCTCATCGCCGGCCTCGGCGAGCGGCACCTCGAGGTCTCGCTCGAACGGCTCAAGCGCAAGTACGGCGTCTCCGCCGAATTGACGCGGCCGAGGATCGCCTATCGCGAGACTTTCACCGCGAAGGCCGAAGGCCAGGGCCGCCACAAGAAGCAGACCGGCGGCCGCGGCCAGTTCGGCGACGCCTGGCTCCGCATCGCCCCTCGCCCGCGCGGCAGCGGCTATGCGTTCGTCAACGCCATCAAGGGCGGCGTCATCCCTTCGAAGTACCTTCCGGCCGTGGATCACGGCGTCCAGGAGTCCGCCGCCCGCGGCGTGCTCGCCGGCTTCCCGGTGGTGGACTTCGCCGTCGAGTGTTTCGATGGATCGTTCCACACCGTGGACTCGAACGAGATGGCGTTCAGGATGGCCGGCATCCTCGCCTTCAAGGCCGTGGCGGCGAAGTGCAAGCCGGTGCTGCTGGAGCCGATCGACACGGTCACGATCACGACGCCGGATGCCTTCCTCGGCGACATCCTGGGCGACCTTGGGGGGCGGCGCGGGCAGATCCTCGGCTCCGAGCCGGGCGATCGCGCCGGCACCACGGTGGTGCGGGCGCTGGTGCCGCGGGCGGAACTCCACCGCTACGCGAGCGACCTCGGCTCGATGACGCAGGGCCGGGCGCGGTACACGAAGGTGCCGCACGGCTACGAGCAGGTGCCGGGCGAGGCGGCGCGGAAGGTCGTCCTCCAGCACGCGAAGGAAACCGAGGCGGCAGAGGCGTAGGCGCGGCGGAACGGCGCGCGCCGGGTGGGGGATCACCCGACACACCCCCACCCGGCGTACGCGGCGCCCGCCGGACCGACCGGCGGGTTCGCCTTCAGACCTTGTGGTACCCGATCCGGGCCGCCTCGCGCCGATCGCCTGCCTGGTAGATCTCGAAGTCGCTGAAGAACCCAGGTGCCTCGGCCTGCAGCAGGCGCAGCAGCGCCACTGCGCAGCGGCGGATCTCCAGCTCCGCCGCCTCGCTCGACCGCAGCTCGAGCATCGTCCGCCACGCGCGCGCATTGCCGGTGACGACAATCTTCGTCTCGGTGCCGTTGGGCAGTACCGCGCGCGCCGCCTCTCGCGCCATCTTGCGGCGGTGCACCTTGTCGTCGACCCAGCCGTACTTGGTCATCAGCTTGTCCACGGCCTCGACGTACGCCGCCTGCGCCGCGAGCATCTGCGCCTTGAACGCCGACTCCAGCACTTCGTCCCCCACCAGCGCCGGCGGAATCACGAACGCGGCGTCCGATTCGTCCACATAACGCTGGGAGAGCTGCGAATACGCGAATCCCGCGCGATGCCGCACCAGCTCGTGCGTCAGCGAGCGTGAGACGCCCTCGAGCAAGATGGAGTAGTTCGCATGCTCGAGCACCGAGCCGTGGCCCTGGCGCTTGATGTTCTCGAGGTACTCGCGCGTCGTCCGACCCGCCGGATTGCGCTGCGACATGTAGCAGAGCCGCCCGGCGAACTCGGCCAGCTTCTCGCCGTCGGTCCCGTCCCCCAGCCACTGCACGCCGAGGTGGGCCGGTTCGGCGAAGACGGGCTTGGCGAGGAGGGTGAGGCGGGGTTCGGTGTAGAAGTGCACGGGACGAGTCGGGGGCGGGGCGGTCGAAGTCGCGCGTGCCCAAAGCTAGTCCGGCCCGTGGGCGCGGGCAGGGTGGGCGCGGGCAGGGTGGGCGCGGGCAGGGTGGACGCGGGCAGGGTGGACGCGGGCCGACACGCGCGCGCCCGCTTGCCGACCCGCCTCGCGGCGGCCCTATCCGGCCCGCCCCTCGCGCACCGCCTCGCCGAGCAGCGACAACCGGAAGCCGGCATACCGACGCTCCCGTGCCACGAGGTCGAGCGCCGCGCGCGCCGCGGGTGGCAGCGGTGCCAGCGCCGGGTCGTACTTCACGTCGCCGATCGGGGAGGCCCCCTCCGCCGGCAGGATCACCCCGGGGTTGAGCACCCCGTCGGGGTCCGCCGCCGCCTTCACCGCCCGGAACGCCGCCACCGCCTCCGCCGGCCAGAGCACGGGCACCAGCGGCGCCCGCAGCCGTCCGTCGCCATGCTCGCCGGCCGGCGTCCCGCCGAGCATGCCGATGAGCGCGCTCACCTCGGCGTAGATCACGCTCACCCGCGCGCGCCAATCGTCCGCCTGCATGTCCACCAGCGGATTCACATGCGCATGCGCATCGCCGGCGTGGCCGAAGATCACGCCCGGCACGCCATGCTTCGCGAGAATCGCCCGCACCCCACGCACGTACGCCGGAAACGCCGCCGGCGGCACGCACCCGTCCTCGATGAACTGCATCGACGCGCGCTCCGGGTAGAGCCGAGTGATCGTCGGACTCGCCGCATGCCGCAGGTGCCACAGCGCCGCCTGTGCCTGCGCGTCGTCGGCGGTGACACACCACCTGGCGCCGGCCACTGCCGCTTCGGTCGCCAGACGCCGCACTGCAGCGTCGGCGGCCGAGGCATCGGTGCCTTCGGCCAGCATCATCAGCACGGCCTCGGCGTCGTCCGGCACATGCAGCGCGCTCGCCTCGTCGCGTGCCACGTCGAGGAACGTGCGATCGAGCAACTCGCACGCGACGGCCCCGGCCGCCCCGGCCGTCGCCGCGGCCTCCACGGCCCCCTCGAGCGTCGGGAAGGCCGCGACCACCGTGGCCTCGGCCCCCGCCAGCGGCTCGAGCAGGCACTCCACCGCCGTGAATACGGCGAGCGTCCCTTCGCTCCCGACGAGCAGTTCGACGAGGTCGCCCGACGCCAGCCACTCGGCCAACGCGTAGCCGCTCGATTCCTTGCGCACACCGGGACGCCGGGACGCCGCAGCGAGCTTCGAGTCGGTGCGCCAGGAAGCGGCGCGCGCCGCGAGCGCAGCGACCGCCGCCACCGCCACCGGCCACGGCTCCCCGCGGCGCACCCACGCGCGCGACCCGTCGGCGAAGACGCACTCGAGCCCCGTGATCCAGCGCCGCGTCGCGCCGAACCCGAGCGTCTCGGCGCCGGCCGCGTTCGTGCCGCACATCCCGCCGATGGTGCAGTACGCCCCGCTCGACGGATGCGGCGGAAAGCGCAACCCATGCGCCCGCGCCGCAGCGTCCACGCGATCGCGCACGGCGCCGGGACCGACCACCACCCGCCGCGTCGCCGCCTCCACCGGGCCGATCCCGTCGAGGCGCGAGAGGTCCAGCACGATCCCGGGCCCGATCGCGCCGTTGGCCATCGACGAGCCCGAGCCCCGCGGCACGATGGTCGCCCCCGTCGCGGCGGCCCAGCGCACGAGCGTCGCCACGTCCTCGGCGTCGGCCGGCACCGCCACCGCGCGCGGCAGGATGCGGCCGATGCCGGCGCCCTCGCTATAGACGGCGAGGGCGTCGGGGTCGGTGCGGTAGATGCCGCGATATCCCGGGGGTGCCATCGCGGGAGAATCTACGTGGCGAGCGGACGGACCTTCGCGGCCGCGGGCGGCGGGCTGGTCATCCCCCGCCCCAGCCGGTGCCGGCCGCCTACCAGCCCAGTACCTGCGCGAACACCAGCGGCACCACGATCGTCGCGTCGGATTCGATCATGAACCGCGGCGTGTCGGCCGCCAGCTTCCCCCACGTGATCTTCTCCGTCGGCGGCGCGCCGCTGTACCCGCCGTACGACGCGGTCGCCTCCGACACCTGGCAGAAGTAGCCCCAGACGGGGACGTCCGCCCGCTGCAGGTCCTGATGCAGCATCGGCACCACGCAGATGGGGAAGTCGCCGGCGATCCCGCCCCCCACCTGGAAGAAGCCGATCGGCGCCTCGCGCGACGTGGTCGCGTACCACTCGGCCAGCTGCAGCATGTACTCGATCCCCGTGCGCACCGTGTGCACGTTTCCCACGTGGCCCTCGATCACGTGGCCCGCGTACATGTTGCCGAGCGTCGAGTCCTCCCAGCCCGGCACGACCATCGGCAGGTTCGCCTCGGCGGCGGCGACCATCCACGAGTCGCGCGGGTCGATCTGGCAGTGCTCGCGCAGTGCGCCGCTGCGGATCACGCGATACAGGAATTCGTGGGGGAACAGCCGCTCGCCCCGCGCGTCGGCCGCCGTCCACTCGGCGAGCACGGCCGCCTCGAGCCGCCGCATCGCCTCGTGCTCGGGGATGCAGGTGTCGGTCACGCGGTTGAGGTGCCGCGCCAGCAGGCCCGCCTCCTGCTCGGCGGTGAGTTCGCGCCAGTTGGGGATACGCTCGTAGAAGTCGTGCGCGACGAGGTTGAAGAGGTCTTCCTCCAGGTTCGCGCCGGTGCACGAGATCGCGTGCACCTTGCCCCGGCGGATCATCTCGGCGAGCGACCGCCCGAGCTCGGCCGTGGACATCGCTCCGGCGAGCGTGAGCAGCATGCGGCCGCCGCGCTCGAGGTGGGCCGTCCACGCGTCGGCGGCATCCACGACGACGGCGGCGTTGAAGTGGCGGTAGTGATGGCGGACGAACTGCGTGACCGGACCGGCCATGGGGAATGCCCTCGCGCGTCGGGGACGCACCGCGGGGCCGGACGCACGACGAGCCACCGCGGGGCGCCCTACGGCCCGCGGGGTCGCGGGCCGCCATCGGAAGCGCGGGGTGGCTCGAACGGGGGGAACGCTAGCGGCGCCCGCGACGCCGGTCCAGCGGGACTACCGGGCGGGGGCCAGGACGAACGGCTTGCGCCGGACACGCGACGTCAGCCACCGCAAGCCCGCGTTGCTCATCACCAGCAGCGGCGCCACCACGAGCAACGCCTTCACCTCGCCGCGCGAGATCTTCACCGTCCCCCCGCGCCGCAGCATCGCGCGCGACCCCTCGAGATCGCGCAGCGTCGCCTGCGCCATCAGCAGGGGGAGGATGCAGAACATGCGGATTGCCGGGTGGCGGCGCGGAATCGCCAGCGTGTACTCCAGCGCCTCGTCGAGGTCGTGCCACGCCAGTTCGACGTACTCGCGTACCGCAGCGTGGTTGGCCGCCTCGTGTGCCGGCGAGAGGATCGTCTCGTGCGACGACCCGTGCGCCCGCAGGGACTGCCCCGGGATGTAGATCGCGTTCTCGTGCTCCGCGTCCCAGGCGATGTCCTTGAGGATGTTCACCGTCTGCAGCGCCTCGCCGAACTCCTTCGCGCGCGCGAGCAGGCGGTCGTACTGCTGCGCCCCGAACCGCCGCGGATCGTACGCGCGCCAGAGGTCGGTGAGCATGTGCCCCACCGTGCCCGCGACGTACCAGCAGTACTCGCGGTACTCCGGCAGCGACTCGATCCGCAAACCGCGCGGGTAGCGCAGGACGAACTTCTTCATCCCGACGACCATCTCGGTCACCCAGTGCTGCACGCGGTCGCGCGCCGCACTGGGAAGGTCGCGGAAGACCAGAAGCACGATGCCCGTCCCGCGCACGAGCGCCACGTGATCCGCCGCGCCGCCGATCACCTGCGCCTCGGCCAGGAAGCGCGCCTCCGCATCCGGCCCCTCGAAGGCGTCGAGCATCCGGTCCAGCAGCGAGGCCTTGAGCGCGGGGTCGGCCGCACCGTCGTCCTCGATGGTGTCCGCGATGCGGCACAGCAGGTACGCCACCCGCACGGCCCGCTCGAGCGACGCCGGCAGGAACCGGATGTTGAGCGCGAAGGTCCGGGAGACCTTCGGCAGCATCTCGGCGCACCAGCGGTCGGCGGCGGGCAGGGAGAGGATGCTCGCAGTCACGGTGGGGAAAGATAGCCTCGCCGTGCCGCCCAGGCGCCGACGAGCCGACGAGCCGACGAATTGTGACCTCGCGCGCGACCCGGGCGGGGCGCGCATCCCGGTGACCGCCGCCGCTACCCCCGCCCGAACCCCGGCGGCAACGCCGCCTGCTTCAGCGCATCGAGCAGCGACCCGCGCCGCTTGAGTTCCCCGCTCTCCAGCCGGTCGAGCAACTGGTCGAGCGCCAGCGCCGCTCGCGCCACCGGCCCCCGGAAGCCGCGCGCCACCGCCAGACCGCCCAAGGGCCCCGCGACCGCCGGCAGCACCGCCACGACCGGCAGCACGCCCAGCACGAAGAGGATCCCCGCCGCCACCGCCCCCGTCACCGCGAGCGCCGACCCGCCGGCCGCGTAGCTCGCGCGCGTCGGCGTCATGTCGGCATCGAGCCGCACGTGCACGTGCGTCGCATCCACCGGCGTCACGAAGGCCGAGACCTCCATCGCCCGCGAGAACGCGTGCTCCTTCCCCCCGAACGTCCGCTCGACGGTGCGCGCCAGCGAGGCGGCGACGTCGCGCTGCGGTTCCCAGACGAGGCGTGCGGGATGCCGCCGCTTGAGCTGCAGGTATTCCTGGCGCCGCATCCACTCGTCCACCGCCGCCAGCACGTCCGCCGGCGTTCCCGGTACGGTGCGTTCCGCCGAGACGCTGGCCGCCCCGAGCAGCCGCGAAGCGAGCGACGCATCGCGCGGTGCGATCGACCGCGACTGCTCCTCGGCCATCGCCTGCCGCAGCGCCGTGGCGTCGAGCCCCACCTCGCGACCCAGCTCCACCAGCTGCTGCTCGGTGAGCCCCTCGCCCGCGTCCTCCGACTGGCTGGCGGCCTGCAGCTCCGCCGCCCGCGCGAGCACGCGCTCGAGGGCGCCCCGGTCGAACTTCACCGGCGGCAGTCCCACGCTCAGAGCCCCCCCAGCATCAGGTCGAGTTGCCGGACGAGCCCGGCCGCCACCACCGGTGGCAACGCGAACACCTGCTCGAACGGCCGTCCCGTCGCACGGGCCTCGGCGAGGTAGAACTGGCGATACCCCTCGGCCAGCGTGGGGGCGACCCGGTCCAGCAGCAGCGCGCCCGCGCGCACCGCCGCCGCTGCCGAGAGCCGGTCGGCGATGCCGGCGCGCTTCTCGGCTGGCGTGGTGTTGTCCGCCACGACCTGCAGCGCCAGCATCCCTGCCTGTTCATGGATCAACGTGAATACCACCTCATTCGCCTGGTCCACCCGAGGGGGCAGCCCCACCGCGGCGCTCGGCTGCTGCGGCCCCAGCATCACCGTGCGGCCCTCGCCCCCGAGCGGCAGGACGAGCAGCCCCTCGCCGTTGAGCTGGCGCGTCTCCCGCAGGAAGGGCGCGACCCGGTCCCGGAGCGTCCCCTGCCAGGTCGCCGCCGCCGCGGCGATCACGCCCGCGCGCAGCCGCTGCTGCTCCACCCACCATTGGTGGAACCAGCGATCGTACTCGTCCTGCAGTCCCTGCGCGAAGCGCTTGAGCCACGCCCGGTCAGCCGGCGTCGTGAACGATTGGGCCAGGGCGGCGACGATTGCGGCCTGATCGCCGGCGCGTCGCGGATTCCCGCCCGATGCCTCGAACGCCTCGAGGCCCCGCTGCAGCTCGAGCAGCGTCGGCGCGAGCTGCGCGACGAACTGCCCCTGCGCGAGGTTCGGGTTGCGGCGGACCCCCTCGCGGAGCCACGCGAGCGAGGTATCGAGCGCCGTCAGGATGCCGCGCTGATTCTTGAGGACGGTCGTCTCGTCGCGCCAGCCACGGCGGAAGAGCGGCACCGGGGCGGTGTCCGGCAGCACCATCGCCCAACCGTGCAGCCACAGGTCCACATGTTCGCGCACCTTGAGCTGCCACGTGAGGCGGGCAGGCTCGGCGGCGATTGCCGTCACGGGGGACACCGGCCGCTCGGGGGGTCGCGCCGGTGCGCACGCCGCGCCACCCACCAGCACCGTCGCGGCGACCGCGCCCGCCCATCGGCACGAGGCCACATGCCGCGTCATCCGGAGGTCCCCGCGAGCCCCCGCCCGCACGTCACGCAGAACTTCCAGGCGAGATCCAGCTCCGTCGAACACGCCGGGCAGCGCAGCGTCGTGAGGTTCTGGCCGCAATGCGGGCAGAACGTCAGGCGGCATCCGGCGGGCAGGTCCTTGCTGCAGTAGCGGCAATGGCCGCCGAGGTCCTCGGCGGTCATGGTGCGTGGAGACGGAACGGGCACGGCGGGCTCCTGAGGCGGTGAGGCGGGCGCGACGGGGGCAGGTCCACGGGTCGCCGACGGACGGTCCGGCGCAGGGAACGACACGGCCGGCGCGCGGTGGACCGTCACCGGCTCGTCCCGATGCGCCCGGTAGACGGCGAGGTCGGGCGCCGGCTTGAGCAGCTCGTCCGCGCAGTGGGCGCGCACGGCGTTGGAGACTTCGGCATAGCCGCGTTCACCGGCGAGCAGCCGTACGACCGTCAGCTCGTACTCCTCGGCCGACTCCACCCCGAGCGCGTCGCGCCAGCGGCGGTACGGCACCAGCGTGTGGATGATGGCATGCACCGTCGTCTCGCGGCCGGTGCCCTCCAACTGGCGCACGATCGCGGCTGCGAGCCGGTCGAGCGGGTCGAAGGCCGCCGGAACGCCCGTCATGGCGCGACGGGGCGGCTCAGCGCCGTCGCCATGCCGTCGCGCTGTCCTCCACCGCGGCGGCGAGCGAGTCGGGGTCGATCTGCACCTTCCGCCGCACCGCACCGCCGGCGCGCTCGGTGAGGCGCTCCAGCACGTGTTTCTCGTGCTTCGTGTGATCGGTCCAGCCCAGGTAGTAGCCGGCACCGACACCGATCGCGATCGTGAAGAGGAAGCGGAACATCGGGTCTCCTGTGGTCCGTCCGTCAAGGACGGCCGACCGGTACGGCCGGTAACGGCCGGGCGGCGCGGAAGCTGGTGTTGTCCGGCAGGGCGTCGAGGTGCGCCGAGGCCTTGCGACCGGCGGGGGTCGCGAGCCACGCGTCGAAGCCGCTCGGGATCCAGCCGTCGCTCCGGTCCTGCCGTGCGGCGGCCCGCGTCGCGAGGTGATTGGCGTATTCGTTCTGCGCATGGCCGTTGTGGCCGCGCACCCACCGCCAGGAGACCGCGTGCGGGCGCGCCGCCTCGAGTGCGTCGAACCAGAGGGCGAGGTTCTCGATCGGCCCGCCACTGCGCGTCCACCCCTTGCGCGACCACCCGTGCACCCAGTCTGTCATGCCATCGACGAGGTACCGCGAGTCGCTCGTGAACTGCACGCGGAAGTGCGTGCCCTTGCGCCCGAGGGCCGCGAAACTGTCGATCACCGAGCGCAGGGCCATGCGGTTGTTGGTCGTCGCGGGCTCGCTTGTCCACAGGTCGCGCCGCACGACCGTGCCGTCCGGCTGGCGGAACTCCAGCAGCGCGCCGGCCGCGCCCGGGTTGTCGCCGTCCTTGCCGTTGCCGAGGCACGATTCGTCGGCATAGATCGCCACCAGCGGACGCTCGGTCATGCTCACACCACCTCGAAGCCGTCGAGGTCGTCGAGGGGCACGGTCAGCGGGGCGCCGGTCACTGGGTGACGTCCCTCGACGACCTCGCCGCCGCGCACCGCGCGGATGCGCTCCGGGACGAAGACGATCTCGTGGGCCGGCCGCCGGACCGCGAGGCGGCGGCCCTCGGCGATCGCGCGCTCGAGCGCGTCGTACTGCCGTGTGGTCAGGCCCATGTTGCGGCTACGCCGTCCACGCGGTCGCAAGGCGCGCGAGCACGTCGGTGGCCACGGCGATGTCGTGTACCGGCACGTATTCCTCGGCTGCGTGGGCCAGCGTGATGTCGCCGGGCCCGAAGCACACGGCCGGGACACCGGCGGCGTTGAGCAGGGCACAGTCGGTCCACGCCGACATCCCCTCGATCGTCGCCGGACGCCCCGCGGCGCCGAGCGCCTCGGACAGCGCACGGACGATCGGGGCGTCCACCGGCACGTCGCTCGGGGCCTGCTCGGCGACGCCGGTCACGGCGACGTCGAGCTGTGGCTCGCGCGCGCGCACTGCGGAGAAAGCCGCGTCGAGTTCGCGGCGCACGGTGGCGACCGAGTCACCCGGGAGCGTCCGGCGCTCGAGGCCGAGCGTGCACTGCGCCGGATACGTGCTCCAGCCCTCGCCGCCGCTGATGCGGCTCAGGTGCAGCGAGCCGCGGCCCAGGAGGGGGTGCGTGCGCTGCGGCAGCTCGTCGCGTTCGAGGCGATCGAGTTCGGCGATGACGAGCCCCGCGTGGCGGATGGCGTCGATGCCGAGGTCGTACCGCGAGCCGTGCGCGGCGCGGCCCCGGAACGCGAGTTCGTGCCACACGAACCCGCGGTGCGCCGGGTTGATGGCGAGCCGCGTCGGTTCCGTGACCACGGCGGCATCGGCTCTTGCGCCGGCGGCGACCAACGCGCGCGTACCGAGCGAGTCGAACTCCTCGTCGCACACGGCGGCGACGATCACTTCGCCGCGCAGCCCGTCGCGCGCCGCGCGCCAGGCCGCGGCGCACATGGCGGCGACCCCCGCCTTCATGTCGCAGCTGCCACGGCCGTACAGGCGGCCATCACGGATGACCGGGTCGAACGGCGCGTGCTGCATCCCCTCGATGCCGACGACGTCGAGGTGACCGTTGAACATCAGGGAGCGACCCCCGCCCCTGCCGACGCGGGCGACCACGTTCGGTCGCCCGGGTCCGGCCTCGTGCACGGCCACCGAGAAGCCCCAGCGCGACAGGACGTCGGCCAGCAGGAGGGCCGCATCGCCCTCGCCCGGCCCCCCCGGGACGAGCGAGGGATTGCGCGAATCCACCGCCACGAGCGCGGAGGTCAGCGCCAGGGCGTCGCCGGGCGTGATGGCAGCGGAGGGAATCACGGAAACGGCCATGGCGCAACGTAGACGGCGCGCCGAGCCGGAGGCCAGCGCGCCGTGCGCGGACGGCGCGGACGTGTGCGCCGCGCGGGGTGATGGCGACTTACTTCTTCTTCGGCTTGGCTGCCGGCTTCTTGGCGGGGCCGGCGGCCTTCTTCGGAGCGGGCGCGGCCTTGGACTTCGCCTCGGGTGCCGCCTTGGCCACCACCGACGCCTTGAGCGGCACCGGCTTGGCCACCGGCGGCTTGGCCACCGACGGCTTGGCCACCGACGGCTTGGCCGCCGGTACCGACGCCGCGGGCTTGGCTGCGACCGGCTTCTTCTTGCCGGCGGCTTCCTCGGCCTCACGAAGGAGCTTGTCGGCGTCGTCCTGCGTCATCTGGCCGCGCTTGACGAAGAAGCTCGTCAGGTCGCGCGCGCTCTCGAGGGCGAAGTTCGAGAGGCCGGCGGCGGCGTGGATGACGTCGCGCAGCGCGCCCGTCATCTTGGAGCCGGCTTCGATCGAGATCTCCTGCGCACGCGCGGCCATCTCGGCTACGGCATCGCGGACATCCATCCCGCGGTGGCCAGGGCCACGGCGGGGACCGCCGGCGGGGGCGGCTGGGGGGGTCTTGTCGGTCATGAGCGACGAGCTCCGTCGGTCGCTGAAGTCGAGGGCGAGGGGCCGAGTACCATCACGCGGACGGGGGGCTGGTCGCCGGCGGTGTAACAGCGGCGTAAGTATATGATTTTCGGGCGGATATACAACCCTTCACGGCCTCGTTTCGCACGAGTCGCCGGAAATGCTCACCGATCCACGTGTCGCAGTTGTGTCGTCATCCGGCGTGCCAGGCTTCTGGTACTTTGGAGGTATCTCGCGACATGGAAAGAGCAGCAACGGGACAACATGGCACTACTGACTGAGCTCAAGATCCTCGATCTCACTCGCGTTCTCGCCGGACCCCTCGCCACCATGCTCCTCGGTGACCTCGGGGCCGACGTCATCAAGGTCGAGCGCCCCGGCAGTGGTGACGACACACGCGGTTGGGGGCCCCCCTTCGACGCGCGCGGCGAAGCGGCGTATTTCCTGAGCGTCAATCGCAACAAGCGATCGATCGCCCTCGACTTTCGGCAGCCCGACGACCGGCGGCTCCTGCAGCGGCTCGTGAGTCAGGCCGATGTCGTGGTGGACAACTTCCTGCCCGGCGTCGTCGAAGCCGCAGGACTCGACATTCCCGCCTGCCTGGCGGCGCATTCGCACCTCGTCTGGTGCACGATCACCGGATTCGGAGCTGAGAGTCGTCGGCCTGGCTACGACTTCGTCGTGCAGGCCGAGCAGGGCTGGATGGCCATTACCGGCGAGCCCGGCGGCACCGCCATGAAGCACGGTGTGGCGCTCGCGGATGTCGTGGCCGGCAAGGACGCGGCGATCGCGATCACGGCTGCAGTCGCCGCGGTGGCGCGGGCGGCCCGACGCGGTGCGACGGTGCCGGCGGACGAGCGCCGGATCGTCATCTCCCTCGCAGCGAGCGCTGCAGCAGCGCTCGTGAACGTCGCGCAGAACGTGCTCGTCTCCGGCCGCGAAGCGGCCCGGTGGGGCAATGCGCATGCGAACCTGGTGCCATATCAGCTCTTCGAGGCCGCCGACCGGCCCTTCGTGATCGCCGTCGGCACCGACGCACAGTGGCCGGCGGCCGCGCGGGCCCTTGGCCTGCCCGACCTCGCTGCCGATCCCTCCCTGGCAACCAATGCGGGGCGTCTGGCGTCCCGCGATCGCGTGGTCACCGCGATCGCGACGGCCGCACGCACCGCGTCGGCCGCTGCGTGGTGCGAACGGCTCGAGGCCGTCCGGGTGCCGTGCGGCGTGGTGCGATCGGTCACCGACATGCTCGCCGCCACGTCGGCCAGTCCCCTCACCGGCCTCCCGAGCCCCGTCGGGGGCGACGTCCGGCGCCCCCCGCCACGCTTGGACCAACATGGAGCGGAAATCCGGTCCGCCGGCGGCTGGTCACAAACGTGACGAAACGCGTTTCTCTCCACATCGTCCTACCGACACTACGGCGTGGTGTGGAGCACGTCGTGACGACCGCAAGTGGGGGTTGTCCGTGAAAGCGGACAAGCTGTAGGTTGCCGTCCGTGACCTCGGCTCCCCTGCTTACGCCGTCCGATCAGCAGGACGCCGACCAGGAAGTCATTGCCCGTATCCTGGCCGGCGAACGCGACCTCTTCGCGGTCCTGATCCGTCGCTACAGCGACGTGCTCTATCGTCATGCCGTGGGGATGACGGGGAGTCCTGACGTTGCCGAGGACGTCCTGCAGTCGTCGTTCATCAAAGCGTTCCACCACCTCGGCGAGGTGCGCGGCCGCTTCGACGCGTGGGTGTTCCGGATCGTCGCGAATGCGTGCAAGGACTGGCTCAAGAACATCCGCCGCACGCACCTCAGCTACGAAGAGGACACCGAACCGTCGAGCTTCGCGACTCCCGACGAGGAGCTGGATCGTACGGAGCTGCGCACGGACCTCGACTGGGCCCTGGCGCAGTTGCCCGACTCGCTGCGGGAAGCCTTCGTCATGAAGCACGTCGAAGGCCGCTCGTACGAGGAGATGGCCGACCTGCTGGGGTCCACGGTGGGAGCGCTCAAGATGCGGGTGCATCGGGCGCGCGAAGCACTGCAGGGGCTCCTCATGGAGAAGTACGCATGATGCACGACGAACTCACCCCGAGGAGCGGCGACCATGCGGTACGCCGCCGGACGCCGCCGGCCGACACGCCGGCCGACGCGCCGGCGACGCCGGCCGACCGCGAGGTGCCGCTCCCACCGGGAGCGGAGTTCGCGGCGCTGCATGCCTGGCTCGATGGAGAGGTAGACGAGATGGCCCTCACGAACGCCCAGACCGCGCGACAGCGCGAAGTCTGGCGCCGGATCAACGAGGACACGGCGAAGATGCGCCGGCTGGCCTCCCCGCCCTTCCTGGAGCAGAAGGTGATGCAGGCGCTCGCGCAGGCCAGCGTGGCCGAGCGGACTGCCACCGCCGCTGCTGCACGCGTGGCGGGGCAGGGGGCGACGCTCGAGCTCACGTGGCCGATCGCGACCGGGGTCGCGCTCGCCTGTGCGCTCCTCGGCGCCGCCCTCGTCGCGCTGCTCGGCTAGTCCGAGCCGCGACCCATCGCGCCCGGTCGCGGCGCCGGATCCCCGTGCGGATCCGGCGCCGCGTTGCATTTCGGGTTTCGTTGGTGCTGTTCGGGTTCCGCACGGCACCCCCGCCCGCCGGACGGGACTGCGGGAACCCGCCGGGCATGCTTCTTCCTAAGGTTGGAGCGCCTCGACACTCCTCCGGCAGGATCTGCCGCCCGTGAACCGTCCGTCCGGCTCTCTCCCCATCGTCGAACCCGACGACCTCACCACCGGCGCACCGCGCACGGCGGTGTTGCGCTTGGCAGCAGCCGGAACGATCGCCACCGGGGTCTTCTGGGCGCTCGCAACCGCCTTCGGGGTGATGCGCCCGGTCGACCACGTCGTGACCAGCCTGATGGTCGGGGCGCTGGCAACCGGGGGGATGCTCGCGTGGCGACGACGGGTCGGGCTCGCCGCCTACGTCTCGGTCGGGGCGCTCTGGATCGCGGGCACCATGTCGGTGGGATTGCACAGCCTCCCGGCACCGGCGTTGCCGACCCTCACCGTGTCGCTCGTCCTGGCGGCCTTCTACGGCAGCGTGCGTCGGGCAGTGGTGCTCGCGGCGATCTCGCTCGGCGTGATCGGGCTGCGGCTGGTGCTGCCACCGGAACTCCTGCCGAAGGTCGCGCCGCTGGCGCCCAAGGCCACGGTGCTGCTGGTCGTCGGGCAACTCGTGTTCGTCGCCGGCGCGGTCGTGATGCTCGCCGACACGATCACCCTCGTGCGGTCCCACATTCGGCGGTCGGAACAAGAGGCCCGCATGACGGCGGCCCTCGTGACGTCGCAGCAGGCACTGTCGGCGTCGGAGGAACAGCGCCTGATCCTCGTGCAGGCGCACGAGGAGTCTCCCACGCCCTTCCTGATCACCGACCTCGAGGGGCGCATCACCTACGCCAATCGCGCGTTCGCGCGCGCGTTCGGCTTCGACCAGCCGGCGGAGTGCCTCGGTCTCCCGAGCGCGGCGCTCGACGCCGACCCGAAGGGCGCTGCGGCCGCCCTCGAGCTCGCCGACACGGTGGGTCCGCGCCCGTCGCCCCACCTGCTGACCGCGCGACGGCGCGACGGGTCCTCCTTCGAGGCGGAGTCATACGGCACACGGCTCCGGGCGCCCGACGGCACCCCCATCGGCCTCGCCCGCACGCTGGTCGACATCACCGACCGCCGGCGCATCGAGCGCGAACTGGCCCAGCGCGAGTCGAGCCTGCGGCGCACGGGCCGCATCGCGAAGATCGGCGGCTGGGAACTCGACCTCGTCTCCGGCCGCCCGATCTGGGACGACGAGGTCCGGCGCATCCACGAAGTGCCCGCCGACTACGAACCGACGCTCGAGGGCGCGATCGGCTTCTACCGGCCGCCGGCGGACGCACGCATCACCGAGCTGGTGCGGCGACTCGTCGAGGACCGTACGCCGTTCGACGTCGTGCTGCCCATCCGCACGGCGAGCGGGCGCGATCTCTGGGCGCGCTCGCAGGGCGAGGCGATCGTCGAGGGCGGGCGCGTCGTGCGCGTCGTCGGCACGTTCCAGGACGTCACCGAGCAGCACGATGCCGCGCGTCGCCTCGCGGCCGAGGAGGCCCGCAGCCGCGCGATCCTCGAGGCCTCCTCGGACCGGATCTTCCTGCTCGACGCCGACGGCACGATCACCTTCGAGGCCCCCGCGTGCGAGCGCGTCCTGGGGTTCGCGCCGGCCGAGCTCGTGGGGACCGTCCTCTACCAGTGGGTACACGGCGACGACCTCGAACTCACCCACCGCTACCTCGCGCAGCTCCTCTCGGATCCGTCCCGCCCGGTCACCTGGACCCTGCGGCAATGGCATCGCGACGGTACCTGGCGGCTGCTCGAGCTCACCGCGCGCAACCTGCTCGACGTCCCGGGCGTGGCCGGCATCCTCGCCATGGCGCGCGACGTCACCGAGCGGCAGGCCCTCGAAGAGCGGCTGCGGGAGACGCAGAAGCTGGAGGGGCTGGGCCGGCTCGCCGGCGGCATCGCGCACGACTTCAACAACCTCCTCACCGCCATCCTCGGCTACGCCGACGACCTCACCTACGACCTGCCGCCGGGCCGCGCGCGCGAGGATGTCGAGCAGATCGCCGCCGCTGGCCACCGCGCACGCGAGCTCACCGCGCAGCTCCTCGCCTTCGCACGGCGGCAGTTGGTGCAGCCGAAGACCTTCGACCCGGGGGCACGGCTCGGCGAGAGCCTGCGCATGCTCACCCGCGTGCTCGGCGAGGACGTCACCCTGCGGCTGGATGCGGCGCCGGGCCTGCCGAGCGTGCGGATGGATCCCGCCCAGTTCGACCAGATCGTGCTCAACCTCGTCGTCAACGCTCGTGATGCGATGCCGGACGGCGGCGCGCTCGACGTCCGGTTGCGCCATCGTGTCGCGGCCTCGGGGGACGAGGTGCAACTGGCCGTCCGCGACTCCGGCGTGGGCATGACCCCCGACGTGCTGGCGCAGGTCTTCGAGCCCTTCTTCACCACCAAGGAACTCGGGCGCGGCACGGGCATGGGCTTGGCCACCGTGTACGGCATCGTGCAGCAGGCGGGGGGCTCGATCGCGGTCGAGAGCGTGCCTGGGCACGGGACGACGTTCACCGTGACCCTGCCGGCGGTCACGGCGCGACCCGATGCCGCCCCGGTGGCGTCGCGGGCGCCGGGACGGGGCCGCGGCGAGCGGCTGCTGCTGGTCGAGGATGACGATGCCGTCCGCGACTTCGCCGCGCGCACGCTGAGCGAAGCGGGCTACGTGGTGCACGCGGCCCGCAGCGGCGTCGAGGCCCTGCTCGCCGTGCGCTCGGCGCCGGCGCCGCACCTGCTTGTCACCGACGTGGTGATGCCCGGCATGAGCGGGCGCGACCTGGCGAACCGGCTGCGGGAGCACTGGCCGGCGCTGCCGGTCGCCTACGTATCCGGCTATCCGGAGGACCGCCTGCGCTCGGCCGAGGGCGAATTGCCCTTCCTCGCGAAGCCCTACGCGCGCCAGGATCTGCTCGCATTCGTCGAACGCTGCTTGACGACCCCGGCGACCGCAGACCACGATACGGCATGAAGCACTGGCTGCTCATCTACGACGCGGCGGACGATTACGCCGCGAAGCGCGCCCCACACCGGGGCCTGCACCTCGAGAAGGCCCGCGCTGCCGTGGGCCGCGGCGAGCTGGTCCTCGGCGGCGCGTTCGCCGATCCGGTGGACGGGTCGGTGCTGCTCTTCAAGGCGCCCACGCGCGAGACGGCGGAGGCCTTCGCGCGCAACGACCCGTACGTCCTGAACGGCGTCGTCCGGAGCTGGCGCGTGCGGGAATGGACCACCGTGGTGGGACCGGAGGCGCTGACGCCGGTGCCCTGACGCGGGAACGGCACAGGGGCCTGCGCCGTTCGCCGCGCGATGATGCGCCTCCGCCTTCGCCTCCCGGGCCTCGGCCTTGCACTCGCAGTCGCCACGCCCGGCCTGTCTGCCCAGTCCCTGATCGTCGGCATCCCCAATGCCGACGTCACGCCGAAAGGCGCATGGTTCATCACGCACGAATCGCAGCTCAAGCCGATCGGCGACCCGCCCGGGTGGAACACGTTCCAGTTCCTGACCTACGGTGCCGGGTTCGGAACCGAGTTGGCCCTGAGCTTCGTGAACTTCGGGCGACCGGCCACCGGCAACCGTACGATCGCACTCGGCTTCAAGACGGTCTTCGAGCAGCATGGGCCGGACCGCTCGGCGTGGGACCCGCGCGGCACGGTCGGGGTGATGGTGCCGAAGTCGGTGGACGCGCGCGGCGCCGGCATCTGGGCCTACGGGTCAGGCAGTCTGCGGTTGCCGGGGTGGCGCACGCGCTTCACCCTCGGGCCGACCTACGGCACGCCGCAGCTGTTCGGCCGCGAGAAGGCGGGCGTGATGGCCGGCATCGAGCATCCGCTCACCTCGCGCGTGTCGTTGATCGCGGACTGGTACTCGGGACAGCACGATCTGGCGGCGGCCATCCCGGCCGTCCAGTTCAACCTGCCGCGAGACTTCGTCTTCATCGCTGGATACAAGATTCCCAACCCCGGCGCGCCCGGTGGACACGCGGTCGTCATCGAGGTGGCGGGCATCATCGCGCGGTAGCGGCGGCGCGAACCCCGACCGGGGGCCGAGGTGGCGCGGCCGTGGCGCGGCGGACAAGTTGCGGACTCCCGAACCAACGGTGCTGCTCCCGTGATCCGCCTCGCCCCGTTCGTCGCCAGCGCGCTCGCCGCGTGCCTGCTGTCCGCCCCTTCCACCGTCGCCGCGCAGTCCGCCCAGCCAAAGCTCCCGCTCGGCGACTCGCTGCTCGCAGCCTGGAAGCGGATCCTCTTCCCGCAGCTCTCCCCCGACGGTGCGGTGCTCGCGTACGTCCTCGCCCCCAACGAGGGAGACGCCGAAGCCGTGGTGCGCCGCACCGCGGCGGGGGCGCCGGAGACGCGCGTCCCGGTTGGCGAACCCCCGGCAGCTCCGGGCGCGGGACCGGGTGCGGCCGCCGCCGCGCCGGTCGCGGTGAGCGGCAACGGTCGCTGGGTCGCGGTCACCGTCTGGCCCAGGGCCACCGACGCGAAGAAGGCGCGGGCGCAGCGCAAGCCGCTCGTCAACGACCTCGTCGTCGTGGAGGTCGCGACCGGCAGGACGCGCGAGTTCAAGAAGGTCCGCGCCTTCCGCTTCGCGGGCGACAAGTCCGACTGGCTCGCGATCCACCACGCAGGTGACGACCCCGGCCCCGCGGCCCCGCGCGGCACGCCGCTCACGCTCGTGGACCTCGCCACCGGCGCCACCGAGCCCGTCCCCAACGTGGGCGAGTTCGCCTTCGTGGACGGCGGCGCCCACGTGGCGTGGACGCTCGAGGGAAAGGACCGCATCGGGACGGCGGTGCAGGTGCGGACGCTCGCCAGCGGCGCCACGCGCACGCTCGAGTCGGGCGGGGTCGGGTATCGCCGGCTCGCGTGGGCCGACAGCGGGGCGCACCTCGCGGTGCTCCGCATCGAGCCCGACTCGGTGCGGGCCGACAGCGCAGCGACCGCCCTCGGCTGGCACGACGTGGGCATGGCCGCGACCCCCGTGCGCGTGGACACCGCCACAGCGGGCGTGGCCGACAGTCTGGTCGTGAGTCTCGACCGCACGCCGCGCTGGGCCGATGATGCGAGCGTGCTCTTCGTGGGGCTGCGCCCGCGCCGCGTGCCGAAGTCCAAGGACGCGCCGGCCCCCGGGGCCCCCACCGGCGGGCCGGCCGGCGGGTCGGCCGGCGGTCCGGCGCCGGGCACGGGCAACAGCGGCGCGGTCGCCCCCGCCCCGCAGGACGAGGACACGCCCTCGCTCATCCTCTGGCACTGGAAGGACCCGCGCCTGCAGAGCGCTCAGGCGGTGCAGGAACAGCAGGACCGGAGCTTCTCGCTGCTCGCCGCGTTCCGTCCGGCGTCGAACGCGGTCTCGGTGCTCGCCGACGACCAGGCGCTGCGCACGGTGCTCGTCGCGCCGCGCGACCGGTGGGCCGTCGCCGCCGACGTTTCGCCCTACGAGCGGCTCGGCAACATCGACGGCCGTCAGTACCGCGACGTCTATGCGATCGACGTAGCCTCGGGCGAGCGGACGCTCGTCCAGCGCCGGAACGGCCCGTTCAACTTCGCGGCCGGTCCCGTCATGGCCCCCGACGGCTCGGGCTTCGTCTGGCATCACGACGGGCACTGGTGGCACTGGAGCTTCGCGGGCAAGCGCGCCCGCAACCTCACCGAGGCGGTGGCCGCGAAGTTCTGGAACGAGGAAGACGATCACAACTTCCCGAAGCCCGCGCTCCCCGCTGTGGGCTGGGCGAAAGACGCCTCGGCCGTGCTGCTGGCCGACAACTGGGACGTGTGGATGGTCCCGGTCGGAGGGACCGCGAAGGCCGTGAATCTCACCGGCAACGGTCGCCGGGATCGGATCCGCTACCAGCAGCGGATCGTGCGCGATCCCCGCGAGAGGGGCATTGACCTCGCACAGCCGCTCTACTTCGAGGCCTACGGCGCGCGCACGAAGCAGGAGGGACTCGCCCGCGTGGACGTCGCGCGTCCGGGGGCGCGCCTGCTCGCGTGGCAGGACGCCAAGGTGGACTTCCGCCGCGCCCGCGACGCCGACGTGTGGGCCTTCACGCGCCAGACATTCACGACCTTCCCCGACTGGTGGCTGGCGGCCGGCGAGGCAGGGCTCGCGCAGCCGCGACGGCTCACCGACGCCAACCCCCAGCAGGCCCAGGTCGCGTGGTCGAGCGGCGCGCGGCTCCTCACGTACGCCTGCGCCTTCGGCGACACGGTACAGGCCGCCCTGTTCCTGCCGGCGAACTACGAGCCCGGCACGCGATATCCCACGCTCACGTACATCTACGAGGAGCTGGCGAACAACCTGCACGTGTACGCGCAGCCCAACCGCACGCGCTATGCGAACCCGAGCGTCTACACGAGCCGCGGCTACGCCTTCCTGATGCCGGACATTCGCTACCAGGTGAACGATCCCGGCCGCTCCGCCGTCTCGTGCGTGCTGCCCGCACTCGACGCGGCGATCGCCACCGGCGTCGTGGACACCGCGCGCGTCGGGCTGCAGGGCCACAGCTGGGGAGGCTACCAGACGACGTTCATCGCGACGCAGACGAACCGCTTCAAGACCGCCGTGGCGGGGGCGCCGCTCACCGACATGGTGAGCATGTACTCCAGCGTCTACTGGAACACCGGCTCGGCCAACCAGCCGATCTTCGTCTCGAGCCAGGGACGCTTCACCACCGGTTTCGCCGAGAACCCCGAGGCGTACCTGCGCAACAGCCCGAACCGCTACGCGCAGAACGTCTCGGTGCCGTTCCTGATGCTGCACAACGAGCGCGACGGGGCGGTGGACTTCAACCAGGGCATCACCTACTACAACACGCTCCGAGCGCTGGGCAAGGAGGTCGCCCTGCTGCAGTACGTCGGGGAGAACCACGGGCTGCAGAAGCCCGCGAACCAGCGCGACTACGCGGCGCGGATGCAGGAGTGGTTCGACACGTTCCTGCGCCAGGCACCGGCGCCCGGCTGGATCCGCGACGGGGTGCCGCGCATCAGGATGGAGGAAGAGCTGCGCGCGCGACGGCCGGAGGCGAAGAAGGGGGCGAAGGCGGCGATGTGAGCCGTTCGGGCGACGCGAGCCCGGATGCCGGGGCGCTCCCCGTGGGCGGCGAGCAACTCCTAAAGGACTAGTTGACAAGATCACGGGCCGTTCGCAAGTTGTCCGTGACAACTAACCCGTTAGGAGACATGCCGACCTTCACCGATCGCGAACTCGACGTCATGTCCGTGCTCTGGAGGCACGGGACCGCCACGGTCGCCGAGGTGCAGGATGCCCTCGCCCGCGACGCCGGGCTGGACCTCGCCTACAACTCGGTCCTGACGATGCTGCGCATCCTCGAGGAGAAAGGTCACGTGAGCCACGTGGTCGAGGGCCGCGCGCACCGGTACCGGCCGCTGGTGCGGCGCGAGCAGGCGTCCCGCTCGGCACTGCGACGACTCCTCGACGGACTCTTCGACCGGTCGCCGGAGACGCTCCTGACGCAGCTCGTGCGCGACGAGCGCCTCGATCGCGCGACCCTCGAGCGACTGCGTGCCCTGGTGGAACGGGAACTCGAAGCGGGCGACTGGCGTGCCGCCGGACGCCCCGCATCGCGAAAGCCGCACCGGAGGGACGCATGATCGCCGCCTGGATGATCGCCTCGACGCTGACGGGGGGCGCGCTGCTCCTGCTCGCGTTCGCCGTCGAGTACGTCGCCGCCTCCTTCCGCCGGCCGCGGCGTTGGGTGTGGGCACTGGTGATGCCCGCGATGCTCGTCTTCCCGCTGGTGCCACGCCCGGTGGTGCCCTTCTCGGCGCCGCAGGGATTGACCGCCGGTCCGGCGCCTGCGCCCGTGTCGGCGCCCGGCTCCGACGCGCAGGTCCGCGCAGCTCGGGGTACGAGCACGGCCGACGGAGCGGTGCCGCCATTGCAGGACGAGGTGCCGTCGGCGCGCGGCACCGATGCCGGGCGTCCGGACGCGAGGCGGGGGACATGGAACCGCCTCGTCGTCGCACCGGACTCGACGCTCGCGCGCTTGAGCGGACCGGTACTCGTCCTCTGGGTCGGCCTGTCGCTGGTTGCCGTCGGGCTGATCGGGACGGCGATCCGGCGGCTGCAGCGTATCCGACACTCGTGGGACGGGGCGGACGACGCGCTGCATAGCGACATGGCGCGGCGAGCCGGCAGGTCGGTGCGCGTGTGGCGATCACCGGACGTGGGCCCGGCTGCATTCGGGATCCGCGCGCCGCAGGTCGTGCTGCCGGACTGGGTGGACGATCTCGCGGAGGGCGAGCGCTCCCTGCTCCTCGCACACGAAGCAAGTCACGTGCGCGCCGGGGACCCCCGGCTGCTCGCTGCGGCCCTTGCCCTGGTCGCGCTGGTCCCGTGGCATCTGCCGCTGTTGCTCGCGTATCGTCGGCTGTGTCGTGCGGTCGAGCACGATTGCGATGCGCGCGTCCTCGCCACCGCAGGGGATGCGCGATGCTACGGCCGGCTGCTCGTCCGCACGGCCGAGTGGCTCGTGACGGGCCAGCGACCGTGGCGACACGGACTCGCAGCCCGCTGGATCCTCGCGCCCGTGCCGGCCTTTGCCGCCCGGGCGAGCGAGCTCGAGGAGCGGCTTCGCGCGCTGGCACCCGGTGCGGTCTCGTGGCGAACGCGTGCGACGACCGGGCTCGCAGGCGTGCTTGGCGCGCTCGCGCTCGTCGCGGCGTGCGTCGTGCCCAGGCCCACCCCGGGTTCCGCGGCGCTCGCGACACCACCGACACCGCTGGACTCCCTGATCATGATGCGGTCCACGGGCCGGCAGCTCTTTGGTTCGATGGAGCGCATGGACGCCATTCGCGACTCCGTGCTGCTGCAGGCGGCGGCCGCGGCCATACCCGGCTTCGACCGCCTGCGCGCCAGCCGCGAGACCACCTCCGTCTGGCTCGTCGTGGACGATCGCTACCGACCGGTGGACCACGTGGTGACGGGCGAGTTGCACCGTTTTCTTTGGGTCGGGTCCGACATCCAAAGCTCCGAAGGGGAGCCGCCAGCGCCGCGGCCGGCCCGCGCCGCCGATCCGCGCAACCGCTGGTATGAGGACACGTGGTCGTGGGCCCGTGCGTTCCCCACGCTCGACCCGGATCGCATCCATGCGCACGGCGGCGTGACGCCAGGGCTCTTGCCGCCCAATCTGCGCCTGCATTGGGCAGAACTCTTTCCGGGGGATTCCACCGGGCTTCAGTTCTCCCTCGCAACCACCGGCAGTGTCAGGATCGAGTCCTGGTACCGCACCTTCGCGACGACCGTCGTCGGCCGTCGCGCATGGTCCGACACGGTGGCACGCGCCCTCGCGTACGGCCTGCGAGAAGGCGTGGCGATTACGCGACCCGAATACCTCGAGCCGGACAACGCCGCCGCCGGCCCCGTGTGGCTCCTGCTGGGGGCGAACGGCATCCCGATGATGCATTCGGTCGGGGGGGAACCGGCCGGGAGTGCCGGGCCGCCGTTCCGGTCGGGAGGGGCATCGGGCTTCGCGACGGACCCATCGGCAGCCGCAATGTCCGGGATCACGACCCGCACGTGGCACGAGCGGTTCCCGACATTTCGCGGCGAGGTGCTGGCCTTCGGGCGCACGATCCTCCGCGAGGGGGGGCGCGCCTTCACCGTCCATTGGGCCGTGACCGACGTGTCGTTCGCCGTTCCCTGACGCCGGCGCGCGGAGGTGTCTCGGGCTCGCACCAATCACCGGATGTCGCTGCACCGCCGGCCCGCGTCGCTGCGGGCGGGTTTCACTGCAACGCCCGTCGCACCGGCAGCGTCACTCGGGTCTCCCGCGTGTCGGCACAACGCGCCTCGCGCCCGCCGGTCCGTGGCGGTACGCTTCCGCCCTCCCCTTCCCGGTGCGGCCCATGGCGTCTCCTGCGGCACGGCTCATGCCCATCAACGGCACCTCGCTGTGGGTGGACGACACCGGCGGCGACGGCCCGCCGGTGCTCTTCTCGCACGGCCTGCTCATGAGCGGCCGCATGTTCGACGCACAGGTCGCCGCGCTGAGCGGGCGGTTCCGGTGCATCCGCTGGGACCACCGCGGGCAGGGGCGGAGCGGCGAGGCGACCGGCCGGTCGATCGGCATCGAACAAGTCACCGACGATGCGCTCGCCCTCATCCGGGCGCTGGCACTGCCGCCGGCGCACTTCGTCGGGCTCTCGATGGGCGGCTTCGTCGGGATGCGTCTCGCCGCCCGCCACCCCGCCCTGTTCCGGTCGCTCGCCCTGCTGGACACGAGCGCGGACCCCGAGCCGGCCGAGAACGTCCCCCGGTACCGGCGGCTGAACACGGTGGCGCGGTGGCTCGGGCTGCGCCTGGTCACCGGCCGGGTGATGCCGATCATGTTCGGCCGCACCTTCCTGGCCGACCCGGCCATGGCAGCGGAGCGGGACCGCTGGCGCGCGCACCTCGCGGGCAACCGGCGCGGGATCTTCCGCGCGGTCACCGGGGTGGTCGAGCGCGCCGGCGTAGCGCACGAGCTGGCGAACGTGCGCTGCCCGACGCTCGTGCTCGTCGGAGACGAGGACGTGGCCACCGTCCCCGCCAAGGCCGAGCGGATCCGCGACCTGATCGCTGGTGCGACGCTGGTGCGCGTCCCCGCCGCCGGCCACTCGTCCTCGGTGGAGCAGCCGGCGGCGGTCACTGCGGCGCTCGAGGCCTTCCTCGCGAGCGTGGAGGGAGGCCGACCGCCGGTCAGCCCAGCCGGTCCAGCATCGGCTGGGTGATCAGCACGATCCCGCGTTCCGTGCGGCGGAACCGGCGCGCGTCGTCCTCCGGGTCCTCCCCGACGACCAGCCCGGGTGGGATGCGCACGCCGCGGTCAATCACCACGTTCGTCAGTCGCGCGTGGCGTCCGACGTCCACCTCCGGCAGCACCACCGCCCCATCGAGCATCGCGTACGAGTGCACCTTGACGCGCGTGAAGAGCAGCGACCGGCGCAACCGCGCCCCGGAGATGATGCAGCCCCCGGAGACGAGCGAGCTCACCGCGATCCCGCGCCGCCCCTCCTCGTCGTGCACGAACTTCGCCGGCGCGGCGAGCTCGCTGTACGTCCAGATCGGCCAGTCCTGATCGAAGAGGTCGAGGTGCGGCAGCACGCTCGTGAGGTCGATGTTCGCCTCCCAGTAGGCGTCCACCGTCCCCACGTCGCGCCAGTACGCCTCGGCCTCCTCGCCCGAGCGCACGCACGAGGCCGAGAACCGGTGCGCCACCGCGTGGCCGTGCGTGACGACGTGGGGAATCAGGTCCTTCCCGAAGTCGCGGGACGAGCCCGCCAGCGACGCGTCGCGCCGCAGGAGGTCGGCGAGGAACGGCGTACGGAAGACGTAGATCCCCATGCTGGCCAGGCAGGTGTCGGGGCGCCCGGGGATCGCCGGCGGATCGGCGGGCTTCTCGAGGAACGACACGATGCGGTCGGCCGCGTCCACCTGCATCACCCCGAAGCCGCTCGCGTCACGGCGCGCCACTTCCAGGCACCCGACCGTGACGTCCGCACCCGACGCCACATGCTGCTCGAGCATGGGCTCGTAGTCCATCTTGTAGACGTGGTCGCCGGCAAGGATGACCATGAACTCCGGCCGGTACGCCTCGATGATGTCGAGGTTCTGGTACACCGCATCCGCCGTCCCTTCGTACCATTGCGTCTCCGATACGCGCTGACTCGCCGGCAGGATGTCGAAGGACTCGTTCCGCTCCGGCCGGAGGAAGTTCCAGCCGCGCTGGAGATGCCGGATCAGGCTGTGCGCCTTGTACTGCGTGGCGACACCAATGCGCCGGATCCCCGAGTTGAGCGCGTTCGACAGCGCGAAGTCGATGATGCGGGTCTTGCCGCCGAAATAGACGGCGGGCTTGGCGCGGCGGTCGGTCAGCTCGTAGAGCCGCGAGCCGCGCCCGCCCGCGAGCACGTAGGCCATGGCCGAGCGGGCGATCGTGCCGGGGCGATGCGGGAGACTCATGAGACACAACCTGCAGGCAGGACCTCGGGCCGCGAAAGGCCGGTCGGGCACGTAGCTTGTCCCCATGCGCATCCTGTTCGTCGCTGCGGAGGTGGCGCCGCACGTCAAGACCGGCGGCCTGGCCGACGTCGCGGGGGCGCTGCCCGCCGCCCTTCGCGGGCACGGCCACGACGTCCGGGTGGTCATGCCGCGCTACCGCAGTCTGCGAGGGCGCCTGCCCGCGGCCGGTCCCGTCGCCGCGACCTTCCTGCCGGTGGGCACCCGGGCCGAGGAGATGCGCGTCTGGCGGGCCGGTGGTCCCGACGACCCGCTGTACCTGCTCGACATTCCCGCCGCCTTCGAGCGCGACGCCGTCTACGGTGAACCCGACGACGACCGGCGCTTCATCCTCTTCGCGCGGGGCACGCTCGCCCTGCTCCAGCACTTCCGGGAGGTCGAGGGGTGGCTGCCCGACGTCATACACGCCCACGACTGGCACGCCGCGCTCGTGCCCCATTACTGCCGGACGACGCACGCGTACACGTTCGGCCGGATCGCGCAGGTCCTGACGATCCACAACCTCGCTTATCAGGGGCGCTCCAACCCCTTCACCGCGGTCCTCGCCGGCCTCGGCGAGGGAGCCCCCGTCGAGGACCGCCTCGGGCCGGGCATCGCGGGCTCCTTCAACTTCCTCGCACGCGGCATCCTTTCGGCGGACGTCGTCACCACCGTGAGCCCCGGCTATGCGCGCGAGATCATCACCCCCGCCTTCGGCGAGGGATTGGATGCGCTCCTCCGTAGCCGCGGCGACCGGCTCGTCGGCATCCTCAACGGCATCGACACCCACGGACACGACCCGGCCGCCGATCCCGCCCTCCCGGTGCCGTTCAGCGCCGCCGCCCCCGCAGGAAAGGCGGCCTGCAAGGCGGCCTTGCAGCGGGAACTCGGCTGGCCCGACGCGCCGCGCCGGCCCCTGCTCGGCATCGTGTCGCGCCTCGTCGAGCAGAAGGGCATCGAGCTGCTCGACGCGAGCGTCCCGTGGCTCGTCCACCAGACCGACGCGCAGCTCGTCGTGCTCGGCGCCGGCGCGCGCCGCTACCAGGACGCGCTGCGGGCGCACGCGGTCATGCATCCCGACCGGATCGCCCTCCGCACCGGCTATGACGCCGCCCTTGCCCAGCGCATCTATGGCGGCGCCGACGCCTTCCTCATGCCCTCGCGCTTCGAACCGTGCGGCCTCGGCCAGCTGCTGTCGCTCCGCTACGGCACCGTCCCCGTCGTGCGCGCCACCGGCGGCCTCGCCGATACCGTGCGCGAGGGCCTCGGCGGCAACGGCTTCGTCTTCCATCCCTTCGATGCGGGCCACTTCCGTGATGCGCTGTGGCGGATGCTGCAGGCCTGGCGCGACGAAGCGGGGTGGGCCCAGCTCCGCGACCGCGGCATGCGCGAGGATCATTCGTGGCACCTCGCTGCGGGGCAGTACGCCGTCGCCTTCGACGTCGCCCGGCGCGACGCTGCCACCCGCTGAAGTCGCCACCCTGCTACGCGAGCGCTCCGTGCCCCGTCCCGACCCGTGGATCCCGAGCGCCGAACAGATGGCGCAGTGGCCCGCCGTCTCCGGTAACGCCATCAATGGCGTCGGTGAGACCGCCGTGCGCCGGCCCACGCCCGTGTACTGGTTCCCGCCTGACGACACGCCGCACGGGCCGCTGCAGCGCTGGTTTCTCGGACGCCTGACCCCGAAGGTGCTCGCGGCGCGCGAAGTGCGGCAGCGACTCATTGACGCCCCGCTGCCCCCGCTCGCGACCACGCGCGCCGATCGTGCACCCGAGGCATGGTCGGCCGAGGTGAAGGCGGCGGCGCGCGCGGCAGGGGCGGACGACGTCGGCATCGCGCGCATGCAGCCCCACTGGGTGTACGAGGGCTGCGTGGTGCCGGAGCGCTTCGCGATCCTGCTCGCCGTCTCGCACGACTGGGACGCCCTGCGCACCGCCCCTGCCGAGGATGCCGCGGCGGAGGTGATCCGCCAGTACGGCCGTGCGATCCACGTCGCGAAGCAGGTGGCGGGCTGGCTGCGCGAGCAGGGCCACGCGGCGACGCCCCACGGCGGCCCGCTCGCCCCGCCGATGCTGCTCGTGCCCGCCGCGATCGCTGCCGGCCTGGGCGAGCTTGGCAAGCACGGCTCGATCATCAACCGGCACCTCGGGTCCAACTTCCGTTTGTCGGCCGTGCTGACGGACGTGCCGCTCGTCCCGGACGCGCCCGACGCGTTCGGAGCCGACGACTTCTGCCGCCTCTGCCGAGCCTGCGCGGACGCCTGCCCGCCCCGGGCGATCACGCACGAGCAGCGTGTCGTTCGTGGCGAGACAAAGTGGTACGTGGACTTCGACCGCTGCCTGCCGTTCTTCAACGAGCACCAGGGTTGCGCGGTATGCCTTGCTGCCTGCCCGTGGAATCGCCCCGGTGTCGCCGAGAGCCTCGTGCAGAAGCTCGCCGATCGGGCCGCCCGTCGGCGCGGGGCGGCGGCATGACGGGCGCGTCGTCCGGTCGCCGCGGGCCGCCGGCCCGCGCGACCCTCGACCCGGCCGAGGTCGCCAGCCGCGACGAGCTCTCCGCGCTGCAACTCGAGCGCCTGCGCTGGTCCGTCGGCCATGCCTACGCGCACGTGGCGCCGTATCGCGCCGCGTGCGAGGCGGCCGGCGTCCATCCGGACGACTTGCGCGACCTCGCGGACCTCTCGCGCTTCCCGTTCACCGTGAAGGATGACCTGCGCCGCGCGTATCCGTTCGGGATGTTCGCCGTCCCCCGCGAGCGCCTCGCCCGACTGCACGCCTCGTCGGGGACGACCGGCAAGCCCACGGTCGTCGGCTACACCGCACGAGACCTCGACACGTGGGCCGGGCTCGTCGCGCGCTCGATCCGCGCGGCGGGCGGCCGGCCGGGCGACCTCGTGCACGTGGCGTACGGCTACGGCCTGTTCACCGGCGGGCTCGGTGCGCATTACGGAGCGGAGCGCCTCGGCTGCACGGTGGTCCCGATGTCGGGCGGGAACACCGAGAAGCAGGTCCAATTGCTGTCGGACTTCGCCCCGCAGGTGCTGATGTGCACGCCCTCGTACGCGCTCGTCATCGCCGATGCGTGCGAACAGGCGGGGGTGGACCCGGCGCGCCTGGGGCTGGCGGTGGGGATCCACGGCGCCGAGCCGTGGACGGAGGCGATGCGCGCGGAGATCGAGCGGCGCTTCGGCATGGACGCGACGGACATCTATGGGCTGTCCGAGGTGATGGGGCCGGGCGTGGCGCAGGAGTGCCTCGAGACGAAGGACGGACCGGTGCTCTGGGAGGATCACTTCTACCCGGAGGTGGTGGATCCGGAGACGGGCCGGCCGCTGCCCGACGGTATGCCCGGCGAGCTGGTGCTCACCTCGCTCACGAAGGAGGCGATGCCCGTGATCCGCTACCGCACGCGCGACCGCACGGCGCTCCTCCCGGGCACGGCTCGGTCGATGCGTCGGCTTGCGCGGCTCTCAGGGCGCACGGACGACATGCTGATCATCCGCGGCGTGAACGTCTTCCCGTCCCAGCTCGAGGAGCATGTCGTGGCGCCGGGTGTGTTTGCGCCGCACTACCAGCTGGAGGTACGGCGCGAGGGCCGGCTCGACGCGCTCACGCTCGTGCTTGAGCCCCGCACTGCAGCGGACGAGGCCGCCGCACGTAACGCGGTGGCATCGCTACTCCAGCGCGTGAAGGTGCACGTGGGCGTCACCTGCGACGCGCGCGTGGTGCCGGCGGGGACGATTCCACGGTCGCTCGGCAAGGCGCAGCGCGTCGTGGAC
>JAJTHG010000006.1 GCA_021298835.1 Gemmatimonadota bacterium
ACCCGTTGCCCTTCCGTCGCGCTTCGCTCCGTCCGCTGCGCGACCGGACGATGACGTCGCGGCCACCGCGGACCCGATCGTCGAGGCCGCCAGGCCGACGCCACGCCGCGCGCCGGTCCCGGAACGACCGGCGCACCACGAACCCCGCGCGTCCTCAGGTGGGCGGGGGGCCGAGCTGCCCGCGAATCTCGCCCGCCGGGAACTGCGACGAATGGACGTTCACGTAGCCCTGGCCATTGCGGAGCAACGACGACAGGGAGTCGAGGGAAATGGCTGGCTGGCCGCCGATGCTGCGGATGTTCGCCGCCGTGAACGATCCCGTCAGGACTCCATTCGTGCCGGTCAGCGGCGTCAGCATGAGATCGACCAGGATGCCGGCGCTGCTGTTGGGACCGGCGGGCCCGTGGATGTGCATGCCGGTCGGGCTGCTGGCGAGACCCTGGTAGGTCACCACGAAGTTCATGGTCGCGCCGTTGCGCGTGAGGACGGCGGCGCCGCTGGCGGTGGTGTTCACCGGGGTCGGCCGCTCGTTGGCCCCGTTCATCAGCGTGAACAGGGCGCTTGCCGCGACGTTCACCGTCCCCGTCATCCCGGCATGGATGGTGCAATCGTACGGGTACGTTCCGACCGTCTCGAACACCCGCTGCACCGACGATCCGGAGGTCACGGCGATGTTGCTCGGGGCACCGGATCCCTGGAAGATCACGTTGTGCGCCACGCTGCCGAACGCCCACGTGACGGTGCCCCCCTGGGCGATGGTGCTCGTGGCGGGGGAGAACGTGTTGGCATCCGTCGTCTGGACGGTGGCGGACGACGCCGCGGTCACCGGTGCCCTGACGGTCACGTCGGTCCCTGCGGTCGCCGTGACCCCATCGCGCGTGAGCGACGTGGTGATCACTGCCGCCCCCGGCGCCACGGCGATGAGCGCACCGCTCGCGTCCACGAGCACCCTCGTCCGGTCGCTCGTGGTGAACGTCGCGCCCGTCGTGCCCGCGATGGGATTGCCCCGACCGTCACGCGCCGTGACGGTGATGGAGCCCGTCGCCCCGATCGCGAGGGTGGCTGAACCGACCGTCGCGGTGACCTGCGCGAACCGTTGGGCCACGGTGACGGCGATCGTGCTGGTGACGCCGCCGCTGGTCGCCGTGATGGTGGCGCCGCCATTGCCAACCGCGGTGACCGTCGCCGTCGTGCCGCTGCCGGCGACCGTCGCGACACCCGCGTCACTGGTGCTCCAGGTCACCACCGCCCCGGACAGGTTCGCGCCACTCGCGTCGGCCACGGAGGCGGTGAGCGCGCGCGTCTCCCCCAGGCTCACCAGCGCGCCGCTCGAGGCGGCGGTGATGCTGATGCTCGCCGGCACGGGGGGCGGCGTGGTGGCACCGTCGCCGCCGGCGCACGCTGCGGCGAGGCCTGCGACGACGAGGGCACAACGGCGCGCGGCCTGCGAAACTGTTGACGGCATCCCGACCTCTCCGGCTGAGTGAAAGCATGACGCATCGTGCGTCGGTCCGGAGTGCTGACCGGATGAGCGCCGGGACTATTCCCGCCCTGCGCCGGTCACCGGGTCACGGCCCCGATGCGTCCGACACGAACCCAGGCCTCGAGCGCCTCGGCGGCCGCACCCACCCGCCGCGCCGGGTCCGGGTGAATCATGCGCTGCACCAGCGCCAGCAGTTCCGCGTGCCGCGGCGACGGGCCCGGCAGCGAGGGTGCCGACGGCCTCGCCTCCTCCGCGGGGCGGTCCGCGTGCAGGTCGCCGCTGGCACCGGAGGCGATGCCGGACGGCGACGGCGGGCCCGCCAGCTTGCTGCCCAGCAAGTCCAGTGGCGACTGCGACGCGAACGGCGTCCGGCCGGTGAGGCATTCGTAGAGCACCACGCCGGTCGAGTAGATGTCCGCCGCAGGGCCATTGGCGCCGCCGATGAGCGACTCCGGCGCCATGTACTCCGCGGCGCCGACGCGGGCCCCGCCGAGGTCGCGGCTCGACTGGCCCGCCCGGTTCACCCGTCGGACGCCGTCCCCCGCCCCGGTGATGTCGAGCTTCACGACGCCGGCGCGCGAGACCAGCACGCGGCGTGACGTGACGCGTCCGTGCGTCACGCCCGCCGAGTGCAGCGCGGCCAGGCCACGCAACAACTGTCGGGCGACGGCCGCGACCGGCGACGCCTCCATCGCACCGTGGCGCGACAGGAGGTCCGCGAGCGACATGCCGTCCACGAACTCGAGACTGACGAATCGGATCCCCTCCGCCTCCCCGACGTCCACGACGCCGACCACGTGCCGATGATCGACGCGCGGGAACCCCAGCGCCTCCGCCGCGGCGCTCCCCGCCGGGCGGTGGACGAGCCCCGCCCCGTCGAAGCCATTGGCACGCAGCAGACGCAGGGCTACCACCGCACGGCGCGCGATGTCCCACGCCCGGAAGACCGCGCCGGCCTCCCCGCGCCCGAGCTCCGCGTCGAGTCGGTAACGCTGCGCGACCAGCATTCCCGGCCGCCACGCAGTGCCGCGGTGCGCCACGTGCCGGAAGGCCAGCGTGCGCGCCCCCACCCTGCCGTGATGCAGACGGTCGGCGTCGGTCACCGGAAGGGCGGCGAGCACCGCGCGCACCGTGTCCTGGTCGTTCGCCTCCACGACCAGGGCGTTGATGGCGTCGGTCAGGGCCCGGACCTCGGTCGAGGCATGCAGCGCACGCCGGCGCTCCGGTTCCGTCCGGGCGTCCGGCGCCCACCCATGCGCCACCAGTTCGACGACTTGCGTCGTCAACGCCGAGATGGGACGAGCGACGGCCCTCGACGTGAGCCCCGCGGCGAGGAACGCTCCCAGCAGGCCGATCACGGCCGCGAGGAACAGTGACGCACGCACCGGTCCCAGACTCGCGAGGGCCTCGTCGCTCGCCTGCAGCACGACGTAGCCCCCGACCGGTGTGCCACCCGCCGTGGCGAGCATGCTGCGATGCAGCATCCAGGTTCGGCGCGCGTGCACCACCTCCCGATGCGCACTCGTGCCGGTCGCCGGCGTGGTCGCGACCGCGCGCACCACCGCGTGGCGCAGCGCCGTGTCGCCCGCGAGGCTCGTCGCGACCGCGCGGGGGCGCCCCTGGTCGTCGAGGACGAAGAACAGCAGCGCCTGGTCGGTGGCGAGCGCGATGTCGGCGGCCGTCAGGCTGTCGAGCACCCGGGTCGCGACCAGCACCCCGAAGGGCATGCCTCCCGGTGCCATGATCGGCACGGCGGTGGCCTGGAACAGCACCGAATCGCCCGAGGCGCCGAAGCCGGTGCTGCTCTGCCCGCGGAGTGCCGCCGAGACGAGCGGCACGCGCGCCATCGGCTCGCCGAACGCCGAGGGCTCGTCCGACTTCGCGATGAGGTGGCCGCCGTCGTCGGTGATGAACACCCACGAGGCCTCGAGCTGCTCGACGGCCTCGAACGCCTGGTCGAGGATGTCATCGCGCCGGCGCTCGGCGACGAGTGTCCGGAAGTACGGCCCCTGCACGAACACGCGCGCCCCACCGCCAAGACTGCGGCCGCGACCGGCCAGCAGCTGGGCGACGAGATCGGCCGACTGCTCGAGCGACTGGCGCGCCGAGTTCCGCGCGGCGCGACGCGCCCCGACGCTGGCCACACCGAGCACGCTCGCGAGCAGGATCAACACCAGCCCGGCGGTGCCGGTGAACACGCGCCACGGCAACCGGTGCCACGGCAGCGACACGACGCGACGCCCCCCCACGTCTCAATACCGGTCGGCGCGCGTCGCCGCGTACGGCTGGCCGAACTTGTTGCTGTGGGCCCTCGCCACGTAGCCGCGCGCATCCAGCGCGAGCGTGAGCGACACCCCGTCGCCGGTGATGCGCAGCGTCTCGACGTGCTCGGCCGCGCGCTCGTGCCACACGCGCAGGGTCCACGTGCCCGTCGGCACGTCCGGAATCTCGAACGTCCCGTCGGCGCGGGCGCGCGTCGCGTAGGGCGTGCGGACAGCGACCACGTAATTGACCATGCGCGCGTGGATGTTGCAGTACACCGCATACACGCCCGGCGTGTGGAAGGTCGCCGCCCGCGTCCGGCCGGACCGGTACAGGCCGAGGTCGAACGCGCCGAGCGAGGAGTTGGAGAACACGTTGTGGCTGAACGGATCCTCGTTGGGATACGCCACGCTCCCCCCGACGCCGACCAACTGCACGTGGGGCTCGAATTCGCGCCGTCGCATGTCCACCGTGGCCCGCTCCATCCACGCCGGTCGCTTCGCCGATGCCGCATCGCCGTCGAGCGACACGATCACGTCGGACAGGTCGGCCGAGGACGCGCCCGCCCGCTCGATGAGCCGGACTTGGCCACGCACCGTGACCTGCGCGTCGAGTCGCACGTGCGGGGCGACCCCCGCCGATGCGCACACGGCGAGCAGCGACAGGCGAATGGACCGCCGCACGCGCGCGCGTCGCATCAGAGGTCCACGCCGAACGCGAGGTTCCAATGCTGCGCGCGCCACGGCCCGTCGGCGTAGTGCGTGCGGAAACGCCGGTACTCGAGACTCATGAACAGCGGCATCGCCGGGCGCCACGTGACGTGCAGGGCGCAGACGCCGTTCCGTCGGCGGTCGGCACGGTCGCCGGATACGCGATCGGTGCCGCAGCCGATGCCCTGCACCAGCGACGGCTGCCATTGCGCATTCAGCTGCAGCCAGCCGGCCGTGCCCGTCAGCGGGAGGCCGGGCTCGCTCGCCGACACCCCCAGGGTCCCGAAGTTCTGGCCGATCCCCCCGCCCCCGAGCCCGCGCAGCAGCGCGCCGCGGTAGGCCTCGCCGCGCACCTCCACCCCATGGCCGAGGGCCGCATGGACGTCCGCCGCGATCGCCCAGCTCCGAAGCGTGTTCGACGGGGACGGGCGCAGCCACCCCACGTGCGATCCCACGCCGACCTCGACCCCCGATCGCCACACGCCTTGGGCGGGACGATCGTCGAGGTCGGTGCCGTGCCGCAGGCGGACCCGCGATTGGAGCGCCGGACGGCCGCTGGCCTGCCCGAGGTCCATGGTGCCGGTGGCGCCCGGCGAACGCTCGGATGCGTTGGGTGACATGATCGCGCCCTGTGCCGCCACGGCCCACTCGCCTCGCGTGGCGAGCGTGCGCGTGACCCGGAACTGCGGCAACCAATTCCAGAGGTTGCCCGCTGCCGCGAACACGGGGATCGCCACGCCGGCCGTACTCACGGGATTGAGGTCGGAGATGAGCGGCGTGTCCATGCCTACGAGCACCTCGGTACGCGGCCACACGAGAAAGAGCCGCGCCGTCCGCAAACGGGGCTCCGGGAAGAGCGGTGGCGAGGCGTCGAGCGCACGAGCGAAGAAGTCCAGCTCGAAATCAACGAGCAACGTCGCCCCCGCCACGCTGTCCATGCTCGCACTGCCCCCCAGAAGCGACTGACGCATGGACATGCCGAGCACCTGCGGTCGTCCGCGCCCGCCTCCCGCTGTCGGCGCTGGCGTCGCGAACACCGGGATCTCGGCTGCGGTGCCCACCCCGCGGGTGCCCGAGGCGTTGACCACAAGCCGCGCCGACAGGTCGAGCTGGATGCGGGACCGCAGCCGGACGCCACTCGCCGCCTCGGTCGCCACCCGCTGCTGGAGCAGCGCGAGCGCCGAATCGGTCCGGGCCAGTCGGGCTGCGAGGGAATCAACGGTCATGGCCAACCGCGCGCGTTCCGCGCTGTCAGCCGCTTGCGCGCGCACCGCCGACGGACACGCGCCGGACAGCGCGAGCGCAAGCGCGAGCGCAAGCGCGGGCGCAAGCGCAAGCGCGGGCGCGGCACAACGCGCCCGGGAGAGGGTCGTCACCGCTCAGTTGGCGCTGGGACGCACCGTTCCGGCGTGGCGCGCGACCGCGATCGTCGGCGGACCTGGCACGCCACCAATAGGCACCTGGCATGGCGGCTTCGCAATCCAGCACGCGCGGTACGCGGCTCATCGGGGGCGGGCGGACGGCCGACGGGAGGCCCCGGCTTGACCGGCCTGCGACGGCGACGACCGCAGGGCGCGCAACCGGTCGAGCGTGGTCGCCCCCATGAGGACCGACGCCCCGCCCGGCGTCCGCCAGACCAGCAGGCGGAGCGAGTCGGCGCGCGTTCCCGCCACCACCGAGTCCCCGGCACCGAGCAGGGAAGGAGAGTGGCGAAGGACGCCGTCCGGCACCGCGTACTGGACGAGCAGCCGCCCCTCGTGGCGGTACGCCAGCGCGCCGATCAGCTCCCCCCACGCGGAGGTGGTCCACACGGCCTCCAGGTCGAGAGCGGGATGCACGAGGGGCACGAGGGCCATGCCAAGGGCGCGACGGACGGCGTCAACGTCGCGGTCGCGTCCCGGGAGCGGACCCGTCAGCGCCTGCCACTGCGCCGTCAGCGAGTCGAGGAGCGGCGCGGCGCCGACCGCCACCGGTGCACCCGAACCGACGGGCGCGGCGTCCGGGCGGGGCGCACGCGACGGCTCGCGCAGCGTTACGCCCGCCCACCACAACAGCGGGAGCCCGGCCGCGAGTCCGATCCAGCGCCACCGCACGCCAAGCCCCGTGACACCTGTCGGCTGTCGCGGCGCGACCACGGGTACCGGCACCGGCGCGGCGGCGAGAGCGCTCCGGATGCGCGTGTGCAACGCGGCCGACGCGACGGGTCCACCGAGTTGCCCGAGACTCGCCGCCAGCTGGCGCTGGAGCGCGACCTCCTTGGTGCAGCGACGGCACGCAACCAGGTGCGCCTCCACCTGCCCCGCGGCTTCCGGGGGCAATTCGCCGTCGATGTACGTGGCCAGCAGCGACGCGATCACCTCGTGCCGCTCGGATTCGCGTTGCCAGTCGTGCGGCAGCCGATGGGGAATCGCTCCCTGCGAGTGCTCACTCATGACGACCTCGGCATGCGGCGGATCCCGCTGTCCACCGGGGCGCCCAGCGCCCACTCGCGCCCGCGCTCGGCGATCACTGCCGCGAGCAGTCGTCGCCCGCGGGACATGCGACTCATGACGGTACCGATGGGGGCCCCCACCGTGTCGGCGATCTCGGCGTACGTGAAGCCTTCGATGTCATGCAGTTCCACCGCCGTGGCGAAGTCCTCCGGGATGGCCGCGAGCGCCGCCTGCAGCACCTCGCGATCGAGCCGATGCGCCATCTCGTCGAACACGGACTCGCCGCTGCCAGCGACCAGCGACTCGTGTACGTCGTCGAGCCGCGTGATGGGTAGCAGTCGGGCGCGACGGGCCAGACGCTCCGATGATTCACTCAAGACCGACCGCAGGATGCGATACAGCCATGCGCGCGCGCTACCCGGGTCCCGCAGCTCGTCGAACGCGGCCCACGCCCGCAGGCAGGTGTCCTGCACCGCGTCCTCGGCGTCCACCAGCGTGGCCGTGCGACGCGACGCGAACCCCAGCAGACGATCGAGGTGCGGGAGGACGAGGGCCTCGAACGCCCGCTGGCGGTCGTCCGGTGTGGAGTGGCGTTGCCTCGGCATACAGTGGAAGAGGGGTCGAGGGGCGAAGTTATTCCCACCGCCCGCCCCCGGCGAGCGATCCGGCGCCCCCCCCCGGTGCCCCCCCCGGCGCCCCACCCGGCGCCTCCCCGACACCAGGGCGTTCCCGCCCCCCGCCACGTGGCTCGAATGCGGTCCGGTCCGTAACCTCCCGGCATGCATCGCCTCCTCGCCGCCGCCTGCCTCGCGGGCGCCGCCTCGCTCGCCGCCCAGCCCCCCAGCATTACCAAGGTCGAGCCCCCCAATTGGTGGACCGGCCACAGCATCAATCCCGTCCGCGTCCTCGTCCGCGGCACCAATCTGGGGGGCGCCGCCTTCACCTGCGGCGCCCTCACCTGCGGCAACGTCCGCGTGAACGACCGCGGCACGTACGCCTTCGTGGACGTCACCGTGCCGAGTGGCACCGCCCCCGGCCGCTACCCGCTCAGGCTGCAAACCCCCGAGGGCAGCGCCCGCTTCGACTTCGCCGTCGATGCGCCGCTTCCCCGGCAAGGCCGCTTCCAGGGCTTCGGCGCCAACGACGTCATCTACCTCGTCATGCCCGACCGCTTCGCCGACGGCGACCCGGCCAACAACGACCCGGCCAAGTCGAAGGGGCTCTACGACCGCGCCAATCCCCGTGCCTACCATGGCGGCGACCTCGAGGGCATCCGCCGCAAGCTGCCGTACCTCAAGCAGCTCGGCGTCACCGCCGTCTGGTACACCCCCGTCTTCGACAACACCGACGTCGCCGACTCGGCGAGCTTCAGGCCCGGCGAGCGGTTCCACACCGCCTACCACGGCTACCATGCCCGCGACTTCTACGGCGTCGAGGAGCGGTTCGGCGACATGGCCGCGCTGCGTCGCCTCACCGACGAGGCGCACGCGCTGGGCATCAAGGTCATCATGGATCAAGTCGAGAACCACGCTGGGCCCTTCCACCCGTGGGTGGACGATCCCCCGACCCCCACGTGGCTCAACGGCACCAAGGCGAACCACCTCCCCAACAACTGGCAGGTCTGGACGCTCGCCGATCCGTACGCCAACCCCGCCGTCCGAGACTCGACGCTCAAGGGCTGGTTCGCCGGCATCCTGCCGGACCTCAACCAGGACGATCCCGAGCTCGCGCGCTACCTCATCCAGAATACCCTCTGGTGGATCGGCGTCACCGGCGTGGACGGCATCCGCCAGGACACGTGGCCCTACGCGCCGCGCACCTTCTGGGCACAGTGGATGGCCGCGATCAAGCGCGAGTTCCCCACCGTCCGCGTCGTCGGCGAGATGTGGGACGGCGACCCGGCGCTGCTCGCCTTCTTCGAGGGCGGCCGCACCGGCTGGGACGGCGTGGACGACGCGGTGGATCACCTCTTCGACTTCCCCCTCGCCTTCCCCACCCGCCGCGCCTTCGCCTCCGGCGGCCCGGTGCGCGAGGTGGCCATGATGCTCGCGCGCGACCGGCTCTACCAGCGCCCGCAGGACCTCGTGACCTTCCTCTCGAACCACGATGTCGCCCGCTTCATGAGCGAACCCGACGCGACGATCGAGGGGCTGCTGCTGGGCTTCACCTTCCAGCTCACCGCCCGCGGCATCCCGATGATCTACTACGGCGACGAGATCGCCCTCCGCGGCGGCAACGACCCCGACAACCGCCGCGACTTTCCCGGCGGCTTCCCCGGCGACCCGCAGGACGCCTTCACCGAGGCCGGCCGCACCCCCGAGCAGCAGCGCGTCTTCGCCCACGTCCAGACGCTGCTCCGGCTGCGGGCCGAACGGGCCGAGTTGCGCAGCGGGCCCACCGAGCACCTCCTCGTGGATCCGCAGTTGTTCGCCTATCGCCGCGGCCGCACCGTGGTCGTGCTCAACAACGGCACCACCGCCGCGACCGTACGCCTCCCCGCGGCCGTGCGGACGCCCGCCGTCGTCGGCGGCTGCGCCGCACCGGCCGACGGGACGCTCGTCGTACCGGCGCGAACGGGGTGCGTCTTCTAGCGGCCGGCGGGCGTCGGGGGGGCCCGGCTACCGCCCGAAGGGCGCGGTCGTGAACACCGTCGTCGTCCACGTGTGGTTGCGTTCCACCCGTCGCCCGTCGCCGCGGATGATCTGCTGCTCCATGTAGCCCGTCTCGGCGCGCAGCGCGGAAGAAAAGCGCCACCCGGCGCCGACGAACAGCCGGTTCTGCTCGAGGATGTTCAGCTGCACGTCACGGCCGAGCCCGATGAACACTTCGTCGAAGGCCGTCACGTACGGGCCCGCCGGGCCGCCGAACGGCCGCGTCGCACGAAACTGGTACCGCAGGCGCTGCGTGAAACGCCACCGCTCGACCTCCGGCTCCACGCCGGGCGCCCCGATCGGTCCCATCACCCCCAGGTAGCGCTGTTCCAGCCGGAAGCGCGACGCGAGCGCGACACTCCCCGCCCGGTGTGACAGCGCAAGGTGCTGCCAGATCCGGTGCTCGGGGAATCGCGCCGGGATCGGATCGTCGCCGTACTGGTGCGTCACGATGTAGGCATAGCCCGCCGCCAGCTTAGCCTCCGGCGTGAGCTCGTAGACGACGCCCGGCCGGATCAGCAGTTGCTGCCAGCGCTCCCCCGGAATCCCGGAGCGGCGGAAGTGGACGTCGTACCACAGGGCCCAGCGATCGCGGATCCGGTGCTCGCCGAAGACGCTGTACCAGGCGTTCGTGTTCTCGACAGGGTGCCGGACCGGCCCCTGCCCCGCCAGCGCCGCCGCCGCCAGTGTCACCCCCAGCACCCCCGCCAGGGCCGCACGCCACGCCCCCCCAGCCCTGCGATGTTCCGATCCGACCCTTAGATTCATCGGTCTTCACCCGTGTTCGTTTCCCGCCGTCCGGCCACGTCAGTGCCGCCGGCCTCCGCCCGCCCCGACATGTCCAGCTCCGCCGACTCGCGCACCGTCGTCCTGATCCCCGGCGATGGGATCGGCCCCGAAGTCATCGGCGCCGCCCGCCGCGTCCTCGAGGCCGCCGGCACCGGCCTCTCGTTCGTGATGGCCGAGGCCGGTGGCGCCGTGTTCGCCAAGGGGATCAAGTCCGGCGTGACCCCCGAGACGATCGACCTCATCGCGACGCACCGCGTGGTGCTCAAGGGGCCCCTGGCGACCCCGATCGGCAAGGGCGAGAAGTCGGCCAACGTCACGCTGCGCAAGCTCTTCGAAACCTACGGCAACGTCCGCCCCGTCCGCGAGTTGCCCGGCGTCCCCACCCTGTACTCCGGGCGCGGCGTGGACCTCGTGATCGTGCGCGAGAACGTCGAGGACCTCTACGGCGGCATCGAGCACATGCAGACGCCGGGCGTCGCGCAGTCGCTCAAGGTCGTCTCGCGAAAGGGCTGCGAGAAGATCGTCCGCCTCGCCTTCGAGGTCGCCCGCTCGGAAGGCCGCGGCAAGGTCACCTGCGCCACCAAGGCCAACATCCTCAAGCTCACCGAGGGGCTGCTCCAGCACACCTTCGACGACATCGCGCCGGAGTACCCGGACATCGTCGCCGAGCAGATGCTGGTGGACAACTGCGCCCACCAGCTCGTCATCGCCCCCGAGCAGTTCGGCGTGATCGTGATGACGAACATGAACGGCGACATCCTCTCCGACCTGGCCTCGGGCCTGGGCGGCGGGCTCGGCTTCGCGCCGAGCGCCAACCTCGGCAGCGACTGCGCGATCTTCGAGGCCGTCCACGGCACCGCGCCGGCCATCGCCGGCCAGGACAAGGCCAATCCCACCGCCGTGCTCCTCAGCGCGGTCATGATGCTCCGCTACCTCGGCAAGTTCGCGCAGGCCAACGCCGTCGAGCACGCCATCCTCGTCACCCTCGAGAGCGGCGTCCGCACCGGCGATCTCGCCAAGGGCGGCCCCAGCGTCGGCACCAGCGGATTCGCCGACGCGATCATCGCGAACCTCGGCAAGCAGAGCACGCGGTGGGCCGTCCGCACCGGCACGCCGCTCTCCTTCCCGCCGGCGATCACGCCGGCCGCCCGCGTCGTGCCGGCCCAGCGCCGCGTGGTCGGCGTGGATGTCTTCGCGGAGTGGGGCGGCGACGCGACCGGCCTCGGCCGCGCGCTCGAGGCGGCGGTGGACGGCACGCCGGCGCGCCTCGTCATGATCTCCAACCGCGGGACCCAGGTCTATCCGGCCACCGGGGGGGCGCAGACCGACGCCGTGGACGTCTGGCGCTGCCGCTTCGTCGCCCGCGACGGCGGCGCGATGGGCGACGCGCTCGCGATCGACGTCATGCAGCGCGTCGCCGGCGTCGCCCCGTGGATGCACATCGAGAAGCTCCAGGAGTTCGACGGCGTCGAGGGCTTCACCAAGGCGCAGGGTCAGTCGTGACCCCCGCCCCGCTGGTCGGCGTCATCTGCGGCTCGAAGACCGACTGGCAGTTCCTCTCGGCCGCCGCCGAGGTCCTCGACGAACTCGGCGTCCCCTACGAGGCGCGCGTCGTCTCCGCCCACCGCACCCCGGACTGGATGTTCGAGTACGCGGCGACCGCCGAGGCGCGCGGCCTGCAGGTCATCATCGCCGCGGCGGGCGGAGCAGCGCACCTGCCCGGCATGGTCGCCACCAAGACCACGCTCCCCGTGCTCGGCGTGCCGATGCCCGCCACCGCGCTGCAGGGAGTGGACGCTCTGCTCAGCATCGTGCAGATGCCCGCCGGCGTCCCGGTGGGCACCCTCGCGATCGGCCGGCCCGGCGCCGCGAACGCGGCGCTGCTGGCCTGCGAGATCCTCGCCCTGACCCGCCCCGACCTGCGGGCCCGGCTCGTCGCCCGCCGCGAGGCGCGCGCCGCCGCGGTGCTCGGCGAGACCTTGCCGTGAGGCGCACGTGAGCGTCGCGCGCATCCTGCCGCCGGCCGCGCTGGGCATCTTCGGCGGCGGCCAGCTCGGGCGCATGACCGGCATGGCCGCACGAGCCATGGGGTACGACGTGCACGTCTTCGACCCCGATCCCGAGTGCGCCGCGAAGGCCATCGCGACCAGCGTCACGACGGCCCCCTACGACGACGAAGTCGCCGCCGCGCGGTTCGCCGAGCGCTGCGCGGTGCTCACGCTCGAGATCGAGCAGGTCTCCGTGACCACGCTCAACGCCGCCGCCCGCTTCGCCCCGGTGCGCCCCGCCCCGGACGCGGTGCACGTCGTGCAGGATCGCGGCCGCCAGAAGACGTGGCTGCGCCTGCAGGGCTTCCCCGTGGGGCCGTTCGCCGTCTGCGACGACGAGGCAGCGTTCGTCGAGGCCGTCGCCCGACTCGCCCCGTGCATCGCCAAGAGCACGCACGGCGGCTACGACGGCCGCGGGCAGGTGCGGCTCGCCGATGCCGATCCCGCCGCCGCCGCCGCCGCCGCGTGGCGCGCCATCGGCGGCCGACGCGCGATCGTCGAGCAGTTCCTCGACCTCGCCTGCGAGGTCTCGGTGATGACCGCGCGCGCCGCCGACGGCCACGTGCGCCAGTTTCCCCCGAGCTGGAACCACCACGATCACGGCATCCTCACCTGGTCCATGGCCCCCGCTCCGGTGCCCGTCGAGGTCGCCCGCGAGGCCGCGCGGCTCGCCGAGGGGATCACCGTCGGCCTTGGCATCGTCGGCGTCCTGGCGGTGGAGTGCTTCGTCACGAAGCGGGGCGACGTGCTCGTCAACGAGCTCGCGCCTCGCCCGCACAACACCTTCCACCAGACCGAGCGCGGGCACCAGACGAGCCAGTTCGAGCAGCTCGTGCGCGCGGTGTGCAACCTGCCGCTCGGCAGCGGCGACATCGTGGCCCCCAGCGCCATCCACAACCTGCTCGGCGACCTCTGGGTGCAGCCCGGCCGCCGCCCGGACTTCACCGAGGCGTGGGCAATGCCCGGCGTGCGCGTGCACCTCTACGGCAAGCCCGGCGCCCGCGCCGGACGCAAGATGGGCCACCTCTCGGCGGTGGGGGACACGCCGGAGATGGCCCGGGATCTCGTGCGCGCCGCCTACCGCAGCGTCGCCCGGTCGGTCGGCCTCGCGGACTGAGGTCAGCGCCGCGCGAAGACGCTCGTGCGGGCGTGATCGATGATCGCCTGCACGACCGGATGCTTCACCTTGCGGTCGAGCGACACGGCATAGTAGCGCTCCTTCACCTCGGGCAAGCGGCCGACCACCCGGACGTTGTAGCGCGTCTTGATGTCGTCCTCGACGATCGCCGGCGCGACGAAGCACCCCTCGCCCGCCTCCCCGAACGTCTTGAGCACGGCCGAGTCCTCGAACTCCGCGACGATCTCGGGGCGGATGTTCCTCTCGCCGAAGAACTCGTCGAGTTCCCGCCGCAGTTGCGTGTTCTCCGTCGGCAGCAGGAACGGCATCCCGCTCAGCGAATCGGGAAAGGCCTTCTGTGCGCGCGCCAGCAGCTTGGGAGCCGCGAACACCGACACCGGCGTCTCGCCCAGCAGGTGGTTGTAGGCGCGGACCTTGATCGTCGGCGCGATCGCCTGGTCGGAGACGACCAGGTCGAGCGCGTGGATCGAGAGGTCGGCGAGCAGGCGATCGGGCTTGCCGTCGCGCGCGATCACGCGCATGCCGGTGCCGGTGCGGAGCGCCGGCTCGAGCAGCCGGTAGGCGACCAGCTTCGGCATCACGTCCACCAGCCCCACCTGGAAGCGCACCGCCAGCCCGCCCTGACCGCCCTTGAGCGTGTGCTGCAGCTCGCGGCCGATCGTGAAGATCTCCTCGGCATACCGGTACACGACCTGCCCGGTCTCGGTGAGCACGAGGTTGCGCCCGCTCCGGGCGAAGAGCTTGTGGCCGATCGCACGTTCGAGCGCATGGATCTGGCCGCTGATCGTCGGCTGCGCGAGCCCGAGCTCCTGCGACGCCTTCGCCACGCTGCCCTCGCGGGCGACGACCCAGAAGTAGAGGAGGTGGTGGTAATTCAGCCATTCCATCCCGCGAATGTACGGCCGGACCCCGCCGGCGGCCATCCGGCGCCGCCGCCCCCCCCATCACCCCGACAGCGCGTGGGCCGGGGGCTCGTCGCCCACCCCGCCGAAGCGGCGCTGCCGACGCGCGTAGTCCTCGAGCGCGGCGTCGAAGTGCGCCGCGTCGAAGTCGGGCCACATCACCGGCACGAAGGCCAGCTCGGCGTACGCGCACTCCCACAGCAGGAAGTCCGACAGCCGCCGCTCGCCCCCCGTGCGGATGAGCAGGTCCACCGGCAACGCCTCGGCGGTGTCGTGGTCAATGCGCGCCAGCAATGCCCCGAACGCGTCGCGCGTCAGGTCGGCCGGCGTCGCGACCGCCGCGGCGCGCAGGATCGCGTCGCGGCCGGAGTAGTCCACGGCCACCCGCACGTGCAGCGACGTCCCCTGCCTGGTGGCGGCCTCCGCCCCCTCGATTGCATGCACCAGTTCCGGGGCCAGCCGGTCGCGACGCCCCAGGATCGTCAGCCGCACCCCGTTCGCCACGCACTGCTCCGTCTCGCTCAGCAGGTAGCGGCGGAACAGGCGCATGAGCGCCGCGACCTCACGCCGGGGACGACGCCAGTTGTCCGCCGAGAACGCGTAGAGTGTGAGAACCTCGACGCCGCGCTCCTGCGCCGTGCGGACGAGCGCGCGGGCCGTGCGCGCCCCCGCCAGGTGGCCCGACACCCGCGGCTGGCCGCGCTGCACGGCCCACCGGCCGTTGCCGTCCATGACGCACGCCACGTGGCGCGGGCGAAGCACTGGAGTCGCGGGGGTCACTTGGGCTCCGCGGCGCGCGTGGCACCGATGATCGCTTCCATGTGGTCGAGGTAGCGGCGCAGGGCGCGGCGGCCGTCGTCCGTCAGCCGGTAGTCGGTCTGCGGCACCCGGCCCACGAAGCGCTTCTCGCACGAGACGTAGCCGGCGTCCTCGAGCTTGCGGGCGTGGACGCTCAGGTTGCCGTCGGTCACCCGCAGCAGCTGCTTGAGGGCGTTGAACGTCAGCGACGGGTTGGCGGCGAGCGCACTGAGTATCCCGAGCCGGACTCGCTCGTGGATGAGTCGGTCCAGCTCGAGCGCGCCGGCCCCGTCGCCGGCCACGGGGGCCAGCGACGTCCGCTCGGTGGGGGCCGCCGGGGCGGAGGCGCGACGCTCAGCCACCGTGCCGCACCGCGACCCAGGTCCCGAACACGAGGTGCAGCCCGCCGAAGCCCGCCATCATCAGCCAGTCGCCGACGGAGACCGGCGCGACCAGGGCGATGCCGCCGAGCAGCAGGAACGCCGCCCCCATCACCGGAACGGCCCGCACCGAAAAGGCCCCGCCGGCCATCACGGCCACGCCGTACATGCACAGCCAGATGCCCGGCAGCAGGTCGATCCCACCACGCCAGAGCAGGGCCCCGCTCATGGCCAGGCCGACCACCATCGCCGGCAGGACCGCCAGGACGAACTTCCGCCCGGCCCCGCCGATCGCCGAACGGTCGGTGCGGCTTGCCTTCCGGTACGATGCCCCCACGAGGATCAGCATCGCGACGCAGGCGGTGCCAAGCCACGCCATCACCCACGCCGTCCGCGACTGCAGCGCATGCGCGAGCGGCGCGACGAGCGTGGCCACGGCGCCCACCGAAACCATCCCCCACCCCGACACGACAGTGTCCGCCGCTGCGGCCTCCATCGTCTGGCGAATGAACAGCAGGTTGTCGCGCGCCCGATCGTCCAGGCGCGGCGGGGAACTCGAGAGGGGACGGGAGGCGGGTGAAGAAGCCATGCCATATCGTAAGCAGGATCATGCGCGCCTTCAAGTGCTTTGCAGCACAAACCGCAAAGCCATGTGTGCCGTTTCAGGTCATTGAGGCAGGAATCCGCCCACTTCAGCGAACCCGAGCAGATGTTGGCATGTAACGATCGCCGATGTCGAGAACTGATGTTTACGGCATCTGGTTGCTCAAGTGATTGTAGATGAGCGACTTGCGGCAGTATCCCGCAATGTATTGATACTGGTCGGGTGTTTTCCTGCTTCCGCTCGTGCCCGGGATTGCCCGAGTTTTCTCCCGTGACGACGCTCCTCCCCGACCCCATCGGACACGACGCCCTGCGCCTGCGCCTGATCCAGCAGGTCGGCCGAGGCACCTTGCCGTCGTCCCTGCTGCTGCACGGGCCGGCCGGGGTGGGCAAGCAGCAACTGGCCCTCTGGCTCGCCCGGGCCATCGTATGCGGTGGCGCTTCCGGCCCCTGCGATACCTGCCACCAGTGCCGGATGGCGCTCGCGTGGCAGCACCCCGACATCCACTGGGTCTTCCCGCGGCCTCGGCTCAAGGACAGCGACCCCGATCCCGCCGACGTCCGGGCGGACCTGGCCGAGGCCATCGCCGACCGCGCCAAGGCCTTGGGCCTGTACAGCCCCCCTGCCGGGAACGAAGGGATCTACGTCGCGACCGTCCGGGCCATCGTGCAGGGGGTCGCGTCCGCGCCGTCGATGGCCGCGCGGCGCATCGTCGTCGTCGGGGACGCCGAGCGCATGGTGCCGCAGGAGGGGGCCGACCAAGCGGCCAATGCCTTTCTGAAGGTGCTCGAGGAGCCGCCGCCGGGCACCACCTTCGTCCTGACGTCGTCCGAACCCGGAGCGCTGCTGCCGACGATCCGCTCGCGCGTCGTCGCGATGCGCGTCGGCCCGCTCGCCGATCGCGCCGTACGGCAGTTCCTCGAGCGCCCGGGGGTCCGGCCTGCGCTCGCGGCCGCCGGCCTGCCGGCCGACGACGACCAGCTCGTCGCCTACGCCGGCGGGGCCCCCGGGGCCCTGCTCGCCGGTGCCGCGCGCGCGGCGGCGGTTGCCGACGCGCGCCAACTCCTTGACGCCGCCGCCGGTCCCCGGTCGGCCCGCTTCAAGGCCGCCTTCCAGCAGGGGGCCTCGGGGGCGCGCGGGTCGTTCTCGGACGTCCTCGACGCCCTGACCGACGTGCTCGCCGACCGCGTGCGCACCTCCACCGAGCGCGACCCGGCGCGCGCGGCAGCCGCCGCACGCGCCGTGCTCGAGGTCGAGGGTGCCAAGGCCGCCGCGCGCCAGAACGCGCAGCCCTCGCTGCTCATGGCGCGTCTGCTCCCCGTGCTGGCGGAGGCCGGGCGATGACGCGCGTCCCCGCCACCGGCGAGCCCGGGCTGACCCACGTGGGTGCGGACGGCACCCCGCGCATCGTGGACGTCTCCGCGAAGCCGGAGACGGCGCGCTCCGCCACCGCCAGTGGCCGCATCCGCATGGCGCCCGCGACCCTCGACGCCATCGTGCGACAGACCGGGCCGAAGGGCGACGTGCTCTCGGTCGCCCGGCTGGCCGGCCTGCAGGCCGCCAAGCGCACGTCAGACCTGATTCCCCTGTGTCACCCGCTGGTGCTCGACGCCGTCGAGGTCACCTGCGAGCCCGACCCGGCCCTGCCGGGCGTGGTGGTGCGCGCCGTCGTGCGCACCACCGGCCGGACGGGCGTGGAAATGGAGGCGCTCACCTGCGTCGCCGCCGCGCTCCTGACGGTGTACGACATGGCGAAGGCCCTCGATCGCGAGATGGTGATCGACGGCATCGCCCTCGACGAAAAGACGGGGGGCCGCCGTGGCCCCTGGCGACGCGATCGCGCCGGGCGCGACGCGTCACCCTGACGCCATCCCACCGCACTCGTGCCCATACAGCGCAAGGATCCCTCTCCCTACATCCGTCGCGGGGACCGTGAGCGGCGCCGCGCCCGATGGCGCGCCGTCGCCCTCGCCGCGGGCGGCCTCGCCGCGCTCGCCCTCGTGCTCGTGCAGCCCGGCCCCGACAGCGCCGCCGCCGCCGACGCCCCGTTCTTTCTCTCCCGCGCCGGCTTCCGCGTGCGCGAGGAGCGCGACGTCGCGCGCAGCGAGCTCGAGCACGCCAACGCGCAACTCGCCCGCCTCCAGCGCGTCTTCGGCTACTCCAACCGCTACGCGATCCCCGCGGGCCTCGCCGCGGCGATCTACGACGCGGCCGCCGCGACCGGCCTCGACGCCGACCTCGCCTTCCGGCTCGTGAAGGCCGAGAGCGACTTCAACGAGCGGGCCGTCAGCCGGGTGGGCGCCGTCGGCCTGACGCAGCTGATGCCGGCAACGGCGGCGGCGATCGAACCGGGCGTGACGCGCGACCGGCTCTTCCGGCGCGACGTGAACCTGCGCATCGGCTTCACGTACCTGCGTGGCCTCATCGCGGAGGCCGACGGCGACGTGGCGACGGCGCTGCTCGTGTACAACCGCGGTCCGGCCGCCGTGGCTGCCGCGCGGGCGCGCGGCGAGAACCCCTCGAACGGCTACGACCGGGTCGTCATGCGCGGCTATCGCGGACGCGGCGTCGTGGACTGACGCCGCGCCACGTTCGGCGGCGAGGACTTCGGCGACGCCCCCCGGGACCTCCGTGCTCCGGGGGGCGTTCGCTTGGCGGACGTCGCGGCCCCCTTCGCGCGCGCGACCTTCGAGCGGCTCGCGGCAGGCGCCCCGCGAACGACGAGCGATTGCCCGGCGTACACGACGGCCTTCCGCAGGCCATTGAGCCGCATCAGACGCGCCGTGGTCGTGCCGTAGCGGCGGGCGATCGCGGACAGCGACTCGCCGCGGCGAACGACGTGCACGCGACCCCGGCGTGACGACGTGCCGTAGCGCTCGATGGACGGATCGGGCACGTCCCGCGCGAGCGTCAGCACCGCCGACGTGGGGACGCGGATCTCCTGGCCGGCCACCAGCCGAACCTTCGACGCGCGAGCAGGGGCCGGCCCGAACCAGGCGAGGGCGCCCACCGGCACCCCCACCCGCGCCGCGAACGTCTTCGCCGTCTCACCCTTGCGCGTCCGCACGCGCCGGAAGGCCGCGCGGTCCGCGCTGTCGAGCGCGGCGAGGCGGGCCGCCGCCCCCTCGGACGTCCCGACCGGCACGCGCACGACCATGGCCGCACCCGGCGGCGTGACGCCGCGCAGCACGTGCGGATTGAGCCGACCCACGACGTCGGGCTCGACCCCGGCCGCCTGCGCCACCGCCGCCAGCGGCGTCAGCGCCTCGACGCGCAGGGTGTCGTAGGCGAACGGCGGCTGCGTGTCCACCGCGACCCCGTAACGTCCCGGTTCCTTCCCGATGAGCGCGGCGGCGATGATCTGCGGCACGTAGTTCTTCGTCTCCGCCCGCAGGTAGTCCTGGTCGGCGAGCGCGAAGAAGAGCGAGTCACCCGAGATGCCCGCGAGTTCCTCGTCGAACTTCCGGAGCCCGCGCGAGACGCGACCGGGGCCGCCGTTGTAGGCCGCCGCCGCCAGGTAGAGCGAGCCGAACTGCCCGTTGAGGCCATTCAGGAACCGCACGGCGGCGTCGGTCGCGCGCACCGGGTCACGGCGTTCGTCCACCCAGCGGTCCACGCGCAGCCCGAGTCCCTTCGCGGTGGTGGTCATGAACTGCCACATCCCCACGGCGGCCGCGCGCGAGTAGGCGTCCGGGTCGAACCCGCTCTCGACGAGGGCCAGATAGTACAGGTCCTCCGGCAGGCCGCCGGCGCGCAGCTTCTCCCGGATCATCCCCTCGTAGCGCGTGCCGCGCGACAACCGGGCACCGATGCGCGTCCGCGCGGACCCGCTGAACTGCTCGACGTAGCGGGAGACGCGCGCATGCTCGGCGAACGACGCGACGTCGAGGTCCCAGGAGGGGCCGTCACCCTCGGCCGGCGTCGCGGCGTCGCGCCCCGACTCGGGGGCGGCACCGAAGACGGCCCCCGCCTCCTGCGCGACCTCGGCGGCCGTCACGGGAACGACGGGCCGCTCAAGCCGGAGGACGGTGGGCGCCTCGGGCGCGGCCGGCGAGAACGTGGTCGCCGGGGCGGGGACCGGGGGCGGCGCCGGGCGAGCAGCCGGGGCACAGGCGGTTCCCGCCAGCGCGGCGAGCGCCAGCCATGCGACCCGACCGGGCGCCATCATCGCGTCGCGATCCGGTTGCCCAGCACGCGGTTGGTCGCGCCGAGGATGGCCACGACCGTCGAGCGCAGGGGGTCGTCGTCCGTAGCGAGGTGGCAGCCCACGAGGCGCCGCGGCTCGCCGCCGTTGACCCGCACGATCACCGCCACGATCGCGATGTTCGCGTCGAAGGCCCGGACGGGCTTCACGCCCTGCAGTTCGAGGTGCACGTCGGGACCGACGGCGGCCTGCAGCGCCTTCAGCGCCGCATCCCCGACGATGCGGTAGTCCATCAGTGGCGTGCTCTGCCCGATCGCCGTCGCGGCATGCCGGACGCCGTCCGGGCCGATGAGCGCCACCTCGGCCCTCAACTGGCCGGCCTGCGTGCGCGTGACGCCCATGTGGACGAAGCGCAGGCGGGCCGTCGGATCCGATGGCGCCTCGGGATCGAGCGGAGTGTGAGGGGCGGCGGGTTCAGGCACTGCGTCGCGGATCGGGCGGCGGGACGGCGGCGGGATGCCGCAGTCCCCTGTGCTCAATCACACGACCAAGGCGCCCGAACGCAACCCGGCGGCCGGCGACGACGCCGGCGCCGGTGCCGGCTACCTACTGAAGGGCCAGAACGAGCAACCCGGAGCCGATGGCGATCGCCTGGCCGGCCAGGACGTCACCCGGATAGTGGACCCCGAGCCGCACGCGCGAGAAACCCACGGCCACCGCGAACACCAGCAGCGGCAGCGCCCACTGGGGAAAGGCGACCGCGTAGGGAAACGCGACCGACATCGCCCCGGCCGAGTGTCCCGACGGGAACGAGAACTTGTCCGGGATCGCCACGTGGGCGTCCACGTCGAGCCGCTCGGTGGGACGCTCGCGGAGCAGGTTGCGCTTCATGACCTGCACGATCAGGTGCGAGAGCAGCACCGACCACCAGGCCGTGCTCCCGACGACGTCCAGTGCCCCCCCCACCAGCAGCGGCAGGAGCGCCGCCGGGATCATCGCCGTCGCGCCGCCCAAGTGCGTCAGGGCCGTCCAGACACGCCGATCGAGGCCGGTGCCGGCGTCGTCGAGCCGCCACCGCGTGTAGAGCGCGCGATCGCGGGCATCGAGACGCGCCAGCAGCCGGGGCGTCATGAGGCGGAGGACGAGGGCCTGGGCCGCATTCTGGGGAAATGTACGGTTCGCCACGCGGGAAGTGTCAGCCAGCCGCGTGACGGGGGCATCTCGCGGCGGTCGCGGCGCCGTAACAACGAAAGGACGAAATCCCCGTCGCACCGCAACCCAGCCGTGACGACCGGGTGGCCGTCCCGTGACCGCGAGTGGAAAGACTGGCCCGCACGTCTTGCCGACCGGGGAAAGCGCATGCGCGTCATGTACTGTACGGACACGTGGACCCCGCAAGTCAACGGGGTCACGGTCGTGACCGTCCGGAGTCTGACGGGCCTCATGGAACGGGGATGGGAGGCCATGGTCGTCGCTCCCGCTTACCCCCCCGACATGCCGGGAGTGCCGGCACCGACGATCGAGCCGGGCGGCGTCCTGTCCCTCCCGAGCGTTCCCTTCCCCAATTACCCCGACATCCGGGCCACGTGGCCGGCCGCTGCGCGGGTGCGCCGGGCGATGGGCGCCTTTCGCCCCGACCTCGTCCACTGCGCCACCGAATTCGTCGTCGGCCGCCTGGGGATGTGGGCGGCGCGGTCATGCGGCGTCCCGGTGGTCACTTCGTACCACACCGACTTCGCCCGCTACGCTGCGGCGTACGGCACCCCGTGGCTCGAGCGCCCCATCCGAGCCGCGATCCGGCGCTTCCACGCGCGGGCCGCGCGCACCTTCACGCCCGGGCGCAGCGCGCTCGGCGACCTCGCGGCCATGGGGATCCCGCACGCACGGTTGTGGGGTCGCGGCGTGGACACCGAGTGCTTCGCCCCCGCCCGCCGCCGCGCGGCGTGGCGGCAGCGCCTGCTGGGCGACGCCGATGCGGACGCGTGCGTCATCGGCTGCGTCAGCCGGCTCGCCCCGGAAAAGGGAGTGGACGCGGTGCTCGAGGCGTACGCCCAAGCCGCAGGCGAGGTGGGGACCCGTCGCCTCCGGATGGTGGTGGCGGGTACGGGACCGGCCGAGGCGCGCTTGCGCGCGATGGCCGGTCCGGGCGTGTCGTTCCTCGGCACGCTCTGCCGTGAAACCGAGTTGCCCGCCGTCTATGCCTCGTGCGACATCTTCGCGTTCGCCTCGCTCACCGAGACGCTGGGGTTGGTGGTGCTGGAGGCCATGGCGAGCGGGCTGCCGGTGGTCGCGACGCCGGCGCAGGGGGTCGCCGAGTCGCTGCGCGACGGGTGCAACGGGCTCGCGGTGGGTCCGCGTGACGTGCCGGCGATGGCCGCTGCCTTCGTGCAACTGGCCCGTGACCCGGCTCGTCGCGCCGAACTCGCCGCCGGGGCGCTGGCCACCGCCAGGTCCTTCTCGTGGGAGGCCGAGCTCGACCGGCTGGACGCGAGCTATCGTGAGGTCATCGGCGTTGCGTGACGCACACGGGGCGCGACGGACCGCGGCAGGCAGCGATGTCCCGGGGGAGGATCGAACTCCCGACCTACGGATTAAAAGTCCGCTGCTCTACCGACTGAGCTACCGGGACGACACGCCCCGGCCCCGCGGCGGCGGGAGCCGGAACGCCGTGCGGGAAACTAGCGAGTCCCCGGGCGCGGCGTTTCCCTCACGCGCGGTGCCTCGGGACGACGGGGAACCCGCACGACGCGCGGTCGAATTCCGCCCCGATGCCGCACGTCGGTCGCGCACTCCGCCCGACGGATTCTTCGCCGGGCGCGTTGCACCTTGGTGGCGTCGTGGAGCACCGGCATGAGACGGCTCCGGATGGAGCACCCGTCAGCGGGTTCCATCCGTCCCGGGCGCTCCGCGACCTTGCGCGTCATCACGGCGCGCGGGCCCTTCCGGAGCCGTGCGGAGGTTGTATGGCAAACGTGACCCGCTACGTCCCGTCCCTGCTCCCGTCCATGCTCGAACCGGACGGGTTCAACAGCGTCCTCCGTCGCTTCTTCGGGGAGAACGCCTTGGAGCCCATGGCCGCACCGCTCGGCTGGATCCCGCCGTGCGAGATCACCGAGTCGAAGGACGAACTCGTCCTGATGGCCGAACTCCCGGGCATTTCCCCGGAGGACGTGCACCTCTCCCTCGAGGATGACGTGCTGACGCTCCGCGGCGAGCGGAAGAGCGAGACGAAGGGGCAGGATGCGAAGGTGCACCTGCTCGAACGCAGCTACGGCTCGTTCGCCCGCTCGTTCACCCTGCCGCGGTCGGTGGACGCGTCCCGCGTTCGCGCCGAGTGGCGCAACGGGATCCTCACCGTGACCATGCCGAAGACCGCGATCGCCAAGGGTCGCGTGATCGACATCGCGGTGCAGAAGTAGCGACGGGGTCAGGCCGGCGCGGTCGCGGGCAGATCCGCGACCGCGCCGGCCGCGCGCAGACGTCGCCAGTCGCGCACGACCAGCCACGCGTCCAGCAGGATCACCGCCGTGTTCACCTGGCACCACGGGCAAAACGTCCCGAGCACCCACCACTCGCCGTACTTGAGCCGGATCGTGAACAGGAGCCCGCCCGCGACCAGCACACCGAGCAGCGTCGTCACCCAGCGGGCCTCCGAGAGCCGGCCCGTCACCCCGAGCGCCGCGACCAGGACGATCACCCCGTGCCCCACCGCGCCGATCAGCGCCGTGTCCACGCCGAGGAACCAGCCGTAGCTCGAGAACTGCGCGATCTCGCAGCCGTGATTGGCGGTGCAGGCGAGCGACCCGACGGCCCCGATCTTCCAGAGGTGCAGATACGTCGCGACGAGCGACGAGACGAGGCTGGCGAGCGCAATGAGCTGACGGGGCGGCATGGCGCCGGAGTGTAATCCGGCGGGTCAGGCAAGTTCCAGTTGGGCCACCGGCGCGAACGACCGCCGGTGGTGCGGCGTGGGGCCGTGGCGGCGCAGCCCCTCGAGGTGCGCCGCGGTCCCGTACCCGGCGTTGCGCTCCCAGGCGAATCCGGGATGCCGCGCGGCCAGCCGCGCCATGAGGGCATCGCGCACCACCTTGGCGACGATGCTCGCGCACGCCACCGAGTAGCAGGAGGCGTCCCCCTTCACGACGGCGAGGTGCGGCACCCCCAGCGTCGGCATCGGCAGCCCGTCGAGCACGACGTGGTCGGGGGGCGGCTCCAGCCGCGCGAGCGCGCGGCGCATCGCGAGGACGGTGGCGTGCAGGATGTTGAGCCGGTCGATCTCGCGCACCGAGGCGGCCCCGATCCCCACCGCCACCGCCCGCGCGCGGATCGCGGCGGCGAGCCGCACGCGCGTCTCGGCCGAGAGGGCCTTGGAGTCCTCGACGCCGGCGATCCGCCGCGCGTCGGCCGGCATCACCACGGCACACGCGACAACGGGGCCCGCAAGGGGGCCCCGTCCGACTTCATCCACGCCGGCCACGATCGCGTAGCCGGCGGCGCGCAGGTCGCGCTCGTACGGGCGCCAGCGCGCCCCCACGAGGGCGTCCGCCTACTCGGCGGCGGCCGCCTTGGGTGCCGCGACCTTGCGCTCGCGGATGCGGCCGGCCTTGCCGGTGACGTTGCGCAGGTAGAAGAGCTTCGCGCGGCGCACGCGGCCGCGACGGACGACGGCGACGTCGGCCAGCATCGGCGAATGCACGGGGAAGATGCGCTCGACGCCGACGCCGTTCGAGATCTTCCGCACGGTGAAGGTGGCGCTCACGCCGCGGCCGCGCCGGGCGATGCACACCCCCTCGAACGCCTGCAGGCGCTCCTTCTCGCCTTCCTTCACGCGCACGTTCACGCGGACAGTGTCGCCGGCGCGGAACGCGGGAATGTCGCTGCGCGTCCAGGCCTTCTCGGTTTCGATGAACGAATGCATGGTTGTCGCTCCGGTCTCGTGCGCGGGGGGGCCCCGCAGTCCAGGGCCTGTGGGCCCGCGCGTTCCGTCGGCGGGACCGCCCGGACCAACGGGGGCATCGCCAACGGTATCTCGTTGTAGCCCATCATCATAAGCGGTTCGGCCCGCCCCCGCCAGTCTGCCGATATGGCTCCCGGAACCTCGGTGGCCCGCCGACCGTATCCCCATCGTGCGCTCATTCACCCTCCGTGCCCCTCTCCCTTGCCGCTCCGCCGGGGGGTCGCTGATCCTCGCCGTGGCGCTCGCCATCCCGGGCACTGCCTCCCGGGCCGGCACCGTCCCTCAGACACCGCCGATTGTCATGGCGCTGCCGGCGACGGACATCGGCCGCCTTGCCGATACCCTGCGCCGCCAGATCGACGACGCGGTGGCCACCAACGACGGTCCCACGCTCCGCCGGACCAGAGTGGCGGCCGAGCAGGCCGCGTCCGCGCATCCGAAGGATGCGTGGCTGGCGTACTACCGCGGCTACGCCGTCTTTCGCGAGGCCGGGTACCTGTTGGGTGCCTCGCGGATCCGCGAGTTCGGGCCTGTCCTCGACGCCGCGACTGCGGACCTCGAACGGAGCTTGACGCGCGCCCCGTCCGCGGATGGTTGGGCGCTGCTGTCCGCCCTGCAGGGCCAGCGGCTGACGGCCTCCGGCAGCACGTTCACCGCGATCCGGCTGGGTCCCGCCGTGATGCGCGCGATCGGTCGGGCGGAGGAGTCCGACCCCCAGAACCCGCGGGTCTGGCTGCTCAAGGGGATCAACGCGTTCAATGCGCCTGGGGCCTTCGGTGGCGGGATGGAGAAGGCCGAAGCCCACCTGCGTCGTGCCCTCGCGCTCTTCGGGACCGATCGCCCGGCGAGCCCGCTGCCGGCATGGGGGCTCGCCGACGCGTGGATCTGGCTCGGCCGGTCGCTGCAGGCGCAAGGCAAGCGAACGGAGGCGCGCGCCGCCTACGCGACGGCCGCGCAGTTGCAGCCGCGGAACACCTGGGTGACCGAGATCCTGATCCCGTCGCTGGGCGACGGCCGGACCGGTTGACGCCCGCCGCTACGAGCCGCGCCGCCGCCGGCTGAGCCGCTCCCCTTCCGCCCGCCGCCACGCCGCGATCTTCGCGTGGTCGCCTGACAGCAGCACGTCGGGTACGCCGTGCCCGCGGTACTCGGGCGGCCGCGTGTACGAGGGGGCGGAGACGCCCTCGGTCTCGTAGAACGAGTCGGTGCGGGCCGAGTCGAAGTCGCTCATCGCCCCCGGCAGCAGCCGTGCGACGGCGTCCACGATCGCCAGCGCCGCCGGCTCGCCCCCCGAGAGCACGAACTCGCCGAGCGAGAGTTCCTCGGTGGCGAGGTGGTCGGCCACGCGCTGGTCCACGTCCTTGTAATGGCCGCAGAGCAGCGTCAGCTCGGTTCCCGCCGCGAAGCGGATCGCGTCGGCCTGCGCGAAGGTGCGGCCACGCGGCGAGAGCAGGACGATCGGCGCCGTCGCGCCGAGGTGCTCGACGGCCTCGAAGAAGGGGCCGGGCTTCATCACCATGCCGGGCCCGCCGCCGTAGGGATAGTCGTCCACCGTGCGGTGGCGGTCGTGCGTGAAGTCGCGCAGGTCCACCACGCGGTAGCACACGCTGCCGGCGGCCGCCGCCTTCGCCGGGATCGAGATGCCGAGCGGGGCCGCGAAGAACTCGGGGAAGATCGTGACGACGTTGATCGTGAGCACGCGCTACCCCTCGCCGAAGAGGCCGTTCGGCGGGTCGAGCACGATGCGTCCCGCCTCGGGCGCGGTCGAGACGACGATGCCATTGACGAACGGGACCAGCACCGGGCCGCTGGCATGCGCCACCTCGAGCAGCAGCCCCTGCGGCACGTCGTACACGTCGGAGACCCGGCCGAGCGGTGTCCCGTTCACGTGCACCGCCTCGAGGCCGACGAGGTCGTGCAGGAAGACCTCGCCGTCGTGGGGCGCGGTGAGCTCGGCCTCGGGGACCAGGAGGAAATGCCCGCGCAGCCGCTCGGCGGCGGACCGGTCGGGGATGCCGGCGAATCGCACGAGCCACCGGTCGCCCGCGGAGCGCGCGGCTTCGACCGTGAGTTCGATCGGCTCGGCTCGGCCCGCGGCCGTCGCCGGATGCGGACGTCCCTCGGCCGTGCCGGCGAAGACGCGCGCGCCGGACGCGAAGATCGCGTCCGGCGCGTCGGTGAGCAGCGCCACGGCGAGCTCGCCGCGGATGCCGTGCGCCTTGGCGACCCGCCCGACGGCGGCGAGGCCGGTCGGACGGGCCATCGGCGTCCCTACTCGCCCTTCGCGGGCACGGCGCTCGCCTTGAGCTTCTCGGCGAGCCGCGCCTCGTGGCGGGCCTTGAGCACACCGGCCTTCCGGAGCAGCGAGCGCACCGTGTCGGAGGGCTGGGCGCCGTTGTCGAGCCAGTAGGTCGCGCGGGTCCCCTCGAGCGTCACGGCCTGGTCACCCTTCCGCTTGGGATCGTACTGGCCGATGACCTCGATGAACTTGCCGTCGCGCGGCGAGCGCGAGTCGGCGACGACGATGCGGTACTGGGGGGCGTTCTTCCGGCCGATACGGCGGAGGCGGATGCGAACCATCGGGATGTCCTCGAGCGGAGGTGGCGGGTCGTGCGCCGGGGCTCCTCGCGTGCACGGCACTCGCCGCACCGCACCCCGGTCCTGCCGGCGGGGGCCTGCGCCCCCGCCGTCGTGCGATCACGCGGCGGTCACCGCATGAACATGCCCGGCGGGAAGCCCATACGGCCCCCCGTCGCGGCCTTCTTCATCATCTTGCGCATCTCGCGGAACTGGTCGAGCAGGCGGTTGACCTCGCTGACGGGCCGGCCGGCGCCCTTGGCGATGCGCGACCGGCGGGAGCCGTTGAGGAGCGTGGGATCCTGCCGCTCCGCCTTGGTCATCGAGAGCACGATCGCCTCGAGGTGCTTGATGCGCTTCGGGTCCACGTTCGCCTGCGCGAGCATCTTGGCGTTCACGCCGGGCAGCATCTTGAGCACGGACTCGAGCGGCCCCAGGCGCTGCATCTGCTTCATTGCGCCGAGGAAGTCCTCGAGGTCCATCCCCTCCTTCCGGACCTTCTTGGCGAGCTTCTTCGCTTCGTCCTCGTCGAAGGCCGCCTGCGCCTTCTCGACGAGCGTGAGGACGTCGCCCTGCTGGAGGATGCGCCCCGCCATGCGGTCGGGATGGAAGTCCTCGAGGGCGTCCACCTTCTCGCCGGTGCCGACGTACTTGATCGGCCGCTTGATCGTGCCGTAGATCGAGAGCGCCGCGCCACCGCGGGCATCACCGTCGAGCTTCGTGAGAATGACGCCGGTGACGCCGAGCGCCTCGTGGAAGCCCTGCGCCGTCCGCACCGCGTCCTGGCCGGTCATGCCGTCCACGACGAGCAGGACCTCGTCCGGCCGGATCGCGTCGCGGAGGGCCGTGAGCTCGGCCATCATCTGGTCGTCGATCGTCAGCCGACCGGCGGTGTCCACGAGCACCACGCGGTCGCGGTCGCGGCGCGCCTGCTCGAGGCCGGCGCGGGCGATCTTCACGACGTCGGTGGTGCCGCGGTCCGCGTACACCGGCACGCCCAGCTGCTGCCCGAGGGTCTCGAGCTGGTCGATCGCGGCCGGCCGATAGACGTCGGCGGCGATCATCCGCACCTGCCGCTGCTCGCCCTGCAGCTTCTTCGCGAGCTTTGCGGTCGTGGTCGTCTTGCCCGAGCCCTGCAGGCCGACCATCAGAACGACCGTCGGCGGGACCGTCGAGAGCTTGAGCCCCTCGCGCCGCTCGCCGAGCATCGCGACCAGCTCGTCGTAAACGACCTTCACCAGCTGCTGCGCCGGCTGGACGGCCTTCAGCTGCGTGATGCCGACGGCGGCCTTCTCGACGCGCTCGAGAAACTCGCGCGTGAGCTGGAACGAGACGTCCGCCTCGAGGAGGACGCGCCGGACCTCGCGCAGCCCCTCCTTGATGTCGGCCTCGGTCAGCACCCCCTTGCCGCGCAGGCGGGCAAAGGTGGCACTGAGCTTCTCGGAAAGCTCGTCGAACATAGCCCCCCAAGTTAGCCCGCCCCCGGGGTCGAAACAAGTTGCGGGGCAACGACTTAGCGGTAGCTTCCGCTCCGTGCCGCCAGCCCGGTCCGACCTCCAGCGCACGGAACTGCCCCGGCAGCTCCCGCTGATGGCCCTGCGCTCGACCATCGTCTTTCCCGCCGGCACGATCGCGGTGCAGATGGGGGCGCCGGAGAACCTCGCCCTGCTCCAGGCGAACCCCGAGCCCGGGCTGCTGGTCGCGCTGGTCGTGGCCGGCGACACCGAGGCCGCCGACCCGATGCGGCTGGTCGGGAAGGTCGGAGTCGCCGCCCGGGTGCACGAGCGCATCAACCTGCCCGGCGACACCGTGCAGGTGACGTTGCAGGGGCTGCGGCGCCTCGTGATCGGCGACATCGTCTCGGCGGCCCCCTACGTCACGGCCGAGATCACGCCGGCGCGCGAGACGGCAGGGGACGCCGCCGCCGCGCAGGCGCTGGTCGGGCGCATCGTGACGGCCGCCGAGACGCTCGCCGGCATGGGCGAGCGCGTGCCCAAGGACGCGCCCCAGATCCTGCGGATGAACGTCGGCGACCCGGGGCGATTCGCCGACCTCGCCGCCGGCAACCTGTCGTTCCGCATTGGCGACCGCGACGCCGTCCTCCAGCGCCTCGACCTCGTCGAACGCCTGCGCGTCGTGCTCGACCGCCTCGAGGGGGAGCTGGAGCAGGCCCGCGTGCTCGACGACGTCAAGCGGCACACCGAGGTCAAGATCGAGCAGCACCAGCGCGAGTTCTATCTGCGCCAGCAGCTGCGGGCGATCCAGGCCGAGCTCGGCGAGCACGACCCCGGCGAGCGCGACGCCGCCGAGCTGCTCGCGCGCATCGAAGTAGCGGCGCTGCCCGAAGAGGCCGCGCGCGAGGCGCGGCGCGAGACCGAGCGGCTCCGGCTCCTCTCGCCGGCGGCCAGCGAATACCACGTCATCCGCACCTACCTCGACTGGGTGCTGGCCCTGCCGTGGCACGCGCGCAGCGGGTCGGACGACATCCCCCTCGCGGCCGTCGAACAGGCGCTCGACAAGCGGCACTGGGGGCTGGCGGAGGCGAAGGAACGGATCCTCGAATACCTCGCCGTGCGCAAGCTGCGCGGCGGCGACCCGCTCGGACCGATCCTCTGCTTCGTGGGGCCGCCGGGCACGGGGAAGACCTCGCTCGGCGAGGCGATCGCCGAGGCGATCGGGCGCACGTTCTACCGCATCTCGGTCGGCGGCGTGCGGGACGAGGCCGAGATCCGCGGACACCGCCGCACGTACGTCGGGGCGATGCCGGGCCTGGTGCTCCAGGGACTCCGCCGCGCCGGGGTGCGCGACGCGGTGCTGATGATCGACGAGATCGACAAGATGACGGCCGGCGGCCCGAGCGGCGATCCGACCGCGGCGATGCTCGAGGTGCTCGACCCGTCGCAGAACCGCGGGTTCGTGGACCACTACCTCAACCTGCCCTTCGACCTCTCGTCGGTGCTGTTCATCTGCACCGCGAACACGCTGTTCGATATCCCGCCCGCGCTCCGCGACCGGCTCGAGGTCATCCGCATCAGCGGCTACACGATCGAGGAGAAGGTCGAGATCGCGTGGCGCTACCTGCTGCCGCGGCTGTTCGCCGAGCACGGCATCGACGACACCGACCTCCTCTTCACCGACGAAGTGCTGGCGTTCATCGCCACCCGGTGGTCGCGCGAAGCGGGGCTGCGCAACTTCGAGCGGCAGGTGGCGACCCTCATGCGCAAGCGGGCGCGCCGCAAGGCCGAGGGCGAGCTCGGCGCGTGGGTGCTGGACACCGGACGCGTCGAGACGCTGCTCGGGCCCCCGCGCTGGGCCGCCGACGAGGCCGAGCGCGAGCCGGAGATCGGCGCCGTCACGGGCCTCGCCTGGACGGCCGACGGCGGCGAACTGCTCACGATCGAAGCGCTGCGCATGCCCGGCACCGGCAAGCTGGCCGTCACCGGTCAGCTCGGCGAGGTCATGCGCGAATCGGTGGATGCCGCGCACTCGTTCGTGCGATCGCGCGCGGCGCAGCTGGGGGTGGAGGACGCGACCTTCGCGACGACCGACCTGCACGTGCACTTCCCGGCCGGCGCGATTCCCAAGGACGGGCCGTCGGCGGGCGTGGCGGTGACGCTGGCGATCGCGAGCGTCTTCGCCCGCCGCCCGGTACGGCGCGATGTCGCGATGACCGGCGAGGTCACCCTGCGCGGCAAGGTGCTCGAGGTCGGCGGGATCAAGGACAAGGTGCTCGCCGCCTACCGCGCCGGCCTGCGCGAGGTGCTGCTGCCGAAGGGCAACGAGAAGGACCTGCGCGAGCTGCCCCCCGAGGTGCGCGAGCGGATGCACGTCACGTGCGTCGCCACGATGGACGACGTGCTCGCGGTGGCCCTGCTGGCGCCGGCGGTGCGCGACGGCACCGCTGACGGGCCCGCTGACGCCGCCCCGCGTCAGGGGGCGTCGAGCGCGACCTTGGCGAGCGGCAGGAGCGATGTCTCGACGCCCGCGGGCACGTCCACGTAGAGCACGGCCGGTCGGCCCCCCACCGTCACCGCCGCGACGCGGATCGCCCGGCCCTTGAGGTCCGGATAGAGCTTGCCCGTCTCGCCGAGCGGTCGGTACGTCTTGGGGCGGAAGCGGGCGATCACGCTGCGGTCCGCCACCTGGTAGAACTCGCCGGCGTCCACGGCCGAGTCCCACACGGTGAGCCAAACGAGCCCCTCGCCGGTGGGGAAGCGGAGCAGCAGGAACTCGTCGCCGTCCCAACCCGCGGCCCCGCGGATCGCCGTCGCCTGATCCTGCAGGTGCTGAAAGACGAATAGCCGCGTCTCGAACTCGCCCAGGACGTTGCGGTAGGCCACCTGCCCTGCGGCCGGCGCGGGGAGGCGCACGCGCGTCGGCGCGTCCACCGAGTCGCCGAGCAGCTTGTCGGGGTGCAGGACCTGCTCGGTGCTGGCGGGCATCCGTGCGTACGGCGACTGCCGCGGGTATTTCGCCTTGAAGGCCCGCATGAATTCCGAGCCGCTCAGGTAGGGAAAGATCAGCCCTTCCTGCACGAAGAACGGCGCGGCGGCGAAGCGCGGCATCGTCTGCGAGTTGTCGCGGATCTGGTCGCGGATCATCTCCCACCCGCCCGGCATCCGGAACCCCTCGCCCAGCATCGCCGTCAGCTGCTCGTACGTCGCCTGCCCCTCGATCACCGCCTGCGTCGCCATGAGCCGGTCGTTCGGCAGGTCGGACGTGGCGACCGAGTCGAGGTCGAAGTGCTGGTCCTGCAACGCGTGCACGAGCTCGTGGCCGAGCGTCACGGCGCGCACGTCGTCCGGCTGGCTGTCCACGAGGAAGAGCTTCTTCACCTTCGGGTCGTAATAGCCGGCCACCTGCTCGGTGAGCAGGTCGAGGTACATCTGCTTGAGGTCGAGCGAGTCGGGGAGCAGGCCGAAGAGCCGGTAGGCCGCCCCCTGCACCTCGAGTTGCGACGCCTGCCGGCCGGTCTCGAACTCGCGCTCGAGGAAGCCGCGCACCTCGTCGCGCGACCGCATCTCGACGACCGGCGCCCGCGTGAAGGCGAGCCCCGTGCTCGCCTCGAGCTTGGGCAGCAGCTTGCGCACCTGCGGCGCGTACGGTCCGTCGTAGGCGACGCCCGATGCGCGGCGATCACCGCAAGCCGCCAGGAGGAGGAACGACGCGAGGACCGGGAGGGTCCGCCGACCGGGAGGGATCACGGGATGCCGGAGATGCGAAGGTACCAGGTGATGAGGCGATCGCCCCAGACGAGCGCGACGAGCGCGGCCGGCGCGAGGAAGACCCCGAAAGGAATCGCCGGGAGGCCGAAGGCACCGTCCCCAGGCAAGTCGGGGCGATCGTCGAGCGGCGGGACGGACTCGCGCGCCGGCGCGTCCGGTGGTGCGGGGCGATCCGCCGCGACGGCATCGTCCCCGGCGGGAGAACCCGTACCGGCGGCGTCGGGTTCCTGCGGCCCGCTGAGCAGGTGGCGGAACGGGGCGAGGACCAGCAGCGCGGCGAGCCCGATCGCGGCGCCGAGGAACACGGTGATGATCGCCCGCCACGGCCCCACGAAGGCCCCCACCATGGCGAGGAGCGTCACGTCGCCGAACCCCATCGCCTCGCGCTTGAGCCATGCCTCCCCGAGCCACCCCGCGATCGCGACGAGGCCGGCACCGGTGCACGCGCCGATGAGGGCGTCGGAGAGCGACGCGAAGGGTACGGCCCCGGGTGTCGCGAAGGCCACGTCGGCAAGCGCCGTCACGAGCGCGAAGAGCAGGCCGGTGATCGTGAAGCCGTCCGGGATGTCGTAGAACTGCAGGTCGGTCAGCAGCACCCCGAGCAGCAGCGTCGCGAACACCGCCACCCGAAGCGCCAGCAGCGTCGGGCCGGCCCACCACGCCGCCGCCACCCAGATGCCGGCGACCACGAGCTCGACGAGCGGGTACTGCGCGCTGATCGGCAACTGGCAGCCCGAGCAGCGCGCGCGCAGGGCCACCCAGCTCAGGACCGGGATGTTCTCGTACCAGGTGATCTGGTGGCCGCAGCGCGGGCAGCGCGAACGGGGCGCCACGACCGAGCCGCCCACCGGCCAGCGGGCCACGCACACGTTGAGGAACGAACCGATGGCGGCACCGATGAAGCCCGCCACCGCCAGGACGAACGCGGGCGGGATCATGGCCGCAGGGCCCAGAGGAGAATGCCGGTCGCGACGCCGACGTTGAGCGACTCGACGGCCCCGGTGATCGGGATGGCCACCAGCCGGGCGCAGCGCGCGCGGACGGCATCCCCCAGTCCCGCCCCTTCGTTGCCGACCGCGAGGGCGAGCGCGCGCGGCACCGGGCCGGCCGCGGGCACCGCGGCGATGGACGCGCCGCGGTGATCGGCGCCCCACAGGGGAAGGCCCATGGGGCCGCGCCACGCGTCGAACTCGTCGAGCGTCGTGCTCACGACGGGATGATGGCACTGGGCCCCGACCGCCGCCCGCACGACCTTGGCATTCCACGGGTCCACCGTCCCGGGGAGCGCCACGGTCGCCGCCACGCCCAGCGCGGCGGCGGTCCGGATGGCCGCCCCCACGTTGCCCGGATCCTGTACGCCGTCGAGCACGAGCACGCGGAGGCCGTCCGCCGCCGCCGGCCAGCGGGCCTCCGGCTGGCGCGCCACCACCAGCACCCCCTGCGGCGACTCGGTGTCGGCGGCGCTGGCGAACTCGCGGTCCGACACGTCGGTGACGGCGATCCCGCGGGCGGCGAACGCCGAGCTCAACTCGCGCCCGCGCGGCGCGCCGTCGAGCGTGGGGCTGGCCAGCACCCCCTCGACGTGCAGGCCGGCACGCAGGACCTCCTCGGCCACGCGCACCCCTTCGGCCACGAAGAGTCCGTCGCGCTCCCGTGCCTTCCGGCGCCGGAGATCGCGGGCCAGGGTGACTAGCTTTCCCACATCCCCTTCCCCGTGCTCATGCGACTTCCCCCGACGCTCGCCGCGGCCGGCCTCGCAGCAGCCCTCGCGGGCTGCCTCGCCTCCACGCAGCAGGAGGTGCAGCTTGGCCGCGAGTACGCGCAGCAGATCAACGCGCAGCTGCCAATCGTGGACGATCCGGAGATCAATCGGTATCTCACGCGGCTCGGCGACTCGCTCGCCCGAGTGGCCGACAACCGGAACCTCGACTGGCGCTTCTTCATCGTGGATTCGCGGGACGTCAATGCGTTCGCGGTGCCGGGTGGGTTCATCTACATCAACCGGGGGCTGATCGAGCGGATGACGAGCATGTCGCAGCTCGCGGCCGTCGTGGGCCACGAGATCGGGCACGTTACGCAGCGGCACTCGGTCGAGCAAATGGCCAAGCAGCAGCGGGCCAACGTCGGCGTCACCCTGGCCTGTGTCCTGACGCGCGCCTGCGGCACGTTGGCGGCCAATCAGGCGATCGGGCTGGGGGCCAACGCGCTGTTCGCGCGCTTCTCCCGGGCCGACGAGGCCGAGGCCGACCGCGTGGGACTCGACTACGTGGTACGGGCGGGGATCGACCCGACGGGGATGCCCGAGACGTTCCGGATCCTGATGGCCGAGCGCGCCCGGCGCCCCGAAGGGGTGGACACCTGGTTCATCACCCACCCCCTCGAGGAAGACCGCATCCGGCAGGCGGAGGCGATCATCAACGCGATGCCGCCGGAGCGGATCAGCGGCCTGACACGCGACTCACGCGCCTTCCAGGACTTCAAGCGCCGCGTGCAGGCCCTGCCGCCGTCGCCACCGTCGCCCGCGGGCTGAGGGATCCCGTGCAGATCGCGCTCACGATCGCCGGCTCGGACTCGGGCGGCGGCGCCGGCATCCAGGCCGACCTCAAGACCTTCCATCGCTTCGGCGTCTTCGGCACGTCCGTCGTCACGGCGATCACGGCGCAGAACACCCGCGGTGTCTCGGCATGGGAAGCCGTGTCGGTGCCCCTGATCCGTGGCCAGCTCGACGCGGTCGCCACCGACCTCCGGCCGGCGGCGCTCAAGAGCGGGATGCTCGCCGACCGGCCCGTCATCGAGGCGGTGGCCGAGGGCATTCGGGCGCATCGGCTCGAACCCTACGTCCTCGATCCGGTGATGGTCGCGACGTCGGGCGATCCGCTCCTCGCCCCGGATGCGGTCTCGGCCATCACCGAGCAGCTCTTCCCGCTGGCGGCGCTGGTCACCCCGAACCTGGACGAGGCCGAGCTGCTCCTCGGACGCCCCGTACGCAGCGAAGCGGCGATGGCCGAGGCGGCGCGGCAGTTCGTCGAGGTGATGGGCGCCGGCGCGGCGCTCGTGAAGGGCGGCCACCTCGCGGGGGCCGAGGCGGTGGACATCCTGTACGCCGACGGCACGCTGCACACCTTCCGGCACGCCCGCCTCGCGACGACCTCGACGCACGGGACCGGGTGCACGCTCTCGGCGGCGATCACCGCGCAACTGGCGTTCGGCCGGTCGCTGCTCGACGCCGTGCGCGACGCGCTCGCCTTCGTGCACCGTGCCATCGCCACCGCCCCCGGCCTTGGGGCGGGGCACGGGCCGCTCAACCACTTCGCGTAGGGCGAGACGCGCGGCTCAGAGCGAGGCGACGAACCCCTCGACGAGCGCCTCGAACCGCGGCGCCACCTGCCGCCCGACCTCGACGACCTCGTCGTGCGCCAGCGGCGCGAGCGAAAGGCCGGCCGCCGGGTTGGTGATGACGCTGACCCCTGCGCAGCGCATCCCCATCGCGCGTGCGGCGATGACCTCCGGAACGGTACTCATGCCGACCGCGTCGGCCCCCAGCCGCTCGAGCATCCGCACCTCGGCGGGGGTCTCGTACGTCGGGCCGGTGAGGCCGCAGTACACCCCGTCCTGCAGCGGCACGCCGGCCGCGCGCGCGACCTCGTGCAGTTGGCGGCGCAGCGCCGGATCGTAGGGATCGGACATGTCGGGAAAGCGCACGTCGCCCGGCACCAGCGGCCCGATCAGCGGGTTGCGGAACATCAGGTTCAGGTGATCGGCGATCACCATGAGGTCACCGGGGCGGAAGGTACGGCGTACGCCACCCGCCGCGTTCGACGCGAAGAGCACCGGTGCCCCGAGGGCATGGGCCACCCGCGCCGGCAGCGCGGCGACGTCGGCGCCGTGCCCCTCGTACAAGTGGAACCGGCCCGCGAAGCAGACCACGCGACGCCCCGCGACCGTGCCCATGAGCACCTCCCCCGCGTGGCCGTCCACCGAGGGCACGGGGAAGCCGGGCACGTCGCGGTAGGGCACGCGCACCGCGCCGTGCACCCGGGCGGCGAACCCACCGAGCCCGGACCCGAGGATGATCGCCGCGACGGGCGGCTCGGCGCCGGCGCGGTCGCGCAGGGCGCGCGCCGCGTCCTGCACGAGCCGCGGGACGTCCGGCGCGCCGCTCATCGCGCGTCCCGCACGGCGTCGATCTCCGGGAGCACGGCGTCGAGCAGGGCGCGACGCTCCTCCCACGGCGTGAACGCCGACTCGAACGACTGACGCGCGATCACGCACAGGTCCGCGACGCTGAACCGCAGGTGCTCGGCAGCCCGCGCGTATTCCTCGGTGAGCGTGACGCCGCTCATCAGCCGGTTGTCGGTGTTGAGCGAGAGCACCACCCCGCGCTTGAAGAACGTGCGCGCCGGGTGGGCCGCGAAGGCGGGGGTCGCGCGCGTCTGCACGTTCGAGGTCAGACAGACCTCGACCGGAATGCGGCGGTCGTTCACGTACTGCAGCAATGACGCATCCTCGATGAGTCGCGTGCCGTGGCCGATGCGGTGGGCGCCGCAGTCGAGCAGGGCCTCGCGCACGGAGGCCGGGCCCCACGCCTCACCGGCATGGCAGGTGATGGCGAGGTCGGCCCGGCGGGCGACGTCGAACGCTGCCTTGTGGGCGGACGCGGGGTGCCCCGCCTCGCCACCGGCGAGGTCGAAGGCGACGACGCCCCGACCCTTCCACGCCACGGCGAGCTCGGCCATGGCGATGGACTGCGACACCGGCGCGTGGCGGAGGGCGCAGACGATGGCCCGTGCGACCGTTCCCGTCGCGCGTTCGCCGCGCTGCATGCCGGCCAACCACGCCGCCATGACCTCGTCGGAGGTCATCCCCTGCTGGGTCGAGAGGAAGGGGGCGAACCGCACCTCGAGGAGCCGCACGCCGTCGGCGGCGGCGTCGAGCACCAGTTCCTCGGCCACGCGCGCGATGGCGGCGGGGTCCTGCATGACGGAGAGCGTCACGGCGAACCGCGCCAGGTAGTCCTCGAGGTTCTTCGCGTCGGTCACCTCCATGAAGGCGGCGAGGGCCTCGGCGTCCGGACGCGGCATCGCCACGCTCCGCTCGGCGGCGAGGGCCAGCATCGTCGCGGGGCGCAGCGACCCGTCCAGGTGGCAGTGCAGCTCCGCCTTCGGAAGCCGCCGCAGCCGCTCGCGATCGACCGCCGGGCGGCCGCCCGTCATGGGTTCGCCTCGTCGTCGGCGGCGGTCGCGGCCGTGCCGCGCGCCTTGAGCACGCGATAGACGGCGCCGCCATGTGCCGGCGTGTCCGGTGACACGTCGAGCCCGCGGCTGTCGGTGATCCGGCGCTCGCCCGCTGCCACGGCAGCGGCCAGCGCCGGGGCGGCCGCTCGGACGGCGTCGAGGGCGGTGGCGCCCAGCGGGGCGTCGGCGCCGCGGCCGTCCACGAAGACCCGCAGGGCCGGGGGGGAAGACCTAAGCTGTTCCATGGAATGAACTTATCATCCCCCTCACCGATCGGACGCGCGGGCTGCTACCGAATCGTGACAGCCCCTCGCTTTCCCGTCGTTACAAAACAGGCAACCGTTCATGGCGTTCGCATCCCCCAGTCGTCCGCGCGTGCATCCTCTCCTGATCGGCATCGCCGGTGGTACCGGCTCGGGCAAGTCCACCGTCACGCGCCGGCTCGCCGACGCGCTGCGCGGGTCCGCCGTCGGGTTCATCGCGATGGACTCGTACTACCGGGACCTCGGCGCGATGCCATCGGACGAGCGCCGACGGCGGAACTTCGACCACCCCGACGCCTACGACCTCGACCTCCTCGTCGAGCACCTCGACCTGCTCCGACGGGGCGAGGGGGTCGAGGTGCCGGTTTACGACTTCCGGCGCCACGAGCGCACGACGCAGACCACGCCCGTCGCCGCCGGCGACGTGATCATCGTTGACGGTATCCTGCTCTTCCACGACCCGCGTGTGCGTGCGCTGTGCCAGGTGAAGGTCTTCGTGGACGCCGACGCCGACGTGCGGCTCGCGCGGCGGATCCGGCGCGACATGGCCGAGCGCGGCCGGTCGCTCGACGACATCCTCGACCAGTACCTCACCACCGTTCGGCCGATGCACGACCAATTCATCGCCCCGACGAAGGAACACGCCGACGTCATCATCCCGCATGGCGGGCACAACGACGTCGCCGTGGACCTCCTCCTCGAATTCGTGACCTCCCGCCTCCGCCCGGTCCCGACGTGACCGCCCAGCCCGCCGCCCCGTCCCACCCGGTCGCCGAACGCGTGCTCGTGGTGGACGACGAACCGGACATCGTCGCTCTTGTCGCCTACCACCTCGCCAAGGTCGGCTACCGGGTCAGTACCGCGGCGTCCGGGGCCGACGCCCTCGCGATGGCCCGGCAGGACCGCCCGGCGCTGATCGTGCTCGACCTCATGCTCCCCGGCATGTCCGGCTACGACGTGCTCGAGCAACTGCGCGCCGACGAGGCCACCCGCGGCATCGCCGTGCTGATGCTCACCGCCCGGCGCGAGGAGCAGGACCGGATCACGGGTCTGTCGCTGGGCGCGGACGACTATCTCACGAAGCCGTTCTCGCCGCAGGAGCTGGTGCTGCGGGTGCAGGCGATCCTGCGCCGCGTGGCAGCCCCCGAGTCCACTCCGAACGACCGGGTGTCCATCGGACCGATCACGATCGATCGGGCGGCGCACCGGGTGTCGGTCAACGGGGCGGAGGTGGAGCTGACCCCCACCGAGTACAAGCTCCTGGCCACGCTGGCCGAGCGGCGCGGGCGGGTGCAGGGGCGCGGGCACCTGCTGGAGACCGTCTGGGAGGCGGCGCCCGACATCCAGACGCGCACGGTGGACATGCACATCCAGCGGCTCCGGGCCAAGCTCGGCCCCGCCGGCGAGATCATCGAGACAGTCAGGGGTTTCGGCTACCGGATCCGCGGCGCACAATCCAAGGCGTGAGACTCACCCCGAGGCTGCTCCTCGGCACGCTCAGCATCGTCGGCGCCCTGGCGGCGTTCGTCGCGTTCACCGTGGACTCGCGCCTGCGGCGCGAACTCGCCGTGGAGAACGCGCGTCGTCTGGAGCGCGATGCGCGGTTCATCGGGGTGCAGTGGGCGCGCGCCGCCGATCCGGACGCGCTCGCCGATTCGGCAGCGGCGGCGCTCGACGTCGCCGTCACGCTGATCGACACGCTGGGCCAGCCGCGGGGCGACTCGCGGGCCGCGCCGGCACTGCTGGGCGGGGCGGAGAACCTCGGCAACCGGCCGGAGGTCGCGGCCGCGCGCGCCGGCCGGGTCGGACGGGCCACGCGCCGCGACACCGAAACGGGGCGCCCGCATCTGTACGTCGCCGTGCGCGGCGGGCCCGGCATCGTGCGCGTGGACGTGGACGCGACCGGACTCGACGCCGCCTTCACCGACGCCCGCCGGGACGTGCGCCTGGCCGCGATCGTCGCGGTGCTGGGGGCGGTGGTGCTGGCGCTCGTCTTCTCCGCGAATATCGTCGGCCCCATCACCCAGCTGCGCGACGTCGCCCGCGCGCTCGCCGGGGGCGACCTCTCACGCCGTCCGGCGCTGGCCGCACCCGGCGAGGTCGGCGAGCTGGCCAACGCCATCCACCGCCTGGCCGAACAGCTGGGGAGCCGCCTGCAGGCACTCGCCTCGGAGGAGACGCTGCTCGCCGCCACGCTCGAGTCGCTGGCCGAGGGCGTCATCGCGGTGGACGCCCGCCAGCAGGTGGTGCGGCTCAACGAGACCGCGCGCCGGCTCGTCGGAGTCCGCGACCCGGTACCCTTCGGCACCGACCTGCTGCCTCGCGAACGGTTGCTCCGCGACGCGCTGGCCGGCGCGCTCGCCGGTCGCGCGACGGACCCGATCGAGACACAGCTGGGCGACCGCATCGTGGCCCTGACGGCGCGGCCGCTCGGCGCCGGTGGCGCCGTCGTGGCCATGTTCGACCTGACGCCCATCCGCCGGCTCGAGGCCGTCCGACGCGACTTCGTGGCGAACGTCTCGCACGAGCTCAAGACGCCCCTCACGGTGATCGGCGGCTTCGCCGAGACGCTGCTGGACGACGAACTGCCGGCCGCGAGCCGTCGCCAGTTCGCAGAGGCGGTGCGCGGCAACGCGGTTCGGATGCAGCGGATCGTGGACGACCTGCTGGACCTCTCGCGCATCGAGTCCGGCGGGTGGATCCCGGCACCCGGCTGGAGCGACGTCGCCGCCACCGCGGCCGACGCGTTCGCCTCGGCGCGGGCGACGGCCGACGCGAAGGGGCTGACGCTCGCCTGTGAGCCGGGGCCCGGCGCCGAACGCGCGTGGGTGGACCCGACGGCCTTCCGTCAGGTGCTCGGCAACCTCGTGGACAACGCCGTGCGGCACACGACGCAGGGAGGTGTCGTCGTGCGCTCGCAGCGGGATGCGCACGGCGTCACCGTGCAGGTGCAGGACTCGGGGGGCGGGATTCCCGCGGAACACCGCACGCGCGTCTTCGAGCGGTTCTACCGGGTGGACCCGGCGCGCTCGCGCGATGCCGGAGGCACGGGGCTCGGGTTGTCGATCGTGAAGCACCTGACCGAGGCGCACGGGGGCCGGGTGTGGGCGGACGGCGCGCCGGGGGGCGGGACGACCATCACGCTGACGCTGCCGGACCCCGGCGCCGCGCCGGCGGGTGTGACCGACTCGTGACGGCATGATCCGTCGCCGGTGACGGTCGCCCGGGAGACTCCGGCATCCCAACTGGAAGAACCCCCGGTGTCTCTTCACGATCCGATCGTCGAGCGTCATCCGGCCGGTGCCACGGTGTACCTGTTCGGCACCCTGACGGAGCGCCTGGCGCTGCGCACGCTCGACCTGCTGCACCTCATGCCGGTGGCGATCCGCCGGACCCGCATTGACCTGCACGGCATCGACCGGTTCGACTCGCGCGGGTTGGGCGTGCTGTCCGATGCCGTCTCGCGGTGGCGCCTCCTGAGCGGCGGAGAGGCCATCCTGACCGGTGCGGACACGGTGCTCTCGTTACATCCGTGACACGGCCGTTACGCGGCCGTTGGTAGTCCGGTACCGTGGTCCGGGAGCTTTCAGGCGTCGCCAGCCACGTACCGGCGACCCTGTTTCGCTTCTTCCAGCCGTGAATTCCATGCGTCGCATCAAGAGCTGGGCGCGCGTCGCGCGCCGCGTTGCAGTTGCCGGATTCGTCTGTGCGGGCGCGCCCATTGGCGCCCAGGCCCCCGCATCCGTCCCGACGGGCCGGATCGTCGGCAAGGTGGTGGACGCCGGATCGGGCAACGGCATCGCCGAGGCCCAGATCCAGGTGGTGGGCACGATGCTCGGGACAGCCTCCGGGGTGGGGGGGCGCTTCACCGTGGCCGGCGTGCCGGCGGGAACGGTGACCCTGCAGGTGCGCCGCATCGGCTATGCGCCGAAGACGGTGACGGGGCTGGTGCTGACGGCCGGGCAGGCGCTCGAGCAGAACATTGCGCTGTCAACGGTCGAGCTGAAGCTGGCGGCGGTCGTCGTCACGAGCGAGAAGGAGCGCGGGTCGGTCTCCGAGGCGCTCGACGCGCAGCGGACCGCGACGGGCCTCGTGAACGCCGTCACGGCCGAGCAGATCGCCAAGAGCCCGGACAACGATGCAGCGGCGGCCGCGCAGCGCGTCTCGGGCGTCTCGGTGCAGGACGGCAAGTTCATCCTGGTGCGCGGGCTGGGCGAGCGGTACACGACGGCCTCGCTCAACGGCGCGCGGCTGCCCAGCCCCGAGCCGGAGCGCAAGGTCGTGCCGCTCGACCTCTTCCCGAGCGGCATCCTGCAGTCGGTGACGACCTCGAAGACGTTCACCCCCGACCTGCAGGGCGACTTCTCCGGGGCGCAGGTGGACATCCGCACGCGCGAATTCCCGGCGCGGCGCCAGGTGACGTACTCGGTGTCGATGGGGGCGAACGACGCGGCGGCCTTCCGCGACGTGCTGCGCGCCCCGACGGCGGGCGGCGAGGCCTTCGCCCTGACCGGGTCGGCGCGGCAGATGCCGGGCGTACTGGCCGGCACGAACTTCCGCGGGTCGGTCTCGCAGCAGCAGCAGAACGCGATCGTGCTCGGCTTCCGCAACGCGTGGACGCCGCAGTCGGGGACGGGAACACCGAACATGTCGGTCGGCGCGTCGATCGGCGGCAACGATCCGCTCTTCGGGCACCGGATCGGCTACCTCGTCAGCGGGTCGTACTCGCTCTCGCAGGAGGTCCGGCGCAACGAGGTCAACGGCACGGCGATCCTGAGCAGCGGCGAGACGCTGCCCTTCGACGGGCCGTTCGTCGGCTCCACGGGCCGGCAGAGCGCGCAGTGGGGCGGCATCGCGAACTTCTCGACGCTGCTGGGTCGGAACACCCGGGTCGCCTTCAACAACACGTACAATCGCCAGGGCGACAACGAAGCGCGGATCGACATCGGTAACAGCGAGAACCTCGCCACGACGATCCAGCGGTCCACGCTCCGGTACGTCGAGCGCAGCATCTGGTCGTCGCAGCTGGCGATCGAGCAGCAGGCAGGCCGGCACGCGCTCGACTACTCGCTGACGGTGTCGGGCTCGACCCGCCGCGAGCCGGACCGCGCCGACGTGGTGCGGTTCCAGACGACCGGATCGACCGGGCAGCCGGTCCTCTCGGTGCTGTCGTCCGCGCTCGACGGCGCGCGTCGCCTGTTCTTCAACCTGTGGGAGGAGAACGCGGTCGCGCAGCTGCACGACAAGATCGCGATCGGCGGCGAGGGGGCCGGCAACTTCCTCAAGGTCGGCGCCTACGGGCGGGCCACGCGCCGCTCGGCCGACGCCCCGATCTTTTCGATCCTCTCCCCGACCCTGACGTCGGACCAGCTCGCCCGTCCGGCCGAGGAGATCTTCACGAACCAGTTCGCCTGCGGGACCTGCGCGAACTTCAACATTCAGCCGATCGGCCAGTCCGGTTCGTACGTCGCGAACGACCAGACGATGGCCGGCTACGCGATGGCGGACTTCGGCCTGGGGTCTCGGGTCCGGGTGATCACGGGCGCGCGTGTCGAGTACGCGCGGATCGCGATCGACGCCGAGACGCAGCTGGGGGCGCGCTTCCCGGCCCGGCTCCGGAACACCGACGTGCTGCCCTCGCTGGTGGTGAACACGAAGCTGGGCGAGAACTCCGCGCTCCGCTTCGCCGCGTCGCAGACGCTGGCGCGCCCGGAGTACCGGGAGCTCGCGCCGATCCTCTTCCGCGACGTGCTGGGCGGGATGAACCTCTCGGGCAACCCGGATCTGGTGCGGTCGCTGATCCAGAACGCCGACCTGCGCTGGGAGTGGTTCCCGTCGTCCTCCGAGGTGCTCTCGGCGGGCGTGTTCTTCAAGAACTTCCAGGACCCGATCGAGCGCGTCGAGGTCGGCACCTCGGGCTCGTCGCAGCAGCGCTTCGTGAACGCCGAGGGCGCGCGCAACTTCGGGCTCGAGCTCGAGGCGCGGAAGGGGCTCGGGCTCCTCGGCCGCTGGGCGGACGGTTTGACAGCGTTCTCGAACGTGACGCTCATGCGCAGCCAGATCCGCCTCGGCAACCAGCAGGGGGTGTCGCAGACGAATCCGAACCGGCCCATGGTCGGGCAGGCACCGTACGTCGTCAACGGCGGCGTGACGTGGGCCAGCGAGAGCGATCGGTCCTCGGCCACGCTGCTCTACAACCGCGTCGGGCGCCGCATCTTCGCGGCGGGGCCGTCGCCGCTGCCGGACCTCTACGAGGAGGCGCGCGACGTGCTCGACGCATCGCTGCGGCTCGGGATCACCCGCGTGCTCTCGATGCGCGTGGATGCCCGGAACCTGCTCGACGCCCGGTACCAGATCACGCAGGGGGCCGTGCGGCGCGAGGCGTACAACGCGGGGCGGGTCTTCCAGATCGGGTTCAACTGGCGGCCCTGACCGCGCCCGGTTCGCGACACCGCCCCGCCCCGCCCGTCCGGGCGGGGCGGTGTCGTTTCGGGCGGTGCGACGTCACCGGCGCACGGGCAAGGCAAGCCGCCGTGACGCGGCCGTGACGGATCGGTGATCGAAGCGGCACACGGTGCGGGCTTCTTTCGCGTGCGTCCGCGACGGCGCCTCCCTTCCTCTCTCCCGCTCCGGGGATTTCATGCGTTCTTCCTCCGTCTTCACCCGCTTCGCCGGGCTCGCGCTGGCCGGCGCCCTCGCGGCCTGCGACAGCGATTCGACCGCTCCCAAGCCGCCCGCCACGGGCGCCGCGGTGCTCGCCGGCTCGATCACCGGCGTCCGCACCTTGAGCAAGGACACGGTGTACACGCTGCGCGGCTTCGTGTACGTCAACAGCGGCGGCGTGCTCAACATCCCGGCCGGCACGCGGCTCGTGGGTGACACGACCGTGCCGGGCTCGGCCCTGATCGTCCTTCGCGGCGCGCGTATCGAGGCCAACGGCACGGCGGCTGAACCGATCGTCCTCACCTCGGCGCGCTCGGCGGGCAACCGGGCCCCGGGCGACTGGGGTGGCTTGGTGATCGTCGGCAACGCCACGGTCAACCGCGGCGGCGACGTGATCTTCGAGGGGTCGAACGCCTCGATTCCGGGTGCCAACCCCGCCGGCACCGTGTACTCGAACGGCACGAACGACGCCGACAACAGCGGCACGCTCCGCTACGTGCGCGTCGAGTTCGCCGGCTTCGCGGTGGCCGCCGACCAGGAGCTGAACTCGTTCACGTTCGCCGCCGTGGGCAGCGGCACGACGCTCGAGTACCTGCAGGCCCTCGCCGGCCTCGACGACCACTACGAGTGGTTCGGCGGCACCGTGAATGCCCGCTTCCTCGTCTCGTACGAGTCGGGTGACGACCACTACGACGCGTCCGAGGGTTACCGCGGCCGGGTCCAGTACGCGATCGCCTACCAGAGCACGATCCTGCAGCCGCGCCCCGGCACCGGCTCGAACTCGTCGGACCCGCAGGGCTTCGAGGTGGATGGCTGCAACGGCACCGGCTGCGGCACGGGGGCGACCGCCCCGCCGGCCGGCGGCAACGTGCAGTCCGCCACGCCGTACAACATGAACGTCTTCGCCAACTTCACGGTCGTCGGTCCCGGCGCGGTCGGCGGCGCGTTCTCGGCGGGCGGCTCGGGCGGCGTGGGCGCGGTGCTCCGGCGCGGCACGGGCGGCGTGTACGTGAACGGCGTCATCGCGCGCTGGCCGCGGCTGGGCGTGTCGCTCCGCGACACGACCTCGCAGAACCGGCTCACGGCCGACTCGCTCAACTTCCGCAGCGTCCTGATGGTGGACAACGGCTCGGTCACGAACCGCACGTGGGATTCGACGACCGTCGGTGCCGCGATGCGGACGGCCGTCGGCACCGGCTTCGGCAACGACACGACCGGGTCCTTCGCCGCCATCTATCCGGGCGTGCCGCTGTCGCCGACGCTTGCGACGACCGGCGCCAACTTCGACTGGACCCCGGCGGCCGGCAGCGCGGTGGCCACGGGCGGCACCGGGCCGTTCGGCGCCCTGACGGGGACGAACGGCGCCCGGATCTCGGGCCGCGCCGGCGCCCTCACGGGGACCACGTTCCGCGGGGCAGCCGACCCGACCGGCGCCAAGTGGTGGCAGGGCTGGACGACCTACGCCCGCAACTGACGCCTCCGGCGCGGTAGCTTTCAGGCGGCCGGTGCCCTCCGGGCACCGGCCGCCGCTGCGTTTTCCCTCCCTCTCGACCCGTGTCCCGTCTCCTCCCGCTCGCGGCACTCGTGACGGCCGCCGCGATCGGCGCGGCCTGCGCCGAACCCGCCAAGGACGCGCCGGCCCCCAAGGCCGGCGTGATCGACAGTGCCCTGCCGATCGCCGAGCTGCTCCGTCGCTTCCGGGCGGAGCTGCCCGACACCGCGCCGGTGCGCGCGTTCGCGCACGGCGCCCCCAGCCGCGACAGTCTGGTGCGCCGCTTCGTCGCGGCGCTCAACGCGCGCGACACGAACGCCATGCGCGAGATGATGCTGAGCAAGGCGGAGTTCGCGTGGCTCTACTACGACGAGCACTTCCTCTCGAAGCCGCCGTACGAGATGCCGCCCTGGCTCATGTGGCAACGCGCGATCCAGCTGTCGGACAACGGGCTGGCGACGGCATTCGGCGAGTTCGGCGGCCGCGCGCTCGCCTTCGAGCGCGTCACCTGTCCCGACTCCGTGCCAAAGGCATCGGGGGCGCTGCAGCTGTGGGACTTCTGCGTGGTCCGGATGCGGACGCCCAGGCGCGAGGTGATCGAGAACCGGTTCTTCGGCACCATCGTCGGCCGCGACGGCCGGTGGAAGTTCGTCTCCTACGCGAGCGACCTGTGACGCCCCCGCTGTCCCGCCAGCGGTTCGCCGCCCTGCTCGTCGGCGTGGTCCTGGCGGCCTGCGCCCCGAAGGACGCGTCCGTTGACGACGCCGCCCCGGCCCCGGCCGGGGGCACCTCGATCGATCTCACGGGCGCCGGCGCGACGTTCCCGTATCCGCTCTACTCGCGGTGGTTCTCGGAATACGCCACCAAGACGGGCGTGCGCATCAACTACCAGTCCATCGGCTCCGGCGGCGGCATCCGCCAACTCCGTGAGGGCGTCGTGGACTTCGGGGCCTCCGAGGCGCCGCTCACCGACGCCGAGATCGCGGCCATCCCGCGCGGCAAGGTGCTGCAGGTGCCGGCGGTGGTCGGCGGCGTGGTGATGGTCTACAACCTCGGCGACGGCGTGCCGGAGCTCAAGTTCACGGCCGACGTGATCGCCGACATCTACCTTGGCCGCATCACCCGCTGGAACGACCCGCGCATCGCCGCGCTCAACGCCGGCGTGTCGCTCCCGGCGCAGGACATCCTTGTCGTCTATCGCGCCGACGGCAGCGGCACGACGTACGTCTTCACCGACTGGCTCACGCGCGTGAGCGCCGACTGGGCGCGCGGCCCGGGGCACGGCAAGGACATCCGCTGGCCCGTCGGGATCGGCGCGAAGGGCAACGAAGGCGTCGCCGGCCAGGTGAAGACGACCCCGTGGACGATCGGCTTCGTGGAACTCGCGTACGCCACGCAGAACCGGCTGCCCTCGGCCGCGCTGCGCAACCGCGCCGGCTTCTTCGTCGCCCCGACGGCGGGGGCGCTCGCGGCGGCCGCGCAGGGCGTGGAGAAGCGGCTCCCGGGCCCCGACGACTTCCGCGTCTCGCTCGTGGATACGCCCGTCCCCGACGCGTACCCGCTCGCGTCGTTCTCCTGGCTGCTGTTCTTCGCCGAGCAGACCGACGCCGACAAGGGCCGCAAGCTCGTGGACTTCCTGCGGTGGGCCGTGCGGACCGGGCAGACGTCGGCCACGATACTCGACTACGCGCCGCTCCCGCAGCCGCTGGTGCAGCAGATCCTCGCGGCGCTCGACCGCGTGACGATCGGCGGCTGACGGAGGCGCGATGATCGGGGCCGGCGACCGCGCCTGGCGCGCGACCACCGGACTGGCGGCCGCCGTGATCCCTGCGGCGTTGCTGCTGGTGACCGTCGTGCTGGTGGTCGGCGCGTGGCCCGCCCTCGCGGACGCCGGGCCGGGCCTCGTCGCGAGCCGGACGTGGGACCCGGGCCGCGGGACCTTCGGTGCCGGTGCCGCGCTCGTGGGCACGCTGCTGACGAGTCTTCTCGCCGTCCTCGTGGCCGCCCCGCTCGGCGTGGCCACGGCTGTCGTGACCGTCGAACTCGCGGGCCCACGGCTCTCGCGCGTCCTCGCCGCGCTGTCGGACCTGCTCGCCGCCGTTCCGAGCATCGTTTACGGCCTCTGGGGCGCGGCGGTGCTCGTTCCCCTGCTCCGCTCCGAGCTCTTCCCGCGGCTCAAGCCCCTGGGGCGCGTCATCCCCCTCCTCGCCGGCCCGGCCTACGGCCCGAGCCTCCTGGCCGCGGCGCTGCTGCTGGCGCTGATGATCCTGCCGTACGTCACCGCCGTCTCCCGCGAGGTGATCGCCGCCGTGCCAAGGAGCCAGCGAGAGGCGGCGCTCGCCCTCGGGGCCACCCGCTGGGAGATGCTGCGCGACGCGGTCCTGCCCGGGGCCCGCCACGGCATCCTGGGTGGCGTGGCCCTCGCTCTCGGTCGCGCGCTCGGCGAGACCATGGCGGTGACGATGGTGATCGGCAACCGCCACGACCTGAGCTGGTCGCTCCTGTCGCCTGGGTACACGCTCTCGTCGCTGCTGGCGAACGAGTTCGGCGAGGCCTCGGGCGACCGGCACCTGGCCGCGCTGATGGCCGTCGCCCTGCTGCTGCTGGTCGTGACGCTGCTCGTCAACGCCGTCGCCCGCGGCCTCGTGCGGTCGGTGCGCAGCGGGCGTTCGTCGCTCGAGGTGGCGCGGTGATCGGTGACCGGTCCGAGCCGGGGCCGATCGCCTCGCCGCAGCGCCCGAGCGGGAAGTGGCGCGCCGAGGCGGCTCGCAGCACCGACGCATCACTGGCGCGGCGCCGACGGCGGGACCGGCTGATGACCGCCGTGCTCGCCGCCGGGGCCGTCCTGACGATGCTGCCACTGGTGCTGGTGCTCGGCTACCTGTCGTGGAAGGGCCTGCCGGGACTCCGGCCCACCCTGTTCCTCGAGCTGCCGGTGCCCGTCGGCGAACCGGGCGGCGGCCTCGCCAACGCCTTCGCAGGCAGCGCCCTGCTCGTCGTCATGGCGCTCGGGCTCGGGCTGCCCGTCGGCCTGCTGGCGGGGCTGCACCTGGCCGAACGGCCCGGCACGCGGCTCTCGGTGACCGTGCGCTACGTCGCCGACGTGCTCAACGGGACGCCAAGCATCGTGATCGGCATCGCCGCCTGGGCGGCGGTCGTGCGCCCGATGCAGCGGTTCTCGGCCCTTGCGGGGGCGGCGGCGCTGGCCACGATCCTGCTGCCGCTGATCGCGCGCACCACGGAGGAGATGGTGCGCATCATGCCGCCGTCGCTGCGCGAGGCGGCGCTGGCGCTGGGATACACCGAGTGGCGGACGGCCCTGCGGGTCATCGGCCCCGCCGCGCTTCCCGGGATCACCACCGGCGTCGTGGTGGCGATCGCGCGCATCGCGGGCGAGACGGCACCGCTGCTGTTCACGGCTTTCGGCAACCCGTTCTGGTCGCTTGCCCCCACCGAACCGATTGCCGCCGTCCCCCTGCAGGTGTACACATACGCCCT
>JAJTHG010000014.1 GCA_021298835.1 Gemmatimonadota bacterium
ACGCGCCGCTGGTTCAGGGACACGTGCTCGTATCCGTTGCCCATCGTGCGGCGCACCTCGACGCCGGGCACGCGGGCCACGTCGCGATGCAGGTCCCACGGGAGGAACGGGATCAGGTGAACCCCGCCGGCGGCGAGCTGGGTGACCCGGGTGGTGGCATTCGGGATGAACCGGAACTGCAGCCGCTCGATCGCCGGGGTGCCGCGCCAGTAGTCGGTGACGCGCTCGAGCAGGATGTACTCGCCCGTCTTCCATTCGGCGAGCCGGTACGGGCCTGTCCCGAGGGGATTCCGGTTGTAGGCGTGCCGGTCGAGGTCCTGGCCGGCCAGCACGTGGCGGGGCAGCGCCCCGCGGACGAACTGCAGCGCGTACGGAGCGTAGCGCTCGCGGTAGTGCAGCACGGCCGTCAGCGAGTCCGGCGTCTCGACCGAGGCGATGCGGTCGAAGCCGTCGGTGCTCTCGGGATTCCACGCCGGATCGTTGATCGCCTCGACGGTGAACTTGAGGTCGGCCGCGGTGAACGGCACGCCGTCGTGCCAGCGGATGCCCGGACGCAGCCGCCAGGTCACGTCCATGCCGCCGTCGGCACGCAGCCGCACGCCGCCGTTGGCCGGCGTGGGCACCTCGCGGGCGAGCACCGGCACGAGCCGCATCGAGTCGTCCGCGACGACCAGCGGCTCGACGATGCACCCCTGGATGTCCTCGAGGATGTGCGTCGCGAAGCGGTTCATGGTGTCCGGCTCGCGGTCGTAGCCGATCACGAGCAGCGCGTTCGACGGCCCCGCGTCCCGCGCGCGCTCGCCGGTGCCGCCGCAGGCGGCCAGCATCAGCGCGGCCGCGGCGGCGCGCGCCGCCATCGGGGCGACCCGCGTCACGCGACCTCCCCGCGCATGAGGTGGGCGATCATCGGCACGGGGATGGCACCGTACGACAGGAAGGCATCGTGGAAGGCGCGGAGCGAGGGATAGCGCGGCCCCAGCTCGCGGCGCAGGGCGTGGAGGCCGCTGGTGCCGAGCCAGTACATGATCGCCGTCCCGGGGAAGAGCGCGGTGCGGATCGCCTCCGCCTCGGCGGCGTCGGGCGGCATCGCCGCCTCGCGCTCGAAGCAGCCGGCTGCCTCGGCGTGGGTCCAAAGGCCGGCGTGCAGCGACAGGTCGGCAACGGCGCGGCACAGGATGCGGACGCGCGTGTGCTGCTGTACCACCCGCTCGAGCGGCTCGAGCCCGCCGAACTCGTCCACGAGGTCCACCGCGTAGCAGGCCCACCCCTCGGCCACCGTGCCGCCGGTCGGCAAGGCGATGCGGCACGCCCCGTCCACGGCCGCCATCCGCCCGATGCGCGTGCGCGCACGGGCCGCGTGCCAGTTCTGCACGTGATGGCCCAGCCCGGCATGGTGAATCACGTGGTTCAGGGCGATCGTCGCTCCGTGCATCCCGCGCAGCACGGCCTGCCGGGCGTCGGCGTCGTCCGGCAGGTAGGGGACCTGGTGGCGATGCGGCACGCGCGGGTCGTACGGCGCGGGCGAGCGGTAGTTGAGGTAGTAGAGCGACGCGCTGCCCGGGCGCGCCCACCGGTCTGTCTCGACGAAGCGCACGGGATGTTCGTCGGGCCAGCGCACGAGGTCGTGCCGAGCGGCGAAGCCCCGGTCCGCGTCCCACCGCCGCTGCAGACGGGGCAGGTAGTCGTCCGCGTGCGGCGCGCCGTCGGCGAGCGCCTGCAGGACGCCCGGCCAACCGCCGGGGTGCGCCGCGGCGGCCATCGCGCGCCACTCGGCGGAGGCCTCGGCCAGCCGTCGCCGTGCGTCGTCGAGCAATTGGTCGGTTGACCTCGGCTCCCAATGCGCAAGCCGCAGGCGCCGTTCGAGGGCCTCGACGCCGCTCGCGGTGGTGCGCGTATGCGCGGCGGGCACGTCACCGTCGAGCCACTCGGCCATCGCCTGGAACGCCGCACGTGCCGGGCCACACGCCTCGTAGAGCGCCTCGGCCCACTCGGTCTCCGGCCTCGCCTGCCGCACCCAAAGTGGAATGCCCTCACCCAGGATGCGTCGGCCGGCGACCAACTCGCGCCGGGCCCGGTCGCGCCACGCGCCCGGCACCGGCTGCCCGCCGATCGCCCGGCGCACCCCGTCGAGCAATTCGGGGACGCCGTGCAGCCGCGCGGCGGCATCGGCGGCGCCGTCACTCGCCGAGACGGGGTCGGTGTGGGCATGTCGCGCGAGCACCCCGAGCAGGCCGAAGACGGCGTCACCCGTCGCGTACACGGGATTCGTCCCCGGGCCATGCCGGCTCGCGCACTCGTCCGCCAGCAGGATCGCGTTGGCCTCGGCGCACAGGAGGTCCGCCTCTTCCGGTGAGCGCGGCAGCGGCAGCGAGAGTGCGGGCACGGCGTCGTCGCCGCGGGCACTGCGCGCGGCCCCGGCGAGGCGCGCCCAGGTGCCGGCCGCGTCGTCGAGTCCCTCGGGAGACCAGTCGGGGAGGCAGGCATCCAGGCCATGGACACCGGCGAACGTCGCCGTGACGGGCCATGCGCGCCAGAAGGTGTCGAGGAACGTCCCCACGATGTCGTCGGCGCCGGAAGGGGCGTGATCGGTCACAGCGGCAGCGAGACCCAACGGCGCTGGCGGTGGGACGCCTCGACGGCGTTGATGACCTCCTGCACCCGCGCGCCGTCGCGGAAGTTGCCTTCGTTCTTCTCGACGACGCCCGTGAGCTCGTCGAGAAAGTCCTTGATGAGGTTCGCGTAGAACAGCGTGCGCCACGATTCGGCGGGCGTGCCGCCGGCGGGATAGCAGTCGGCGGGCACCGGCACGGGCGAGAACTCCACGGCATCCGGGCGCGCCCCATGCAGGAGTTCGCAGATGCCTCGCTCCTCGACCAAGCGGCAGATGAGCGCTCCCTCGCGGCCGTAGAGCCGCGCCTCGATGCCGGGATAGTTGCCCACCGTCACGAAGGACGTCTGCACGGACCCGATCGCCCCGTTGCCGAACTCCGCGAGGAAGATGTCGCCGTCGTCAATGTTCATCCGCTGCAGGCGTCCCGTCTGCCGCACCATGCGCTCGGGGATGAAGTTGCGCATCGTCCCGACGACCTCGGCGTAGGGCGCCCCCACGAGCCACGCGCCGATGTCGATGATCGGCGCGCCGTAGCCCTCGAGCGACGCGACCTGCAGCACCGACGGGTCGGCGTCCGGATCCTGCTGGCGCAACGGGTTCATCGGGTCGAGGAACTGCGAGTTCTGCTCGTACCCGTTGAAGATGAAGGGCGTCCCGACCCAGCCCTCGTCCACCAGCCGCCGCAACTGCCGCATGGCAGGGGCGTAGCGGAAGGTGAAGCCGAGCTTCGTCTTCGACCCCTGCGCCTCGGCCATGGCGGCGAGCCGGTCGGTCTCGCGGAAGTCGTAGGCCACGGGCTTCTCGCAGAGGACGTGGTGACCGGCCTCGAGCGCCGCCTCGCTCAGCGTCGCGTGCGTCGCGCTGGGGGTGCAGACGTCGATCACGGCGACGTCGTCGCGGCCGATCACGTCACGATGGTCGCGCGACCAGTGCGGAATGCCGAAGCGTTCGGCGGCCCGCTCGGCCAGGTCACCGACGGGATCGGCGATCGCGACGAGCTGCACGCGGGGATCCCGGGCCCACCCGGGGAGGTGCGCGGCGGTGGACCAGGTGCCCGCGCCGAGGACGCCGACCGGTACGGGGCCGCCCGGGGCGATGGGACGCGCACGACGTGACGTCATGGCTGCGGAACCTACGGGTGCGCACGTCCGCTGGCGAGCGCGCGAGCGTTTCCGCAAGTTGGAGCGATGGCACGCCGACCTGCGCTGGCCGATCACCCCGTCTTCGGCCGGTCACTCGCCGAGGTGTCGGGCGACGCGAACGGCGCGGGGGCCGGCCCGTTCGCCTCGGGGGACGTCGCCTGGCTCCACCGCATCGCCCGTGTCCCCATGTGGGCGCTCGACGACGACGACCTGCTGCTCCTGGTCGGGCGGGGGCGCGGGCTGCCGCACACGGCCTCGCTGGCGCTCGAGCGGCTGGCTGAGCGTCCCCTGCGCGGCGGGTCGCACGGGCCCGGGACGCTGCTGCTGGTGGTGGCGGCGCTCCCCGACGCCGTCTTCGAAGCCACGCCGCAGCTCGTGCCGCGGGTGCGCGGGGTGCTGGCGGCGGCCGCCGCTCAGCCGGTGGACGAGGCGCTCGCCGAAGAGTTGGCGCTGGCGCGGGAACGCTTCGCCTGAGCGTTCGGGCGGCTAGATTGCTCCGTGCTGGTTTTCTGCCCCCGTAGCTCAGCTGGATAGAGCAAGCGTTTCCTAAACGCTAGGTCGGAGGTTCGAGCCCTCTCGGGGGTACTGCGGTGATCGGGGACGGCGCACACGCCGTCCCCGATCGTCGTTTCGCCTCACCTGTCGAAGCGCGCCCGTCGGCGTTCGAGGAACGCCGCGATCCCCTCCGCCCGCTCGGCGCTCGAGGCCTGCGCCTGGAAGTGGCCCCGCTCGACCTCGAGCCCCTGCGCCAGCGGCGTCTCGAAGGCCGCCAGCACCGCCGCCTTCGCGCGGCGCACCGCCCCCGGTGCCAGCGTCGCGATGCGTTCGGCCACCGCCGTGGCCCGCGCGAGCGCTTCGCCGGCAGGAACGACCTCGCTCACCAAACCGGCGGCGAGCGCTCGCTCGGCCGTCATGGGCTGCCCGGTGAGCACGAGCTGCATCGCCGTCGCCTTGCCCACCGACCGGGGGAGCCGCTGGGTGCCGCCGGCCCCGGGCAGCCACCCCACGCCGATCTCCGGCTGGCCGAAGGTCGCGCCCGCCCCCGCGATGACGACGTCGCACGCCTGCACGAGCTCGCAGCCGCCGCCGAGCGCAGGCCCCTCGACCGCCGCGACGAGCGGAACCCCGATCGCGAAGATCCGCTGCCACGCGCGCGTGCGCGGATGGACCGCGAGTGCCGGACCATCGAGCGCGGCCATCTCGTGCAGGTCCGCTCCGGCGGCGAAGACGGTCGCATGACCGGCGACGACGACGCAGCGCACGGCAGGGTCGGCGTCGGCGGCCTCGAGAGCGTCCGCCAGCGCCTGCATCGTCGCGTGATCGAGCTGGTTGCGGCGCTCGGGATGGTCGAGCACCACGTGGCGGATCGCTGCCTCGCCGGTGACGCGTACGGGGCTCACGGCGCCGGCTCGTCGGGAATCACCGCCGTCAGCTCGATCTCGACCACCGCCCCCGGCTCGACGAGGCCGGCCACCTGCACGGCGCTCATCGCGGGGTAGTGGCGTCCCATCGCGGCGCGGTACGCCGCGCCGAGGGCGGGACCGGCCGAACGGTACGCCGCGAGGTCGGTCAGGTACCATGTCATGCGCACGACATGCTCCGGCGCGCCCCCGGCTTCGGCGAGCACGTCGAGCGCATTGCGCAGCGCCTGCGCCACCTGCGGCACCAGGTCGGGGGACACGAGCCGCTGGGACGCGTCCCAGCCGATCTGGCCAGCGATGAACACCTGCGTGCCGCGGGCCGCGATGCCGTTGGCGTAGCCGCGGGGTGGGGCCCAGCCGGCGGGGGCCAGCACGCGATGCGGCGGGCGCGGGGCGCTCATGCCGCCGCCCCGGCGTCGAGCGTCGCGCGCAACGCGGCCGGCAGCGCGACGGCGCGGTGCGTCTCGAGCGAGGTCATCACGCGCACGTGCCGGCCGCGCACGCAGGGGGTCTCGCCACGCGCCATCGTCACGTCGAACGTCACCGACGATCGCCCGACGTCCGCGACGCGCAGCGTGATGCTGGCGAGGTCGCCCATCCGGAGTGGCGCCACGTAGTCGAGCGTCGCGTGCACGAGCGGGAAGCCGCGCCGGTCGCGACCCATGAGGTCGGCGAACGGGATGCCGGCGGCCGCGCACCAGTCCTCGAAGGCGGCGTTGAGCAGTTCGTCGAGGCGCGCGAAGAACGCGATGCCCGCCGGATCGCAGTGCTGGAAGCGGATCGGGGCCTCGGTGCGGAACGTCCGCAGGTCGGTCATGCGCCCTCCTTCAGCCGGAAGCGCTGCAGCTTGCCGGTGTCGGTCTTGGGCAGGGCATCGGTGAACGCCACCTGCCGCGGGTACTTGTAGGGGGCGATCGTCGCCTTCACGTGCGCCTGCAGTTCCTGCGCCATGGCGTCGCTCGCGGCATGCCCCGGCTTGAGCACGACGACGGCCTTCACGACCTGTCCCCGCTCCTCGTCCGGCACGCCGATCACGGCGCACTCGGCCACGGCGGGATGCGTCATGACCGCGGCCTCCACCTCGGGGGCCCCGATGTTGTAGCCGCTCGAGATGATGAGGTCGTCGGTGCGCGACTTGAACCAGACGTAGCCGTCCGCGTCAATCGAGGCGGCGTCGCCGGTGAGGTTCCAGCCGTCCTGCACGTACTGCCGCTGCCGCGCGTCCGACAGATAGCGGCAGCCGGTGGGGCCGCGAACGGCGAGGCGTCCCACGGTGCCCGTCGGCAGCGGCTGCAGCTGCTCGTCGAGCACCGCGACGGTGTAACCCGGCACCGGCTTGCCGATGGCCCCGGGCCGCACGTCGGGGCCGGCGGCGGCGATGAAGATGTGGATCATCTCCGTCGCCCCGATCCCGTCGAGCAGCTCGATGCCGGTCACCTGCCGCCACAGGGTACGCGTCGCGTCGGGCAGTGCCTCGCCCGCCGAGACGCACTGCCGCAGCGACGAGGGGTCGAAGCGCCCCGGCTGCGCCTGCTGGGCGAGCGCCATGTGGCGGTAGAACGTCGGAGCGGTGAAGCTGATCGTCGCGCGCGTCGCGGCGATCGCGTCGAGCATGGATTCCGGTGTGGCCTTCTCGAGCAGCACGGTCGAGGCGCGGGCCGCCATCGGGAAGCAGAGCAGCCCGCCCAGCCCGAAGGTGAAGGCGAGCGGCGGCGTGCCGATGCAGCGGTCGTCGGGGCCCGGCCGCAGCACCTGCGCCGAGAAGCCGTCGCACATCGCCATGACGTCGCGATGGAAGTGCAGGCAGCCCTTGGGCACGCCGGTCGTCCCGGACGTGAAGGCGATCAGGCAGACGTCGTCCTGCGACGTGGCGACGGCCGGGAACGGCGCCGGGAAGGCCGCGGCGCGCGCGTGCAGGTCGTCGTCGGCGTCGCCTCCCCAGCAGCGCAGCGCCACGTCGCCCACCTCGCGCACCGCCGTGGCCAGCTCGCCCGCGAGCCGCGCGTCCGTCCAGGCCGCGTTGACGCGTGCTTTGCGCATCACGACGGCCAGCTCCGTCGCCCGCAGCATCGGCATCGTGGTCACCGCGATGCCGCCCGCCTTGAGCACCGCGAACCACGCCGCGGCGAGGTCCGGTCCGTTGAAGCCGCGCAGCAGCACCCGATGGCCGGTCCGGAGGCCGTCGGCCACGAGCACGTGGGCCCACGCGTCGGCGCGCCGCTGCAGGTCGCGGTAGGTCGTCTCGCGCCAGCCGCCGGCGCCGTCGGGGCTGATGATCGCCACCCGGTCGCCGTGTCCCTCGGCCACCGCCCGGTCGAGCAGCACCTCGGCGGCGTTCACGCGCGCGGGATACGCGAACGGAGGCCCGAGCTCCAGGACCGGCCACTCCGCCGGTGGGGGCAGGTGATCGCGGGCGAAGGGGTCTACGTAGGCGCTCGGGAGGAGCGCGGGGGCGGGCGGGTGGTGCATCGGCGTCACTCCGTCGCAGGGCGGGCCGCGCGCACGGCCTCGCGTCCGATGATGAGGCGCTGCACTTCGCTTGCGCCCTCGTAGATGCGGAGGGCGCGGATCTCGCGGTACAGCCGCTCGACGACCGATCCCACCTCGACCCCCCGGCCCCCGTGCAACTGCACCGCGCGGTCAATGATGCGCTGGCCCAGCTCGGTGGCGGCCAGCTTGGCCATCGCGGCCTCGCGCGTCGCGCGCGGGTCCCCGCCGACGTCCCGCACCCACGCGGCGCGCGCGGTCAGCAACGCGGCGGCGTCGAACTCCATGGCCATGTCGCCAAGGGTCGCCTGCGCGAGGGGCTGCGCGGCGAGCGTCGTGCCGAACATCGCGCGGGTGGTCGCGTGGCCGAGCGCCTCGTCGAGGGCGCGGGCGGCGAAGCCGAGCGCCGCTGCCGCGACCGAGGTGCGGAAGATGTCGAGCGTGCGCATGGCGAGCGCGAACCCCGCGCCGACCTCTCCGAGGCGGTGCGAGTCGGGGATCCGGCACCCTTCGAAGGCCAGCGTCGCCAGCGGATGCGGCGCCAGCACGGCGATGCGCCGGGCCACGCGCAGCCCCGGTGCGTCGGCCGGCACCAGGAAGGCCGTGATCCCCTTCGCGCCGCGCGAGGCCGCGTCGGTGCGGGCGAAGACGCAGTAGAAGTCGGCGATGCCGCCGTTCGAGATCCAGGTCTTCTCGCCGTCGAGCACCCAGGCGTCGCCGTCGCGCCGCGCCCGGGTGGCGAGGGCCCCGACGTCGGACCCCGCCTCCGGCTCGGAAAGCGCGAAGGCGGCGATCGCCTCGCCGCGCGCCACGCGGGGGAGCCACGCGGCCCGGAGCGCCGACGGGCCGTCGAGCATGAGCGGGCCCGAGCCCAGCCCCTGCATGGCGAAGGCGAAGTCGGCGAGACCGTCGTGGTACGCCAGCACCTCGCGGGCGATGCACAGCGACCGGCTGTCGAGCACGTCGCGGTGGCCACCGTGCTCCCGGGGCACGGCATGGCGCAGCCAGCCGTCGGCGCCGAGCCGCCGCACCCACGTGCGGGTCGCCGCGTCGGCGTCGTGGTGGTCCACGGCCGGCTGCGCGGCCATCCACGCGCCGAGGTCCGCGGCCATGGCGCGGTGCCCCTCGTCGAAGAGGGGCAGGCGCAACCGTTCGATCAGACGGTGCGTCACTCAGTCTCCCTCGAAGACGGGGACCTGCCGGGCCGCGAAGGCCTCGAAGGCGCGACGGAAGTCGCGCGTCTGCATGCACAGCGCCTGGGCCTGCGCTTCCATCTCGATCGCCTGCTCGATCCCGACGCTCCATTCCTGCTGGAGCATGGTCTTGGTCATCGCGTGCGCGAAGGCGGGGCCGCGCGCCAGCGACTCGGCCAGCGCGACGGCTTCGGTCTCGAGCTCGTTCGCGGGCACGAGCCGGTTCCAGAAGCCCCAGCGCTCGCCTTCGGCCGCGTCGAAGCTCCGGCCGGTGTAGAGCAGCTCCGCCGCGCGTCCCTGCCCGACGAGGCGGGGGAGGATCGCGCAGGCCCCCATGTCGCAGCCCGCGAGCCCCACGCGCGTGAAGAGGAACGCGGTGCGCGCCGCCGGCGTCGCGAGTCGCAGGTCGGCCGCCATCGCGAGGATCGCCCCGGCGCCGGCGCAGGCGCCGTCCACGGCCGCGATGATCGGCTGCGGGCACGCCCGCATCGCCTTGACGAGGTCCCCCGTCATGCGCGTGAAGGCGAGCAGCGACGGCACATCCATGCGTGTGAGCGGCTCGATGATCTCGAAGACGTCGCCCCCGGAGCAGAAGTTGCCGCCGCTGCCGGTGAGCACGACCGCCCGCACGTCGCTGGCGTACGCGAGATCGCGGAAGCGGTCGCGCAGCTCGGCGTACGACTCGAACGTCAGGGGGTTCTTCCGGTCGGGCCGGTCGAGCGTGATCACGACGACGCGGCCGTCGGCGGCGCTGCGCCAGCGTACGTGCCGGGTCGCGGTGTCGGCCATCGGGCGGCGCATCGCCGCCATGGCGTCGGGTGCCGTCATGCGAGGTCCTCGAGTCGGGTCACGGACTGCTTCAGGTTGGTCAGGTGGCCGGCGAGCGCGGCACGGTCGCGGGGGGGCAGCCCGCCCACCAGCTGCTCGACCCACCGTTCGTGGCGACGCGCCATCGTGCGGAAGTGGCGACGGCCGGCGGGCGTCAGCCGCACGACCGCGCTGCGCCCATCCCGCGCATCGCGTTCGCGCACGACGAGGCCGTCCCGGGCCAGCGAGCGTACGAGCCACGTCACGTTGCCGCCGGTCACCAGCAGGCGCTCGGAGAGCGCGGTCATCCGCAGCCCGTCCGGCGCACGGTCGAGCTGTGCCAGCAGGTCGAAGCGGGGCAGGGAGCTGCCGTGCCGCTTGAGGGCGGCGCCGAGCTGACGTTCGATGAGGGTCGTGGTCGTGAACAGCCGCAGCCACAGCCGCAGCGCCCCGTGCTCGCCGGCGGCGACGGCCGCGGTGGCGGGGGCCGCCGATGTCGCGGGCTCGCGCGCGGCGGCGCCGCCGCGGACGTCAGGCACGCTCCCCTCCGTCCACGGCGATCGCCTGGCCGTGGATGGCCGATGCACCAGCGGAACACAGCCACGCGACCGTCGCGGCCACTTCGTCGGGCGTGACCAGCCGCCCCTGCGGATTGCCGCTGGCCAGGGCGGCACGCGCCTGCTCCTCCGTGCGCCCCGTCGTCGCCACCAGCCGTGCGACGCTGGCCGCCGTGAGGTCGGTGTCGGTGAAACCGGGACAGACCGCATTGACCGTCACGCCGTGCGCCGCCGTCTCGTGCGCGAGGGCGCGCACGAAACCGACGACCGCATGCTTCGCCGCCGTGTAGGCCGTGACGTAGGGATAACCGGTCAGCCCCGCCGTGCTGGCGATCGCGACGAACCGGCCGGCGCGGCGTTCGACCATCGCGGGCACCGTGGCCTGCGCGAGGTGGACGACCCCCATGAGGTTGACGTCGAGCATCCGGCGCCACGTCGCCGCGTCGGTGCGGCGGAAGGGTGCGCTCTCCGCGGCCCCCGCGTTCGCGATCGCGAGCGAGACGGGTCCGAGGCGCGCCTCCGCAGCGGCCACAGCGGCGGCCATCGCATCGGCATCCGTGACCGATGCCGTCACCACCGCGGCCGGTCCCGGCAGCTGCGCCGCCAGCCGTTCGCCCGCGTCGCGGTCGCGCACGAGCAGCGAGACGCTGGCCCCGGCCGCCGACAGGGCCGCGACGATCGCCGCCCCGATGCCGCGATTCGCCCCGGTGACGATCGCGTGCGCGCCGGCGAGGGACGCGGCGGTGGTCACGTCAGCTCGCCCGGCTTCGGCGGGGGCGGGGCGGCGGCCCGCTCCCGTGCGAGCAGCCGCTCGAGCTGCTGACGTCCCGGCCGGTATTGCACCGGCCAGTTGGCACCGTGGTAGCCCAACCGCGCCGCCTCGAGGTTGGTCCACGCCGGGTTCGCGAGGTGCGGACGGCCGACCGCGACGAGGTCGGCGCGGCCCGCAGCGAGGATGCCGTTGAGCTGGTCGGCGTCGGTGACAGCGCCGACGGCGATCGTCGCGACGCCGGCCTCCTGGCGGATACGGTCGGCGAACGGGGTCTGCCACATCCGGCCGAAGACGGGCCGCTCGTGCTTCACGACCTGGCCTGCGGAGACGTCAATCACGTCGGCGCCGGCGGCCGCGAACGCCCGTGCGATCGCCACGGCGTCGTCCGGCGTGTTGCCGCCGTCCGCCCAGTCGTGCGCCGACAGCCGCACGGACATCGGGCGTTCCGCGGGCCACGCGTCGCGCACGGCGGTGAACACCTCGAGCGGGAAGCGCAGGCGCCCCTCGAGGGAGCCGCCGTAGGCGTCGTCACGCCGGTTGGTGAGCGGCGAGAGGAAGGCTGAGAGCAGGTAGCCGTGCGCGCAGTGGAGCTCGAGCCAGTCGAAGCCGGCGTCGGCCGCCAGGCGGGTCGAGTGCACGAACGCGTCACGCACCCGGGTCATGTCGTCGCGCGTCATCGCGCGGGCTTCGACGGAGCGGTCCGGCAGGTAGCGGATCGCGGTCGGGGCGATGAGCGGCCAGCCCCCCTCGGGGAGAGGTTCGTCAATGCCGTCCCACATGCGCTTCGTGGCCCCCTTGGCCCCCGCGTGGCCGAGCTGCAGGCCGATCTTCGCGGGGGTGTCGGCATGCACGAAGCGGACGATGCGCGCCCACGCGTCGCGATGTGCCTCGGTCCAGAGCCCGGGACAGGCGGGGGTGATGCGCGCGTCGGGCGAGACGCACGTCATCTCGGCCATTACCAGCCCGGCCCCACCGGCGGCGCGTGCCCCGAGGTGGACGAGGTGCCAGTCGGTGGGGGAGCCGTCGGCGGCGGCGCTGTACTGCGCCATCGGGGAGACGACCACGCGATTCGGAAGGGTGCAGCCGCGGACGGTGAACGGCGTGAACATCGGCGGCGGCGCGGCGATTCCTTCGCCGGTCGGCAGGCCCGCACCCTGCGCGAACCACCGTTCGAACGCGGCGATATACGCCGGGTCGCGCACGCGCAGGTTCTCGTGCGAGATGCGCTGCGAGCGCGTCAGAAGTGAGTAGGCGAACTGCTCGGGTGGGAGTCCGGTGTAGCGCTCGACGTGCTCGAACCACTCGGTCGAGTTGCGGGCGGCGTTCTGCAGCTTGAGCACCTCGAGCTGCCGGGCCTCCTGCCAGCGATCGAGCGTGGCCGCCATGCCGTCTCCCCACGCGGCGGCGTCGGCCAACGCGGCGTCGAGCGCGATCGCGTCCTCGAGCGCGAGCTTCGTCCCCGAACCGATGGAGAAGTGGGCCGTGTGCGCGGCGTCCCCGAGCAGGACGACCGGGACGCGGCGGCCCTCGCGCGGGAGCCAGTGCACCCACGAGGCGCACGTGACGCGGGGGAAGCGGATCCACTGCGCAGAGCCCCGCAGGTGCGCGGCGTTCGACTTGAGCGGGGCCCCCTCCAGCCAAGGGGCGAACGCCCGCTCGCACCAGGCGATCGCCTCCGGGGCTTCCATGGCGTCGAGGCCCGCCCGGTGCCATGTGTCCTCGGGCATCTCGACGATGAACGTGCTCGTGGCCTCGTCGAAGCGGTACGCGTGCGCCTGCGCCCAGCCGGCCGGCGTCTCGACGAAGGCGAAGGTGAAGGCGTCGAACCGGCGCGGGGTGCCGAGCCACACGTAGCGGCACTGGCGGAGGTCAATGTCCGGGCGGTAGGTGTCGCGGAAGCGTTCGCGGGTCCGCGAGTTGAGCCCGTCCGCGGCGATGACCAGATCGGCGGCGTAGGCGTCGGCCAGCGCCTCGACGTCCGGGACCTCGGTCTCGAAGACGAGCGCGACGCCCGCCTCGCGCGCGGCGGCCTGGAGCTCGGCCAGCAGCCGCTGGCGCCCGATCCCGGAGAAGCCATGGCCGGTGCTGCGGATCGCCCGGCCCCGGATGTGCACTTCGATGTCATCCCAATGGTGCAGCGCCGCCGCGAGTCGCGCCCCCGAGGCCGGCTCGGCGCGCCGGAGGTTGTCCACGGTCTGGTCGGACAGCACGACGCCCCACCCGAAGGTGTCGTCGGGACGGTTGCGTTCGACGACCGTGACGGTCGCCGCCGGGTGACGGCGCTTGAGGAGGAGCGCGGCGTAGAGACCGCCGGGGCCTCCGCCCAGCACCACGACGCGCGGGAGACGATCGGACATCCGGCTTCCTCGTTGGGGTCCCCCACGCTACGGTCGATTCCTTCAAACTTCAAGCAGTTGGGGGACGGCTGGAAATCGGGGGAGCGAGCGACGACATTTCCGGGACGTCGCCCGGCGGCCGGCTTTCCGCCGGCGCCCCGATCCGTGGGACCGGCGACGCGTCCAACCTTCCGACGAATTCGAGATGACGACCCCGAACCTGGCCACCCGCCGCACGGGCGGCGCGGACGACACCGTCGCCGAGTGGCTGACGGCGAATTGGCGAACCCTGGCGATCGGCGCTGCGGTGGTGGCTGCGGCTGGCGGCGGGGTGTGGCTGTGGGGGCGCCAGACGGCTCTCAAGGAAGAGCGTGCCGAAAAGGCATTCGCCTCGGCATCGCAGGTGGCCGGTGGGGGGGACGTCGAAAAGGCCCGTACCGAGCTGCAGAAGATGGTGGACCGGTATGCGGGCACGAACGCGGGCGGCCTCGGGGCCATGGTGCTGGCCCAGCAGTTCTATGAACAGGACAAGGCGGCCGAAGGGGTGAAGGTTCTGGAGAAGGCGATCGGGGGGGCACCGTCCCACCTCAAGGCCTCCATGGAGGCCCTCCTGGCCTCGGGCCTTGCCCAGCAGGGAAAGGAAGCCGAGGCGGCGGCCCGGTACGCGAAGGCGGCGGGGATGGTCTCCGGGGCCGAAAAGGACTCGTACCTGGCCGATGCCGCTCGGGCGTATGCGGCAGCCGGCAACAAGGCCGAGGCGCTCAAGCTGTGGCAGCAGCTTGCGGACAAGGAGAACTCGTCCCGCTCGATCGAGGCGCGGATCCGGGTGGGTGAGCTGTCGGCGAAGGCGCAGCAGTAGGCGACGGAATCCGGACAGTCGGACGACAGCGGGCGGGTGCCTAGGGCATCCGCCCGTTTTGCTTTCGGCCGCTTACAGTACGTATAAGATATGTTATGTAAACTAACTCCAGCCCAGGGATGTGGAGATCCGAAACTCCGCCCGCGTGGGTCAGCTTCCTAAGTGTTTGCCAAGACTTGGCTTGCGCTGGTTCGTGTCAAGTCAATTGTTTCGCTTGGGGATTTCCCCATCGGCATCAGGGCTCGATGAGTTGCCCCTCGAATACGATTCGGCCTTCGCCGCGGAGCCGAGGAAGCCAACTGTCGCCTTGGCGAGTCGCGGAGACGGTGACCCAGCGTCCGGAGCGGGTACGGATGCGGGTCGGCGGCGAGGCCTCGCCCCACACCTGAAGGAGGATTCCGACGGCCACGGAGCCGGTTCCGCAGGCCAGGGTCTCACCTTCGACGCCCCGTTCGAAGGTCCTCATGGCCCATCCCCCATCGACCGGGCTCACGAAGTTGACGTTGGCCCCCCCGGATAGCCCAAGGGTGTGCCGCAGCGTCCGGCCTCGCGAGGCGATGTCAACCGTCTCGACATCCTCCACCCGGATCACGAGGTGCGGCACGCCGACGACGGCATAGCCGATCCGCCGCTCCCCCGGTTCGCGGCTCGTGAGCGGTTCGACCGAGCGAAGCAGCGTCACCGGCTCCAGGTCGATCTCAGGTTCCCCATCCACGAGCCGGGCGCGGACGATGCCGGCATCCGTCTCGATCGTCATCCCTGCCGGATCGGCAGCCCTGAGATGGGCGGCCAGGCGCGTGGTGCACAGGGTTGCATTGCCGCAGAGCTCGGCGGGCGATCCGTCGGCGTTGAAGTACCGCATCCGGATTGACGCCGCGGACGACGGTTCGAGGTACACCACGCCGTCGGCCCCCACGCCGGTGCCCCGGGCCGTCAGGTGCCGGACGGCGTCGGGGGTCCGCCAGGCCGGATCGAGGGTCGTCCTCGCGTCGAGGAAGACGAAGTCGTTGCCCGACCCGGTGAGCTTCCAGAACCGGGGGGCGGGCTGGCTCATCGGGCGAGGCGGCCCGTGAGGGTCCACCACCGGAGGCGCCAGCACATGAAGATGGCCTCGCGGACGATGTGGCCGGACATCTTGCTCTGCCCTTCCGTCCGGTCCGTGAAGACGATCGGGATCTGGGCGATCGAGAATCCCTTGGCGGACGCGCGGACGCTCATCTCGATCTGGAAGGCGTAGCCGTTCGAGCGGACGTCGGCGAGGTCGATCGCCGCCAGCACCGACCGGCGGAAGCACTTGAAGCCGCCGGTGGCATCGTCGAGCCGGACGCCGGTCACCCAGCGCGCGTAGATGTTCGCGCCGTAGCTGAGCAACAGCCGCGTGATCGGCCAGTTGACCACCGTGACCTTGCCTTGGTCGTAGCGGCTGCCGAGGACGAGGTCGGCCGAGCGGATGGCCTCGAGGAACGCCGGCAGGTGGGCGGGCTCGTGGGAGAAGTCGGCGTCCATCTCGAAGAAGCAGTCGTACTGCGGTCGCGCGAGCCCCCACGCGAAGCCGGCGAGGTACGCCTTGCCCAGACCCGCCTTGCCCGGCCGGTGCAGCACCTGCACGCGCGGGGTCCCCGCCGAGAGGCGATCGGCCAGTTGGCCCGTCCCGTCGGGCGAATTGTCGTCCACCACGAGCACGTCGATCCGGTCGGACTGCTGCAGCACCTGCGAGACCAACCGCTCGAGATTGGTACGCTCGTTGTACGTGGGGACGATGACCAGTGCCCGACCGTCCTCCTGCCCGCCCGGAAAGAGCGGGCCGTTCCGCTTGACGGCCCGCTGTTCGCCGGAGATGCGCCGCGCCATCGTGGCGAAGGCGGCCACCGTCTCGGCGTTCATTCGTGCCTCACGCGGCCTGCACCGGCCGCTGGCGTCGCGCCTCCCATCCCTGCCACCCCCAGACCAGTAGCACCATGGCGATCGCTCCGATCGAGATCCACTTCCCCAGCGGGTAATCGGCCGGGACGAAGCGGAGGTCCACGACCTTGGCGCCGGCCTTCACCGGCACCGCCATCAGCGCATGCTGGGCCCGCAGGACCGGAGCCGCGACACCGTCCACGGTCGCCGTCCACGCGGGATACCAGTTTTCCGCCACGAAGAGGTACGCATCGCGGGGGGCGGGTGTTGCAAGGGTCAAGGTCAGGTGCCCGGCGGCCGGTTCCCGCGCCGCGACGGTGACGTCAATGGGCTCGGGCAGGGCGGCGACCGACGCCCGGCCCGCCGCGGCGTCCGGCGGGACGAGCACGAGCGTACGGGGGTCGAACCGCTCGTCCATGATGGTCGGGAGCACCTGTGCATCGGGCACCTTCACCGCCTCCGGCACGACGAAGGCGTACGGCAGCGCGTTCGCGAACCGGTACACGTAGGTCGGCTGGCCTTCATAGGACGTCAGCGGCCCTGCCACGAGGGCGAGCTGCGCGGCCGCGATCGGCTGCGCCGTGAGGATGTACTTGATGCCGGTGACCTTCCACAGGTTGGGATTCCCCAGGTTCTGCCACTGGTTCTTTCCTCCCATGAGCTCGTCGTAGCGCTGCAGCTCCTGGCCGTTGTACCCGAGACTCGACCGCAGGCGGTGCGTCATCAGGTAGTTGTCGCCGTACGATGTGCCCGGCACCGGCAACACGCGGAAGAGCGACGAGTCACGCTGCAGGACCTGCACGACCGAGTCAGCGGCGAAGACCTGCGACGCCGGCGGGCTCGCGAGCACGAAGGGCTGCGCGGCGGTGAAACCGTCGAGCGCCGTCACGCCGACAAGCGCGAGCACCGCCGCCCGGCCGCTCAGCCGCCCCCGCAGCGCGAGGAGGGCCAGGACCGCCGCGGCCGTGCCGACGACGAACGTCCGCACGGCGTCGAGCGTGAAGCGCGGGTAGTTCGCGTCCACCTGCCCCACTCGCTCCGGCAGCGCCAGCGATTCCATCAGCCCCTTGAAGCCCCCGCTGACCGCGAGAATGGCCCCGAGAGTGAACACGCCGATCCACGCGAACAGCCCGATCGTCCGCGGTGTCCCCTGCCCCGCCGTGCGGTCGGCCAGCGCCTGCGCGCCGAAGCCCGCCAGCGTCGCCACCGCGAGCGAAGTGAGGAAGAAGATCATGTCCGGCGCGCGCGTCTTGGCGATGCCCGGCAGGATCGTATAGGGAATGCGGTAGAACGGCGTGTTGCCGCCGAGGGCGAACAGCGTGCCGTAGGCGGCGAGGAAGACGAAGAACCACGTCAGCCGGCGGTCGCCCGCGCGACGGAACGCCAGTGTCGCCAGCACGAGCGCCGCCGCCCCGAGGTAGCTCGAGTGCAGCCGCAGCGGGTTCGATCCCCAGTAGGTCTCGCGCGCGCCGCTGAAGCTCGGCCACACCGTGTCGAGGAGCTCCATGAGCGGCAGCGAGTACGACGTGGCGAACTCGTAGCCCGTGCTCGAGCCGCCGGCGCCGCGCGGCGAGAGCGGGATGTAGTCGAAGAACGGGATCAGCTGCACGGCCGCGACGGCGAAGCCGATCGCGATCCCGCCCGTGAACAGCGCCGCGCTCACCGGCCAGCGCGCCGGGGCGGCGGGCCGGTGCACGAACTGCAGGTAGGCCCACCAGAAGCCCGCCGCCATCAGCAGGTAGTAGGTCATCTGCACGTGCGGCGTCAGCAGCGCCGCACCGACCACGCCGCCGAAGAGGACGAACCAGCGCCAGTGCCCGGTGCCGACCGCGCGCCAGAGGGTGAGCATCGCCAGCGGCAGCAACGCGCTCACGTAGAGCTTGCCGTCGTGGCCGGGGCTCACGAGCGAGATCACCTGCCCGCCCAGCATGTATGCCGTGCCGGTGAGCAGCGCGGGCCCGAACGACAGCCCGAGGCCCCGCGCGAAGCAGAACGTCGCCCAGCCGGCGAGCCACGTGAACAGCAGGAACCCCAGCGACATCCCCGTGTCCACGCCGAACCAGACCCGCAGCCAGAATGTCGGGAAGAACGTGTCGCCGTGGGCCGTGTTGGCGGCGTAGGGCATGCCGCCGAAGAGGTAGCCGTACCACTGCGGGATCTCGCCCGTCGCGTTGAAGTGGGCGGCGGCGAACTCGCGGAAGGCGTAGCCGGTCCGCTGGTCGCTCATCTCGTTGATGAGCCACTGGCCGGCGAACACGGCGCGGTACGTCACCGCCGTGAGCACCGCATAGACGGCGGCGGCGAGGCTGCGCGGGAAGCGGTCGGTCAGGGACGACACGTCAGGAGGCGGGGGGCGGGTCCACGGGAGGGGCACCCGACGCCGCGGCGGCCGGCCGAGACGACGGGCGAACGAAGAGGAGCACAAGCACGGCCGTCACGACCTCGACGGCGAGCAGCCACAGGCGCGACGCCAGCGCCATCACCAGCGCCTTCTCGCCGCCGATGGCCGGCGTCAGGGCGGCGGTGAGCGCGGCTTCCCGCACTCCCAGCCCGCCCGGTGCCACGACCGCGACGATGCCGGCCACATACGCGGCCGTGTAGATCGCGATCGACGCCACCAGTCCCGGGCCGTCCGCGCCGAACAGCGCGCGACCGAACAGCCAGAACGCGACGCCATAAACTAACCACATCACCAGCATGAGCCCGGTGTGCACGGTGAAGTCCCGCACCGGGGGGGCCGGCCACTTCACCGCCGCTCCCGCCATCCGCTCCGCCCGGGCGGCGAGCGCGGTGGCCGAGCGGGGGAACAGCCACACGAAGGCGACCAGCACCATGCTCCCGACGGCCGGTGCCAGGCCGCTCGGGAGCAGGCGCTGCACCGCCGGTCCGAGCAGCTCGGGGGACGTGAAGAGCGTCAGCGCGACGCCGCTGACGATGATCACCACCTGCTGCAGGATCGCGGCCCCGTTCGCCGCGATCGCCGATACGCCCCGCGAGGCGGCCATCGCCGCGATGCCCGCGAACTGCCACACGCCGCCCGGCACGAACCGGGCGAGGTTGCTCGCGAACCAGATGCGCGCCGCGTCGCGCCACGTGAACGCCTGACCCCACCACCCGACGGAATGCCGCCACGTGGCGACGAGCATCAGGTACATCGCCGCCGTGAGCACCGAGGCCAGCAGCAGCGGGCCCCACGTCCAGTCGAGACGCAGGGCCCGCATCGGTCCCCAGTACTGGTGCGCCTGCCGGCCGAGGAACCACGCCACGAGGCCGAACGCTGCGACCTGCGCGGCGACCATCCACGGCTTGCGCGAGACGGCGGGCATCGTCAGGCGACGGCGCGGCGATAGACGCCGTCGAAGGTTCGCGCGATCGCTGACGGGGCGTAGCGCGCGTCCACGTCCGCCCGGGCGGCCTGCGCGAGTCCCTCGGCGGCCGCCGGGTCGCGGAGGAGGCCGGTCACGGCGTCCGCGAGGGCCCGCGGGTCGCCGGGCGGCACGAGTCGCCCCGTCACGCCGTCCCGGACGACGTCGCCGATGCCGCCGGACGCCGTGGCGACGACGGGCACCCCTGCCCGCATGGCCTCGACCAGCACGAGCCCGAAGCCCTCCTGTTCGCCCTTCCAGTCGGTGACCGCCGGCATCACGAAGACGGACGCCCGCGCGTACTCTTCGGCCACCGCGCTCGGCGGGACGGCCCCGACGAACGTGACGCGGTCGGCGAGGCCGAGCGTGGCGGCCCGCGCCTCGAGCCGGCTCCGCTCCGGCCCGTCACCCACGAGCCGCAGGTGGACCCCGGGGTCGCGTGCGGCGAGGTGCGCCATCGCCTCGAGCGCGACGTGCGCCCCCTTCCGCTCCACCAGCCGGCCGAGGAACAGGATCCGCCCCGGCACCGGCGCCCGCGGCACCGGGACGGTCGCCGGCACCGGCATCGGCACGACGGTCACGCGGTCGCGCCGGACACCGAGCGCCTCGAGGCGCGCGGCGAGCGGCGAGGAGATGACGGTCGCCTGCGCCGCTGCCGGAAGGACGCGCCGGGCGAGCCAGCGCAGGGGGGAGGAGCGATCCGCGAGAAAGAGGTCGGTCCCGTGCGAGGTCATCACCACCGGTACGCCCAGCCGGCCGGGCCACGCGACGAGGCCGCCGGGAAACCACCAGTGCACGTGCACCACGTCCGGTCGCCACTCGGCGACCGCCGCGCGCGTCGCGGCGCGCATCGCGACGAGAAAGCGGAGGAAGCGCCACCGCGCGGCCCAGGAGCGCAGCACCTGGTCGGCCATCGTCCCGGCATAGGCCAGCGTCTCGCTCGCGTCGGGCCCGTAACGGAAGCGCCGCACTTCGACCCCCGCGAGGGTCTCCCGCTCCGCGAGCCCGGCGGCGTGCGGCACGACCGCCGCCACGGCGTGCCCGAGCGCCTGCTGGCCCGCGGCGAGGTCGAGGAGGAACTTCCCCGCGTGGTCGTCGAGGTGGCGCGGGAAGCCGTGCGCCACGAAGAGGACCTTCACTCCCCGCCCGGGGCGACGTCGTCCACGCGGCGGCGCAGCTCGCGCAGGTCGGCGCGGGTGCCGGCGATCTGCTCGCCGAGCAGGCCGGTGGCGAAGAAGATCGAGCCGAGCACGAGGGAGGTCTGGATGACCGTCCAGACGGCCCGCACCCCCACGCCGGTGGCCAGCAGCACGACGAGGGCCCCGAGGCCCGCCAGCACGCCGACCGCGAACATCGCGGCGCCGAGCATCCCGAACAGCAGCAGCGGCTTGCGGCCGAATCGGAGCTCGAACCAGACCGCGAGCATGTCGAGCACGCCGATGGGGATGCGCGAGAGACCGAACTTCGACTTGCCGGCGGTGCGCGGGTACAGCGTCACCGGAATCTCGGTGACGGTGTACCCTTCCGTCGCGGCGATGACGATGAGGTAGCGGTGCCAGTCGGGACGCGTGGGGACGAGCGACATGACCTCGCGCCGGTAGGCCTTCACCGAGTTGAGGTCCTTGACCGGCACGCGGAACAGGACGCGTGAGAGCCGGTTGTAGATGCCGCTGACGAACGCCTTTTCGTACACCCCCTGCTTCTGGCCGGTCACCATGTCCGCGTCGCCGGCGAGGATCGGGGCGACGAGCCGCGGGATGTCGGCCGGCTTGAACTGGAGGTCGGCGGGATAGAAGACGAGGATCGGCCCGCGGCTCGCGAGCCAGCCGCTGCGGAGTGCCTCGGCGATACCGCGCTGCGACCGGTGCCGTACGGTGCGCAGGAACGCGTACTGCCGCGCGAGGTCGCCAAGCAGGGCCCACGAGCCGTCGCGCGACCCATCGTCCACGACGACGACCTCGTAGCGCGTGGCGGGATCGGCCGCGAAGGCCTCGGCGCACTGCCGCAGGAACTCGGGGAGGTTCTCGGCCTCGTCCTTCGCGGGGACGAGGACGGAGACGTCGGGGGGCTCGGCGGGCCCGGCGGCGGGCGCGGCGGCAGCGCCGGCCGGCGCGGGGACGTCCGGCCGGACCGGCGTCGGACGGGCGGCGCTCATACGCGCTTGCTCATACGCGCTTGCTCATACGCGCTTGCTCATACGCGCTTGCTCATACGCGCTTGCTCATACGCGCTTGCTCATACGCG
>JAJTHG010000015.1 GCA_021298835.1 Gemmatimonadota bacterium
AGGAGCGACGTGGTCACGAGAGCGGCGCCGGGACCGGCCTTGTCAGCCGGCGGTCAGTGCGGGTGGAGCCCGGACAAGCGAGCGCCTGATTGGAGTCGGGCGTCTCGGCGGGCGCGAGGGGTGCGAGCATCAGCGGAGAACCAGGGATGCGGCACAGGCGGGGATAAACATACCACCGGATCGGCACCTCCATCCAGCACGGCGGTTGCGGTGCGCCGACGATCACGCATAACGTTTAGGGGGACGAGCGCATTCGACGCGGATGTCTCGGCACTCCCCACACGCCAGTCATGTTGCCCTCTCGCCGGAAGCCGCGCCACCGGGTGGCCGGCTCAACCTGAGGAAGTCGCCCATGATCCGGTACGTCTTCGCTGCATTCATTCTGTGTCTGCCCGTCGGCGTCGCTGCGCAGGCGACGGCAACGCCACCCGGGAAGACCACGGCCATCGTACGCTCGGCGGACACGACCCAGGTGGTCACCATGCGCGTCTCCCTCGATGGGAGGCTGTTCGCCAGTCTTGGCCCTGCGGTCGGCAGCAGCGGCCAACGCGTCGGACGCTTCAGGTTGGCCGGCGACGGCGGGGTCGTGACGACACCAGCCGAGCTGGGCGTGAGCGACAATGTCGGGTGGGTCGAGTTCGCTGCGCCGACCGGAGGGCCGGACCTGGAGATGGAGGTGACGGGACCCGGCGTGTCCTTGCGTGCGCGCGGGCGCGTCGTGCGCATCGTGCGCAACGGCGGCACGCTGCAGGTCGAAGCGAAGCAGCCCTCGGGGAAGTAGCGTCGCATCTCCCTCGGCACTGATATCATCAGCATCGGCGACGAGATCATGGGGCGTCCGAGGAACCCGGTCGGTCGTGCCCGGCTCACTCTCCGCTGGCTGCGGAACCGATCCCGAATCTCGCGTCCGCAGCGCCGAAGTGCGCCACGAGCATGGCCTTCCCCTCGCGGATGACGGTCTCGCGCATGGCAGGCGGGACCCGAATGGCGAGGCCGACGATCGCGAGCACCGTGGAGACGGAGACCATCGCCGAGGCGAGGCGCTGCGACTCGGGCATGCGCGGATAGCGAAGGGCGAGGAACTGCCCGACGTGCCCTACCACCGCCTGGTTGAGTGCGTCGAAGATCGCCGGACAGTTCCGCTCCACCGCTTCCTGCACGGCGCCGAAGGCCGGCGTCTCCTCGAGGAACGCCATCTGCCCGCGCAGCACACGGTCGAACAGGGCGTCCGGTTCGAGATGGACGAGCGAGAACGGCATCGCTTCCTCGTTGAGGCGGCGCGCACGATCCGCGTACTGCGCGCCCAGCGACTCGAGGACGGCGTCCTTGTTCGGGAAGAAGTGGTAGAGCGACCCCGCAGACGCCCCCGCGCGTTCGGCGATGAGTTGCATGGTCGCCCCGCCGACCCCGTGCTCGAGGAAGACCTCCGCTGCAGCATCGAGGATCTGCGACACGCGCCGTTGCCCCCGCTCTTGCTGCGGGACGCGGAAGGTACGATCAGCAGGAGAACCAGCGTCCATACAGAAAAGTAGAGACGGGCCTCGACTATTGACAATTAGCGATCAGTTTCTAGGATTACCGCATCAAGTAGAGAAGCGTATCTATTTCCCTTCCTGAGGATTGGCCAATGAACGCCGTAAGTGTCGCGCAGACGCGTGGGGGCATGCCACGCAACTCATTGATCAGCAACGCGTTGCGCCGGCCCGGTCCGACCCGTGCGCTAGCCGTCGCGCTAACCGTCGCGCTAGCCCTCATTGCCGCCACGACGACCACGATGGCGGCCCAGGAAGCGCCTCGGGAGTCCAAGTACGCCGTCGAAGCGGACGCCCTGTGGCCCTTCTTTCCTGGAGCATTCCGCGGGCACTTCGTCGTCAAGCTCTGGCAGAAAGGCAACCTGCGGGGCGACGCCTACGTGGGCGCCAACGTGGATTTCCCCCGGAACAGGGACACCGAGGGACGGTTCGCCGATTACAGCGTGGCCAGCGGGTACCGCCAGTACTTCTGGAAGGGACTCCATGCCGAGTTCTCCCAGACCACCGGGCTGGGCGTCCTCGAGAATCACGTGACCACGCGGAGGACCTACCGCAGTTTCGACTGGCTGATGACGGGCTACGTCGGCTACAAGTTCGAGTTCGCGAAGAAGCGGTACTACGTAATGCCGCAGTTCGGGGTCGCCGGCGTGGTGTACAAGTCGAATCCCTGGCCCATCTTCGAGAACAAGACCCTCACCAAGGAAGTCGGCGAACAGCCGTTCCCGCTCGGCTCCTTGCGATTCGGCTTCAACTTCTAGGAAGGCAGGACGGCGTGAACCCTTGGGAGTACGGGGCGCGGTCCGACGGCTCCCGGGAAGCGGGGCATTCGCGCCCAGCGCGTGAGATCAGCGGGGCGTCCTGCGCCGGTGGTGCCGTGTGCCGCGCGCGTCAGTCGCCCCGCTCCCCGCGCGCGGCCCCGCCACCCAACCTGCGCAGGAGCGCGACGAACGTCGTCCCGTCGTCCCCCAGCTGTTCGAAGAACGCGTCATCGACCGCCTCGACGACGGGTACCACCTCGGCGACCATACGCTTGCCGGACGCCGTGAGCCGGATGGACCTCGCTCGACTGTCGTGCGGATGCTCCGTCCGGCGGATCAGGCCCCGCTCCTCCAACTTGCGCACCAGGTCGGACGTCATCATCACGTCGATCCCGGCGTGGTGCGCCAGGTCATTCTGCGTGATGACCTCCAGCCGATCCTGGAGCCACTTCAAGTTCGCGAGGAGGACGAACTGGCCGTGCGTGAGCGCGAACGGCTTGAGCGCTGCGCGTTGGGCTCGCTGCCAGTGATTGGACACCTGCCAGAGCAGGAACCCCGGGCTGTCCTCCGGCGCCGGGTAGCGGAAGATGCGGTCAGCCATCGTTCGACGCAGGCAGGCGAACGATCCCCATCGCCTGCGCGATCAGCCTGAAGTCGCGACGGTCGATCTCGAAGTGCCCGAGCCGGAACCGGTATCCCCAGTTCGGCAGCCCCTGCGTGAACGACAGTTGCGATAGCAGCGGACGAATGGGAGCCGGCCGGCAATCCACGAAGTCCACGTCGCGGCGGTAGGGCGAGAAGCCATCGCACTGCACCTGGTACACCGTCGAGGGACGAATACGCCCCGCCGCCGTGAAGGCTTGCAGGGCCGACCCGCCATCCATCCGGTCCCGAGGCGAGTAGTACACGAGCCAGTCGCCCGGCGCCATCCGGCGCAGCGGTGCCTGCTTGCCATGACACACCTGGGCGAATCCCCGGGCGACGCCGAGCATCACGTGCTGCAGCGAGACCACGCCGACCCAGCAGCGGATCATCGCCGGGATTCCTCGGCCTGATGCGCCAGTGCGGCGACCGCAGCGGGGAGCGTGTCGGCAGCGCCTCGCCCGATCAGGCGAACGAACAGCGCACCGAGCGGCCCGTCGATCTCGATGCGATGCGTGATCCTCGTGCGGCCGTCAGCACCGAGGTCGAGCGCATGAACGAAGTCGATCGTCGCGAGGGGAAGCCGCATCCGGTTCGAGAACGCACGATGCGGCACGACATCCGTCAGGATGAACGATGCCCGGGGGCCGCTGGTGGGCTGCAGGTCACCACGGCTGCCCACGGCGAACGGACCGCGCAACGCACTCGCGCGCAGGGACGCATCCCACGTGCTCCAGTGACCGACGTCCGTCCACCGCGCCCAGACCTGCTCCGGGGTGGCACTCGTCCATGCACTTGCTTCCCTGCTCCACATCGCGGGCCTCCTATATAGTACGTACGCTTAGTATAAGGAGGCCGTCGCCTCGGGTCAAGGACGACCGATGGCCGGTCGGAACTTCCGGGCGCTGCGCCGGCGGCGACATCGCCGGCACGCGACTACGCGACACCGGCCGCATGCGTCGCGCGCTCGGATCATCCCGGTGGCACGCCCGGCGCCCTCGCGAAGCGCCCCCACGCTCACGCGCCCGTCAGGGGCGCACAGTGCCGCGCAGCGGGCGACCCGGCCGCGTCCCCTCCACCACCCGGCCGTCCGTCACCACCGACACGCCGGCCACCAGCACGTGCCGGAACCCCTCCGACGGCAAGGCGGGCGCGGTGTACGTGGCGCGGTCCTGCACCGTGGCCGGGTCGAAGATCGTCACGTCGGCGTCGGCCCCCACCTGCAGCCGACCCTTGCGCCGGAATGCCGGTGCCAGCGTCTCCAGCCGCCGCGCCGGCATCAAGGTCATCTTGGTGATCGCCTGCATGAGGGTGAGCTGGCGCGTGTCGCGCACGTAGTGGCCGAGGACGCGCGCGAACGTGCCCGCCGTGCGGGGGTGGCCGATGCCGTTGCGCACGCCGCCATCGCTGGCGATGGCCGTCACGGGACTGGTGATGGCGAGCGCCTCCATCGCCGGCGTATTGAGGAAGATGATCACCCGCTCCTTGGGTACCCGGTTGGCCAGGAAGGTCGCCCGGGTGAGGCGCTCGCCCGTACGCGGGAGCATGAGCGTCCCGAACATGCTGTCCGGCCCGGTGAGGAAGCGATCGAAGAGCGGCGATGCGAGTTCGGTCATGCCGGCGATGTACGGGTAGGCCTCGGCCGTCACGTCCAGCCCGCGCTGCCGGGCCTCGGTCACGAGCGCCAGCGTTCTCGGCGTCGAGGCCGCGCTCGTGGAGTTCAGGTGCACGATGTGCAGCGGGGCGCCGGTGACGGCGCTGGCGGCGATGACCTCGAGGTACGCCTCGACCGAACTGCCGGGGTCGGTCTCACCGGTGGAACGGGTGTGCACGAACACCGGCGCGCGGCGGCGCGCGGCGCTGCGGAAGGCTTCGACGACCTCATGCTTCGATGCCGCCGGTGTGTACGCCAGCCCCATCCCGACCCCGAGCCCGCCGGCGTCGAGCCCACGGTCGATCACGCGACGGATCTCGGCGATCTCGTCGTCGGTGGCCGCACGACGGCCCGCCGAGTCGAGCGGCAGCAGCGTCCCCTGCGCCATGCCACCGTCGCGCAGGACCAGCATGCGCGCTCGCAGGTGGCTGGCCGCCACCCCGACGTTGATCAGCGTCCCGTCGGCGCGTGCGGCGTACCATGCCGGCACGTCCTCCGTCCCGACCTCGAGCTCGAGGGCGGTGGTGACGCCGTCCTGGGCGTAAAGCCGGTAGTTCTCGTCGTCCTGCCCGTGCGCGTGGAGGTCAACGAAGCCGGGGGCGACCACCAGACCAGTGGCGTCGATGGTGCGGCGGCCGATGAGCGGCGCCCGGGAGATCGCGGCGATCACGCCGTTGCGGATTCCCACCGAGCGCACCGCATCGAGGCCCGTCTCGGGATCGAGCACGCGGCCGTTGCGGATGACGACGTCGTAGGACGAGCGCTGTGCGGCCACCGGGCGAACCGCGAGGCCGCCGGCCCCGACGAGCGCGAGCGTGAGCGCAACAACCACCGGACGGGCGGCGACGGCGGGGCGGTCGGTCATGGCACCTCGAAACGGGCGTAGGGGAGGCACGCGACACGTGGTCGCAGGAACGCCGGTCGAAGATACCGCGCGCGCACGGCCCGCGCCGGCGCGCTTGCACCGGTACGACTCACCGGTACGACTCACCGGTACGACTCACCGGTACGACTCACCGGTGCGACCCACCTCTCGCCGCGTGCGCCCCGTTGCCGAGGGCGGGGAAGACTCAGAGCGACATCCGGGCGGCGACCTCCCGCGCCTGTCGCCGCGAGACCAGTACTTCCTGTCCGTCGTCGAGTTGCAGCTTGAGTCGGCCGGCGAACCACGGTGTGACGTCACGAACCCAGGCGATCCCGACGATCTGCGTGCGGTTCGCCCGCACGAAGTGGCGAGTCGCGAGCCGCTCCTCGATGGTGCGGAGCGGCCGCGAGACGGTCGCGCTGCCCCGGCCGAAGTGTAGGCGCGTCCCCTCACGGTGCACCTCGAGGAGCCGCAGCTCGGCGACGGTGACAAACCATGCCCGCTCGCCCTCGCGCAGGAAGATGCGATCCGCCATGGCGAGTTGCGCGTGCATCGTCGCCTCGTGCGCGCCGGCCCTCTTCTCCGGCTCGTCGTGCTCCGCGGACGCGTGGACGACGCGCGCCAAGGTCATGGCCAGGCGCCGCGGGTCCACCGGCTTGAGCAGGTAGTCGAGTGCGTTCAGCTCGAACGCCCGGATCGCATGCTCGTCGTACGCCGTCACGAAGACCGTGCGCGGTGGGGCGTCGATCGACGCGAGGAGCGAGAGCCCGTCCTCGTCCGGCAGCGTGATGTCGAGGAAGAGGAGGTCGGGCTCGAGCGAGTCGATCAGGCGCCGCGCCGTCTCGGCGTCCCGGGCCTCACCCACGACCTCGAGGACGTCGGCGCTCTGGCTCAGGAGCCGTCGCAGCTCGAGCAGGGCGAGTGGCTCGTCGTCCACGAGGAGGACGCGCAACCGGGCAGGGGGCATCGTCATCGGGCGGGCGGTACTGCGGGCAACGGCAGTTGCACCGACACGCGAACGATGCCGTCGGCTCCGTGGGAGTACTCGAGTCGCCCGGCTTCACCGTGCAGCAGCCGCAAGCGTTCGCGCGAATTCGCGAGGCCGACGCCGCTCCCGTCGCGGGACACGGCGCCCGGGGGCGCCGGGTTCGATACCGTCAGCGTCAAGACGCCGTCCTCCGCGCGCGCGTGGATCCGGATCGTGCCTCCTCCGGGGGAGCGCGCGATCCCGTGCCGCACGGCGTTCTCCACGAGCGTCTGCAGCAGGAGGGTGGGGATCTGGGCAGAATACAGCTCGTCCGGCACGGCGATGTCCACGCGCAGGCGATCCGGAAACCGCCGTCGTTCGATCTCGAGGTAGGCGGTCGCGACGGAGAGTGCCTCGCCCATCGTCTCGGCGGTCCCTCGAGCGTGGGTCGTCACGTAGCGGAGAACCTCGGCATATCGGGTCAGGAGGTCGCGCGCGCCGTCGGGGTCGATGCTCACGAGAGCCCGTGCGCTGTTGATGGCGTTGAAGAGGAAGTGCGGATCCATCTGGGCACGCAGCACACGCGCCTCCGCCTCGCGGGCCGCCGCCGCGAGCGCGAGGCGCTCCGCTGTCGAGCGACTGCCGATGATGATCAGCTGACTCGCTCCGTACACCATGCACCACAAGGCGAGACTGAGGCTCCAGAAAATGCTGTTGAGCGCCACGTCGGACGGCATCCAGAGCAGATGGTCTTCCGGGGACGCGGGGATCGCCGTCCGCACGAGGACTTCGATCAGCGAAATCGCCAGCGCCACAAGGGCGAGCGCCCCCAACCGCCTCGGCAGCCGGCGGGGAAGGCCGCGCAGGTCGGCCACCTCGGCGAGGACGCTCGGTCGCAGGCGGTGCGTGCCCACCACGGTGACGAGCGCAAGCACGCCGTCGGTCACCAGCGATCGCCAGAGGACGAACGGGCCCGCGTCGGCCTCGAACCTCCACTGGAGCAGGCTCGGGACGAAGAACGTCGCCACGACGACGGATTGCCCGACCCAGTACGCGCGCGACGGTGCCGGCACGACCGCCGGCCGTGCTGCCTCGCGCGTCAGCAACTGTTCACCGCTCGCGCGACCTGCTTGGGGCGCCTGGGCCATCCATGCCGCGAAGTCTGTGACGGCGGCACCTCGCGCACAACGTCTGCCAGGGTCCCCGTGCCTCCTCTGGCGAAGGCCAAGGAACCGGCCAGGCGTCCTGCAGGTGGCGACCACGCCCGGCGCGCGCGCGATCGGCGCAGAGTGGTGGGGCGCGCTGGACGCCGGGTCGCGTGTCGCCCGTGCGCAGCATTCAGGGAACCTTGATGCTCGCCGTCGTCTGGTTGACGAACAGGAGGGCGTCGAACGTCGGTCGCAACGGCAAGTCGAGGTACAGGTTCGTATCGCCTACCCCCGATCCCAGCCAGCGCTGGCCGGTCGCCGAGGTTGCCCAACCCGCCGCCGGCTCGGACAGGGAGCGCAGGTCGGCCAGCCAGATGCCATTCGACTGCGTCGCGACGCGCGCGAGCAGTCCGTCCACCGTCCCACCCCTCGCCGGCGGGGCGAGCTGCGGGTCGCTCGGCACGTTGCCGTTGAAGCGTCCCCCGCCCATGGAGAAGCCGAGCACGCGGTAGCTGTCGCCGAGCGCCCGACGCAGGAAGGTGCCCATGGTCAGACTCCCGTCCATCGTCGTGATCCCGACGTGCCCATTGTGCGCCCACAGGGCCGCCCGCGCGCCGGAGCCGCTCATCGCCAGCCACCACTGGGCGTTCGCTGCCATCGAGCTGTCGCGCACGGTGAACCCCGCCGCCTCCGTGGCGGGCGTCGCGGTGAGGCGCGCCTGCGTGATGAACTGTTCGACGACGGCCGCGCTCCGCACGAGCCACGCGGCATCGAAGGTGCCGAGCCGCGTCGCGAGCGTCCCCTCGGCGGCGGCAAGGCGTTCACGCGCCACCCGCACCAGCATGCCAAGGCGCTCGCCCTGCGCCGGGGTGAACTTACCCGTGCGCACGACGGTGTCGAGTCCGATCGCGAGTGCATCGTACCGGACCCGCACACTGTCCGCGAGCGGTGCGTCCACGGGCCGGAGGACCGCGTCCATCTGCGGGATCGTGCCGCCGGGGTCCGTCAGCAGGTAGTCCTGCGGGTCGAAGGGGGCGTACACCAGACGCGTTGCCGGGGAGCGCGTCTGGTTCTCGGTGCGCATCCATGCCAGCAGATCGAGGACTTCGCGCGTCCGATAGACCTTGTACTGGAGCGCGTCGGCGACGGTGGCCTCGCTGATGTTCGCGCCATTGACGTAGGCACCGATCGTGCGCGCGCTCGCCCACGGCACTTCGAAACCGATCACGCGCACGCCGCTGGCCGCGAGCAGCTCGATCGCCTGGTTCTTGTACAGGAAGAACTCGCGCGTGCCGTGCGTGGACTCGCCAAGGCCGATGATGGTCGCGCCATCGGCGAGCTGCTCGATCACTCTCCGGGGCGCCTGTGCGCGCAGTCCGGAATCCCCGACGGGGACGGCGGCCTGCCGGAGGGCGGCGATGACCGCGGTTTCGTCGAACGAGGGCCCCTGCGGGTTGGTGCAGTGGGTGACGGCGGTCGCGGCGAAGACCAGCGCGACGGCGCGGCGAGTGGACGATCGCATGAGGTTCCCGTGTTGGGAGAGTGTGATGGCGTTGGCGGGATCTTGTTCCCTGCAACCCTCATCCGGCGAGCCGCGGGGGCCATGGCCGACCGGGGGAACGGCACGAACGGGGGTGCGAGCGGCAGCGCCACGTGGCCGACGTGCCAGCGTGCGGGCGGAGCCCGGAGGGACGTGCTCGGTTCGGGACCTGTGCGGCACCCGGAGCGCGGGGAGGCGAACCGCGACATCCGCTCCGGCTCCCCCCCGTGCATCGGGCCCGCCTGAACCGAGGACTACTCCCGACCGAGCGGCATCCGCCAGCCGGCCAGGATCGTGAAGGCGCGGTTCCGAACCTCCGCTTCATTCACGATGCTTTGCATGCCGTGACCGTACCGAACGGCGAGTGTCATGATCCCCGACCCCAGCGAGGCATCGATGCCCGCCCCGCCGATCAGCGTAGCGTCGAAGCTCCGGAAGTCGGCCACCTCGTCGCAGTCCGCACTGCCGCTCACTCCCATCGCGGTTGCCTGCACCGTGCAGGAGAGCTGGAAGCCGGCGCTGGCGCCCACCGTCGCGAAGGGACGGATCGTGCGGCGGGAGTTCGACCCGACGCGCAGCAGGAGCGGCAGCTCGAGGTAGGCCAGTCGGACGTCGGCCGTGGCGCCCTGTGCCTCCTGCTTCGCTCCCTTCATCGAATAGAGCGCATTCACCTCGAGCGCGAGGTTGTCGCCAAGGGTACGCACCACTTGGGCGCCGCCCGCCACGCCGATCCGCGCCTTGGAGCCATCGGCGTCGCTGCCAGCCGCGGTGGACCTGTTGGCGCCGCCGAGGACCCCGATGCTCCACTGCTGAGCCGCCAGCGGCGAAGCGAGCAGGGGGAACAGGATGACTGCCGTGGCAGCGTAGACGATACGACGTGACATGCTGAATCTCCGCGGGATCGGGATCGTGTGAATGCAGGGTGCCGGGAACAGGGAGGCGTTTCCTGCCTGACCTGGGGGGCAATCCTCACCGTCGAACCTGAGGGGGCCATGATCGACCGGGGGAGCGGCCCGGACGGGGGTCCGAACGGCGGCAACAGGTGGTCGAGCAACCCGTCGAGGGTCGGCCGACTCCCGAAGGACCCCGGGCGCTCAGCCCGTGCGAGGGCCGGCCTTGCGCGCGACGGTCCGCTGCCAGCGGATCGCCCACGTCAGCATGGGACGCATCGCGACGAGCAACTCCGCCCCCGTCGCGGTCAGCGCGTAGCCGACGGCCGTCGTGTGCGAGACCAGCCGCGCGTCGCGGAGCTCCGCGAGGCGTGCGTTCAACACGGTGGGGGAGAGGTCGCCGCAGGCCTTCCGCAGAACGCGGAAGGTCATCGGCCCCTGACGCAGTTCCCACAGCACGCGGAGCACCCAGCGCCGGTTGAAGAGGCCGATCGCAGCGTTCACGGCGTCCTTGCCGGCCGCCGTATCGCGGGACGGCGCCGGCGTGCGCGGCTTGACGGCACGCGCCTTTGCTACACTCTTCATAGCGGCTGGTTCACGTCACGGTTTCACGGCCCCATCCGCAAGATAGGCCACCATGCCCGGACCACGCATCGCGCCCCTGCCGCTCCCCCTCGCGCCCGCCGACGCCAGCCGACGCCAGCCGGATGGCGCGGGTCGTGCCCGCGACGCTGCAGCCCCCCCAGCTCTCCCTGACCACGGCGCGCAGCCCGCGGCTGTGGGCCTTCATGGTGGACAGCGGGATGATCGGACCGACGGGACTGATGGACCTGCGCTCGCTGCCGCCTCGGCTCCGCGAGACGGTGCTACTGCGCACCTGCGTGGCCAACGGCTGCGATGACGAGTTCAACCTGCACGTTCAGACGATCCCGGAACGCATGGGCCTTGGCGCGGCGGAGATCGACGACGTGCGCCGGCCGCAGCCGGACCCGGCGCGGTGGGGCCCGGCGCTCACGGCGGCGATCGGGCTCGTGGACGCCCTGATTCTGCGACGGACGCTGGACGACGCGGAGTTCGAGCGCGCCCGCGTCCACTTCGACGACGCCGCGCTGATCGAGCTCACCAACCTGGTCGGCCTGTACACCGGGGTCGCCATGATGGTGGCGCTGGCGAGGCCCGACTTCGACCGCTACCGGTCCGCGACGCCCGCTCTGGCGCGGGTCGCATCATGAGCGAATTCGCCCCGCCGCTGCCGCCCATGGGCGGCGCGGGCACGCTGGCGTCGGCGCTGCTCACCCTGCGCCGTGCGGGGCGCGGCATGCCCTCGGCCGACCTGCGGCACTTCCGCGTGCCCCCGCTCGACGCCGCCCACGTGGCGACCTATCGCGACGCGCTCGGCTTCGACGGCCCCGCAGTGCCGCTCACCTACCTGTACCTGCTGGCGCAGCGCTCGCACCTCGCGTTGATGCTGGACGACGGCTTTCCCTACCCCGTGCCGGGCGTGGTGCATGTGGCGAACGAACTCGCGTGGGACCCGGGGGTCGCTGGCTGGCGTGCGGACCGCCCGGGCGCGATCGAGGCCGGCGTCGCCATCGAGCCGCCCACCACCAGCGGCGCCTGTTTCCTCACGCTGCACGCACGCCTGTTGCAGGAGGACCGGATCGTGGCACGCTGCGGCAGCCGGTACCTCGCGCGGCGGGGGACGCGCCGTGGCGCGCCGAACACCGCGGGCCCGACGGCGCCACCTGCCGGCACCGAGGTGGGTCGCTATGCGCTGTCGGCCGACGCGGGACGGCGCTACGCGAAGGTGTCGGGGGACGCCAACCCCATCCACCTGTGGCCGTGGTCGGCGCGACTGCTCGGTTTCTCGCGACCCATCATCCACGGCATGCACACTGTCGCGCGGATCGCCGCCGAGATGGAGCGCGGCACCGGTGCGTCGCTGCGGCGCATCGACGCGCGGTTCGTCAAGCCCGTGCCGATCCCGGGCGAGGTCGTCCTGTACGCCGACGCGGGATGCGTGCAGGCCTGGTCCGGCGGGGTGCTCGCCGCGGAGGCCGCGTGCGAGTTCTGACCCGGCCGCCTGCCGGCCAGCGACCGGGATGAAGCAGACCGTCGTGACCACGGACGACGGCTTCGCCCTGCACGCCACCACCTCCAGACGCTGCGGCTGGTGCTGCAGGAGCAGCAATTCGAGATGGTGAGCGAGGAGGGGAAGGAGGTGCCCTTCGGGTCCGCGGCGGAAGCGACCCGGACGGCCGGCCTACCGGCGTCGCGTCACGCCCCCGTCGGCGGCCACGCGGACCCCCGTCGCGGGGAAGTCCAGCGCCGACAGGGTGCGGATGTCGTCGAGGGCCGCCGCTTCGGGATCGCGCGAGACGATCCCGGGCGGCTCCTGGCGCGTGGAGAACAGCGTTGACTCGACGACCGAGCCGTCCGGAGCGAGCGTCGTGCAGAGCACCGCGGACCGACCGTTCGGCCCGCGCAGGGTGAACGGCCCGTACGTCAGCAGGTTGCCCAACGAGTGCGCGACGAGCGTGCCCCCCACCCATTCCATGCCGCGGAGCACGTGTGGACCGTGCCCGATCACGAGCGAGGCTCCGCCCTCCGCCGCGGCGCGCGCGAAGGCCACGCTGTTCCCGCGCCGCTCGCCGGCGAAGACCTCCGGCCGCGCGGGTGTCCGGCGCGCGGCGGCGCCTTCGGCCCCGATGTGCATCGTCACGACCACGCGCCCCCACGCGGCAGCGGCACGGCTGACGTGCCGCCGCACGGCGGCGAGGTCCAGCACCGACGGCGAGCGCCACGCCCCGAAGCCGAGCACGGCGAGCGTGTCGCCACTCGCCAGCGGCACCGGCGTCGCCAGCGTGTCGGCGCCCGTCACCTGCACGCCGGCCGCCTCGAGGCGCCGACGCGTCTCGTCGAACCCGGCGGGCCCCGCATCGTTGGCGTGGTTGTTCGCGAGGTTGCCCACGACCACGGCGTCGGGGGCCACGCCCCGCAGGGCATGTTCCGTCCCGGGCACCTGCCGGATGGCGTAGCATTGGCGCGAGCGGCGCCGGCACTTTCGCGGCGCAGGGCCGTCGCCGATGGCCCCCTCGACGTTGATGAGCGCGACATCGGCACCGGCGAACAGGGGCGCGAGCGGCGCCACGAGCGCTGCCGGATCCGGGAGCGCGGCCACCCTCCGGCCGAACGCCACGCGACCGACCGCCCATGTGGTGTCGAGGTTCGTCCCGACCGCCACGTCCCCGCCCGCGCACACGCGCACCGGGGCACGGGACGCCCGTGCGACGGGCGCGGCGGCGGACGCTTGGGCCCGCAACGGACCGGCGGCGGTCGTCCCGGCGACGACGAGGAGCAGGACAAGGCGTTGGCAGGACATGGGTCTCCCGGTCGGGCGTCCATGAAGGCGGCGTCCGGGTCGCGACTCGACGTCGGGCCGCCCGCGGAAAGGTACGGGTGCGCAACAATCTGCACCGGCGGGGCCGGCCGGGAACCATCGGCCTCGTGCCGCTTGCCTCGCGCGGCGCTCGCGCGCTTCTTGACCTATGCCGCCTTCAGCGATCCCGTCTCTTTCTCATGACCCTGACCCGCCGCGACTGGCTGGCGCACGTGGCCGCCGCACTCCCGCTCGCATCCGCCGCGTGGCCGCGCCGCGCCACGGGCGCGCCGCCGTCGCGCGCGACCGGCCGCCCGCGCCCGACGGCCGCGCAGCTCGCATGGCAGCGCGACGAACTCGCGGTCTTCGTGCACTTCGGCGTGAACACCTTCACCGACCGTGAGTGGGGAGACGGCCGCGAGTCCCCGGCGATCTTCGCGCCGACGGCGCTCGACTGCCGCCAATGGGTCGCGGCCGCGAAGGCCGCCGGGGCGCGCGCGCTCGTCCTGACGGCGAAGCATCACGACGGCTTCTGCCTCTGGCCCTCGGATACGACGACGCACTCGGTGGCGGCGAGCCCCTTCCGCGGCGGGCGGGGGGACGTCGTGCGCGAGTTCACCGACGCCTGCCGTGCCGGCGGGGTCCGTGCCGGGCTGTATCTCTCGCCGTGGGACCGCAACCACCCGGCCTACGGCGACACCGACGCGTACAACGCGATCTACCGCGCGCAGTTGACGGAACTCCTCACACGGTACGGGCCGATCCACGAGGTCTGGTTCGACGGCGCGAACGGCGAAGGGCCGAACGGGAAGCGGCAGGTGTACGACTGGCCGGCCACCTGGAACCTCGTGCGCCAACTGCAGCCCGACGCCGTGATGTTCAGCGACGCGGGGCCCGACGTGCGCTGGATCGGCAACGAGCGCGGGGTGGCGGGGGAGACGAACTGGAGCACCGTGGACCCCGCGACGGTGCCGGTGCCGGGACTCGACGGGGACGCGGTCATCCGGTCCCTGCGCGAAGGGGATCGCGACGGAACCGTGTGGCGTCCCGGCGAGACCGACGTCAGCATCCGGCCGGGCTGGTTCTGGCATCCGGCCGAGGACGCGGCGGTGCGAACCCCGGAGGACCTCGAGGCGCTGTGGTTCACCTCGGTCGGGCGGAACTCGAAGCTGCTGCTCAACGTGCCGCCGACGCGCGAGGGACGGTTCCACGCGACCGACGTCGCGCACCTCGAGGCGTTCGGACGCCGCGTCTCGACGCGCTTCGCGCGTCCCGTGACCGCGGACGCGCGCGCGAAGTGGCGCACGACAGGTGACGCATCCGCCACGCTCGACCTCGCGCTGCGGCGTCCCGCGACGATCGAGACGCTCGACCTGCGCGAGCGGATCGAGGAGGGCCAGCGCGTTGCCGCGTTCCGCGTGTCAGGGCGGGTCGCCGGGGCCTGGCGGCCGCTGCTCGAGGGGACGACGATCGGGTGCCGCCGCGCGGCGCGCATCGCGCCGATCGTCGCGGACGCGCTCCGACTGGAGATCACCGACGCCGTCGAACCGCCGCTGCCGGTGGCGCTGGCGGGATTCCGGGGATGATGCCCGCGTCCAGCGGGCCGTATCCGGCGTCGTCGTACCTCGGCGGTGCGGCTAGTCCCCCCGCCACCGGTCTCGCCGCCTGCCTCGCCGCGCTCGCGCTTGTCGCCGGCACCCACGAAGAGACTCGAGCGCGCAGCGGCCGTCGTGGAACGACCGCCGAAGGGACACGCGACCGTCCCGACGCCCGTCCGCGCGGGAGATGACGGGCGGGGCCTGAGCCAGCGGCGGGTTGATGCCCGCAACGCGGTTGACACACGCCCGGCTGCTTGCCGTACTCTCGGAACGGGGTCCGGTATCCCCCGTCCGGGCACGTGTCGCCCGGTTCCTTTCCTCAAGGGAGAGTCTTCGTGAAGCAAGCCCTGACAGTGCTCGCTGGCGCCGCTGCGGTGATGGCCTTCACCACCCGGGCGGCGCCGCAGGCGGCAGTCACCGATCGGAACGCGGGCACCTCGGGCGCGCCGGCCGATCACCGTTCGACGTCCGTTGGTCAGGATGCGTTCGCCGAGGACCGCGAGGCGATCAAGGCCGTCATGCGGGAGTTCCAGGAGAGCATCCGCACGCACGACCTCGCCCGGATGCAATCCCTGTTCGTGAACGGGAAGATCGTCTGGGTGGGCGCCGGCCATCCCGCGTCGTACCGGTTCTATGCGCGGGCCCTCCCCACGATGAAGCAGGTCGATCAGGTCGGCGCGTTCCAGTTCCTCGGCGACACGTCCTTCGCGCGCGTCCCGATGGAGGAGCAGTTCTTCCGACCCACGATCGACACCGACGGCCAGGTCGCGCTGGCCTCGTTCGACTACCTGTTCCGGTTCAACGGCGCGGTGTCGAACTGGGGACGCGAGTACTGGCAGCTCGCGAAGGACGGCACGTCCTGGAAGATCCTGCACCTGCTCTATTCCTACAATGCCATCGAGGTGAAGCCGCTCCCTGCGACGTATCGCTGAAGGCGGGGGCCGGGGCGCATCGGCACCGGCTCCGTGCCGGGGCTCGTGAAGACCGCGACCGGGGTGTACCGGATCTTCGCAGCGGGAGCGCCGCCGGCGCCCTGAGGCGGCCGTTCGGCAGGAACATGTCGAAGGTGGCGCGGGCGTAGCAGCCCCGCGCCACCCTTTGCGCGTCGAAGCAGCACCCGAGACATTGCGCGGGTCCGGCCAGACCCGTCGGCCGCCCCCGAGCCCCCGCCCCCCCGATGCGCCGTCTCCTCCCCCGCCCCGCCGCCTGCCTCGCGGCGCTCGCGCTCCCCGCGCTCCTCGCCGCCCAGCGTCCCGGCGCCGGCGCAGCCCCCGGCGGGAGACCGCAGCCCCCCTTCGGCCCCGCCGTCGGCCCGCTCGACCCCGCCCCGGGCTCGGCCGCCTCGGGCTACCTCGAGGTCCCGGCCCGCGGCGACAGCGCGACGCGCGTCCCCGTCACCGTCATCCGCGGCACCACCCCGGGGCCGACGCTCGCGCTCGTCGCGGGCACGCACGGAGCCGAAGTCGCGCCGATCGTCGCGCTGCAGCGCCTTCGCCCGATGGTCGCCCCCGCGCAGCTGCGCGGCACGCTGGTCCTGGTGCACGTCGCGAACCTGCCGAGCTATCTGCACCGCACCGTCTATCGCGGCCCGTGGGACCAGAAGAACCTCAACCGCGTCTATCCCGGCCGCGACGACGGCACCGTCTCCGAGCGCATCGCCGCCGTCATCACGCGCGAGGTGATCGACAAGTGCGACTACCTCGTGGACATGCACGCCGGCGACGGCAACGAGTCGCTGCGTCCCTACACGTACTGGAGCAAGCTCGGACTCGACGCGCGCGTGGACTCGCTCGCGCTCGAGATGGCGCTCGCGTGGGGCCACGACCACATCGTGATCGATCCCGACCGGCCGAAGGACCGCGCGGCGTCGCTCTACGTGCAGAACACCGCGCAGGTGCGCGGCAAGCCGGCGATCACCACCGAGACCGGGTGGCTCGGCGTCCCTGACCCCGAGATGGTCGCGCGCAACGTGGACGGCGCGATGCGCCTGCTGCGTGCGCTGGGGATGCTCCCGGGACCGGTCGAGAAGGTGCGACGGCCGGTGTGGATCGACCGGACGCAGGTCGTGGCCTCGCCGGCGACGGGAGCGTGGGAGCCGGCGGTGTCGCGCAGCGAGTACGTCGCCGAGGGGACGGTACTCGGGCGGGTGCGCGACCTCTTCGGGAACGTCGTGGCGGAGGTGTCGGCGCCGTTCGCGGGCGTCGTGCTGTACGTGATCGGCTCGCCGGCGATGAGCGTGGGCGAGCCGGTGGCGTTCATCGGGCGGGTGGGAACGGGGCCGCGGTAGGCGGTGGCCGACTCACCCTCGCCGCATCCGGTCCGGCGCGACACCGCCGCGCGATGACGCCCGCACGACGACAGGTCGCCCTGGTGACGGTCGCGGTGGTCCTCGGCATGGCGCCGTGGTTCAGCGCGACGGTCGTCGCGGGGGCGATGCGCGTCGAGTGGACGATGTCGGGGCCCACCACGCTGTGGCTCACCCTCGCGGTGCAGGCGGGCTTCGTCGTCGGCTCGCTCGTCAGCGCCGCCCTCCTGCTCAGCGACCGGTGGTCGGCCCACCGGCTCGCGGCGGGAAGCGCGCTCGCCGCTGCGGCGCTCACGGTCGGCCTCACCGCGCCCGGCGTCGGCCCGTCGACGGCGATCGTCCTGCGCGTCCTCACCGGCGCGGCGCTCGCCGGTGTCTATCCGCCGGCGATCAAGCTCGCGGCCGGCTGGACCACGGCGCGCCGAGGACTCGCGGTCGGCGCGCTCGTCGCCGGGACGTCGCTTGGCTCCGCCGTGCCGCACCTGCTGCGGCTGGCCGTCGCCCCCGACGACTGGCGCACCCTGCAGTGGGCGGCGGCGGCGTGCGCGATGGCATCGGCGGCGCTCTTCGCCGCCGCCGTGCGCCCGGGACCGCACCAGGCCCCCTCGGCCCCCTTTGATGCGCGGGCCCTGGGCCGCGTCCTCGCGAACCGGCCCGTGCGCCTCGCGACGGGGGGCTACCTCGGCCACATGTGGGAGCTGTACGCCATGTGGAGCTCGATCGGCCTCTTCTGGTCGGCGGTCGCCGATGCGCGGGGCTGGGGGCACCCGGCAGCGGCCCTGCTCGCCTTCTGCACCGTCGGTGCGGGAGCGGCCGGGTCGGTCGTAGCCGGCTTCTGGGCCGACCGCGTGGGGCGCGCGACCACGACGATCGTGGCGATGGCGGCAAGCGGCGCATGCAGTGTGGCGGTCGGCCCGGCGGTCGGGGCACCGGCAGGCGTCCTCGTCGCCGTGGCGCTCGTGTGGGGGGCGACGATCGTCGCCGACTCGGCGCAGTTCTCGGCGGCGGTGACCGAATGGTCGGAGCCCGCCTATGTGGGGACCGCGGTGACGCTGCAGACCGCACTGGGCTTCCTGCTGACGATGGTGACGATCGGTCTCGTGCCACGCTGGGTGGACGCGTGGGGCTGGCCGCGGGCGTACATGCCGCTGGCGATCGGGCCGGTGGTCGGGTCGTGGTGCATGATGCGGCTGCGTCGGTACGAGGCGCGGCGGGCGGGGATCGGGAGGCGGGGGTAAGGGCCTCCGGAGCCATGACTCCCTGACCACGTCAGGGCTTGACTTCTAGCTGTACTAGTACGATTAGTACAGCGTGCTCCCATTCCCATGCGACCTCCGACCCGGGGAGTCCCCGTACCGTCAGGTCACCTTCGCCGCCACTCGCGCGATCGTCGCCGGCCTCCTGCAACCGGGGACGCCGTTCCCGTCCGTGCGGGAGCTCTCGATGGCCCTCCGGATCAACCCGAACACGGCGCACAAGGTCGTGGCCGAACTGGTCCGAAGCGGGCTGCTGGAAGTGCGGCCAGGCGTCGGGACGGTCGTGGCGAGCGGGCGCTCCGCCACCGACGAGGAGCGGCGAGCGCTGTTGAGCACCCCGGTCGAGCAGCTCGTGGTGGAAGCGAGACGCCTCGGTCTGTCGCTGGGCGACGTGCAGGCCGCGATCGCCTCCCAATGGAAGGCCATCGCGCCGGACACCCCCAACACTGAACCCCGATGAACCCGGACCCCACCCCTGCCGTGGCGGTGCGCGGCCTCACTGTGCGATTCGGCCGCGTGCGCGCCCTCGACGACGTGACGTTGTCCGTCCCGACCGGGGCCTTCTTCGCCCTGCTCGGGCCGAATGGCGCCGGCAAATCGACCCTGCTCCGGTGCCTCGTCGGCGCCATACCCGTGGCCCCCGGCACGGTCTCGCTCCTCGGGCACGACGTCGCCCGGCTTCCACTCTCGGTTCGGCAGCGCCTGTCGTACGTCGCAGAAGGCCAGCGACTGCCGCACGACCTGACGGTGCGCCACCTCGAGCGCTACCTCGCGCCGCTGTATCCGTCCTGGGACGCGGCGGTGTCGGCGCGGTTGCTGGAGCGCTTCGGCGTGCCGAGCGCGCGCCGCACGGGCGCGATGTCGCGGGGGCAGCGCATGCTCGTCGCCCTGTGGAGCGCGCTGGCCGCGCGCCCGGCGCTGCTGCTCCTCGACGAACCCTTCACCGGCCTCGATGTCGCGGTGAAGGATCGGCTCGTGGACGGTCTGTTGGAGACGTTGGCCGAGGGCGGGCTCTCGGTGCTCGCCTGTACGCACGACGTGGCGGAGGTGGAGTTGCTCGCGGACTGGCTCGGGGTCCTCCGCGACGGGCGCGTGATGCACGCTGCGCCACTGGAGCGCCTGCGAGAGGAGGCTGCCGCGCGTCTCGGGGGATCGCCCGTGACGCTCAAGGCGCTGTACCTCGACCTCACCAAGGCGCCGTCCGGCGCCGAGACGCAGGGGGCGGCATGAACTGGCTCGCCGCGTTCGCGCACCAGGTGCGCTTCGACGCCCGCCGTGCCCGGTGGTGGCTCATCGGCTCGGCCGTCGCCGTGCTGGCCGTCGCGCTCGTATCCTCGACCCCGTCGTTCACGCTTCCGCCGCTGGTCCCGTTTGACGCGCTCTCCTGGGTGGCGATCGTGCTCGGCGCTGCGATCGTGGTGCTGCAGGACACCCCGGCGCGCCCCGACGGATTCCTCGTCGGGAAGCCGGTCGCCGCGTCGGTGCGCTTCGCGAGTGCCTTGGCGCTCGCGCTCGCGGGATTGCTCGGCCCGGCGGCGGCGTGGGCGTGGCTTCGGCTGGTCACCTTCGACGTGCCGCTTGGTGCCGCGACGGCCGTCACGGCGGCAGCGGCGGGTCGCGCCACCCTCATGGTGCTGCCGGTGATGACGATGGCGGCCTTCGCCGAGAGCTTGGGCGGTCTGCTCGGACGCGGACTCGCCGTCCTCGTCGCGGCCGGATTTGCCTCGGCGTACCTGGCGTGGGACGGCCCGCCACTCTCGCAGGAGGCGTGGAGGGCCGGGACGGTCGCGACGTCGGCGATGCTCGCGGTGTGCCTCCTCTACGCGTACCGGCGACGCTGGCCGCGCGGCATCGGGTCGGCGCTGGCGATGCTCGCCACGCTCGGGCTCGTGACGATCTCGCTGCGGCGTCCGCGCGACGTCACCGCCGCCGACGCGGCGCCCGCCCCGCGCGGGCTGTCGCTGGTGATCGACAGCCTCGCGGTGGGCCTCGAGTCCAGGGACGCGACCGACCCGGTGAGCCGGCTCGGTGGCGTTCCCTTCCGCCTGTGGGTCCGCGTCGAGGGGGCGCCGCCGGGCGCGATCGTCGAGGTGGATGCCGTGCACCTGGCGCTCGAACGGGCGGATGGCACGACCGTGGTGCCGCGCCTGCTCGAGGCGAATGGGTTGTACGGCGGCGAGGTCGTCGGGGCGTTCCGCTGGAAGGGGATCGCGCCGCCCGCCATGGCGCGGACCTCGCTGACCGTCATCATGCGGGACACCGCCGCAGCGCTCGCTGTGCAGGACCACGTACTCGGCCGACCGGGCGGGCGTCTCGTCCGAGGAACGCTCTCGGCCAATCTGCGGGTGCTGCGGCCGCGCATCCTCACGCGGCAATTCGGGGAACCGGGGCAGTGGCGAGCACCGGGAGAGCGCATCGCCGTCCGGCCGGCGGAGGACACCAGCGGCGCGAGCCTCGTGCTGGACCGCCGCGAGATCACGGGGTGGGTCGCACGACCGATCGCGACGCTGGACCTGGCATCGTTGCCGGATCAACCCGGGTTCGTTGACCTCGACAACACGTTCGCATGGGCGGAGAGCGCCGACGGTCGCGAGGCCGTGTGGCTTACGTCCGTGGATCGGCGACGCGACGTCTCGCTGCTCCCGGGGCTGGATGTCCTGTTCCAACGTCGCACGCTCACCCCGCACGCGAGCAGCGGTCTCGCCGCGCGCGATCCGTGGTTCACGGGGGCCCGGCTGCACGTGCGCCGGTGGGAACGCGGCGGCACCATGCGGGTTACGGCCGACGTGTCGCGCATCGTGTCACGCATCGTGTCACGCATCGCGTCGCAGGCGCAGGAGACGACCTCGCGCTGACGCCTCTACGATCCCACGCGCACCGGCGAGGCGAACGCTACCTCCACCACCGGCACCAGCAGGTCGGGCCCGCGCTCGGGCATGGTGAGCGCGATCCCGTCCGGCGTCCTCGCCCACGCGACCGGTGTCCCCTCGGCCCCGAGCACGCGCACCGAACGCGGCGCCTCGCGCACGCCGGGCAGCACCACCGGGCCACCCTCCCACGTCTCGAGGAACAGGTGCAGGGCGCGCTCGCGCCGCGTCACCCTGACCGGGGCGGCCCCTGCGGCGCGCGGCAGGGGGGCGGCGAACGGGCTCGCCACCGTGCCATGGATGGCGCGGCCGTTGGTGCGCAGCCAGGCCCCCATCCCGGCGAGGCCCTCGAGACTCGGCGGCGGGATGCGTCCGTCGCCGTCGGGCCCGACGTTGAGCAGGAGGTTCCCGCCCTTCGACGCGGTCTCGACGAGGAGCTTCACGAGCGTCGGCACCGACTTGAAGTCGGGGTCGTCCTTCGCGTAGCCCCAATTGCGGTTCATCGTCATGCACGTCTCCCAGTCCTGCCCGGGGAGGCCGCGCTCGGGGACGGTGAGCTCCGGGGTCACGTAGTCGCCGGCGCGCCGGTAGCCCGGCGGCGGGGCCGCCGGCGGGGCGACGTCAATGCGGTCGTTGATGATCACGCCCGGCATCAGCCGCCGGCAGTAGGCCTCGAGCTCGAGCGCGGCCGCGTGCGTCCACGTGGATTCCCACTGGCCGTCGAACCACAGCACGGCGACGTCGCCGTAGCGGGTGAGCAGTTCGTGCAGCTGCGCCTTCATGAAGGCCACGTAGCGCGCGAAGTCGGCACCGGTGGCGTCGCGCGATTCCCACTCGCGGCGGGGGAGGTAGTCGGGATGGTGCCAGTCCATGATGGAGTAGTACCAGCCCAGCTCGAGGCCGTGCGCACGGCAGGCGCGCGCGACCTCGGCGCAGACGTCGCGCCGGAGCGGGGTGTGCGCGGTCGTGTAGCGCGAGACGTCGCTGTGGAAGAGCGCGAACCCCTCGTGGTGCTTCGTGGTGAGGACCACGTAGCGCTGGCCGGCATCGCGGGCCGCACGCACCCACGCGTCCGCGTCGAGCGCAGCCGGAGCGAATGCGTCCGCCAGCCGCCTGTACTCGTCGTCGGGGATCCGCGCGTTGTGGCGCATCCATTCGTGCGACCCGGTGGGCGTGCCGTGCCATTCGCCGCCGGGGCCGGAGTAGAGCCCGAAGTGGATGAACATCCCGAAGCGCGCCTCGCGCCACCACGCCATGCGGTCGCCGCGGGGGCCTGGCGCGGCGACCGCCTCGGGCGCGGGATGCGCGCCGAGCGCCGCGGCGGCGGCGCCGCCGGCGCAGTGCAGCAGGAAGTCGCGGCGGTCCATGGAGGGGGACGCTACCGGTGGCGCAGTGGGCGGGCAATCGCCGCGGCGCGGTCGCGGTCGCGGTCGCGGTCGCGGTCGCGGTCGGCGCTCGCCGGCGCGCGACGCGCCGGCCCTGCGCGGTGCGCGATCAGGGGGCGGGCCACGCGTAGTGCGCGCGCATGAACGTCGCGAGCGCGGCCGCGAGGAGGTCCGCGTAGCGCGCGCGATCCGCCGCCGTGGCGCGCAGGCCACTGGCGTGGTGCTCGATCTGGATCGCGTCCACCGGACCGCCGGCGCGCGAGCCGTGGCGCGAGGTGTTGTAGCCCCCGTTGAAGTACTCCTGGCCGACGAGGGGGGCGGGATCCTGGCGCGACGGGACGGCGGGGACGCCGGCGTCCGCCAGCAGGGTGCCGAGCGCCAGCGGTCCCCGCAGGAGCTCGGCACCGCGCGCCCCGGAGCGCGCGTCGGTGCCGAGCCGCGCGATGCTGCTCTGCGCGATGCCGGCACCCACCACGTCGTCCGCCGCGCGCAGGTCGGCGGCCCCGAGCAGGTACCCGAGCTCGAGCCGCGCGACGGGGTGCGCATGGCCGTGGATATCGAGCAGCATCACCCGCGGATGCACACGCAGCGCCCGCGCCTTCGCGCTGTCGATCGCGTCGTGGAACCCCCGCCACACCGGCTCGAGCGGCGCGTACGACGCGGTGGCCTCCGGCAGGTCGCGGTTGCCGTCGAACTTCCGGCGGTGGAGCCGGTTGATCACCAGAAAGGGCCGCCGCCCGGTGCGCCGGACCACCGCTTCGACGATCTCGCGCGCGAGCTCCTGCGTGTTGCCGTCGTTGCCGGTCACGCAGCCGACGCAGGCGCGGTCGGGGAGCACGGCCGGGGCGAGCTCGCCCCCGTGGGGCGCCACGATCACCAGCGGCGCGTCGCCCGGCGCGGTCTCGATCCAGCCGGTGGTGTCCAGCGGCTGCGTGACCGGCGGCGGGTTCGTGCCGCCGCCCGGCGCGGGGGAGCCGGCCGGTCCGGTGCCCGGGCCGTCGCAGGCGAGCGTCGCGCCGAGGGCCGCGATCGCGGCGATGCGGCAGGGTGAAAGCGGGAGGCGCGGCATGTCACAGGGTAACCGACTGACCGGACGCAGGCGGAATCGCCCGGCGGCCGCATGGGTGCCCGGCGGTCATGTCGCGCGCCAGCGCCTGCGTCCGAACGCCGCGCAGTCGCCACCACGAACGGCCGCAGGATGTGCGCCTGGCGTCGCCGTCGGCTCAGGTGGTGTAATCGGTGACGACGATGCCGTAGCGCTCGGGGTCTTCGGTGCGGATGATGGTGCGGGGGGGACGGCCATCGGCAGGAGGGACGGCAAGGTCCACGGTGGTCTCGTCGGTGATGCGGGAGCCGTCGGCCGCGACGACCAGCCGCAGTACCGGCCGCTCGGCGTCCGACGGATCGGTGGGCACCCCGACGACCACCCCGACCTCCCCGGTGTCCAGCACGACCACGGTGCCGAGGGGATAGATCCCGATCATGCCGATGAAGGCCTTCACGATCACGGGATCCAGCCCGTGCCGCGCGCAGTCGCGCATGTCGCGCAGTACGTCGGACGGGCTCCACGGGATGTCCTTGTAAACGCGCTTGGAGGTGCCGGCGTCGAACCCGTCCACCACCGCCACGATCCGGCTGAACAACGAGAGCGCCCGGGAGCGCCGCGTGCGCGGGTAGCCCGCGCCATCCGTCCGCCGGTGGTGCTCGAAGGCGACGACCATCGCGCGCCATGGTCGGAAGGCGCCGAAGGGCATGCCGAACAGCGCCAGCACCCCGCGCCAGGTATGTTCGCGCACCTGCGCGAACTCGTCCTCGGTCAGCGCCCCCGGCTTGTTGAGCACGTCGAGGGAGATGCGCGCCTTGCCGACGTCGTGCATGAGCGCCGCGAGGCCGAGTTCGAGCAGTTGCGGCTTGCTGAGCCCCAGGCGGCGCCCGAGGGCGACCGACAGGATGCACACGTTCACGCTGTGCACGAACGTGTACTCGTCGAAGTCCCGGAGCGTCGTCAGGCCGATGATCGACACCTCGTCCTTGAGCACCTGGTCCACCACGCCGCGCAGGACGCGCCGGACCCGCCTCACGCCGACGGTGCCGCCCGCCCGCGCCGACCGGAAGATGTCCCGCGTGACGGTGACGGTGCGCATGTAGGTCTGACGCGAGCGCTCCTTCCCGTCCACTTCCGTCTCCACTTCATCCAGCCCCTCGTTGGTGGGGCCCAGCGCGAACGACTGCACACCCGCCTCGTCGAGGCGAGTCGCCACGCTGGCCAGCCGGTCGTCCTCCGGGACGTTGCCGACGGCCTGGCGGAGCGCGCCCAGCAGCTCCACCCAGTCGCGATGTGTCGGGCGCGCCCGCAGCGCGATGGTCCCCACCCCGTGGTTTCGCATCATGGCGATCACGGCGTTGACGGCGGTGAGGTTGTCGAGCCCCGGCCGCAGGCGGGTGTCGTTGATGAAGAGGTCGTTTCCGGCGCGCTTCAGCTCGAACTGCCGATCGGCCTCCTCGATGCGATCGCACGCCGCTCCCAGTTCCGTCAGGACCTTCCGGACCGCCGAGTTCTCGGCGGGATACAGCCGCACCGCCCGGGCCGCGCCATGGAGCAGCTGGACCACCTCGCTGACCCGCTTCCTGGCGAGGCGGTTGGCCTCGGGGGCCGGTGACGGATTTCGACCGCCCCCCGCGGCCGCACTCATGACGCCACCTCGCCTTCCAGGGCATGCCGCACCGCGCGCTGCACGACGGGATCCCGAGCATCGGCGGCGCGCTCCAGGGCCTGCCGAGCTGCGGGTGTCCTTGCCCGGCCCAGCGCCCGCGCAGCGCAGGCCCGCACGTCGGCCGGCTCCTTGGGCCCCAGCAGCCCGCGGGCGTTCAGCACCCGGTCCAACGTGACCACGGTCTCGTCACTCGCGACCGCACCCAGTGCGTCAAACAGGGCGCGCTGCTCATGGAGGTCATAGGCCCCGTAGGCGCGCGCAGCCACCAGCCCCTCGAGAATCCCCCGGGCGTCCTGCAGCCGTCGCGCGACCACGGCTCGGTAGCCCACCATGCGCACGGCGCGGTCCGCATCGGCGCACCGCTGCACCAGAGCGGCCTGCACGTCGGCGCCCTCCAGTACGCTCAGCAGCGAGGACGCGGCGAGGCGCACCGCGGGATCCGCATGGTCCGCCACGCGGCACAACGCGCCCGCGAGCTCCTGGCTTGGCTTGCGCGCGGCCACCCACAGCCCCCCCAGCAGCGTCGAGGGCTCATCGGTGGACAATGCGGCCGCCAGCGCCTGGGGATGCTGTTCGGCGATCGCCAGCGCCTCCCGCTCGACGCGGGTGCGGACGACGGACGTTCCCGTGCTCCCGAGCCAGGCCGCCAGCGTGGGGAGCGCCTCCGGCCGCAGCTCCGCCAAGAGCCGGTCGAGCACCTCGGCGGCGGGGGTCAGGCGCGGATCGGCCACCACCTGCAGCAGCGGGCGGAGTACCCCGGGGGCGCTCACCCGGTCGCCCAGCCGTCCGAGGGCCTCGATGACCGCGGCATCGAGCGCGGCGGCCCCGCGCACCGCATCCACCTCAGTCAGCAAGGCAGCGGCGGGCGCGAAATGCCCGGTCCCGAGGAACTCCATCAGCACGTCATCCAGCGCGGCGACGGCCTCGAGCTTGGACGACGTTTCCACGTCCATCTCGAGGATCTCCAGCAACGCCAGCATCGCGCTCCCGCGGTGCTCATCGCCGGCCTCCCGCGCGACCTCCTGCGCGAGATACGCGAGTTCTTCCGCATCCAGCGCCAGGTGCCGGTCGTCATCCGGAGGAAGAAGACTCGGCACGTTCGAGGCGAGAAGGAAGTTCTGGACCTCCTCGTCGAACGATCCCGGCAGCGCACGTCGGGCACCGCCGCCGCCACCCGCCTCGTTGCCCCCGGGGGTCCCGCCGCCCTCGTCCCCATCGGCGGCCTCGATGCCTCCTTCCCCCCCGAATCGCGTGGCGAACTCGTCCTCCGCCGACTCGCCCGCCACGGGCTCGCCCGCAGAGTCCAGCACCACCTCCACGTGCCGGTAGGTGAGGTACGACATGTTGGCGAGCCACAGCATCGTGATCAGGTCATCCTGATCGGTGGTGGCGGTTCGCGCTCGGGCCAGAATGTCGAGAAACAGGTCCAGCTCGACCTGCTCGAAGCCGCGCATCAGCCGGATTTCGCGAATGCCCTCCCGGTGCAGCAGCCAGGCCAGACCGTCTCCCGCCTGCGCCGACTCGGCCAGCACCGGTACGTCATTGAAGAGCAGCGAATCGCGCCGGACGTGGAACACCAGCGGATCGGCGACCGCCCACGCCGTGTGGAGCGCCGTGCGCGTGGCCTCGAGCGCCGACACGCGCGCGGCGCTGCTGGCGCCGTACAGCTGCTGCGCCCGCTGCGCCTTGACCAGGGCGCGTACCGCCTCTTCGGCGGCGATCGTCTCGCGCGAGAGCGCCGGCGGCCGGCGGCCTTCGTGCGTCACGGGCGGGGGATCTCGTGCCGGCCGCAGGTGGCCATGTCCCTATCGCCACACCGAGTTGGCATGCGCCGGGCGACCCTGCCCGTTCGCGCCCGGCAGGAGGTCGGCGCGCGACCCGTGCAGCACGCCCGGCGCGCCGCGCGCGCGACGCGCGCGGACGACGCAGAGCTGGTGATGCCGCATGTCCTTGAGAACGGCATTCGGGATCGCGGGGGGGGACGCCCCGGGCGTCGGTGGGAACTGGCTGGTCGAGCCACGCTTCCATGGCAGCGGCAGACCGACCCGCAATGTACCTCATTTCGACCACCGCCGGTGGCCGACATCCGCTCGACGCCGGCAAGCGGCTGGTGTCGTACAACGCCACCCCTTCGCGCGTGGCGTGCCCCGCCACCTTCACGGGCCATCCGGACGTCGCCCGACCGGACGTCGCCCGACCGGGGGGGAACCGAAGTGGCAGCTATCGCCGCGGCGGTGGCAACGGGCGGCCGTTCACGCCCCCACGAGATTCTTCCGCGGGTCGATGATGCGGAGCACCCCGTCAATGCCGGGCTGGTTGAAGCCCTTGAAGCCGTCGTTGCGCTCGAGGTTCTCGAGGTGCGAGCCGATCGCACCGTTGAGCCGGAAATCCTCCGCCTGCTCGGCCGTCACCAGCCCCGCGCGCTCGAGAGCATCCACGCGGGCGGGATCCACCGCCCACCACTCGCCCTCGGTGAGCGCCTGATACAGGTGCGGGAAGTCGGAGAAGGGCCGCATGAACGACACCCCCGCTGCCTCGAGCCGCTCCTGCATGCGGACATGGTCGTACATGCACTCGAGGTGGTTGATCCCCGCCTCGAACATGGACTCGCCGTGGAGCCCGCACCACAGGCCGGCGCGCCGCAGGAACGGCAGCGGCGCCAGGCGCAGGTGCGCGAAGTCGATGTCGAGCTCCTCCGGGGCGAGATCGATGTCGGCGAAGATCACGCTCCCGAGCGCCGGCTGCTCGAGGATCTGCGAACCCCAGCCGGCGGCGTGCCCCGCGTAGAACAACTCGCGGCACTCGAACCCGAGCGTCTCGAGCACGCCGACACAGCGGTGGAACCACTCGCGCGAGCTGTCGTACGTGTGATGGTCCTGGTTGGCCCAGCCGATCCCGTGCCGGTCCTGCCGGGCCTTCTGCACGCGCCCCGCGCGGCACCGCGTTTCCCAGTGCTCGCGCTCGGCGCGCAGCCACAGCCAGCACGCCCACGAGGCCCCGAGCCCCCCGACCGCGGTGCGCACGAGCGACTCCACGTGGTCGTAGCCGCGCCCGAGGTCGTCGAACGAGCGGCGCCGCGCCCGGAACGACTGCAGTGCCAGCCGCGACTCGCGGAGCGTCGCCGCCGGGACATCGCTCGGCTCGAAGCCGGTCACGCCGCGACGCTCGACCGCCCAGCACTCGACGCCCTCCGCGGCCCACGCCAGGGCGCGGCGGAACGGCGCGTGCAGCGCGCCCTGCGCCGGCACATCGAGCCCCTGCGCAGCGAGGAACTCGTGCAGGTACTCGACCTTGAAGCCGAGACCCGGCCGCGCCGCGCCGGTGAGCACCGCGGGGAAGAGCCCCGTGGGGTTGCGCAGGACGCCCGGGTGCGCCGGGTCGGCCTCCCAGCCGGCGGCGCGAAAGGCCTCGGCCTCGGTGCGGTCGGTCACGGCGACGAAGTCGAGGATGTCCAGCAGGCGCACGCCGATGTCGTCGAGGAGGCGCGCGGCGAAGGCGGCGCAGCCGGGCACGCGCGCGAGCCGCACCTCGAGGGCGTGCCGCGCGACGGCGGCGGCCTCGGGCTGGACGGTCCACGTGCGGTCGGCGCGGGCGGGACGGGCGGAGGCGGTCATGGGCGGTTCCGTCGGGCCGCCGCCAGGACCTGCTCGGCCATGGCATCGGCGGCGTGGGTGGTGGTGAGGCCGTCGCGGCGGGCGCGCGCGAGCAGGTCGGTGAGCGTGTCGGCGATCGCGTCCACGCGGCGGACCATGCGGTCGTGCGTCTCGCCGAGCAGCGTCGGGCTGCCACTGATGACGCCGCCGGCGTTGATGACGTAGTCCGGCGCATGGACGATGCCGCGCGCCGCGAGGGCCTCGGCGTGGCGCGGCTCGGCGAGCTGGTTGTTCGCGGCGCCGGCGACGATCCGCGCGCGCAGGCGCGGGATGCTCGCGTCGTCGAGCACCGCCCCCATCGCGCACGGCGCGAGCACGTCGGCGTCCGCAGCGAGGATCTCGCCGATCGGCACGACCGTCGCCCCGAGCTCCTCCGCCAAGGCCTGCACGCGCGCGGCGTCGAGGTCCGCGAGCAGCAGCCGCGCCCCGGTGGGCGCGAGCAGCCGCGCAAGGGCCGCCCCCACGCTGCCGACCCCCTGGATCGCGACGGTGCGGCCGGCGAGGTCGTCGGTTCCCCACGCGAAGCGCGCGCACGCGAGGATCCCGACGAAGACACCGCGCGCCGTCCACGGCGACGGGTCGCCGCCCTTGCCGGCGATGCCGGCGACGAAGGGCGTCTCGCGAGCCGCCACCTCGAGGTCGGCCGGGGTGGTGCCGACGTCCTCCGCCGTCACGAAGCGGCCGCCCAGCGCGTGCACCGCGCGCCCGTGGGCCCGGAAGAGCGCCGCGCGGTCCACCGGGCCCTCGGGAAGCATCACGACCGCCTTGCCACCCCCGAGTGCGAGGCCGGCGACGGCGTTCTTGTAGGTCATGCCGCGCGAGAGCCGCAGGGCGTCGCGCAGGGCGTGGTCCGCCGACGTGTAGCGCCAGACGCGCGTCCCGCCGACGGCGGGGCCGAGCGCGGTGCTGTGCAGGGCGAGGATGGCGCGATAGCCCGTGTCCGGGTCGTGGTGCAGGACGACCTGCTCGTGACCCTGCGCAAACATGTCGTCGAGCGGCACGGGCATTCAGGACGGAGGCGGGCGATTGCGGCCGACGGGGCCACGGCATTACCGTAACGTTCGTCATGCAAACTGGCAACCAGCCCCGCCTGCGCCGATGACTTCTCGGAGGACCGGGCAGTGAGCCGCCCCCGCGGCGACCACGACGAGCGGCGCGAGGTCATCTCGCGCGCGGCGGCGGCGGTCATCGCCGAGCGCGGCCTCGAGCGGCTCACCCTCCGCGACCTCGCCGCCGAGCTCGGGGTGACCACGGGCGCGCTGACGCACTACTTCCCCTCGAAGGATGCGCTCGTCGCGCACACCAAGGAGCTGGTGTTCGACGCCCGCTATGCGCGCGCGCGCCTCGCGGCCGAGCAGGCCGAGGGGCGCGAGCGGCTGCACGCAGTGGTCGAGGAACTCCTGCCGCTCGACGACGAGCGCCGCACGAGCTGGCGCGTGCTGGTGGCCTTCCGGGGGAGCGCGGTCGGGTCGGCCGAGCTGCGTCGCGCGCACGCCGTCCGGATGCGCCGCTGGTTCGCCCTGTTCGAGTCGCTGGTCACGCCGCTCGCGCCGGCCGATCGCGGCGGCGCCCGGACGGACGTCGCGGAGCTGGGAATGGCCGTCGCGCTGCTCGTCGAGGGGATGGCGATCCACTTCGCGATGCTCGAACCGCCGCTGCCGTCGTCGCGGCAGGTCGCGTTCGCCCGCACGCAGATCGCGCGGCTCCTGTCCGCGGCCGACGCCGGCGGCGGTCGCACGACACGCACCGCAGGCCGGCGTCGGGTGTCCGCCCCATGACCGCCACCGGGGTGCAGTCGGCCATCGCCGACCTCCGCGCTCTCCTGGGCGATCGGCTCTCGACCAGCGAGGCGGTGCGCGACCACCACGCCCACGACGAGTCGTGGCACCCGCCGCATCGCCCCGACGCGGTCGCGTTCCCCGCCTCCGACGCGGAGGTCGCGGCCGTCGTGCGCGCCTGCGCGGCGCACCGGGTGCCGGTGGTCGCCTACGGCACCGGCACCGCGCTCGAGGGGGCGGGGATCCCCGAACGGGGCGGGGTCGTGGTGGACCTTCAGCATCTCGACCGCATCCTGCGCGTGAGTGCGGCGGACCTCGACGCGACCGTGCAGGCGCGCGTGACGCGCGACCAGCTGAACGCCCACGTGCGCGACCTCGGGCTGTTCTTCCCCGTGGACCCGGGTGCCGACGCCTCGCTCGGCGGGATGGCGGCGACGCGCGCGTCCGGGACGACCGCCGTCCGCTACGGGACGATGCGCGAGAACGTGCTCGGGCTCACGGTCGTCCTCGCTGACGGGCGCATCGTCCGCACGTCGCGCCGCGCGCGGAAGTCCGCCGCGGGCTACGACCTCACGCGCCTGTTCGTCGGCAGCGAGGGGACGCTGGGGATCATCACCGAGGTCACCCTGCGGCTGGCGGGGGTCCCCGAGGCGGTCGCCGCCGCCGTCTGCTCGTTCGACACGCTGGCGGGGGCGGTCAACACGGTGATCCAGACGATCCAGCTGGGCGTGCCCGTGGCCCGCGTCGAGCTGCTCGACGACGTGCAGGTGGACGCGGTGAACCGCTTCTCGGGGCTGGCCCACCCCGTGCGCGACACGCTGTTCCTCGAGTTCCACGGCTCGGCGACGGGGGTGCGCGAGGACGCCGAGCTGGTGCAGCAGATCGCCGCCGAGCACGGCGGCGGATCCTTCGCGTGGGCCGAGGGACACGAGGCCCGCCAGCGGCTGTGGGCGGCGCGCCACGACGTCGCGTACGCGAACAAGGCGCTGCGACCCGGCTGCGGGCTGTGGGCCACCGACGTGTGCGTCCCGATCTCGCGACTGGCGGACTGCATCCTCGAGACGAAGCGGGATCTGCAGGCGAGCTTCCTCACCGCCCCGATCGTGGGGCACGTCGGCGACGGCAACTTTCACCTGTGCTTCCTCGTGCGCCGCGACGACCCGCGCGAGGTGGCGGAGGCCGAGCGGCTGCACGAACGGCTCGTGGCGCGGGCGCTCGCCATGGACGGCACCTGCAGCGGCGAACACGGCATCGGCACGGGCAAGATGCGGTTCCTCGAGGCCGAGCACGGCGAGGGCGTGGACGTGATGCGGGCCGTGAAGCGGGCCCTCGACCCGCTCGGGATCATGAACCCGGGGAAGGTCTTCCACTCCTGAGCCGCGGGGGCCGGCACGACGCGGCCGTGCCGGCGTTGGCGGATTGCGCAGCGGGGGCGCACCTTCCGGCACCCTCCACCCGACCCTCATGCCGTCACGCCGCACGTTCGTCCGCCAGATGGGGATGGGGCTCGCCGCCTCGTCCGTCGCTGCCGAAGCGCTCGCCGCCGAATCGCTCGCTGCCGAGCGTGGCCTCGCCGGCCGTCCGGGCGATTCGGACCGCCTGCTCGTCGAGAACCCGCACCATCCCGCACCCGCACCGGTGGGGACGGACCGCCTCCCTCTCGCGTGGTACCGGGCGCAGTCGCGACGGCTGCGCGAGCAGGCCCGCGCCCGCGGGGTGGACGCGATCCTGCTGCAGAGCGACGTGAACCTCGTGTACTTCACCGGGTGCTTCCGCGGCAGCGGCGAGCGCACGACGTGGGCGCTGCTCCCCACGAACGAGGCGGACACGGTGTACTGGTTCTCCCCGGCGATCGACCGGGACCTCATCACGTCGTGGTGGTGCACGGAGAACACCTACTATTTCTGCTACCCGCACGCCGAGGGGGCCTTCCCGAACCGCGGGGAGCTGCCGGCGGGACGCACGCCGCGCGTGGACCTCTGGGCGTGGGTGCTGCAGCACCTCGCCGACCGCGGGCTCGGCGGCAAGGTGATCGGCCTCGACCGCGAACTGGTGCCGTCGGCCCAGCGCACCTTCGACCGCATCCTCCCCGGGGCGACGGCAGCGGATGTGAGCGACCTGTGCCTGCGGATGCAGGTCATCAAGACCCCGGAGGAGATCGCGCTGACCCAGCGGGCCTACCGGTACTTCGACCGCGTGCACGCCTTCGCCCGCGACTACCTGCTCGAGCACGGCCCCCGCACCACGGACTACCAGGTGGGCCAGGCGCTTTCGCAGTTCGGCATCAACCTCATGATGCGCGACGTGAAGCGCGACGGCCGCCCGCACAGCGCGGTGGGCATGGAGGTCACGGGCCACTACGTGCGCACGGGCGTCGCGACCGCCTACCCGCATCCCAACCAGTTCTTCCACGCCCCGATCCGCCGCGGGCAGCCCGTGTACGTGAACTGCGACATCCTGCTGGGGGGCTACGGCGGCGAGGGCTACCGCAACTACGTCCTCCTGCCGTCCACGCCCGCACACGACCGCATGTGGCAGGTCGTCGCCGACACGGTGCAGATGATCGTCGAGGAGGTGAAGCCCGGGGTCACCTGCTCGGACGTCGCGCGGAAGGTCCACGCGTACCAGATCAGGCAGGGGATGCAGGAGTACATCTACCACCGCCCCGGCCACGGGCAGGGGCAGAACTTCGTCGGGCACCAGCCGCCGTTCCTCGCCCTCGGCGACCATTCGGTGATCGAGGAGGGGATGACCTTCTCCGTGGAGCCGGGGCTCTACGACGAACGCCACGGGATCGGCATCAACCCGAGCGACCGGCTGGTGGTTCTCAAGGACCGCGCGGTGCTGATGAGCCGCATCCCGTTCACGAAGGAATGGAGCTACCTGAAGGTCTGAGCCGCCCCGCCCATCGCCGCCCCATCCGAGCCCACGCCGCGTGTCCGCCTCGTCCGCTCCTTCCGATGCCGCCTCTGCCGCACCGTCGCGCGCCGGCCCCGTCGTGCTGCTGTGCTTCGCGGCCGTGCTCATCTCGTACCTCGACCGGACCAACATCTCGGTCGCGGCCATCGCCATGCAGGAGGACCTCGGCTGGGACGAGGCGACCAAGGGCATCGTCCTCTCGTCGTTCTTCGTCGGGTACGTCCTGCTGCAGGTGGTGGCGGGCACGCTCGCCAACCGCTTCGGCGGTCGCATCGTGCTGGGGGCGGCGGTGCTGTGGTGGTCGGCCTTCACGGCGCTCACCCCGCCCGCGGCGGCGGCGTCGTTCGGGCTGCTCATCGCCGCGCGGATCGCGCTCGGGCTCGGCGAGGCCGCCGTCTTCCCCGGCTCGATCAACATGATCGGGCGTTGGGTGCCGGCCGCGCAGCGCTCGCGGGCCGTCGCGCTGTTCTCCAGCGGCCTGTCGGTGGGCACGGTGATCGCCCTGCCCCTGACGGCGTGGATCGTCCGCACGTGGGGCTGGCCGACGAGCTTCTACGCGTTCGGCGCGCTCGGGATCGTGTGGGCGGTTGCCTGGTTCGTGCTGGTGCCCGAGGGGCGAGGCGTCGTCGAGGAGGCGACCGGGCCGAACGACGTGCCGTGGCGACGGATCTGCTCGACGCCGGCGGTCTGGGCGATCGTCGCGAGCCACTTCGCGCACAACTGGGCGCTGTACCTGCTGCTCGCGTGGCTGCCGAGCTACTTCAAGTCCACGTTCGGCGTGTCGCTGAGCAGCGCCGGGTGGCTCTCGGCGGCGCCATGGCTCGTGAGCTTTCTGGTGGCGAACGCGGGGGGCGTGGTGGCCGATCGCGCCCTGCGCGCGGGGCGAAGCGCGACCGCCGTCCGGAAGGCCCTGCTGACCGCGGCGTTCCTCGGCGGTGCCGGCTTCCTGCTGCTGCTGCCGTTCGCCACCACGCCGGGCATCGCCCTGCTGCTGACGTGCGGCACGACCAGCGCACTCGCCCTGTGCATCGCCGGCTTCGGGCCCAACGCCTTCGACATCGCGCCGAAGTACGCCGACGTGATCTGGGGGATCACGAACACCGCCGGCACGCTGCCCGGGATCATCGGGGTCGCCGTCACCGGGTTCCTCGTGCAGCGCACGGGGTCCTACGACGCGCCGTTCCTGGTGACGGCGGCCCTCTGCGTGGCGGGGGCGATCACGTATCGTGCGATCGGGTCGGGGGAGCGGCAGATCGACTGACGCGACGGCTGAAACCGGGGTGGAGGACCGCCCGTACGCTGGCATCGTCCCGGCGTCCCTCCCCCTTCCCACCGGCCCATGTCGCTCCGCATCGAAGGACTCTCCAAGACCTATCCCAACGGCGTTCACGCGATCCGCGATATCTCGCTCACGATCGCCCCGGGGATGTTCGGACTCCTCGGGCCCAACGGCGCCGGCAAGTCGTCGCTCATGCGGACGATCGCCACCCTGCAGCCCCCCGACGCCGGGAGCATCCACTTCCACGACATCGACGTCCTGCGCGAACCCGACCGGCTCCGCGCCCAACTCGGCTACCTGCCGCAGGAGTTCGGGCTCTACCCGAACATGCCGGCCGAAGCGGTGCTCGACCACTTCGCATCGCTCAAGGGGGTGGCCGACCGCAGCGAGCGGAAGGCGCTCGTTGACCGCCTGCTGCACCAGGTGAACCTGCATGCGGTGCGCGGCAAGAGCGTGGGCGGCTTCTCCGGCGGCATGAAGCAGCGGCTCGGGATCGCCATCGCACTCGCCGGGAGCCCGCGGCTCCTGATCGTGGACGAGCCCACCGCCGGCCTCGACCCGACCGAGCGCAACCGTTTCCTGAACCTGCTCGCGGACGTCAGCGAGGAGGTCGTGGTGATCCTCTCCACGCACATCGTCGAGGACGTACGCGAGCTCTGCTCGCAGATGGCGATCATCAATCAGGGGACCGTCATCGTGCAAGGCGCCCCCCAGCGCATCCTCGACGAGGTCCGCGGCCGCATCTGGCGGCGCACCGTGCCGCGCTCGCAGGCGGAGGACTACAAGGCGAGGTACGAGGTCATCTCCGCGCGGCTCGCCGCCGGCAGCACCGTGCTGCACGTCTATGCCGAGTCCGCCCCGGGCGACGGCTTCGAGGCCGTCGAACCGGTGCTCGAGGACGTGTACTTCCACCGTCTCGCCGCCGCCGGCGGCGGCCGCGTCCCGGTGGAGGCCTGATGTTCCGCCACCTGTTCGCCTTCGAGCTCCGGAGCCATTTCCGGCGCCCCGTCACGTGGCTCTACGTGGCGATCATGTTCCTGCTCGCCTTCTTCGCGGTCAGCACCGACGCGATCCTCATCGGGGAGTCGCTCGGGAAGGTCAAGCGGAACAGCCCCTTCGCGCTCGCGCAGCTCTACGCGATCGTGCTGGCGGTCGGCCAGATCATCACCAGCGCCCTCGTGGGCACGACGGTGCTCCGCGACGTGGACGTCGGGGTGCACGAGCTGCTCTTCACGACGCGGCTCACCCGGCGGGGCTACCTCGGCGCGAAGTACCTCGCCGCCTTCCTCGCGATGCTGCTGGTGTTCTCGGCGCTGCCGGTGGGGGCGCTGATCGGCACGGTCATGCCCTGGGTCAACGCCGAGACCCTGCAGGCGATCCGCCTCGCGCACTACCTCCACCCGTTCCTCGTCATCGGTGTGCCGGGGGTCTTCTTCCTCAGTGCGCTCATCTTCACGACCGGGACGCTCACCCGAAGCGCGTTCGCCGTGTACGTCACGGGCATCCTCCTGCTGGTCGGCTTCGCGGTCGCGGCCAACCTCATCCGGACGCTCGATTACGACCAGCTCGCGAACCTCATCGACCCGTTCGGGATCCGCTCGATCACGCTCGAGACCCGCTACTGGACGCCGGCCGAGCGCAACGCTCGGCTCCTCCCCCTCGACGGCTTCCTGATGGCGAATCGCGCCCTGTGGGCCGGCGTGGGTGCCGTCCTGCTCGCCGCCGCCTTCCGGTTCACGCGGCTCGAGGTCGGCGCCTCGGTCGGCCGCCGCCGCAGCCGCCGCGCCGCGGCCTCGGCCGCGGCGCCGGCACCGGCGCCGGCGACACCGGTGGCGGTGCCGGTCCCCGCGGCGGTCGCCGCCGACGCGCCGCAGCCCGCCGCGACGCGCCGACCCCCGGCGTTCGCGGCCGCGTGGTGGAACGTCGCGCGCTTCCAGGCGACGGCGATGGTGCGCTCGGTTCCGTTCCTCGCGATCGCCGCCATCGGCATGATCAACACGACGATGAATGCGTGGTTCGCCGACCAGACGGGGATCAATCGCAGCTGGCCGATGAGCTGGCTCCTCGCGGAGACCGTCGTCGGCGGCAACGCGCTGTTCATGATCGTGCTCCTCACGTTCTACGCGGGCGAACTGGTGTGGCGCGAGCGCCAGCTCCGCGCCGACCAGGTCGTGGACGCGGCGCCCGTCCCCACGGCCGCGCTCCTGCTGGGCAAGTACGCGGCGATGCTCGCGGTCCTGCTCACCTACACCACCGCCGTGATGCTCGCCGGGATGATGGTGCCCTTCCTCAAGGGCTTCCCGGTCGTGGACGTCCCGGTGTACCTGCTCCACACGTACCCGTACGACTTCCCCGGCTGGATCGTGATGACCGCGCTCGCCTTCCTCGCGCAGGCGCTCGTCCCGCGGAAGCCGATCGGGCACGTGGTCGTCATCCTCGTCTTCGTCGGCAACCTGGCGATGCTGAACCTCGGTTACACGCACCGGCTGCTGCAGGTCGGGGCATCGCCGGCCCTCACGTGGACCGACCTCAACGGGACCGGCGACGCCCTGCCGGGGTTCGTGCTGCTGCACGGCTGGTCCTTCTCGCTCGCGGTGCTCCTGCTGGTGGCGGCCTACGTGGCGTGGCCGCGCGGCACCGCCGCCGCCCCGTGGCGCGCACGGCTCGCGACGCGCTTCTCCGGCCGCGCCCGTCTGGCGGCGGCGGGTGGCGTCGCCGGGATGGCGGCCTTCGGCGGGACGTTCTTCTACAACGCGAACATCCTGAACTCCTACGCGCCCCGGAAGACGCGCGAGAAGATGCAGGCCGCCTACGAGCGCCGGTGGCGCCCGCTCGAGACGCTCCCCCTGCCGAAGGTGGTCGCGACGAGCCTCGACGTGGATCTCGTCCCGTCCCGGCGGACGGCGCGGCTCTCGACGCGCTACACGATGGTCAACCGATCGGCACGCGCGATCGACAGCGTGATCGTGAACGTGACGACGGACGATGCCGGGCTCGCGGCGACGCTCGACACGCTCGCCTTCGACCGCGAGGCCACCCTGCTCGCCGCCGACACGACGTTCGGGGTGCGCCTGCTGCGGCTGGCCCGGCCCCTCGCGCCCGGCGACACGATGCGCCTGCACGTGGTCCAGCGGCTCGCTGCCCGCGGGATCCCGAACGGCGAGCCCGATCGGGCCCTCGTGCGCAACGGCAGCTTCCTCAATCGGGAGCGGTTCCCCTCGCTCGGCTACAACCGGGAGATCGAGCTCGACAGCGACGAGCTGCGGCGGACGCACGAGCTCCAGCCGGCGCGGCGCGCGTTGCCCCGGACGGACACCCTTGCCCTGCAGCGCCAGTTCTTCATCGCGGACGCGGACTACGTGGCCTTCGACGCCACCGTCAGCACCGATCCCGACCAGATCGCGATGGCGCCGGGCTACCTCCAGCGGGAATGGACCGAGGGGGGACGCCGGCACTTCCGGTACGTGATGGACGCGCCGATCCCGAACTTCTTCGCGGTGCTTTCCGCACAGTGGACGGTCACGCGCGGCACCTGGGAGGGCGTCCCCATCGAGGTGTACCACCACCCCGCGCACCGCTTCAACGTCGCGCGCATGATCGAGGCATCGCAGGCGTCGCTGGCGATGTACAGCCGCGAGTTCGGGCCGTACCAGCACCGCCAGTTGCGCATCATCGAGTTCCCGCGCTACCAGGGGTTCGCGCAGTCCTTCCCCAACACGGTGCCGTACTCCGAGGGCATCGGCTTCGTCGCGCGCGTGGACAGCACCGACGTCGAGGACACCGACCTGCCGTACTTCGTCACGGCGCACGAGATCGCGCACCAGTGGTTCCCGTACCAGCGGATGCCCGCCGAGGTCGAGGGGGCGCAGACGCTGTCGGAGGCGCTGTCGGAGTACGCGGCCCTCGTCGTCACGGCGCGCAAGCACGGGCTGCCGTTCACGCAGAAGTTCCTCCGGGCCGAGCTCGACGGCTACCTGCGCGGGCGCGCGCGGGAGACCCGGGGCGAGCGGCCGCTGACGCGGGTCGATCGCGAGAGCTACGTCTGGTACCAGAAGGGGTCGCTCGCGTTCTTCGCCCTCCGCGAGCTGATCGGCGAGGCCGCGCTGCACGGCGCGATCCGCGCGTTCCTCGACGAGGGGCGCTTCTCCGGCCCGCCGTACGCGACGACGTTCGACCTGATGCGGCACCTGACGGCGGCGACGCCGGATTCGCTGCGGTACGCGTTGACCGACTACTTCGACACGATCACGCTGTGGGACGTGCGGGCGGACAGCGTGACCAGCCGCAAACGGCCGGACGGGCAGTACGAGGTGACGGTCGTGGCGTCGGCGCAGAAGCTGCGCGCCGACTCGCTCGGGAACGAGACGACGGTGCCGATGGCCGACTACGTGGACGTCGGGGTCTTCGACACCCCGGCCCCGGGTGCGCGACTCGGCGCCCCGCTCGCGATCCGGCGGGTAAAGGTGTCCTCGGGGACGAGCCGCCACGTGTTCGTATTGTCGAAGGCGCCTGCGCGGGCGGGAATCGACCCCTACACGCTGCTGATCGACCGCAACCCGGGGGACAACACGCGGGAGGTCAAGGACTAGGGTGCGGCCACTCACAAGCGTACGCGCGGCGTCCCGGATGCGTCCTGTGGGGTTCGGGTCGCCGGCGCGGCGACGGCGAGCGCGGCGTGCTGACGGATCGGCAGAGGCGGCAGGCGGAGTGACGTCCAGCCGGGCGACTGATGCCGGCAGTCGGGGCACAGCCCCCGCTGCCTACGGGATCGCCAGGTAGCCCCAGACCCCCTCGAAGAGCGGCGCCCCCGATGTCGCCCGTGGCGTCGCCGCGTCCACCACCGTCGCGCCGTGGAACGCAGCTGCCAGCGCGGGGGTCGCCCGTGTCGTCAGCCGGTGCGACCCGCCGTACGGCGCCGAGGCGGCATCCACGTTCGTGACGGCGCCGAAGACGTCGAGCCCGAGCGCGACCCAGTTCGCGCGGGCCTGCGCCTCGGGGACGAGCTGGTCCTGCTCATGGATGAACGCATACTGGCGGCTCGCCGGCGTCACGTTCGGGCGGGCGAGCCACGTTGCGGGGACGTTCGCGACCTGCCGCCAATCCGCGGGCGACGAGAAATAGACCGCGCGGTCGAGCACGACGAGCTTCGCCAGCACGCCGACATGGCCGCCCCCCTGCGAATGGCCGGCGAGCGTGACGCGCGACCAGTCCGGGTTCCCCGCCGCGAGGAACTGCCCCCACCCTTCCGTCGGGTATGTCGCGTGCAGGTGCTGCAGCAGCCTGGCGAGCCGGTTCACGATCGCGTTGGCCGGCGTCACCACCAGCCGCGGACTCGTGTTGGTCCCTGTGATGACCTCTCGGCGAACGTCCCAGAAGCACTCCGCGTCGGTGTCGTCGCCGCAGAGGACGCCGACCGCCGTCGAGTTCGGGTACGTGAGCCCGACCGCGTGGTAGCCGCGCCCCGCCATCGTCGCGAGGACGAGCTGCTGCATCGTGGGCACCGCCCCCGTCCCGGGGAGGAAGACGAACAGCTTGCCGCGGGCCGCACCCGACGGACTGGGGTTGATCGCGACGTGCGGGTCGTTCGCGACGTCGATCGCCGCGTCGGTGACCGACGGGACGACCTGTCGCACGACGGACGGCGGCGGTGTCGGGGGCGTCGGGGCGGTCGGCGTGTCGCGGGCCGTGCCGGCACAGCCAAGGAGCGCGAGCACGAGACGCGGCCACGTGGCGCGCACGGCCTGCAGGTGAGGCGTCGCGCTCGGTGGCGCGTCAGTCGCGGGCATCTTCGAATCTCGTTCGCTGCCGGGCCGACCGCGAGGCCATGCCATGGGATTCCGCCGGCGTGGATCGGAACGTCCGCACCGCCTACTCGATCGTCTCACGCGGCATCCGCGGCGCGAACAAGGGTATGCCCCGCTCGAGATAGCCGTGGACGACGTCGAGTCGCCAGGTCGGGCTCCGTGCGTCGTCTTCGGTCAGCAGGCCGTGGGGAAAGCCGCCACGTGGACGCGATGTGCTCCCTCGCGGCGACGATCGCGCCTGACGCGCCCTCCCGCGGTGAGACGGGGCCGAGCCTTCGCGGTACGACAGGGTGAGGCGACGTCGCCTCGGCCGCCGCCAGCGCTACCGTCGCCCCTCTGCCTCGACGTGCCGCCGGAAGTTCTCGAGGATCGCCTGCCAGCCGTCGCGCTGCTGTTCCGCGGGATGCACCGACTCGGCGTCGAACGTCACCGTCACCGATACGCCGCCGTCCTCCTCGAGGAACTCCACGAGCCCCGCGCGGTCCCCGAAGGTGTACTCGATCACCCGGTGCGGCTCGATGCGCGTGTAAACGCCGGAGAAGTCGAAGCCGACGGAGCCGTCCCTGGCCTCCATGCGTGACGAGAACGTCCCCCCGGGGCGCAGGTCCACCGTGGAGGCGGTCGTGTGCCAGTCGGGGGAGGCCGCGTTCCACGCCATGATGTCGGCGGGCGTCGTGTAGGCGCGCCAAACCTCGACCAGCGGGGCAGCGACGCGGGTGGAGACGGTGAGCTTCATGCCCATCGTACGCGCGGGCGGGCGGGGGCGTTGGGGCGGGACGCTCCCGCCCCCCGTCAGCGCACGCCGCCGAGAATCCACCCTCCGTCGCCGAACACGATCGCGCGGCTCGGGTTCACGAACTGCGCACCGAGGAAGTTCACCGTCGTTCCGGTGAACTCCCCTACCCACGACGTCCCGTCCCAGCGCCGGATCACGCCGTTCTCTCCCGTCGCGACGCAATCGCTCGTGGAACGGCACGACACCCCGAGGAGTGTCACGAACGTCCCGCTCACCTGTGGTCCCCATGCGAAGCCGTCCCAGCGGATGATCGTGCCGCTGGTGCCCACCGCGACACAATAGGACGAACTCACGCACGAGACGCTGAACAACTTGTTGAACGTCCCGCTCGGCTGCGCCAACCATGCCGAGCCGGTCCAACGCACCACGGTGCCGTTGTCTCCGACAGCGACGCAATCGGAGATCGACGCGCAGGCCACCCCATCCAGCGGCAACGTGGTCCCGGCCGCCTGCGCAAGCCATGTGGCGCCGTTCCATCGGCGAATCTGCCCGGAGAACTGCCCCGTCGCCACGCAGTCGTTGGGTCCCGGGCACGCAACCCCCAGCAGGTTGTCGGTGGTCCCGCTCGACTGCGGTGCCCACGTGGTGCCGTTCCAGCGGACGATCACACCGCCGAATCCCACGGCCACGCAGTCGGTGGCCGTGGGACAGGAGACGTCAACGAGGGTCGCCGACGTGCCACTGGATTCCCCCTGCCAGCTGCTGCCGTTCCACCGACGGACGGCACCCTGCAACCCCACGACCACGCAGCTCGAGGCCGAGGGACAATCCGCCTCGAGCAGCGCGACACGGCTCACCTGGGCGTTCCACGCCGAGCCGTTCCAGCGGCGGATCGTGCTGCCGAACCCCACCGCCACGCAGTTGGTCGCACTCACGCATGCGACGTCGGAGAGGTAGTTCGTCGTGCCACTCGTCAGGGTGACCCACGACGAGCCGGTCCAGCGGCGGACCGTACCGACGCCTCCCACGGCCATGCAGTCGGAGGCGCTCGCGCAGGCAACGCCATCGAGCCACGAGGTCGTGCCGCTCGTCTGCGTCGCCCATGCCGAGCCGTTCCAGCGGCGAATCGTGCCTCCCGACCCCACCGCCACGCAGTCGGTGGCGGCCGTGCACGCGACGCCGCTCAAGGTCGCGGAGGTGCCGCTCGTCTGCGCGTTCCACGTCGAACCGTTCCAGCGGCGGATGGTGCCGGAATCGCCCACGGCCGCACAGTCGCTCACCGAGACGCACGTGACGCCGTAGAGCAATGCCGTTGTCCCGCTCGACTGCGCCACCCAGGCCGATCCGTTCCAGCGGCGGATCGTCCCGTTCTCTCCGACGGCGACGCAATCGGTCGTCGTCGGGCACGCGACGGACTGGAGCGTCTCCCCCGTCCCGCTCGCCTGCGGGGCCCACGACGTCCCGTTCCAGCGGCGGATTGCGCCGTTCTCGCCCACCACCACGCAGTCCGTCGCGGCGGCGCACGCGATCCCAAAGAAGACCTCGGGTGGTCCGATCGATTCCGTAGTCCAGTCCGAACCGGTCCAGCGCAGCACACCGGCAACGGCATTGCCGACGGCGAAGCAGGTGGTCGGCCCGGCACAGGCGACGCCATGCAGGGGGCGATCATTCTCCAGCTCGCTCCACGTCATCGGCCCGCCGCCGCCGCCGGCGATGGTCGCCGTGAACGTCGTGTTCGGCCCGCCGCTCACGTTCGCCGTCACCGACTGCGCCCCGCTGGTCCCGAGCGTCCACGTCCCCGCCGACGCCGCCCCGGCCGCATCGGTCGTCGCGCTCCCGACCTGCACCGCCCCGCCCCCCGACGCCGTGAACGTGACCACCTGCCCCGCCAGTGCGTTTCCGCGCCGGTCCGACAGCCCCACCACGAGCGCCGTCGGCAACGGCGCTCCCGCCGGCCCGGACTGCCCGTCCCCCGCCACGCGCGCCAGCGTGCTGGGCTGCCCCGCCGTTACGGCGACGATCGCCGAGTCCCGCACCGTCGGCGCCCCGTCCACCAGCAGGTACAGCGTATCCGCCCCCGGCGTCGTCCCCAACTGCCACCGCCCCGCGAACGTCACGCTCCCCGCTGCGCTCGTCGTCCCCGTCGAGTCGCCCAGCACGATCGTCCCGTTCTGCGCATTCTTCGGCCGCAGCCGCAGCACCCGCCCCGCCACCGGCTGGCTCATCCCGTCCCGCAACGTCGCGGTCAGCCCCGCGCGCTGCGCCTCGATCGTGTCCGTCGCCCCCCCGACCCCTGCCAGCGTCAGGAACGTCGGCACCCCCGCTCCCGTCGTCGCCTGGAACGTCGCCGGCGCGACGCCCGTGACCGTCGCCGTCACGGCCTGCCCGCCGAACGTGCCCGGCAGCGTCCACTGCCCCGCGCTCGCCCGCCCCTGCGCGTCCGTCGTCGCCGTCAGCCGCGTCAGCGTCCCCCCCGTCGGCTCGAACGTCACCGTCCGCCCCGGCACTCCGTTGTCGAACGCGTCCAGCAACCGCACCACCAGCGAGTCCGGCAGCACCGCCCCGGGCTGCCCATCCTGCGCCGCCCCCACGACCGCCACCAGTGCGCTCGGCGCCCCGGGCGTCGCCGTCGCCGCGAACGTCGTCGGCGACACGCCGGGCACCGTCGCGCTGAACGACTGCCCCTGCGCCACCTGCCCCAACGTCGCCGTCGTCTGCGCCACCCCGGTCGTGTCGGTCGTCACGAATGTCGCCCCCACCGCCGCCCCGGTCACCGGCGGCGCCGCGAAGGTCACCTTGACGTCCCGCACCCCCAGCCCGTCCGGCCCCACCACCCGCGCCACCAGCGGCTGCGGCAACGCCGTCGCGACGGGCGCGCTCTGATTGTTGCCACTGACGACCAGCACGCCGCTCGGCCGCGGCTGGTACCGCACCAGCACCGAATCCACCAGCGACGTTCCCGGCACCCGCACCCGCACGAAGGCGCCGCCGCGTCGCGCGGGGGCGCGCACGTACCCCGACTGCGGGCCGACCCGTACCCCGGTGTCGGCCGGGCTCTGCACGTGTACGAAGCTCGCGAGCGGCGTCCCTGCCCGCGTCCCCGCGACCCGCAACAGCAGCGAGTCCCCCTGGAAGAGCGTCGTGTCCCGCGGCTGCACCGTGATCGCGTCCGGCAGCAGCCGACCCGCCGGCGGCACCGGGGCCGAGAGCACCACGGGCTCCGACTGCTCGCCGAACGGCCGTGCCGTGACCGACCCCGTGCTCTCGAGCAGGACATCGCCCCCGTTCCGGAACTGCGCCAAGGCCGCGAACGTCCGCGCCTCGCCCGAGGCCGGCAGCAGCAGTTCGACGACCAGCGTGGTCGCCGTGTCCGGGAACACCACGAGCGTGTCCTTCGCGACGCCCCCGCCCTGCCCGGTCAGGACGACGCGGACGGCCGTGACCACCACGGGGCCCGCCACGAGCGCTCCCTCGATCGCGACGTCCGGGCCGCGCGCGATGCCGATCGTCGCCCGGACCGGCTGCACCGGACCGGTGCGATCCGTGGCAATGCAGCCGATGCACAGCGCGACGACAAGAGCCGCCGCGCGCCGGACGGCTCGGGGAGCGGAGAGAGGATGCATGCCAGAACGTTGCTGCCATCGTCGCGGCCGGTCAACGTGACGGCGCGCACAGATCAGCAGGCGAGACGGCGTCCAGGCCCTCCGCCGCACGCGGCCGGCTCGCCGCCTGCCGGCAATCCCCCCACAGCCGGGTGGCCTACCCCCTATGCCGGCGACGTCCGGATGCGCGAACGTGCGGTGGGTGTCGAACGGAGGATTCATGCGCATGCCGCAGGCTGTGCTCGGCGTCGCCGTGGCGCTGCTGGCCCTGACGGCCCCGGTGCGGCCGCAGGATGCGGGACCGGACGCAGGACGCGCCGTCCGCCTGACGTTGCGAACCGGTGGAAAGGTGCCGGGACGCTTCGATCGCTGGAGCCGTGGCACGGTATGGGTGGACCGCGGCGACGGGCCGATCGCCCTTCCCCGCCCGGACGTGGTGCGGTGGGAGGAACCCGTTCCCGGCACGCGGCGGTCGCGCTGGCGCGCGGTCCTCGGCTGGGGGGCGCTGCTCGGCACGACCGGCGGCGCGGTGGTCGGGGCCACGATGCACGCCGAAGACTGGTACGACCGCCCGGAGTACGTGCGGCGCTGACGCGGGCGTCAGCGCACGTCGAAGGCAGCGTCGCGGCGCACGACGATCACCCGCCGCGCCGCGACCAGCGCACCGAGCGCTGCGGCGAACGGCGCGGTGCGCTCCGCCTCGCGCCACGCCTCGATTTCGGCCAGCGACGACACGGTGTGGATGCGCAGGTAGTCCCACCCGTCGGCGACGAGGTAGCGACCGCTCTCCACGTGCCGCGCCGGGGCGTGCGCGGCTTCCCACGGTTCGACCACCTCGCGCAGCAGCGTCTCGTAGCGTGCGGTCGCCCCCGGCACCAGCCGCACGGACTCGAAGACCGTCAGCGAGGCCGTCGCCGGGGCTGCCCGCCGCGACCGCATCGCCACGAACTCGTCGGTGTGGGCGAGCGTCATGGCGGACAGCACGCCGTACAGCCGGAATGCGCTCACCCCCGACCGGTGCGGCCGTCGCAGCGCGGAGTTGCCCGCGTCCATGCCCGCCATGCCGGCGTACGTGCTCTCGACGATCACGTCGAGCGGGACCGGACTCTCCGCCTCGCGGTAGAGCCGGAAGCGCCGCAGCGGCTCGAGGTCGCGATAGACCGGGAGGAGCGAATCGCGGTAGATGGCGAGGGCATCGCCGCTGCGGCCGGGGACGAAGCGGAACGTCACGAACTGCCGGACCTCCGCCGCGGCGGCGGGTGACGGCGACGCGGGTGGCGGCGACGCGGGTGGCGGCGCCTGCCCGCCGGCGGCGCGCAGGGCGGCACCGGCCAGCAGGGAGACCGCGACGCGGAGCGGGCGGGTGTGCAGCATCCGCGGAAGTTGCTCCGAAGCACCCGGGTGTTGCAGGCCGCACCGAGCCGCGTCATGGACAAGCCGAGCGCCGTGCGGTAGCGTAACCGGTGTTATGCAAATGCGCCGTTCGCCCGACCCATTGCCCGGCAGGCGAGCCGCCCCCGTGGCCCGGCGCGCGCTGCACGCCGCGATCTACGCTTGCCGAGCGGGAGACCGACAGCGCGTCCTGCACCGACGGCCGTACGCGATCCGTCCGGCGGCCTGACCAACATCCGGCGGGGCTCCGCTTCGCCTTCCCGTCCATGCCCCATCGCCTCGCCGTCGCCCTCGCCGTCGCCCTCGCCGTCGCCATCGCCGTCTCCCCCGCGGTCCCTCCGGTCTCACCGCTCCCGGCGCAGCCCCCGGCGCAGCTCCCGGCACCGCCCTCCCGGACGATCGCCTTCACCACGAGCGAGGGCACGTGGATGTCGCTCGACATCAGCCGCGACGGGCGCACGCTCGTCCTCGAGCTGCTCGGCGACCTCTACACCCTGCCCGTCGAAGGCGGGCGGGCGCGCCCCCTGCTGACGGGCCGTGCCTTCGAGTCGCAGCCGCGCCTGTCGCCCGACGGCGCGCACCTCGCGTACATCAGCGACGCCACGGGATCCGACAACGTCTGGATCGCCGGGGCGGATGGCTCGCACCCCCGGCCCCTCACGCGCCTGCCGCGCGTCGGCATGCTCTCCCCCGCCTGGTCGGCCGACGGGGGCGCCGTCATCGTGACGGTCACGACGCCCTGGACGACGCGGACGGCGGAGCTCTGGCGCTTCGACGTCGCCACCGGCGAGGGCACGCGGCTGGTGGAGAACGCCAACGGACCGGCCCAGCCGACCGTCTCCTCCCCCGCGCCCGGCGCGTACGGGGCCGTCGCCTCGCCGGACGGTGGACTGTGGTTCGCCTCGGTCACCCCGCGCCCGTACGGCAGCCGCAACGGACCGTCGAGCGTCCTGCAGCGCCTTCCCGAGCGGGGGGGCCCCGCGACGCCGGTGGTCGTCGAGGGAACGCCGGCGATGAAGCCGCTGCTCACCCCCGACGGCACCACGCTCGTGTACGGCACGGTACGCGACGGGCGCACGGGCCTGAAGGCGCGCGATCTCGCGACGGGGGCGGAACGGTGGCTCGCCTATCCGGTGGACCGCCACCAGCTCGAGTCGCGCGCGTCGCGCGACCTGCTGCCCAACGCGGCCGTGTCGCCCGACGGCCGGTGGCTCTACGCGGCCTGGGGCGGGCACATCCACCGCCTGGGGCTGCGCGATGGCAGCGACATCGTGGTTCCCTTCACGGCGGACGTCGCGCTCGAGATCATGCCGACGCTGCGCACCCCGCAGCGCCTCGAGACCGGCGCCGTGCGCGCGCGCATCGCCCCGCGGCTCGCCATCGCGCCGGACGGACGCGTCGCCTTCGCGTCGCTCGGCCGCATCTGGATCCGGCCGGCGGGCGGCGGGCTCACGCGGCGGCTCACCGCCACGCCGCGCGCGCGCGAGTTCGCCCCCGCGTGGTCGCCGGACGGGCGTTGGGTCGCCTTCGTGACATGGGACGAGTCGGGCGGCGCGCTGTGGAAGGCGCGCGCAGACGGGACGGCGCCGGCGGTGCGGCTCTCGGCGGATCCCGCCTACTGGAACGCGCCGGAGTGGAATCCCGACGGACGTCACCTCGTCGCAACCACGGCGCCGCTCGCCTCGGCGCTGGGCGCGCCCCCCGGTCGTCCGCCGCTCGACGCGCAGCGGGTCGAGGTACCCGCCGACGGCGGCCCCGCGCGCCGCCTCGGGCCGGCGGCCGTCGGGCCGGCGGCCGTCGGGCCGCCTGCGAGCGCGCCGCCCGCCGCGGTCCCCGACGCCCTCCGCGCGATCGCCGGCGTCGTCCTGCCGCGCGCCACCGCGCGCGGGCAGCTGATCCTGCGCGGCGCCACCGTCATCACGATGCGCGGCGACGAGATCGTGCGCGACGCCGACATCGTCGTCCGCGACGGGCGCATCGCCGGCATCGGGCCGCGCGGGCGTGACGCCGAGACCGGCGACGGGCGCGTCGTGGACGTCTCGGGGAAGTACGTCGTGCCCGGCTTCATCGACCTGCACGCGCACTGGGGCGGCGGGCAGGGGACGCTCACCGTCGCCGACCTGCCGCAGCCGGAATCCACGAACGCCTTCGCGAACCTCGCGCTCGGCATCACCACCGTCCGCGACCCGCAGGTCACGCCGGAGATCTTCGAGGTCGCCGACATGATCGAAGCGGACGGCGTCGCCGGCCCGCGCGTCGTCTCGACGGGACCGGGCATCTTCGCGAGCAGCGACATCCGGTCGCTCGACGATGCCCGGCGCGTGCTGGCACGCTACCGCGACGAGTACCGCACGGCGTACGTGAAGGCCTACCAGCCGGGCACGCGCCAGCAACGGCAATGGCTGGTGCAGGCCGCGCGGGAGCTGGGCCTCATGCCCACTACCGAAGGTGGCGCCGACGGCAAGGAAGATCTCACGCACGCCATGGACGGGTTCAGCGGGCTCGAGCACGCGATCCCCGAAGCCCCGCTGCACGACGACGTCGTGCAGCTCCTCGCCCGCACGGGGATCGTCCACACGCCGACGCTGGTGGTGAGCTTCGGCGGGGCGCTCCCCGTGTACCGCCTCCTCGCGGAGGAGCGGCCGCACGAAGATCCGCGCGTCGAGCGCTGGTTTCCCCCGGGACAGCTCTACCAGCGGACGTCGTCGCGGCTGCTCTGGTTCCCGCCGGAGGACCACAACGACCGCGACGTCGCCGCCGGCGCCGCCGCCGTGCTGCGGGCTGGCGGGCATGTCGGGCTCGGCGGCCACGGCGAGGTGCAGGGCCTTTCGACCCACTGGGAGATGCAGCTTCTCGCGGGCGGCGGGATGCGGCCGCACGAGGTCCTTCGCGTCGCCACGCGCGAAGGGGCGCACGCGCTCGGCCTCGACGACGAGCTCGGCAGTCTCGAACCGGGCAAGGTGGCCGACCTCGTCGTGCTCGACGCCGACCCGCTCGCGGACCTCCGCCATGCACGGTCCGTCGCCTACGTCATGAAGGGCGGAACGCTGTATCGCGGCGGCACGCTCGACCGGGTCTGGCCCTCGCCGGCGCCGCTGGCGCTCCCGTGGTCGCTGCGGCGGACCGACGCCCCGTTCGTGGCCGCCGTGGATTCGCTGGTGCGGCACACGATGGACCGGCTGCGGGTGCCCGGCCTCGCGCTCGCGGTCGTGCGCCGCGGCGAGGTGCTGCTCGCGCGCGGCTATGGCGTCGCCGAGCTCGAGCACCGCACGCCGGTCACCGACGAGACCATCTTCCAGTCGGGCTCGCTCGGCAAGCAGTTCACGAGCGCCGGCGTCATGGCGCTCGTCGAGGACGGTCGGCTGGACCTCGAGGCCTCGGTGCGGCGCTACCTGCCGGAGGCGCCGGCCTCGTGGGAGCCGATCCGCCTGCGGCACCTGCTGACCCACGGCGCCGGCCTGCCGGACTACACGGCCGAGGGCTTCGACTACCGCCGCGACTACACCGACGACGAGTTGCTCCGCATGGCGGCGGCGCTGCCGCTGGAGTTCGCGCCCGGAACCCGCTGGAACTACTCCAACACCGGGTACGTCGTCCTTGGCATCATCATCACGCGCGTCACCGGGATGCCGTACCACGAGTTCCTGCGTCGGCGCATCTTCGCGCCGGCCGGCATGCCGACGATCCGGGTGATCACCGACCGCGAGGTCGTGCCGCACCGCGCGCAGGGATACCTCCCCGTCGCCGGCGGATGGGAGCGCGCCGCGTGGGTGGCGCCGCGCCTGAACACGACCGCCGACGGTTCGATGCTGCTGTCGCTGCGCGACATGCTGGCCTGGAACGAGGTGGTGCGGCGCCGCGCCGTGCTCCGGCCCGAGAGCTGGGCGCGGATCCTGTCGCCGATGACGCTGGCGAGCGGGCGCACGCACCCGTACGGCTTCGGCTGGTTCATCGGCGAGGCGGGCGGCGCACCGCTGCATGAGCACGGAGGGACGTGGCAGGGGTTCGTCACGCAGTTCTCGCGGTACGAGGGGGAGGACCTCGCGATCATCGTGCTCGCGAACGCGCGCACGACGGCCCCGGCCTTCCTCGCCGCAGCCGTGGCGAGCCGCGTGGCGCCGTCGCTGGCCCCGAGCCCGCCCGCGACGACGCCGCGCCCCGACCCGGATCCCGCCGCCACGGCGACCGTGCGCGCGATGCTCGTCAAGAGCGCGGCCGGGGCGCTGACCCCGGCGGACTTCGCGTACCTCCGGCAGACGATCTTCCCGCGCCTGCGGGCCGCGCTCGAGGCGCAGCTCCGCGGCAAGGGGCCTCCGACCCGGCTCGAGTTCCTCGCGCGACGCGACGTCGGCGACGACCGCGAACTCGAGTACTTCGCGTGGTACGGCCCGGCGCGGTTCCGCGTGGCCGCATCGTTGGCCCCGTCCGGCGGCCTCACCGGGCTGCGGGTGACCCCCGAGCCTGCGCCGTGATGCGCGCCCACTCGCCGGTCGGGGTCGCGGTCGCGTGCACGCTGGCCGTCGCGGGCGCCTGCCGGCCGGCCCCCGCGTACGACCTCCTCCTCGCCGGCGGCACCGTCGTGGACGGCACCGGGGCGCAGCGCGTGGTGGCCGACGTCGCGATCGCGGGGGACACGATCGCCGCGATCGGCTCGGCACTCGACCGCCGACGCGCGACGGCCGTGGTGGACGTGCGTGGCCTGGTCGTCGCTCCCGGCTTCTGGGACAACCACGCGCACCTCGTCACGCTCGATTCGCATCCGCTGGCCGAGAACTTCATCCGGCAGGGGATCACCACGATCCTCGCCCCGCAGCACAGCCAGGACCAGCCGTTTCCGCTGGACACCTACATGGCGCGCGTGCGGATGGCGCCGAACGTGGGGCTCTTCTCGGGCCATACGTGGATCCGCAAGCGGGTGCTCGGCCTCGCCGCGCGGCGGCCGACGCCTTCGGAACTGGCGTGGATGGCGGCGCTCGTGGATTCCTCCATGCAGCAGGGGGCCCTGGGCCTCGCGACCGGGCTCGAGTACGTGCCCGCGACCTACGCCGAGCCCGACGAGGTCGTCGCGCTCGCCCGCGTGGCGGCGGCGCGCGGCGGGGTGTACGTCACGCATCTGCGCGACGAGGGGGCCGGCGTGCTCGCCGCCGTGGACGAAGCGCTCGACGTGGGCAGGCGGGCCGGGCTCCCCGTGCAGATCAACCACCTCAAGGTGACCGGCGCGGCGCAGTGGGGCGCGAGTGCGCGGATCCTCGCGCGCCTCGATTCGGCCGCAGCCGCCGGCACGGTGGTGACGTTCGACCTCTACCCGTACGAGGCGTACAGCACGTACTCCGACGTCCTGTTCCCGGCCTGGGCGCTGGCCGACGGCCCGGCGGCGTTCGCTCGGCGCGTGGCCGATCCCGCGACGCGCCGCCGGCTCGTGCGCGAGATGATCGCCCTCTTCCCCCGGCAGACGGGGCCGGGCCCGGAGACCATCCGCTTCCGCGAGGTGGCGGCGCGTCCCGGGCTCGCCGGTCGCACGCTGGCGGAGCACCTTGCCGACGAGGGACGGCCCGCGACCGTCGCGGCGGCCGTCGAGGCGCTGATCGCCCTGCAGCTCGACGGCGGCTTCATCGGCGTGTTCACCGGCATGGACGAGCGGGACATCGAGCAGTTCATGCGGCACCCCCGGGCGATGTTCGAGACCGACGGCGACCTCGTCACGCCCGGCACCGGGTTCCCGCATCCGCGAAGCTACGGGGCGTTCCCGCGCGTGCTCGCCCGCTACGTGCGCGAGCGCCGCGCGCTGTCGCTCGAGGAGGCGATCCGGCGCATGACCAGCCAGCCGGCTGCGTGGCTCGCGCACGATGATCGCGGCCGGCTCGCCGCGGGCCGCGCGGCCGATATCGTCGTCTTCGACACGACCCGCATCGCGGACCGCGCCACCTATACCGACCCGCATCACTACGCCGAGGGCGTGGTGCACGTGCTGGTGAACGGCCGGTTCGTGCTGCGCGCCGGGACGATGACCGGCGAGACGCCAGGTCGCTTCCTCGTCCGGCGGCAGCGCACGCCGTCGTGACGTCGTTCCGCCTGCCGGGCTCAGGTCGCCGCGGGAGTGCCCGCAGGAGTGCCCGCAGGAGTGCCCGCAGGAGCGCCCGCAGGAGCGCCCGCAGGAGTGCCCGCAGGAGCGCCCGCAGGAGCGCCCGCAGGAGCGCCCGCAGGAGTGCCCGCGCCGCCGCCGCGCCGCAGAACCAGCACGAACGCGGGTCGGGAGGCGATCACGGCATCGGCGGCCGCCTGCGCGCGCACGACCGAGGGAAGCCGCGCCAGGCGTCGCTCGAGGAACCACGCCGCCAGCAGCGCCACCGCGCCGGCACCCGCGACGGCGAGGTCATGGAGGAGGATCAGCCACCCCGTGTCGGCATTCGGGCTGCCGCGGGCGATCTGGATGAGCTTCCCCACGAGCGAGATGACGAACGCCGCCACCGCGAAGAACGTGGCGATCCCTCCGACGAAGTAGAGAAGGGGCGGCACGATCTGCAGCAGGTGGGCGCGCGGCGGCGGAAGCGCCGACGCGTCGTCCCATTCGCGCTCGAAGACCGTAAGGCCGTAGCGCCCGGGCGGGACGTCGAGCCGGCGTCCCTGCGCGTAGCGGCCCAGCCCTCCCTTCGGCGTGACGGCGCTGCCGCGCACCGGATCGTTCGCCACGTACTCCGCCCCGCATACCCAGAGGCCGCCGCTCGGGATGTCGAGCTCGCCCCGCCACGCGGGGTCTTCGCCGGCGAGGTCACCGGGTACGTCGTCCACGTGCACATCTACATGCACATGTACGACGCACGTGCCGTCGCCACCCGTCCCGCTGTACCACAGCCGCCCCTCGGCCTGCAGCGACTCGAGGAGCGCCGCGACGTCGTCCTCGGCGCGGGCATCGAAGTCGGCCGGCAGGGCGGCCGCGTCGAAGGCCGCGACGGTGGCGGCGTCGGTGCCCGCCATGACGACGTGGGGCGTCGCCCCGCCGCCGCGACCCGGCCCCGACGGCCCCGACGGCCCCGACGGCACGACTACCGCCCGCGCACCTCGACGTACCGCGCCAGTCGCTCGACCTCCCGCGCCGGCACGTACTTCGCGATTTCCTTGCGGAACTTCGCCATGCCGTCGTAGGGCCGGTATTCCTTGAATTCGCGCAGCATGCGCGCGCCGAGGCCCGGGATCGTCCGCAGGTCGTCGTCGCCGGCGGAGTTGAGGTCGAGCGGGATGAAGCTGTAGCTCTCGAGGCGCTCGAGTTCGCCCGCCTTCTCGCGGATGAAGCGGTACTTGCCGAGTTCCTTGCGGAACTTCGCGAAGCCGTCGTAGGGCCGGTATTCCTTCATCTCGCCGATCGTCCGGCGTCCGGCGTCGGGGATGAGCGCCAGTTCGGCATCGGAGGCCGCGTTCAGGTTCACGTGGATGAACGCCTTCCGGTACACGGCGACGCGGGCCGCCGAGTCGAGCGCCGGCCGCAGCGCCGCATCGGCCTCGACGATCGTCGCGAACGGGCGGCGGCCGACGAAGTCCTTGACGATCGCCGCCGACATCCCCGGCAGGGCGGCGAGCTCCGCCTCGGTGGCGGTGTTGAGGTCGAGCAGGCCCTTGCCGACCTGCGCCGGCAGCATGGCGGGCGCGAGGGCGAGCAGGACGGCGGTGGCGACGAGACGATGCATGGAACTCACGACGTGGAGGGTGGAGCCGCCGGCGCCCCATGGCGCGTGGCGGCCAGCAGGCCGATCAGCCCCAGATACAGCATGGCCCCGGGGGCGAGGGTGGGGAGCGAGCCGAACAAGGTGTCGCGGACGAGGGGCCAGCCGGCGAGGTCGGGCCGGTCGTCCCGCGCCCATTCGACGTTGGCGCGGACGTGGAAGAACAGGCCGGCGGCCGTCGTCGGCAGGCAGAGCCAACTCGCGCCGCGTACCGCGCGCCAGGCGGCACGGGAGCCAGCCACCAGCGCCCAGCCCCCGGTGAACACCAGGGCGGCGAGCAGCGCCAAGGGCGGCCACTGCGTGGCCTCCTTGTAGTGGCTCGCGAGGACGAGGTCGGCCAGAGTGCCGGCCGCCCCGAGAACGAGAAGCCACAGCAGGGCGCGGCGCGGGACCGTGGAGTCTTCGGAACGCACACCGCAATCTAGTGCGGGATGCGCCCGGCCCGCGCGGCGGTAGGTTTCGGGTGGGTGGAGCCGCCGCAAGCGGGGTGCCTTCGCCCGCGGACCCGGACCGCGGTCACGAATGCCGCGCGACGGGATGCCGCCGTCCTCGCCCAGTCCACCACGCCGTGACTCCTGACGCTCCCGTTCCCGCCGCCGGCGGCCCCACCTACGGCAGCTACCTCGCCCTCGACACGCTGCTCTCGCTGCAGCACCCGCTGTCGGAGCACCCCGACGAGCTGCTGTTCATCGTCGTGCACCAGTCGAGCGAGCTCTGGTTCAAGGTCATCCTGTTCGAGCAGGAGCAGCTGGTACGGCAGCTCGAGGGGGGCGACGCCGAGCGCGCCCTGTGGCACCTCGAGCGCATCAATCGGCTGATGCGCATCGTCTCCGAGCAGCTGGCGAGTCTCGACACCCTGCCCCCGCAGCGCTTCGCCGAGTTCCGCGGCCACCTCGGCACGAGCAGCGGGCAGCAAAGCGTCCAGTTCCGGATCCTCGAGGCGGCGAGCGGGCGGCGCGAGCCGGCGTTCGTGGAGCTGCTCGGGCGGCAGGGGCCGATCCCTCCGGAGATCCAGCGGCACCTCGACGCCCCCACGCTCGAGTCGCGCTTCCTCGCGCTGCTCTCGCGCGAAGGCCTGACGCTCGAGGCGCTCTACACCGGTCCCGGACCCGGGACCCACTACTTCCTGGCGGAGGCCCTTCTGGCGTTCGAGCAGGAGTTCGCGCGCTGGCGCTTCCTGCACATGCAGCTCGTCGAGCGCATCCTCGGGCCGATGACCTCCGGCACCGGTGGCACGCTCGGGGCGAGCTACCTGCAGCGGACCACCATGCTCAAGCTCTTTCCCGAGCTCTGGCGGGTCCGCAAGCGGTTCCACGGGGGCGAGGAGTAGATTCCCGACATGGCGGACGGCATCTACCTCGACCACGCGGCCACGACCCCGGTCAAGCCGGCGGTCCTCGCGGCGATGCAGGCGTACCTCGGCGATCGCTTCGGGAACCCGTCGAGCATGCACCGCTGGGGACGCGAGGCCCGCGCCGCCCTCGACGAGGCGCGCGAGCGCGTCGCGGCGTGCCTCGGTGCCCGCGGAGACGAGGTCCTGTTCACCTCCGGCGGCACCGAGGGGGACAACACCGCCGTCGTGGGCATCTGGCGCGCGGTCCGCGCGGCGCAGCCGGGGCGGATCGCGGTCGCCTGCAGCCCGTCGGAGCACAAGGCGGTGCTCGAGGCGGCGCACGAGGTCGCGCGCGAAGGGGGCGTCGAACGCCATCTGCCCCTGCGCCCCACCGGTGAGGTGGACGTGGCCGCCGCCGGACCGATGATCGGCCCCGACACCGCGGTGGTGTCGCTGATGTGGATCAACAACGAGGTCGGCACCGTGCAGCCCGTCCCCGCCATCGCCGCACTGGCGAAGGCCGCCGGGGCGGTCATGCACACCGACGCCGTGCAGGCCTTCGGCAAGGTCGCGATCGACGTGCGCGCGGTGCCGGTGGACGTGCTCACCATCTCGGGGCACAAGCTCGGGGCGCCCAAGGGGATCGGCGCGTTGTACGTGCGGCGCGGCACACCCTACGCGCCGCTGCTCGTCGGCGGTTCGCAGGAGCGCGGCCGGCGACCCGGCACGGAGAACGTCGCCGCCGCCGTCGCGCTGGCGACCGCGTGCGAGCTCGCCGTGGCCGAGCGCGAGGCCGAGTGGACCCGCACCGCGCGGCTGCGCGACGCCCTCGAGGCGGCAATCCGGGCGCGCGTCCCCGACGCCGTCATCCACGGCGCCAGCGGGCCGCGCGCCCCGCACATCACCAACGTCTCCGCGCCGGGGGCCGGCACGGAGTCGCTGCTGATGTCGCTCGACCTCGCAGGGATCGCCGCCAGCGGCGGCAGCGCCTGCCAGAGCGGGAGCGTCAACCCGAGCCACGTCCTCTCCGCCATGGGCGTCCCGGCCGAGCTCGCCGGATCGGCGGTGCGCATGTCGTTCGGCGTACTCAACGGGCCCGACGACGTCGCGCGCATCGCCGAGGCGTACGCCGACGCCGTCGCGAAGAGCCGGCAGTTCGCGGCGCTCCTCGGGTAGTCCGCCGTGACGCCGGCCCGCGACGGCCCCCCGGGCCCCGCCCTCGCGGAGCGGGTGCTCGTCGCGATGTCGGGCGGCGTGGACTCCTCGGCGACGGCGGCGCTGCTCGTGCAGCGCGGCTACGACGTCGTCGGGGCCACCATGAAGCTGCACGCCGACGGCAGCGACCTGCCGGACCGTCCCTGCTGCTCGCTCGACAGCGTCAACGACGCGCGACGCGTCGCCCAGCGGCTGGGCATCCCGCACTACGTCGTGAACCTCACCGACCGCTTCGGGCACGACGTCGTCGAGGACTTCGTGGCCGAGTACGCCGCGGGGCGGACGCCGGTCCCGTGCGCGCGGTGCAACACGTTCACGAAGTTCCGGGACCTCGTCGCCAAGGCCGACCTCGTCGGCGCGCGGTGGATCGCCACCGGCCACTATGCGCAGGTGCGCGACGGCCGGCTCTGCCGCGCCGCCGACGACGCGAAGGACCAGACCTGGTTCCTCTGGGGCATCGACCGCGCGATCCTGCCGCGACTGCTCATGCCGGTCGGCGCCCTGACCAAGGCGGAGACGCGCGCGGCGGCGGCGGCGGCCGGCCTCCACCTCGCCGAGAAGCCGGAGAGCCAGGACATCTGCTTCGTCCCCGACGGCGACCACGTCGCGGTGCTGCGGCGTGCGCTCGGCGCCGATGCGGCACCGCTCGCCTCCGGGCCGATCGTCCACGTGGACGGTCGCACGGTCGGGCGCCACGACGGCTACGCGCGCTTCACCGTCGGCCAGCGGCGGGGCCTGCCCGGCGGCGCCGGCGAGGCGCTCTTCGTCGTGCGGATCGAGCCCGCGACGCGCACCGTCATCGTCGGTCCGCGCGAGGCGCTCGCCGGACGCGTCGTCGAGGGACGGCTGGCCAACTGGCTCGTGGCGCCCGTCCCCGCCGCGGGGGCGCGCGTGCAGGTGCGCATCCGGCATCGCGCACCGCTGGTGCCGGCCACCGTCGCCGCGTGCGCGGGCGACCACGTCACCTTCGCGCTCGACGCGCCCGTCGAGGCGATCGCGCCCGGCCAGGCGGTCGTGGCCTACGATGGCGACGTGGTGCTGGGCGGCGCCGTGATCGGCGGCGCGCTCGACGCCACGGCGCGCGAGGCCGCGGCGCGGGCGGTGACCGCGATGCGCGCCCGGCGGCTCCCCGTCCTGACCTGACCCTCTTCCCGACCATCATGCCTGCAACGGCGCTGGGCGAGTTCCTCGGCACTGCGGTGCTGCTCCTGCTGGGCAACGGCGTCGTCGCCAACGTGCTGCTGACCCGCGCCAAGGGGCACGGCAGCGGATGGCTCGTCATCACCGCCGGATGGGCGTTCGCCGTCTTCTTCGGTGTGCTGGTCGCGAGCGCGCTGGGGGCCCCGGGCGAGCTCAATCCCGCAGCGACGATCGCCAACGTCGTGCTGGGGACGCGCACGCCCGGCGACGCCCTGTGGCACGTCGCCGCGCAGGTGGCCGGCGCGTTCACGGGCGCCACGCTGGTGTGGCTGCAATACCTCCCGCATTGGCGCGAGACGGGCGATCCCGAGGCCATCCGCGGCGTCTTCTGCACGGCGCCCGCGATCCGCGCGCCGCTGCCGAACCTGCTGAGCGAGGTCATCGCGACCGCCGTGCTGGTCTTCGGCGCGAATGCCGCAGTGCAGGCGGCGAGCGCGGGAGGTGCGCCGACCGCGCCGGTCACGGCCGCCTTGGTGCTCGCGCTCGTGTGGGGCATCGGCCTGTCGCTCGGCGGCCCGACCGGCTACGCGATCAATCCCGCGCGCGACCTCGGCCCCCGACTCGCGCACGCCGTGCTGCCGGTCGCCAACAAGGGATCGAGCGACTGGGGCTACGGGTGGATCCCGGTCGTGGGCCCGTGCGCGGGCGCGGTCGTGGCGGCCCTGCTGTGGCAGTCGGTGCGATGAGGCGGGCCGGCCTCGCCGTCGTGGCGGCGGCCGCGCTCGCGGCGGGGCCGCCGCTCGCGGCGCAGCCCGGGTGTCCGCCCGGCGTGCTGGCGTCGGGCGGGCCGCCGCCGCGGGGTGCCGTGAGCGACGACGTGCTGTGGGCCGACTTCGCGCGCTGGTCGCGCGGGCTGCCGAGGCTCGAGGGGAACGCGTCGGTGGATCTCGGCCGCTGCTTCGTGCGGCGCCTGCTGTCGGCGGGGATCGACTCCGGCGATGCCTCGCGTCGCTTCCGGCGCGTGCTCGACCTGCGTTCCCGGACGATCGAGCGCGAGCGGCTCTTCTGGGACACGCGCTTCCGGCTCGGGGGTGGCCCGCGCGACCCCCTGCCGCTGCTCGTGGATGCCGTCGCCGCGATGCGGCCGGGGACGGCGCTCGACGCCGGCATGGGACTGGGGCGCAACGCGATCCACCTCGCCTCGCGCGGCTGGCGGGTGACGGGCTACGATTTCTCGCGCGAGGCGATCGCGGGGGCGCAGGCGGCCGCCCGCCAGCGGGGCGTCGCCATCACCGCGGTCACGAGCACGCACGAGGCGTTCGACCACGGCGCGAACCAGTGGGACCTCATCGTGGTGTCGTACACGGCGATCGGCCCGCTCGACGCGGCATGGCCCGCGAAGCTCTCGACGGCCCTCAAGCCGGGCGGGCTGCTCGTCTATCAGGGGGCGGCGCGCCTCGGCACCACCTCGGCCGAGGTCCGGCGGCACTGGGCGCCGCTGGCGATGCTACGGCTCGACGTCTTCCCCGCGGGCGAGGACTGGCTGGAAGGCGGCGACGAGCCGACGGTGAAGTTCGTGGCGCAGAAGCCGCGCGGCGGCCGGTAGGCGCCGCGCGGCACCGGACTCGGCGACCCGCGCGCGCATGCCGCCGGGCGGATTACGCGCGCCCCGCCGCGTCCTTCGCCGTTCCGTACTGCTGCTCGTAGGCGCTGAAGTGGCGGGTCATGGCCGTCTGCAGCTCCTGCAGCACCGCGCGCCGCGGGGCCTCGGCGAGTCGTTCGGCGCAGTCGAGCACCGCGTGCACTGAGTGCACCGCGAAGCGGGCCGCCGCTTGACGCCGCTCGACGGGCATCGCGGGAAACCGCAGGCGCAGGAAGGTCTCGACCTGCTCGACCAGCACGTCATCCATGCGCTGGGCGATGTCGCGGCCGGCGGGATGCGCGTGCATGGCCTCGTGCACCCGGTCGAAGGCAGGCAGTTGCCGCATCAGCGACACCTGATCGGTCACCACGCGCTCGAATACGCGCTCGAGCGGCAGGTCGAGCATCTCCGGTCCGACGGCCCGCTCGTTCGTCTCCGTCACGCGCCGCGTGCAGCGCTCCGCGAGCGCGAGGACCAGCGCGTCCTTGCCCGGGAAGAAATGGTAGAGCGACCCCATCGAGGCCCCGGCACGCTGGGCGATGGTCTGCACCGAGGCACCCTCCACCCCCACCTCGGCGATGACCGCCTCGGCGGCATCGAGGATCTGCTCCATACGCTGCGCCCCCCGCTCCTGCTGGGGGGCCCGCGGCACCGGAGAACGGGTGGGGGGGGCGGAAGTCGTTGCCATGACTGAACAGAAATGTAGAGCGAACGCTCTGGTATTGACAAGTGGAAAGCATGCTCTATTATTTTTGCAGACACTAGAACGAGCATTCTATTATGAGAATACCAGTACACGTCGCCGCCTTGATCGGTTTTGCCGTCCTGGGGCGGCCACTGACGGCACAGTCGGCCGGCACCCTCGACGACCTCGTGCAGGTGGCCCTGCGCGACAATCCGGCACAGCGGCAGGTGCGGTTCGCCGTCGAGGCGGCCGACGCGGGCCGGCGCGAGGCGCTCGGGCGGTGGCTGCCCAGCGCGACGATCAACGCGCGCTACTCGGAGGTGAGCGGAAACGTCGTGAACCTCGGCCAGCTCATCAATCCCGCCTTCAGCGCGCTCAACGGGCTGCTCGGCACCCCGAGCTTCCCCACCAACATCGACCTGCGCCTTCCGTTGGCCCAGGAGACGGCCCTGCGGCTGCAGCAGACGCTGTTCGCGCCGGCCATCGGGGCGGGGGCGGCGGCCGCGACCGCGGTGCGCGGGGTACGCCGTGCGGAGGCCGACCTGCAGTCCCGCACGCTCGCGGCGCAGGTGCGCATCGGGTGGCTGCAGTGGGCGAAGGCGCTCAAGGCGGTGACCATCTACGAATCGGCGTTGACGGTGCTCGACGAGCAGGCGCGCGTGACGCAGCGCCTCGTCGCCGAGGGACTCGCCACCCCCGACGCCGCGCTGCGCGTGAAGGCCGAGCGCGGCGCGCTCGCGCAGCAGCGCGACGACGCGCGACGGCTCGAGGGCGCGGCGCGCCAGGCGATGAACGTGCTGCTGGCACGGCCGCTCGAGGCGCCGCTGCCCGAGTTCACCGACGCGGCGTTGGGGATCGACTCGCTGCCGCCGCTGGCCGACGCCGCCGAGCGGGCCGGTCGGCGCCGCGACGAGCTCCGGCAGCTCGACGCCGCCGGCGCGGCGGCCCGCGCCAACGAGCGGGTGGTGCGCAGCGCCTACCTGCCCACGCTCGCGCTCGCGGTGGACTACGGCTGGCAGGGCAACAGCTACGACTTCCGGACGTCGCGCGACTTCACGATCGCCTCGGCGGTCCTGAGTTGGAACCTCTTCAACGGCGGCCAGGACCATGCGCGCGCGCAGCAGGCACGGCTCGAGACCGCGCGCCTCGATGCGATGCGCGACCAGGCGGCCCGGCAGGTGCAGCTCGACGTCGCCGTGGCCCACGCCGCCGCCACCGTGGCGCGGAGCGCGATCGCCACCGCGCGCGAACGCGTCGAGGCCGCCGAGCGCACGTGGGAGCTCGTGCGCCGCCGCCGGGACGCGGGGGGCGCGACGCTGCTCGAAGTGCTCGACGCCCGCAACGCGCTGACGGCCGCGCAGCTCAACGCCGTGCTCACCACCTACGACTATTACCAGCGCTGCGTCGAGTTCGACCGGGCGGCGGCGCGCTACCCGAGGACCCTCCCGTGACCCCGATGCCCCTTCCCCGCCCCTGGTTGGCGTTCGCGCTCGTAGCGACGACCGCCGCCGCCTGCGGCACCCCCGAGGCGGCCGCCACGCCCGCCGACGACGCCGACGCGCGTGCGGCGACCCCGGTGGTCGTCGCCGCCGTCACGACCGACGACCGGCCCGCCCCGCTCGTCCTCGCGGCGACGCTCGCCGCCAAGGAGGAGGTGCCGCTCGCGTTCAAGATCGGCGGCGTGGTGACGCGTGTGAGCGTCGAGCCGGGCGAGCGCGTACGGGCCGGCGACGTGCTCGCCGAGCTGGCCGACGACGAGATCGGCTCGGCGGTCCGCAAGGCCCGCGAGGGGCGCGAGAAGGCGGAGCGCGACCTCGCCCGTGCGACGGCGCTCTTCGCCGACAGTGCGGTGACGCGCGCGCAGCTCGACGACGCCACCACCGGGCTCGAGGTTGCGCGGGCCGATGAGCGGGCGGCGCTGTTCAATCGCCGGTTCTCGAGCATCGTGGCGCCGGCCGACGGGATCGTCCTGCGCCGGCAAGCCGAGGTGGGCGAGCAGGTGCCGCCCGGCCAGCCGGTGGTGGTCGTGCGCACGGGACGTCGCGGGATGGTCGCGCGCATCGCCCTCTCCGACCGCGAGCGCATGCGCGTGGGCGTCGGCGACCCGGCGACGGTGCGGTTCGACGCCGCGGGCGACCGCTCGTTCGCGGGGCGGGTGCGTGTCGTGGGGGTCGCCCCGATGCCGAATACCGGGGTATTCGAGGCGGAGATCGCGCTCGACGGGGCCGATGCGCTGCCGAGCGGGCTGGTCGGGACGGCGGAGGTCGTGCCGTCGGCGCGCGGCGCGCGGCGCGCGACCCCGGTGGTGCCGGTCGAGGCGCTGCTGGAGGCGGACGGCGACTCGGCCGCGGTGTACGTGGTCGGCAACGGTGACGTGGCCCGCCGTCGCGCGGTGCGCGTGGGCGAGCTGTCGAACGGCGCGGTGCGGATTCTCGGCGGGCTGTCGCGCGGGGAGCAGGTCGTGGTGGCGGGCGGGGCCTATCTGGTTGACGGACTGCGCGTGCGGCCGCAGCCCGCGCCGGGCGCGGAGCGTGCCCCGTGAACCCGACGCGCTTTGCCGTCGAGCGGCCGCAGTTGACGCTGGTCGCGGTCGCGGCGATGGCGGCCCTGGGCATCCAGGCGCTGCTGACGATCCCGAAGGCGGAGGACCCGACCTTCCCGATCCCGGTCTTCACGGTGGTCGCGGTGGTGCCGGGGGCATCGCCCGCCGACATCGAGCAACTCGTAGTGGACCCGGTCGAGAAGCAGATCAAGGAACTTGAGCGCGTCAAGAAGTACGATTCGCAGGCCGAGGACGGCTTCGGGGCGATCACGGTGGAGTTCGAAGCCGGCGTGGACGCCGACCGCAAGTACGACGAGGTCGTCCGCGAGATGAACGCGCTGCGCCCCTCGTTGCCGGCGGAGATGGCGCGGTTCGAGATCAGCCGCTTCAACGCTGCCAACACGTACGTCGCGCAACTGGCGCTCGCGAGCGAGACGGCCCCGTGGCACGAGCTCGACGCCCGCGGGCGCGACCTGCGCGACCGGCTCGGCCGCGTGTCGGGCGTGAAGTCGGCCAAGCTCTTCGCCGTGCCGGTGCGCGAGGTGCAGGTGCGGCTCGACCTCGCGGCACTGGCGGCGCGGCGACTGCCCCTGGCGGCGGCGCTGCAGGCGCTGGCGTCCGAGGGGACGAACATCCCGGCGGGCGCGGTGGACGTGGGGGGCAAGCGGTTCAACGTGAAGACGAGCGGCCCCTATACCTCGCTCGAGCAGGTGAAGGCGACGATCCTCGCCGGCGACGGCCGCACCGCGGTGCGGCTGGGCGACGTGGCGGACGTCCGCTGGGACTACGCCGAGGTCACCCACGCCGCGCGCTACAACGGCCGGCGCGCGGTCTGGGTGGCGCTCACCGTGCAGGAGACGGCGAACGTCATCGAGGTGCGCGACCGCGTCTGGGCGGCGCTCGACGCCTGGGAGCGCACGCTGCCGCCGCGCATCACGCTCGAGCGCGGCTTCGACCAGTCGCGCAACGTCGAGCGCCGGCTCACGCAGCTCGGCACCGACTTCGTGATCGCGATCCTCCTCGTGCTGGTCACGCTGCTGCCGCTCGGGGTCCGGGCGTCGGCGATCGTGATGGTGAGCATTCCCCTGTCGCTCGCGGTCGGCGTGGCGATGCTGCAGTGGCTGGGCTTCACGATCAACCAGCTGACGATCGTCGGCTTCGTGATCGCGCTCGGGCTGCTGGTGGACGACTCGATCGTGGTCGTCGAGAACGTCTCGCGCTTCCTGCGCGGCGGGGCGACGCCGCGCGAGGCGGCCGTCCAGGCCACGCGGCAGATCACCGTGGCGGTCCTCGGCTACACCGCCGCGCTGGTGCTCGCGTTCGTGCCCCTGCTGCTCCTGCCCGGGAGCGCGGGGCAGTTCATCCGCGGGCTGCCGACGGCGGTCGTGCTGACGGTGCTCGCGTCGCTCGTGGCGTCCCTGACGGTGATCCCCTTCCTGGCCAGCCGGTGGCTGAGCCCGGGCGACGATCCGCACGGCTCGCGGCTGCTCCAGGGGTTCCAGCGCGCCATCGCGGCGACCTACACCCCTGCGTTGCACTGGGCGCTGGCGCGGCCGAAGCGCACGCTGCTCGCCGCCGCGGGGCTCTTCGTGGGCGCGCTCGCGCTCGTGCCGGTCGTGGGCTTCTCGCTCTTCCCCAAGGCAGGGACCCCGCACTTCCTCGTGACGGTCGAGACGCCGTCGGGCGCCTCGCGCGCCGCCACGGACGCCGCGGTGCGCGCCGTTGAGCGCGAGCTGCAGGCCCGCCCGCAGGTGCGCAGCGTCTTCGCCAACGTCGGGCGCGGCAACCCCGAGACCTATTACAACGTGATCGCCGCGGGCGAGCGCGCCAACGCCGGCGAGGTGCTGGCCGTTCTCGACCGCTACGACGCCGCGGCGACCCCGGCGCTGTTCGACAGCCTGCGCCGCGCCTTCGAGGCGTACCCCGGTGCGCGGATCCAGGTGAAGGAGTTCGAGAACGGCCCGCCGATCGAAGCGCCGATCGCGCTCCGCATCACGGGACCGGACCTCGACACGCTGCGCACGCTCGCAGCCGGTCTCGAGCGCATCATCGCCGCCCACCCGGGCACGCGCTCGGTCGTCAACCCGCTCGCCGTGGCGCGCACCGACCTGCGGCTCGTGATCGACCGCGACAAGGCGGGCCTCCTCGGCGTTCCGACGGCGGAGGTGGACCGGACCGTCCGGCTGGCGCTGGCCGGCCTCCCCGGGGCCACGCTGCGCGGGCAGGACGGGCGCGAATACGACGTGCGCGTGACGGTGCCCGGCCCCGCGGTGCCGACGCCGGCGATGCTCGAGCGCGTGTACGTGCCCAGCGTGACCGGCGCAGCGGTGCCGCTGGCCCAGCTCGCGACCGCGCGCTTCGAGTCCTCGGCGCCGGTGATCCAGCACACGAAGGGCCAGCGCTCGGTCACGGTCACCGCCGACGTCCGCTCCGGCTTCAACACGGCCAAGGTGACGCAGGCGATCCTCGACTCGGTGGCGGCGTGGCCGCGACCGGCCGGCTACGACGTGATCGCCGCCGGCGAGGTGGAGAGCCGCGAGGAGAGCTTCGGCGGGCTCGGCACCGCGATCGTGATCGCGGTCTTCGGCATCCTGGCGGTGCTCGTGCTCGAGTTCCGGACCTTCACCGGCACCCTCATCGTCGCGAGCGTGATCCCGCTCGGCGTGGTCGGCGCGATCGTCGCGCTGTTGCTTACCGGCTACACGCTCTCCTTCACGGCGATGGTGGGCCTGGTCGCCCTGATCGGCATCGAGATCAAGAACTCGGTGCTCCTGGTCGACTACACGAACCAGCTGCGCGCACAGGGCATGGGCCTCGACGAGGCGATCGAGCGGGCCGGTGCGGTGCGGTTCCTGCCGATCGTGCTGACATCCATGACGGCCATCGGCGGCCTGCTGCCGCTGGCGTGGCAGAGCAGCTCGCTCTACTCGCCGCTCGCGATCGTGATCATCGGCGGGCTGGTGAGCTCGACGGTGCTCGCGCGGATCGTGACGCCGGTCATGTACCGGCTGCTACCGCCGGCGATCGGGGAGCACGAGCGGGAGGCCGCCACGGCGGCGGGCCAGCCGGCGCTGGCGGGGGCATAGGCCTGCGAGACGCACGCCGGCGGGGCCATGGCGGCCCCGCCGGCGTGCGTCGGTCAGTATCGCAGCCCGCCGGCTGCGGCGAACTGCTGCATCAGCTTCTCCTGCTCGGGCGTGAGCGACTCCGGCACCGTGACCTGGGTCTCGACGAACAGGTCGCCGCGCTCGGCGCCCTTGGCGATGCCCTGCCCCGCCACGCGGAACCGCTTTCCGCTGCCGGTGCCGGCGGGGATCTTCACGGCGAGCTTGCTGCCGTCGAGCGCCTTCACGCTGATCGTGGTCCCGAGCACCGCCTGCGCGACGTTGATCGGCACCGCCGCGACGAGGTCGAGTCCCTCGCGCTGGAAGAAGCGGTCGGGCTCGACCTGGAAGGTGATGACGAGGTCGCCGGGCGGCCCGCCGCCACGGCCGCGTGCGCCCTGCCCCTTGAGCCGCACGCGCGCGCCGCTGTCGGCGCCGGCCGGGACGGTGATCGCCACCGTGCGTGCGTTGCGCAACTCGCCCGCGCCGCTGCAGGGGCCGCACTTCTGCGAGGGGATCTGCCCGCGCCCGACGCACAGCGGGCATGGCCGGTTGACGGCGAAGCCGCCCTGGCCGAACGACACCTCGCCGCGTCCGTCGCACTCGGGACAGAGGTTCAGCCGGGCGCCGGCGGCGGCGCCGGTCCCCTTGCAGGTGCCGCACTCCTCGACGACGTCGAGCTTGACCTCGACCCTGCCCCCGGTCGCCGCGGTGCGGAACGGCACCTTGAGCGTCGTCTCGACCGTCTGGCCGGCCTCGGCGGCGCGTCCGCGCGCCCCGTTGCGGTCACCGAAGAGCGAGCTCCAGAGGTCGCTGATGGAGCCGAAGCCCCCGCCCAGGTCCACCGGCTCGCCGCGGAAGCCGCCCGCGGCGCCGCCGGCGGCCGCCCCGCCGCCCGGGCGCCGAGCCCCGGCCCCCGCACTGCGCGACGTGAAGGCGCCAAGCCGGCGCATCTCGTCGTACTGCTTGCGCTTCTCCGCGTCGCCCACGACGCCGTACGCCTCCGAGATCTCCTTGAAGCGTTCCGCCGCCTTCGCGTCCCCCGTGTTCGCGTCGGGGTGGTGCTGCTTCGCGAGCTTGCGGTATTGCTTCTTGATCTCGTCGGCGGTGGCCGTCGGCGATACGCCGAGGACCGCGTAGAAGTCGCGGGCGCCGGCCATGTCAGTGCGGCCCCGCCCCCTCGACATGCTGGTACACCACCACCCGCGCCGGCCGCAGCAGCTGCCCGTGGAAGCGGTAGCCCACCTGATAGACCTGTGCGACCGTCCCGTCGAGCGAGGCCTCGCCGTGCGGCTGGGTGCCCACCGCCTCGTGCAGCGCGGGGTCGAACGGGTGGCCGGCGGGATCGAGCACCTCGAGCCCGTGGCCCGCGAGCGACTTGAAGAGCTTCTTCTCGACGAGCTGCACCCCGTCGTGCAGCGTCTTCGTGTCGAGCGTCGCGGGATCCACGTGCGCGAAGCGCCGCAGGTCGTCGAGCGTCTCGAGCAGGCCCTTGACGACGTCGCCCTGCCCGCGCCGCTCGGCCTCGAGCCGCTCCTTCGCGGTGCGCTTCCGGTAGTTGTCGTATTCGGCGGCGAGGCGCAGGTACTTGTCGCGCTGCTCCTCGAGGAGCTTGAGCGCGACGGTCGCCGCGTCGTCGCCGGGCGCCGAGGCACCGGCGGGAGGCGCCCCGGCGAGCGCAGGCTGGTCGGCGGCGTCGGCGGCGCCGGCGGTCGTGAGTTCGTCGTTGGAGGCAGTCATCGTGTCATGGGCATACGGCCAGCCGGGGAATCTTGATTCGCCCCGTCGAACGGGGCAACGCGCGTACCGCGGGAATCCTGCCGATCCGGCGGGTCAGGCTCCCTTCTCGAGCCCCCGACGGACGAGGTCGAGTGCCATCTGGGCGGCCCGCTGCCGCACCTCGTGGCGATCCCCGGGCAGCCGTCGCGTCACCGCCCGCACCTCGCCTCGCAGGTCGGCGGCCACCCAGACGGTCCCGACGGGCTTCGCCTCGGTGCCGCCACCGGGCCCTGCCACGCCGGTGATGGCCACACCGATGTCCGCCCCGAACCGCAGGCGGGCCCCGTGGGCCATGTACCGCGCGACGAGTTCGCTCACGGCGCCGTGCTCGGCGATGTCCAGCGCCCGGACGCCGAGGTGCGCGGCCTTGACCACGTTGTCGTAGGCGATCACGCCGCCGATCAGCACGTCGCTCGATCCCGGCACCGCCGTCAGGCGCATGCCGAGCATCCCGCCCGTGCAGCTCTCCGCCACCGCGAGCCGGAGCCCCTTTTCGCGGCACCGGGCGAGGACGACGGCGGCGAGGTCGGTGTCGTCGAGCCCGTACGCGTGCGGGCCCGCGACGGCGAGCAGCGCGTCGGCCGCGGCGGTGAGCCGACGCTCGGTCTCGTCCGGGGGAAAGCCGGTGGCGGTGACGCGCAGATCCACGCCTTCGACGCCCGGCAGATAGGCCAGCGGCAGCCCGTGCACGCCGCGCGCGAGCTCGCCGAGGTCGTCGGCGAGCTGGCTCTCGCTGATGCCGGTCGTGCGCACGGTGCGCGACCGGACGACCGTGGTGCCGGCACCGAACCGCGCCCGGACGCGGGGCTCGAGGGTGTCCCCCCACATGCCGCGCATTTCCCGCGGCACGCCGGGCACCATCGCCACCCAGCGTCCCCGGGCATCCTCGAGCCAGAGGCCCGGGGCGGAACCGTGGGCGTTCGGGAGGACGGTCGCACCCTGCGGCACCATCGCCTGCCGGAGGTTGCTCGCCGGCAGCTCGCCCGGGAAGCCGCGGGAGCGCCAGAGGGCGCGCAGGCCGTCGGCGATCGCGTCGTCGAGGACGAGCGTGGTGCCGAAGGCCGCCGCGACCGCCTCGCGCGTGCGGTCGTCGGCGGTGGGGCCGAGGCCGCCGGTGGTGATGACCGCGCCCGTGCGGTCGAGCGCCTCGCGGATGGCCCGGGCGACCGCGTCGGCGTCGTCCCCTACGCTCGCACGGTGGGCGACGGTGACCCCCATCGCCGCGAGGGCCCGCGCGAGGAACGGGCCGTTCGTGTCGAGGGTGAAGCCGAGCAGGAGCTCGTCGCCGATCGTGAGCAGTTCGACGCGCATGGCCTCAAGCTACGGCCGCGGGCGGGCCGTGGGGGTCACGCCGCCGGTCGGCGCGGGGCCCACGGCGAGCCGTACCGCACGAAGTACTCGCCGAGCGACCAGAACGTCAGCACCACGGCCCCGACCATGGCACCGGTCCCGACGATCGCGGTGAAGCCGGAGAGGACCGCCCAGCCCGCCGTGGCGGTGTCCCATCGCGCGGCGGCGGCCCACGTCCAGAGGAAGAACCAGAAGTAGGCCGTCCCCATCCAGGTGAACTGGAAGCCCGTCTTCCACTTCGCGCTCCGGCTGGCGCCGATGACGATCCCGTGCCGCTGCATCAGCGCGCGGAAGACCGTCATGACCGCCTCCCGGGCGAGCACCACGAGGATGATCCAGAGGGGCAGCGGCACGCTGCCGACGCTCGGCATGCGAAAGGGGAACGCGCCCGCCTGGCCCGGGGCGACGCGCGACGCCCACGACTCCGATGACGGCGCCTGCAGCACGTACATCGCGGCGAGGACGCAGACGAGGAACAGCTTGTCCGCCAGCGGATCGAGCACCTTGCCGAGGTCGCTGACCTCGCCCCGGGTGCGAGCGAGGTAGCCGTCCCAGTAGTCGGAGACGGCGACGACGAGGTAGAGCAGGAAGGCCCCGAAGCGCACCGGCGCCGAGGGCACGAGGGCGAGCCACGCAACCACCGGCGCCAGCGCGATCCGCGCGATCGTGATGAGCGTCGGGAGGTTCACGACCCGCGGCCGTTCACGCGAGCGTCTTCAGGACGAGCTTGCTGACGGCCTTGAGCGTCTCGAAGACGCCGTCCCCGGTGACGGCGACCGCCTCGAACGTCGGGGCGCGCTCGACCCACTCCCCGGTGGGGAGCTGCTGCACGAGGAGCTGGCCGGCGTTCCACGGGTCCGGGGTCTCGCGCTGCCTCGACGGCTCGGTGACCTCCCATCCCGGGTTGAGCGCCGCCTGCAGTTCGGCGAGCGACGCGGCGTTGGGCAGGTCGCGCTTGTTGTACTGGATGACGAACGGCATCCGGGTCAGGTCGTAGCCGTACTCGGCCATGTTGTCGTACAGGTTCTGCATGGCCTCCTGGTTCGCCTCCATGCGCTCGACCTGCGAGTCGGCGACGAAGACGATGCCGTCAACGCCCTTGAGGATGAGCTTGCGCGAGGCGTTGTAGTAGACCTGCCCGGGCACCGTGTAGAGGTGGAAGCGCGTCTTGAAGCCGCGCACGGTGCCGAGGTCCACCGGCAGGAAGTCGAAGAACAGCGTGCGCTCGGTCTCGGTGGCGAGCGAGATGAGCTTGCCGCGCGTGTCCGGCTTCACCTTGCCATAGACGTGCTCGAGGTTCGTCGTCTTGCCGCCGAGGCCCGGGCCGTAATAGACGATCTTGCAGTTGATCTCGCGGGACGCGTAGTTGATCATCGACATCGCGTCTTCTCCTACTGGAAGAGCTTGTCGATCTCGTCCTCGGCGCCGGCCAGGAGGCCGCCCGCCGCCGCGCCGCCGTCCCGGCCGCGCGCGAACACCTGCTCGAACAGCTTCTGCAGTTCGTCCACGGTCGCCTTGAGCTTCAGGCGCACGAGCCCGAGCGTCGTGCGGTTGTCGAAGAGCACGCACAGGATCACCCGGCGCGACACGTCGGCGAGGTACATGGACTCCTTCTCGCCCTGGTGGAACAGGGAGCTGAAGTCGGTCTCGCCGATGAGCTTCGCGAGCTGGTCGTTGGCGGAGAAGTCCGCCGCCGACAGCGTCGCGAAAGCCGTGGGATCGAAGGTCGGCGTCTCGCCCACCGTGGCGACGAGCTGCCCGGCGCGGTCAACGAGGAGCGCCGTGCGGCAGTTGCTGTCGCGAAGGAAGCGCTGCAGCACTTCGGTCAGGGCGTGGTAGTCGCCCTCGGTGAAGGACCAACTGGACGCGCCGGCCGGCATCAGGGGGTTCCGGAGTCGGGGGAAAGTCGCATCGGGACGTTGCCTCAGGCCATCTCGCGCCGCGCCTGCAGCGCCTGCGCGATCGTCACGCCGTCGGCGAACTCGAGGTCGCCGCCGACGGGCAGACCACGGGCGATGCGCGTCACGCGCACGCCGGTGTCCGCCAGTTGTCGCTGCACGTACAGTGCCGTCGCCTCGCCCTCGAGGCTCGGGTTGGTCGCCAAGATCACCTCGCGAATCGTCCCGTCAGCCACCCGGCGCGACAGCGCGCCGGCGGTCAGCTGCTCGGGCCCGATCCCCTCGATGGGGGCCAGCCGCCCGCCCAGCACGTGATACGTGCCGCGGTATTCGCCGGCACGCTCCACTGCTGCAATATCGGCCGGTTCCTCGACGACGCACACCACCGAGGCGTCCCGGCGGGGGTCCCGGCAGACCGCGCACAGCTCCCCCTCGGCCAGGTTGAAGCACCGGGCGCACGGCTGGATCCGCTCCGACAGGTCGGCGATCGCCACGGCCAGCCGCCGGTTCTGCTCGGCCGGCTGCTTCAGGAGGTGGTACGTCAGCCGCATCGCGGTCTTCCGGCCGATGCCGGGCAGGCGCGCGAGTTCCGCGGCGAGGTCGTCGATGGCCGACACGTCACATCAGGTTCGGCAGCTTCATCCCGAGGGGGAGGTCGAGCCCCCCGGTCAACTTGCCCATCTCCTCGGCCACGAGCGCCTGCGCCTGCCCCTGCGCGGAACGCATGGCGACGAGCACCAGGTCCTCGAGGACGGCGGCATCACCGGTGCCGAGCAGCGACGGATCCACGTGCACCCCCTGCACCTGCCCGTGGCCGTCCAGCGTCACCGACACCTTGCCCCCCGCCGCCACCCCGGTGACGCGTCGCAACCCCAGCTCGGCCTGCAGCTGCTGCACCTTCGCCTGCATCTGCGAGGCCTGCTGCATCATCTTCAGGAAATCCACGCGTCCTCCGGGGGCGTTGCGGGCGCCGGCACGTGCCGGAAACGAAGACTCGAAACCTACCGGGCGGGCGAAGAGGGCGGCAAGCGAGGATCAGTCGAGCAGTTCGAGGTCGAGCGCCTCGATCGCCGCCCCGAGGGCGGGGTGCTGGCGGCGCAGCCGCTCCGTACGCTCGGCCCGCACCGAGTCGGCCGTGAGGCGGCGCGGCGTCGTGTCCTCGAGCGCCACCTGCACCGACAGCCGTCGGGCACCCGGCCACAGCGTCTGCACCGCCGTGAGGGCATCCGTCCGGCCCGCCTCGAGAAGATCGCGCGTCGCGTCGTCGGGCACCTCGAGCGTCAGCAGCCCCTGCGCGGAGGCGGCCACCGGCGCGGCGTTCACGAGCAGCCCGGCGAGCGCGACGCGGCCGATCCCCTTGGCGGCGTCCGCCACGGCGTGCCAGCGCTCGGCGAGGACATGCACCGCCGGCGGGCCGGCGGCGGCCTCGCCGGCGGCCTTGTCGGCGGCCTTGTCGGCGGCCGTGTCGGCGGCCGTGTCGGCGGCCTTGTCGGCGGCTGGTGGCCGCGGCACGCGAGGAAGCGGCGGGGCCGACGCCGTGGCCTCCGCTGCGGCCGCTGACGGCATGACCGGACGCGACGCGGGGACAGCCGGCGGCACCGCCGGCTCGGCGGGCCGGTCGGCCACGATCGGCGCGGCGCGCACCTCGCGCTCGAGTGGCGGCGCCGCCCGACGCGTCGGCGCCGGCTCGTCCGCCGGCCGTCGCCCCCCGGCCGACGTGGTGCCGCCCGACGCCCCGCCCCCGCCGCCCCCGATCGCGCGCACGACGTCCTCGAGCGCGACGGCGCGGTCGAGCAGCGCGAACCGCACGAGCAGCGCCTCGAGCAGCGCCCGCGGCTGGCCGCTCTTCCGGAAGCGCGGCTCGAGCTCGAGCAGGGCATTGAGCATCCGCAGCAGGTCGGCGGCGCCGAGGCGGTCGCGCCGCTCGGCGAGGCCGGCGGCGAGCCGCTCGGAGACGTCCGGCGGCGTGCCGCCGAGCACCACGGCCAGTTGCGCGCGGATCGTGTCGGCGAGGCCGGCGAGGAACTGCGCGAAGTCCACCCCCGCCTCGGCCAGTCGGCCGATCGCCGCGAAGACGTCGCCCGCCCGCCGCTCGGCGACGAGATCGAGCACGGCCAGGTATTCCTCGTCGGGGACGAGCCCGAGGGCCTCCCGCACGCGCTCGGCGGTCACGCGACCGTCGCCGAGCGCCAGCACCTGGTCGGTGAGCGACAGGGCGTCGCGCAGCGAGCCGTCGGCGGCGCGCGCGATGAGGGCGAGCGCGTCGGCGTCGGCCGGCACCTGTTCGTCGGCCAGCACGGCCGCGAGGCGGTCCTTCACCTCCGCCGGCCCGATGCGCTTGAGGTCGAAGCGCTGCAGGCGCGAGAGCACCGGCTGGGCGCTCTGCGCGATCTTCTGCGGCTCCGTCGTGGCGAAGGCGAAGACGACGCGCGGCGGCGGCTCCTCGAGCACCTTGAGCAGCGCGTTCCACGCTTCGCGCGTGAGCATGTGCGCCTCGTCCACGATGTAAACCTTGTAGCGGTCGTCGGACGACGGGGCGTACATGGCGCGCTCCCGCAGGTCGCGGGCGTCGTCCACGCCGCGGTTCGAGGCCGCGTCGATCTCGACGACGTCGAGCGAGGCGCCGCCCGACCAGATGCGCGTGCAGCTTTCGCAGCGCCCGCACGGTTCGCCTGCGGTGCGGTTCGGGCAGTTCAGCGCCATCGCCAGCACCCGCGCCAGCGTGGTCTTGCCCGTGCCGCGGGGACCGCAGAAGAGGTACCCGTGCGCAACGCGATCACGCTCGATCGCGTTGCGCAGCGTGTTCGCCACGTGCGACTGCACGGCGACGGCGGCGAACGAGCGTGGACGGTACTTGCGGGCGAGGGCGAGCATCGGCCTCGAAAAGCTAGGAGACCCGGGGTCGGGCGGAAACGACTTGCGCGGGGCCGCCTCCCGGGTTCGGGGGGACGGCGCCCGCGCAGTGCCCCAGGCCGTACGGAGCAACGTCCGCCGCACGTACCGCTGCTACCTTCCGGTCCTGACGGGGTTGGTGGGCTCGCGCCCTCCGGGACCTGGAGCGAGAGGAAGATAACCAATGGGCGTCGCCGAGGAACTGCTCGTCGTCACGACGAAGGAAGACTGGGGGAAGCCGGCGCGCCGCGGCACGGTCCCCCGGCTGGGGGAGGTCTGGGAGCCGGTCGGCCCGACCATGACACTCCTCACCGCCCACCTCGTCCGGGTGCGCGATGTGGCGCCGTTCGTCCCCCCCGGCCTCGTGATCCAGCCGGTGCTCCCGGGGTACACGGTCGCCTCGACGCTCCTGTCGTACTACGGCCCCGAGAGCACGCTCGAGTACAACGAGCTGGTCGTCGCAGGGGCGCTGGTGCGCCACCGCGGCCGCGTGGCGCCGTTCGTGACGCACATCTACGTGGACAGCGAGCGATCGGTCACCGGCGGGCGCCGCATGGGCTTGCCGAAGGAACTGGCGACCTTCGACTGGAACGGCCGCGCACCGTCCACCGCCCGCGTGACGCGCGTGGACGGCGTCCCGGTGGCGACCATCGCCTACGGCCGACGCGGCACGGGCCTGACCCTGCGGCTCGCCGGTCCGACGATCAGCGTGATCGGACGCGAGGTCTGGCGCTTCACCTCGTGGATGCGCGGGGCGTGGGGCCTCACGCGCGCGTCGGTCGAGGCCCCGCCGACGTCGCCCGTCGCCCCCCTGCAGCTCGGACGGGCGCTTGTCGCCCTCAGCTGCGGCCCGATGCGGGGCCGGATGGGGGAGTCCATGCGCACGATCGGGACACTGCCCGCGCTACCGGGCCGCGCGATCCCCGACCAGCCCGACCGGCGCGCTCGCCCCTAACCCGACGCGCCAGACGCCGAGGGCGTCGCCGGGTCGGCGAGCGCGCGGGCATGCACGCCGTGCGCCCGCGCACGCTGCAGCAGCTCCGTCAGGCGCGGGCCGTCGCTGACGGGCGCGAGCGCCAGGAGCTCCGAAAGGGCGGCGTCCGGGGCCGCCGGGGCCACGTCGCGCGGAAGGCCGATGCCGGCGAGCCGGAAGAAGGTCGAGCCCACCCGGCTGCGGAGCAGGCGCAGGACGAGTCCGCCTTCGGGCACGGCGAGCCGCCAGAGGGCCCGCACGACGAAGACCGGCAGCACGTTGCTCGCGGCGATCGCCAGCACTTCCGCCCAGAGGGGCAGATCCCACGTGGTCGTGTTCATCGCGAGGGCGGTCGCCGCAGCCGCGAGGGCGGCCCGCCACGCCAGCGGTCGGCGATCACGGCGGGCGGCGTCGCGGGCGAGCGCGCGCTCGTCCTCGGGCTGCTCCGATCCGTGCGCCACCGCCTGCTGCAGCGCGGCGTGCCCGAAGCCGCGCTGCTGCATCCGTCGGGCCTCGATGGCCAGCGCCGTGCCGCGCGCCAGCGTCGCCAGGCCGGTGGCGACGCCCCCCAACAGCCCGAACCCGGCGATCATCACCCATCCGCCGCCCAGCTCGGTCCGCCCGAACCCGATCAGGGTCGCCGCCTGCACCCCCAGCACGACCGTCATCGTGCCGAGCGTGGCCAGCTCGGACCCCACCCGATCCACCTCGCGCAGGAACGCGCGCACCGGGGCCGGCGCCACCCGTGCGGGGGGCAGCGCTCCCCCGAGGGCGGCCGCCAGGGCGTCGGCATCGGGCCAACGCGCGGCGGGATCGCGGTCGAGCGCGCGGTCCACCGCGACCGCGACCGCCGCCGGCCACCCGGGGGCCGCCGCGGCGAAGGTCGGGGCGGGCCCCGACGCCTGCGCCGCGAGCACGGCCGCGCGGGAGGTCCCGTCGAACGGCGGGTGCCCGACGGCGACGACCCACGCCGTGGCCCCCCAGCCGTAGATGTCGCTCGCGGGCCCGCCGACGGCGCCCGCGGCCTGCTCGGGACTCATGAAGCGCACCGTGCCTCCGGCCGGGGCAGCGCTCTCCCCATGGGCGGCGAGCCCGAAGTCGGTGACGAGCGCGCGGCCCGACTCGGCATCGAGCAGTACGTTGTCCGGCTTGATGTCGCGGTGCACGACGCCTCGCGCATGGGCGTGCCCGAGGGCCCAGGCGACCTCGCGCAGGACGCGCACCCCATCGCGGACCCCCAGCGGCCCGGCGCGGCGAACGCGCGCCCCCAGCGTCTCGCCGGGCACGTACGCCATGACCAGAAAGACCGTGTCGGGATGCTCCTCGACCGCGTGGACGGGCACGATGTGCGGGTGCGAGAGCTGGGCGGCCGCGCGGGCTTCCCGCAGGAAGCGCTCGCGCCACGTCGGCACGACGGCCAGCGCCGCGGGGAGCGTCTTGATGGCCACGAAGCGGTCGAGCGATCGGTCGTGCGCCAGCACGACCAGTCCCATGCCGCCGCGGCCGAGCTCGCGCACGAGCTCGTAGCGTCCGTGCACTGCGGCCGCGAGGGGGGCGAGGTCGGGGGACGGCGCGTCGCTCATCGCCTTCCGCCTACGGGATCAGGACGCCGCGGGATTCCGCGCCGCCCCGACGATCGCCTCACCGACGGTCCGTGCGGCGCGTTCGGCTTCGTGGTAGGGCGCGTCGAGGTGCCACACGGCCCGCACCCGCGTGGCGTGCCACTGGCTGAGCAGCACCCCGTCGGCCCTCGCGAGCTCGACGACGTCGGCGGCGGCGACGCCCGGGGGGAGGTCGATCATCACGATGTTCGTGTTCGGCGGCACGACGCGCGCCGTCGGGACCGACTGCTGCACGCCATCGGCGAAGCGGCGCGCGGCGGTGTGGTCGTCGGCGAGGCGCGCGAGGTGATGCTCGAGCCCGTGCCGCGCGGCCGCGGCGAGCATCCCCGACTGCCGCATGCCACCGCCAAGCCGCTTGCGCACCTCGTAGGCGTCGGCGCGCGCGTGCGTGCGACCGGCGACGATCGCGCCGACCGGGGCCCCGAGCCCCTTCGAGAACGAGCACATCACGGTGTCGGCGCAGGCCGCGAGCCGGTCGAGCGGGGTACCGGTCGCGACGTGCGCATTCCAGAGTCGCGCCCCGTCGAGGTGCACCGGCAGCCCCCGTTCGGCCGCGACCGCCCGCAGGGCGAGCCCCTCGGCCTCGGGCGTCACCGCCCCGCCGGCACCGTTGTGCGTGTTCTCGAGGCACACCAGCGACGTGCGGGGCGCGTGGGGCGACGGCGGGCGCAGGCCGCGACGCAGGTCGTCGGCTCGCAGCACCGCCCCCGCGGGCGCGATCGGCCGCACCTGCACGCCGGCGAGCATCGCCGCGCCGGCGATCTCCCAGTGGATCACGTGCGCCTGGGCGTCGAGCGCGACCTCGGTGCCGGGCCGCGAGCCGAGCGTGATGCCGACGAGGTTGCCCATCGTCCCCGACGGTACGAAGAGGGCCCACGCCATGCCGAGCCGCTCGGCGCAGCGGTCCTCGAGCGCGCGCACGGTCGGGTCGCCGTCGAGGACATCGTCGCCCACCTCCGCGATCGCCATGGCGGCGCGCATCGCCGCGGTGGGGCGCGTGACGGTGTCGGAGCGGAGGTCGAGCCGGGAGGTCATGGGCGGTTCCCGCGGCGGCGGCCCGTCACGCGGCCTTCGGTTCGGGCGCGGCTGCGGGGCGTCCCCCGCCGCGCTCCCACTCGACACCCTCGAGTACCTCGCCGCCGAGGATGAAGATGAGTGCCGCGTACCACGCCCAGAACATGAGGAGCACGACGGCGGCGACGCTGCCGGTGTAGATCGTGAACTGGCCGAGGCGAAGCCAGATGGCGCCGAAGATCCAGCGGGCCGCCTCGAACGCGACGCCGGCGGTGGTCGCGGCGATCAGCACCGAGGGCCACGGCACCTTCCGCCGCGGCAGGGCGCGGTAGAGGGCGAAGAAGATGCCGGTGACGAGGACAAGGGCAAGCAGGTGGGCGGCCACCAGTTCGGCCGGCCGCGACACGCTCCACGCTGCGCCCCCCGCGCCGGCGAGGATCCGACGGCCGGCGGCGCTCGCGGCCGCGAGCAGGGCGCTCACCGCGACCCAGCCTGCGCCGAAGGCGGCGGCGATGACGGTGAGCCAGAGGTCGAACGCGACGCCGTGCAGGCCGCTGCGCTTCTCGGGCTCCGCGAAGACGCGCGCCATCACGCTGCGCAGCGACGCGAACAGGCGCGACGAGAACCACAGGAAGCCGAGCGCGCCGACGATACCGAGCTCGGTCCGCGTGCGCACGATGTCGCGCAGCAGGCCGGCCAGCACCTGCCGGGACGCCTCGGAGGCGTTGGGCAGGAGCTGCGCGACGAAGCTCACCACGTCGCTCGCCGCCGCGCCGGCGGACAGCGGCAGCACCAGCGACGCCACGGAGACCACGAGCAGCAGGAACGGCAGCACGGCCAGCAACCCGTCGAAGGCGACGCCGCTGGCGAGCAGCAGCGCGCCGTCGCGCAGGGCATGCCGCCGGACGTGGTCCACGACCCGCCACGTGCTCGCGAGCACGTCGAAGGGACCGCCGCCCATGACGGCGCCGGTGACGGGAGAGGCGCCGGGCGCGCCGGTCAACCTTCGTCGCGGTCCCCGTCGTCGCCGCGCGCGTCGGCGAGGCGGCGCTCGAGCTCGGCGCGCGCGGCCCGCGCCGCGTCGCGGCCGGCGTCCACGGCACCCTTGGCCTGCCGGCCCTTCTCGGCGACCGAGTCGCGCACGGCATCGAGCCGCGCCTCGACGCGGGCGCGGGCGCTGCGCCAGGTGTCCTCGGCCTTCTCAGCGAGGTCCTCGGCCGCGTTGCCCGCGGCGCGGCGCACGCGCCGGGCACCGCGCGCGAGCTGCGCGCGGGTCTCCTCGCCGCTCTGCGGGGCGAAGAGGAGGGCAAGGCCGGCGCCGATCGCCAACCCTGCGAGGAAGGGACCGATGGCCGATCCCCGCCGTTCCACCACCACCAGTTCGTCGTCGCGATCCGCCATGTCGGGCTCCAGTCCGGGTCTGCCGAAACGTACGACGGGGGGCGGCCACTGCGCCGCCCCCCGTCGTCGGGGTGCCCCCGATTGCCCCGGGGGGTCAGTCGCTCAGGTCAGCGTCGTCCGGGGCGGCCGGCACGAGCGCCTCGGCCCCGGTGGGGGCCGGCCGGTGCTGGGCGGGGGCCGTCACGAACCGCGAGACGGCTTGCGCGGTGCCGCCGACGCCGAGCTGCCGGAAGAGGAACTCGAACTTCGCGTCGTAGGCCGCCGCGAGGGCGGCCTGGACGTCCGCCGGGAGCGACCAGAGCTGCGGCTTGAAGGGCCCGAGCGCCTTCTTGCGCGTCTTGTAGTAGAACTGCTCGTCGGTGTCCTTGGGCTTCCGCTCGTCCTTCGCGTTGACGTCGAGCCAGCCGTAGATCTCCTCGCGCAGCGCGGCCGGGAGGTGGTCGTAGAGGATGTTCTGGAAGTTGGTCGCGAGGTGGATCTCGGCCGTCTCGGTGCGCGGGAAGTGGTGGAACGCGTCGTCGGGGAGCGTGGACGCCCCATGCTGCACCGCGCCGGACATGCCGTAGTCGTCGCGGGCGATCCGCGAGAGCGTCTCGAGCGTCGGCAGGTCGAGCTTCACGTCGGCGATCGAGCCGTCGGCCAGCACCACGCCGCCGTGCGAGGTGCCGGACTGCACCGAGATCTTGGAGAGCCCCGCCATGCCCGGGGCCTGCGCCGCGAGCGTGCGGTTGTAGCCCTGCATGAAGGCGTGCAGCTCCTCCGGCGTGGAGTTCTCGGTACCGACCTCGCCGATCTCGCCGCCGAGCGAGATGGTCACGCCCTCGGGCTCGAGCCCGCGGACGTGGCGCGTCAGCTCGACGGCGCGCGTGTAGTTGACGGCCTGCTGCTCGTCGAGCGTCGGCTTCGAGAGGTCCACGAGGGTGGACGTGTCGATGTCGATGTTGTAGAAGCCGGCGGCGATCGCCTCGCGCGCGAGCGCCTTGACGGCCTCGACCTCGGGGACCGGATCGACCGCGTACTTCTTGTGGTTGACCTGGAAGTGGTCGCCCTGGATGAACACCGGGCCGCGGAAGCCCTCGCGGAGCGCGGCGGCGAGCATCACCGCGACGTACTCCGCGGGGCGCTGCTCGGTGTAGGCGATCTCCGAGCGCGCGATCTCGAGCAGGAAGGCGCCGGCCTCGAGCTTGATGGCGGTGCGGAAGATCGACCGCGCGACGTCGTACGACATCGCGCGGACGTTGATCGCCGGCACGGTGAAGCCGCGGACCTTGCCCTGGCCGCGGGCGACGTACAGCTCGTGGATGGACGCCGGCCGGGTGCCGACGGCCTGTCCCAGCTCCCAGATCATCCAGCGGGCCTGCTCCTTCTGTGCCCCGTCGCCGAAGACGGCGCCGCGGACGAGGGTGTCCATCGCCGGCGTGGCGAGGGCCTCGGGCCTGCGGACGTACAGGCGGCCGTCCTTGATGACGACGGCGTCGCCGAAGAGTTGGTCGAGGGCGAACTGCGACATGGGGGCTGGGAGGCGGGTCACGGGGAGGCGTACCGGGCGGGCGGACGGCGGGGCAAGTCCGGTGCCGATGCGCCGAAATGTCACGAAGCGGACCTGAGCGTGGCAACGGCCGGGAGGGCTGCGGTCGGTCACCGGCCGCTTCACCGGGGGTGTCGGGACGGCGGGCCCCCGGTGGTGGCGCGCCCCGTCCGGGACGGCCCGGTCGGCCGTCGGCCTGCCGCGCGCCGCGGGTCGGGCTCTGCGCGCGGCTCGACCTTGCCCGCTGTTCCATAGCTAGCTATTCTTCTGCCCAATGACCGACTCGCGCCGGTTGCTACTGCACCTGGTCCTGCACGCCGCGCGGCTGCTCGACGAGCGGGTGCGCGTCGCACTGCGCGACGTGGGGGCGCACCACGGACAGGGCCGGGTGCTGGATGCGCTGCTCGCGCAGGGGCCGCTTCCGCTGTCGCGGCTCGCGGCGGGGCTGCACATCGCGCAGCCGAGCGCGACGGTGATGGTGCAGCGGATGGAAGCTGCCGGCCTTGTCGAGCGTCGTGCTCGCGAAGGCGATGCGCGGGTCGTCGAGGTGGCGCTCACCCCCCGTGGCCGCCGCGCGGCGCACGGCGTGCGCGAGGCCTGGCAGGCGGTCGAGGAGGAACTGCTCGCCGGGGTGCCACGCGGCCGTCGCCGCGACCTCGAGGAACTGCTGCTCGCGGTGCGCGACCATCTGGGCGGGCACAGCCCGGATTTCACTTCAACGGAGGAGACCGACGATGTCCTGTCATCCATCACGCCCCGGCGGCACCGGTAGCGCGGCCTTGCGCAGCGTGCTGCAGTCCCTGCTCATGGCGAGCGCGCTGGCAAGCGCGCTGGCGAGCGCGCTGGCCTGCGGTCGCGGTGCGACCGGCGGCGCGGGCCCCTCGCCGACGCCGACGTCCAAGGTGCCCGGCACCGGCCTGACGACGTGCTTCGACGACGCCGCTCCGATGGCGTGCCCCGCGCGCGGCCAGGCCTTCTCCGGGCAGGACGGCAGCGCGCCCGGTCCGACACCCCACATCCGCGCCAACGGCGACGGGACGGCGACCGACCTGACCTCGGGCCTCACGTGGACGCGTGCGGTGGCGGGCCCGATGTCGTGGACCGACGCGGAGGCGAGCGCCGCTGCGTTGCGCACCGGCGGTCACGCCGACTGGCGACTGCCGTCGATCAAGGAACTCTACACCCTGATCGACTTCGGCCGCGGTTACTTCTCGACGGTCGCCACGACCTCCGTGCCGTTCCTCGATACGTCGGTGTTCGACTTCGCCTACGTGCCGGGCGACCGTTTCTTCGACGTGCAGCTGTGGTCGTCCACCGCCTACGTGGCCACGACGATGCTCGATGACGCGACGGTCTTCGGCGTGAACTTCGCCGACGGCCGGATCAAGGGGTATCCGCGCTACCGGCCGGGCTCGGGCGGTACCGTGCCGCAGCTGATGCGCGTGCGCTACGTGCGGGGGCCGGCGTACGGCGTCACCCGAATCACGGACAACGGCAACGGCACGGCGACGGACGCCTCCACGGGTCTGACGTGGCAGGCGGTTGACGACGGGGTGGCGCGCCGCTGGCGGGAGGCGCTCGGCTTCTGCGTGTCGCTCACCTTGGGCGGGGCGGCGGACTGGCGGCTGCCCGATGCGAAGGAGCTGCACACGATCGTTGACTACACCAGGGCGCCGGCCGCGACCGGCGGCGCCGCGATCGCGCCGCCGTTGCGGGTGAGCACGGTCGAGTCCTACTTCTGGAGCTCGACGACCATCGCGGACGGACCGCCCGACGCGAAGTACGGCAAGGCCGTGTACTTCGCCTTCGGCCGCGCCTTCGGCACGATGGAGGTGCCGCCGGGTTCCGGCATGCGGCAGAAGCTCGACGTGCACGGGGCGGGGGCGCAGCGGGCCGACTTCAAGGCCGGCGATCCGGCGCTGTACCCGAACGGCTTTGGCCCGCAGGGCGACGAGGTGCGGATCTTCAATTTCGTTCGCTGCGTGCGCGGGGGGCGGTGAGGGGGCCGCGGTGGCGGGACGGACGCGCGATGGGGCAGTCGGGACCGCGGCGTCGCCGAACTCCACGCCGGGCAGACTGCTGATCGCGACCGCGCTGGAGTCCCCGGCCTCGCACCTGCCGCCGGGCACTCCCCGTAGCGTTGGCCGGCGTGCGCGGGGCGACGCCACGGGAGCGCGGTGGGGGACCCGCACGGCATCCGACTGGCATCCCCCCTTCTACCCGCCCCGGGCGCCGCAGTACACTCCGGCATGCGCATTCGCTCCTTGCGCGCGAGCGCCGTGAGGTTGCTCGTGACGGCCGGGTGTAGCCTGTTGCCCACGGTGGTGTACGGCCAGTTGATCAGGCGTGGCCCTGCCGCCAGTGCGACCTCCGGGGAAATCTCAGGCACGACCTATGACAGTCTCGGCGGGCGGATCCTCCCGGCGGCCACAGTTCAGCTTGCCCCCGCGCAGGCCCCGCAGCGAGCGAGAACGCTGGTGTCCGACGCTGACGGGCGCTTCCTCTTCGACAGTCTGCCGCAGGGCACGTACCTCCTCGGGCTCCAGCACCCCCTCCTCGACTCGCTCGGGGTGCAGCTCCCGCTGACGGCCGTCACGCTCTTAGGCGCGCACGTGCGTGTTTCGCTCGGCGTCCCATCCGCCACGACGCTTCGGAACCGACTGTGCGGACCGCAGTCCCTGCGGGACTCGACGGGGCTGCTCATCGCACGCCTGCGGGACGCCGTCAGCGACCTGCCGCGCACGGAGGGGCAGATCCGCGCGACGTGGGTCGAGAGTGCGATCGTTGACGGCCGCCTGCAGCGCCTGCCACGGTCGGTGATCGACAGCACCAGCGACGAAGGGCTCGTGCTGCTCTGCGACCTGCCGCTGGGGGTCAACGCCCTCGTACGGGGCTGGAGCGGTACGGACTCAAGCGGCGCCGCCCCCATCGTCATTCCACCCGACGGCGTACTGCGCCGCGACGTCCGGATCGCTCCGGTCCAGGTGACGGTGGTGCGGGAGGCGGGCGACGGAGCGGGGCCCGCCGCTAGCGCACTGTTGTCCGGCCCCGGCATCCTGCGAGGCATCCTCCGGCGCCCGGATGGCCGGAGCGTCGCCGGTGCGCGGGTGCAGGTCACCGGCAGCGTCGGGCGCGACACTTCTGATGCCGAGGGTCGCTTCGTCCTGCGGAATCTCCCGCTTGGGAGTCACATGCTCGAGGTGCGCGCCGTGGGTTTCATACCCTTTCGATTGGCGGTGGACGTTTCGGGCAAGGACAAGCCACCGATCGACCTCACGCTCGAGGCCTTCCTGCCGCGGCTCGACGCCGTTCGCGTCGTCGGGGAGCGCGCGGCCAAGTCGCAGGGGCTCCGGGAGTTCGCTGTCCGCAGCAAGGGTGGCTTCGGCACGTTCTTCGACGAGGGGTTTCTCACCGACTTCAACCCCACGGTCATGACCGACATCCTGCGCCAGGTCGCTGGCGTCCGTATCATCCGCGGCCGCGTCGGTGAGAACGTGCAGATGCAGGGCGGCCTCGGTTGGTCGTCGATGTGCTTCCCGACCGTCTTCATCGAGGGGGTCCGCGTGTTGCTGGACGAGCAGACGTCGATCAATGACCTCGTCCCGGCACAGGACGTGGTGGCGCTCGAGGTCTACGTGCGCTCGGCGTCCGTGCCCGCGCAGTTCATGTCACAGGACGGATGCGGTTCGATCGTGATCTGGACGGGGAGTCGCAAGCGCGCCGCGCCCGGCGGGGTCGTGCCGCCACCCGGTGCGTGACATGGGGACGGCCGCCGCCGCAGCGGTCATGGCCTCCCGCTGTCACCGTGTGCGCGTCCAGACGAGCACGACGCCGCACTGGTTGTTACCGCCCTGGAACTCAGGCGGCGTCCGGGCGAGGCCCCCATGCACCTCGATCGCGGCCACCGCCGATGGCGAGATGTCGTCCACGCGTCCCTGCCGGTCGAAGAGCAGTCCATCGACATACACGAACGGCACGCAGTCCCGCGTTCCGCCGGGCCCCCCACGCACCCGGATCTGGTTCTGGACCGCGTCGCCGCGCCGACCCGACGACAGGACCCGCACGCCCTGCATGAGGCGCAACCAGTCGCTCGTTTGCGAAGCCAAGACGTTCTCCGCCTGCTCCGCCGTCAGGAACGAGTTGACGGGGTACATCTTGCTGTCGATGCGGGCGTAGAAGCCGCGCAGGTTCGCTTGATCGACGCGCCGACCACGGACGTTGATGGTGTCGAGTTCGCCGATGCCCTCGGCTGCCTGCATCGGGAAGGGACGGCAGGCCCCGTCGTTCTGGTGGACCTGCACCGGGTGCAGCGCCAACCGGAACCCGATCTTCCGGAGTCGCAGGAGATGCCGGCCGCTGGGGAGGCCGGGGATCGCGAAGCGGCCTAGTGGATCGGACTCCGCCGTGTCGGCTCGCCCCTCGATCCATGCCCTCGCACCACCGATCGGAGCCCCGAGGGGGTCGAGCGCACAGCCCATGAGCAGGAACGTCGGCGCCCCCTGCGCCACGAGCGCGGTCGCGGGCGTGGTTGCGGGCGCGAAACCGCAGAGCCACACCACGTGTCGTCGCAGACAGGCCCATCGCCGGTTCATGCACGTAATCCTAGGGGTCGGGCCCACCGGGTCAACGGTTTGCGCGCGTGGCGTGAGGGCAACGCAGACGGGGTCGGATCCGTGCGGATCCGACCCCGTCCGATGCAGCCCGCGACCAGCTGAGCGGCCGCGACTACGCCCTCGTCTCCGGCTATTGGAACGCCGGATTCGTGCTGGTCTCGGCAAACGGCACCGGGTAGCACGTGTTGTTGCCGACCGGGGCGAAGCCCGGCTTGAAGTACGTCGAGCCCGGCACCGGCACGCCCGCAACGCCGGCGGGCACGCGTCGCATGTCGGCGAGGCGCTTGTTCTCCATCCAGAAGTCGAAGCCCTTCTGAGTGAAGAACTCGGTGAGAACCTGGGCTGGCATCGTGCCGGTGAAGGCCGGCAGGCCCGCCGCGGTGCGACGGGCCGCGATCAGCGCAAGCTTCGCGGCATCGTTACCGACTTCGGCGCGGATGTAGTCCGCCTCGAGCCGCGAGGCCAGGCGCATCGCCGTGGCGTAGGTGGGGTACTTGAGCTGCACCCAGAACGTGCCCGACAGCGGATCCTGCGCCGCCAGCACGGGCGTGAACGTCGCGCCGTTCTGAAATGGCACGCGCGGGTCCGCCGGCGTGGAGCGGAAGAAATCGCCGACGGAAATCGACCCGCGATCGCGCGTGAAGATCCACATCTGGTTCGAGAGCCGGTTTCGGTTGGCCAGGTCGTCGATGAAGTTGAGGTTGAAGACGAAACCGGCGGGGACCGAATCCGCCGACGTCCCGGCCGCCGCCGCGTCGCCCCGCTGGAGCTGCGCCCGAGCCAAGCCGACGAACGCCGCGTTCTTGTACGACGTGCCGGTCGCCGAGCCGTTGGCGCGGCCGACGCTGATCGCCACGTTGAAGGCCGAGATCGCCGAGTCGAGCATGGCGTTCGTGTTCATGCGCGGGCCGGTCCGACCCGGTCCCGGCGAGAAGGTGCCTTCGCAGAACTGCTCGGCCATGCTCAGGAACCCGAAGGCGTTGAAGAGGGCAGCCTGCGCCAGACTCAGGTTCGTCGTCGGGCTGGGGAGGTTCAGCCCCATCACGAAGCGTGAAGTCGAGATCGCGCGCTGCAGCGGCACCCAAACGTCGCCGTTGAGCGAGCCGTTGACGTTGACGACATCGCGGCGCCCAAACTCATTGCGCGTCGGGAACGTCTCGGCGACGATCGCCTCGCCGGTGAACCACGCCGAGTACATCGTGCCGAGGCCATGGTACACGACGTAGTTCTGCTGGGCGGAGGCGGCCAGCACCGCCGCGTCCGCCGTCGGGTCGATGGCATCCGCGTCGATGACGGTCGGATTCGGGGTGGTCAGGAAGTCATTGCAGCCCGCGGTCGCCGCGAGGAGGGCGACGGCGCCATAGCGGCGGACACGGGCGGCCATGTTTGTCATGATCAGCATGGGTTGGCCGCTCAGTAGGTGAGGTTGACGCGGACGGTGAATCGCCGCGGATTCGGGACCGTCAGGAAGTCGGCGCGATCGAACTGGCTGGTAATCGCGGTCAGCACTTCCGGGTCGGGACCTTCATAGGCCGTCCAGAGAATGAGGTTGGTGCCGGCAATCGTAATGGCGCCGCCCTGCGCCTTGAAGCGGTTCGCCCACGACGTCGGCAGGTTCGCCGTAAGTGCGAGCTCGCGGAAGCGGACGAAGTCGGCGTTCTGGATGTACGCCTCGCGCACCTCGTTGACGGTCGTTGATACGCCACTGAGCTGCACGAAGGCCGGCTGGCCCGTCGTCGGATTGCCATAGCGGCGGAGCCGCTCGCGCCGCGACAGCAGCAGCGTGTCGAGGCGGCGATCCGAGCGAACGAGCTGCGTCTCACGGAAGAAGTCCGTGAGGTTGTAGATGCCGAACCCGCGCTTCGTGTCGATCGAGCCCGTCACCGTGAAGTACTTCCCGAACTTGACGCTGCTCCACAGGGCGGCTTCGAAATCGGGCAGCGGCTTGTTCACCGAGCGGAACGCAGTGTCAACCTGCACGACGCCCGTCTGCTCGTTGATGTTCAGGATGGGCTTGGTCACCATCGCGCCAGCCGGAAGACCAACCTCGACGCGGCCGACATTGCCGACGAAGAACGGCGAGACCCGGCCAAGGGCCTCCACTTCGTTCTCGAGGGTGTTCATGGTGTAACGAAGGTCCCAGCTGAAGTTCTTCGAGCGCACCATCTGCGCATTCACCGCGAACTCGAGGCCCCGGTTGCGCAGCCGGCCGATGTTCGCGAACGGGAACGACGCGAAACCGAGCGACGGCGGCAGCGGCTGCTGCAGCAGGAGGTCGCGGGAGACCTTGTCGAACCAGGTGAGCTCGAAGTTCACGCGGTCGCGGAACATGCCCCAATCGACGCCGAACTCGAGCTCTTCACCGCGCTCGGCGCGGAGGGAGTCGTTGCCCGGGTTGTTCGGGACGACGCCCGACGACGATGCGGCGCCGGCGACGAACGGCGCGGCCGAGAACGTCGTCAGCGATGCCCCTGGCGTCGGGGCGCGTCCCGTCTGGCCCCATGCCCCGCGAAGGCGCATGTTGCTCACGAGCGGAAGCTTGAACCACGACTCTTCCGAAATGACATAGGACGCCCCGACCTTCGGCAGGAAGAAGGCCTGCGCCTCGCCGCCGAACGTCGAGAACTGGTCGACCCGCGCGGCCCCCTGGACGAAGATGCGGTTCTTCCAGCCAAGCTGCAGTTGTCCGAGGTAGCCCAGCTGCGTCGCCTCGGAATAGCCCTGACCGCCCGATGAACTGGCGGCGGAGCCAACCGTGTTGTTGCTGTTGACGACAAAGCCCTGACCTGACGCCGACAGCGTCTCGGTGCGAGTGGAGATCGTCTGCAGGCCGAAGGACAGGTTCGCCTCGAGGTCCTCACGGCCGAAGAACGTGCGCCGCATGTTGCCGAGGTAGTCGAAGGTGTAGCGCTCGTACCCGATGCGCGTCTGGTCGTTCGAGCCGCCGTTCAGGGCAGCCGCATAGGCGCCCACGGCATTGCGCGGGAAGAAACGCGTGACCTCGTCGCGGAGCAAGTCGCCACCGAGAGTCACCTTGTTGGTGAACCAGGTCGTCGGGTTGTACTGCACCGTGAGTCCGTACAGCGAGCGGTTGGTGAGCTGCGTGTTCTCGATCGCGCTGATCGCATTGTTCTGGCGAGCGAAGCCGAACCAGCCGTCGTTCGACGGCACGCCGGCATCGCTGCGCGACAGCGGCGAGCCCAGCAGGCCGCCGCCCAGCCAACCGTAGATGTTGTTGTCGTTGTCCGGCAAGCGGGCGAAGGAGCGCGTGTAGTTGACGTTTGCGTCGATCGACCACTCCGGTGCCGGCGTGAAGTTGAAGTTCACGCGGCCGTTGTAGCGGTTGAACTCGTTCTGCGGCAGCGTGCCGGTGTTGCCGTCATAGCCGCCCGAGAGAAAATAGCTGTAGTTGTTGCCGCCCCCGCGCCCGCTCCAATTCAGGATGCGGTTGAGGCCGGTCTGGAACGCCCCGGTGCGAACGAGTGGGTTGTCCCGAACCAGCGTGTTGAGCGGCTGGTTGCGGCAAAGCGGATTGGTGGAGGTTGCCGCGACCAGCGCCGCCGTGTTGCAGAGCCCGAAGTTGTCGGGCGGCGTCCAGTTCTGGTCGACGTTCGTGTACTCGTAGCGTAACGTCTGCCGGAACCCCTGCTGCCCCATCTTGCCCTTCTTTGTGATGATCTGGATCACGCCCACCGACGCGTCGGCGCCGTAGAGGGTCGCCGCCGCCGGTCCCTTCACGACCTCGATCGACTCGATGTCGTCGGGATTGATCAGGTTGAGCCGGTCGAGCGATTGGCCGCCGACACCCGGGCCGGTGAAGGTCTCATTGACGCGTACACCGTCGATGAAGACCAGCGGCGTGTTCGACAGCGAGATCGACGAGGCCCCGCGGATGCGGATCTGGTTTGCCGTACCGGCCGTGCCCGAAGACCGGTTGATGGCGACGCCCGGCGTGCGGGCCGTGAGCATTTCGCCGACGGTCGTGATGTTGGCCTGCTCCGCCACCTGCGCGGCACTGATCGACGAAACCGTGGCGGCCTGCGCGCGGCGCTCCTGGTTGCCCGCGGTGCCGGTTACCACGACCTGCGCAAGGTTCAGCTGCTGCTCCCGGAGCTCTTGGTCGAGCGTCGTGGTCTGGCCGCCCTGGATGGTGATGCGAAGGCGCTCGGCCTTGTAGCCGATGCGCGAGAACGCGAGGGTGGCCTGGCCAGCCGGGATGCTCGTGATGCGATACTCACCTCGGGCGTTGGTCACGCCAACGAGGCCTGTTCCGGCCACCTGGACGCGCACGTCCGAGATGGGCTGCTTCGTGCCGGCGTCAGTCACCCGCCCGGCGGCTGTACCCTGCGTGCCTTGCGCCGTCAGCAAGCTGGCGGCACCGATCATCACAAGAGCACTCGCGGCCAACTGTCGAACAAACCAGTGGTTCATGCTGCCTCCTCCAAAGAAGGGAGGGGTGAACGCGACCGACGCGCATCCGACCACGAAAGCAGGTGGAGTTGCGTCGGGTGCCCCCGAGAGTGAGGGCGAGTCGGGAGACTAGCACCTGTGTCGCCGGCGCAACCCTACCCGGTCGAGTAGGTGGCGAGCGGGCCTTACCTCGATAGCCCCCGAGTGTCGGCCGGACTCAAGACCTCGGCAGCGGATCCGCCCGGTGCGATGCCCCCGGCAAATGCGCATGCACCTCCCGCGAAAGCCCAACGCGGGTGGCCGATCACGGCATGCCCTTCACCTGGTACTTCCTGGGGCTGCCGAATGGCGACCTCCCGTTCGTCGGCCGTGCCGAATCGGCGGTAGCCCTCCGTTTCGCCTCTCGCCGACCCTTGCCTCCGCTGCAACGCCCGTGCTCTTCCTCGTCGCCGCTCGCGTGGCAGAGGTGAAGAACGCCGGAACGTCATCGTGCGCGAGTCGGCCTCGTCCGCACACCTGGGCGGCAGTGTTCGATCGGTGCGGACGCTTGACGGCCGTTCGGCCACGACGCGGATGGCGGGTGCTGTGTGGTCACGAAGACCTCCTTCGGACGTGCTGCCAGGCTCACCACCGGCGCCGGCACTCGGGCGCCGGTGCGACGGCGGCCATCAGGTGCACTCAGGCGACGCCACGGCGCCGTGCTTCCACCCCCTCGAACTCCGCCCGCTCCGCGTCCATCCCCGCGCGCCCGAGCAGTGCCCCGGTGTACCGCTTCCCCAGCTCCACGCCCGGCTGGTCCAGCGGATTCACGTCGTAGAGCGCGGCCGCGTAGATCGTGGCGCACTGCAACCACATGAACAGCCCGCCCACGTGCCAGGCATCCACCGTCTCGACGTGCATCGTGGCGCTCGGCCGGCCGCGCGCGGCGAGCGCCGCCGCGGTCGCGCGCCGCTCGGCGTCCACGAGCGCGTGGAGCGAATGGCCGGCCAGGTAGGCCGCCTCGGCCACGTCCGGGTGTCCCGGCGGGATCACCACCTCGGCCGCCGGCTGCCCCACGGCGAGGAACGTGACCGTCTTGTCCACCGGGCCCTCCATGAACAGCTGCACCTGTGCGTGCTGGTCGGTGGGTCCCACGGCCGGAATCGGCGTCGGACCGATGCCGCGCCCGTCCGGCCCCACCTTGCCCAGCGACTCCGCCCACAGTTGCACGAACCATGGCGACAGGTCGCGCAGCGCGTCGGCGTAGGGCATGAGCACGTGAATCCCCTGCCCCTGCCGCACGTGCGCCAGCCACTGGAGCATCGCCCAGGTGAGCGCGGGATTCCGCGCGTGGTCGTCCAGGCGGCAGCGGGCGACCATGTCGCCGGCACCGGCCAGCAGTTGCGCGACATCCACGCCCATCAGCGCCGCGCCGACGGTACCCACGGGGGTGAGCACCGAGAAGCGCCCCCCGACGTCGCTCGGCACGTCGAGGGCGCGGATGCCGTCGCGCGTCGCGATCGCGCGCAGCGGACCGGCGGCCGGGTCGGTGACGAACCACAGGTGGTCGCGCGCCGACTCGCCGTGTACGTGCTGCAGCCGGTCGCACACGACGAGGTACTGCGCCATCGTCTCGGCGGTACCGCCGCTCTTGGACACCACCAGGAACAGCGTGCGGCGCAGGTCCACCAGGTCCAGCAGCGCCGTCACCGGGCCCGGGTCGGGGGTGTCGAGCACGTGCAGGCGCGGCCAGCCGTCGCGGCGGTCGGCCGAGAGGAGGTTCCAGCCCCACGGGCGCAGTGACGATCGGAGGGCGATCGCGCCGAGGGACGAGCCGCCGATGCCGAGGACGACGACGTCGTCGAAGCGCCCCCGCGCCGAGGCGGCGGCCTCCTGCACCTGGCGCAGGCGCGCGGTGTCGGCGGGGATCTTCACGAAGCCGAGCGCGCCGCTCGCGACGCGCCCCTCGAAGGCGGCCCGCGCCCTCGCGGCGAGCGCAGGGGCCCCGGCCCAGTCGGCGTCGGACACGCCACCCGCGACGCCGTTCGCCGCGAGCATGAAGGAGCAGTCGAGCGACAGCGTCATGATCGTCTCGTCGGGGTCAGTCCACGCGCACGACGAGCCCGTCGAAGGCCGGCGCGATGCCGCGCGGCAACTCCGCTTCGAGGTCGGCGTGCGCGTTGTCGTGCGTGAGGTGGGTGAGGTACGTCCGCTCGGCACCGACCTGCTGGGCCACGCGGACCGCGTCGGGGATGCTCAGGTGCGTCGGGTGCTCGGTGCGGAAGAGCGCGTTGAGGACCAGGACGCGCACGCCCTGCAGGGCGGCGATGGCGTCGTCGGGGACGCGCTTGGCGTCGGTGACGTAGCCCACCGCGCCGATGCGATACGCGAAGCACGTCATGTGCCCGTGCGGCACCGGGATCGGCACCACGTCCACGTCGCCGATCGTCACCGGCGTCCACGGCTCGACCGGCCGGGCCTGCCCCTCGGGCTTGGCGGTACCGGGCAGCGCCCGGATCCGGTCGTCGAGGATGTACGCGAACCGCTCCGCCATGAGCGCGAGCGTCTCCGCGGGCCCGTACATCGGCAGCGGCGCATTGCGGCGGATGGTGATCGCCCGCAGGTCGTCCACGCCGTGGAGGTGGTCGGCGTGCGCGTGCGTGTACAGCACCGCGTCCACGCGGTCGATGTCGGCGTTCACCAGCTGCAGCCGCAGCTCGGGGGGCGTGTCAATGAGCAGTCGCGTGCCGCCGTCGGTCTCGACGACGGCGCCGACGCGGGTGCGCCGGTCGCGCGGGTCGGGGGAGCGGCAGACCTGGCAATGGCAGCCGATCTGCGGCACCCCGTAGCTCGTGCCCGTCCCGAGGAAGGTGAGCTTCACCGCCCGCCTAGACCGTCTCGACCTTCATGACGTTGGTGGATCCCGGGACGTCGAACGGCACGCCGGCCGTCACGACGATGCGGTCGCCGGGGACGACGAACTCCTTCTCGAGCGCGACGCGGCGGGCCTGCGCCACCATCTCCTCGTACGTGTTGCAGTGCGGCACGAGCGCAGGGAACACCCCCCAGACGAGGCCCAGCTGCCGCTGCGTCCGCTCCTGGTCGGTGAGCACGAGGATGGGCACCGGCGGGCGCTGCGCGGCCACCACCCGGGCGGAGAACCCGCTCTTGGTGAAGACCACGACCAGCGGCGCCTGCATCATGTGCACCGCGGTCATCGTCGCGGCCGCAATGGTCTCCTCGGTGCTCGCGGTGCCGGCGCGGCTGCGCTGGTCGGTGCGGCGCAGGTCGGGGCGCTGGTGGGTGGCCGTGTGCTGCTCGACCTCGCGCACGATGCGCCGCATCGCCTCCTCGGCGAGCACCGGATACGCGCCGGCCGCCGTCTCGGCCGACATCATCACGGCGTCCGTGCCGTCGAGCACGGCATTGGCGACGTCGCTCGCCTCGGCGCGCGTCGGCCGCGGGTTCTCGATCATGCTCTCGAGCATCTGCGTCGCCGTGATCACCGGGCGCGAGGCCCGGTTGGCGGCGGCGATGATGCGCTTCTGCGCCAGCGGCACCTCCTCGAAGGGCAGCTCGACGCCGAGGTCGCCGCGGGCGACCATCACCGCATCGGCGACCTCGAGGATCTCGTCCATGTTCTGCAGCGCCATGCCGAGCTCGAGCTTCGCCACCACCAGCAGGTGCTGCGGGATGAGCCCCTTCAGCTCGCGAATGTCCTGCGCGCGCCGCACGAACGAGAGCGCGAGGTAGTCGAAGTCCTGCTCGATGGCGAAGGCGACGTCCTCCCGGTCCTTCTCGGAAAGCGACGAGGCCGAGACCTCCACGCCCGGCAGGTTGATCCCCTTGTGGCTCGTGAGCATGCCCCCGTGCACGACCTCGCACCGCACGCGCGGCGGGGCCTCCTCGATGACGCGCAGCTCGAAGAGGCCGTCGTTGATCAGGATGCGCGCGCCCGGATCCACGTCGTCGGCGAGCGCCGCGTACGTCACCGGGATCTCGCCCGGCCGCTCGGCTCCTTCGGCCACGAGCGTGACCACCTGCCCCGGCACCAGCTCGACCGGCGCCGGCAGGTCGCCGATGCGGATGCGGGGACCCTGCAGGTCCCCGAGGATCGCGACGCCCTTGCCAATGGACGCGGCGATCTCGCGCACGCGCGCGACCGTCTCGCGGTGCTGGGCGTGCGTTCCGTGCGAGAAGTTGATGCGGGCGACGTTCAGGCCGCCCTGGATGAGGGTGCGGAGGACGTCCCCGCGGGCGGTGGCGGGCCCGAGCGTGCAGACGATCTTGGTGCGGCGAAGATGCTGTAGCATATGGATGGCAGGGTAGCGGGCCGGCGCCGGGCACCGTTCCGCCACGGTGGGTCAGGCGCCGACGGGACGCCGGCCGGCGCCGGCGAGCTTGGCCTCGAGGCCCTGGCGGAGCGAGTCGAAGGACCCGCGGAACGACGCGATCCCCTCGCGCAGGAGCTGCGCGGTGACGTCGGCGATCGCGATCCCCTCGCGCCCGAGGGCGGCGAGCACGGCCTCCGCGTCGCCGGCGTCGGGGCCGAGCGTCACGCGGGCGACGCCGTGGTCGCGATAGGCGTCCACCGTGGCCGGCGGCATCGTGTTCACCGTGTCGGGCCCGGTGAGCTGCTCGACGTACATGACGTCGCGGTACTCGGGGTTCTTGACCGACGTCGAGGCCCAGAGGGGCCGCTGCACGCGCGCCCCCTTGGCCGCGAGCGGTGCCCACCGCGGCCCCGAGAACTCGCGGCGGAAGAGGGCGTAGGCGAGCCGCGCGTTGGCGATCGCCGCCCGGCCCTTGAACTGCTCGAGCCGCGCGGCCTCGGCCGGCGCGGCCGCCGCCTTGGCGTCGAGGCGCTTGTCGATCTCGGTGTCCACGCGGCTGACGAAGAAGCTCGCGACCGAGGCGATGCGGTCGATCGGCCGTCCTGCGGCAGCTCGCGCCTCGAGCCCGCCCAGATACGCCTCGATGACCGCCGCGTGCGCCTCGACGCTGAAGAGCAGCGTGACGTTCACGTTGATGCCGTCGGCGATGAGCTGGCGGATCGCCACGCACCCCTCGGGCGTCCCCGGGACCTTGATCATCGCGTTGGGCCGGTCGAGCACCGACCACAGGCGGCGCGCTTCGGTGACCGTCCCCTCGGCGTCGTGCGCGAGGTCGGGCCCCACCTCCAGCGACACGTAGCCGTCCGCCGCGTCGGTCGCGTCGTACACCGCCCGGAACGCGTCGCACGCGCGACGGACGTCGTCGGTGGCGAGCCGCTCGAAGACGTCGCGCGTCGAGAGGTCGGGGGAGACCGCGGCGATCTGGGCGTCGTAGGCCGTGCCGCCGAGCGCCTTCTCGAAGATCGTGGGGTTCGACGTCATCCCGGACAGGGCGTCGTCCCGGATGCGCCGCTCGAGGTCGCCGTTGCCCAGCATGGTGCGATCGATGTAGTCGAGCCAGATCGAGGTGCCCGCATCGTGCAGGGCCTTCAGGCGGTGCGCTGTCATGCCGTTCCTCATCGGATGCCGGTGAGCGTCCGGCACCCCGCCGGACACCTGAAAGTAGCGGTCGGCGCAGGCCGCCGCCGCCATGCGACGCGGGGCGATGGCACCGGCCATCGCCCCGCGTCCCACGCCGGCCGTACGCCGACGTTCAGGGCTTGGCTGCCCAGTCCACGCTCCCCTCGGCCGTCCCCCAGGCGAACCGGAGCACGCCCCGGGCGCTGCCGTCGCCGGCCGGCACCAGCGTCACCGTGAAGGACTCCACCGGCTCGCTCAGCGTGCGGGCGCGCACCGGCACGCGCACGAGGTCCTGCTTGGGGTCGTACTCGGTGCCCCACTCACCGGTCCGCTTGCTGACGATGAGACTCCACGAGCCGTCCTTGGCCAGCAGCGAGAACAGCGAGTAGGCCCCCTTCGGCACGAGCTTGCCGCCGAGGTCGAGGTCCACATCGGACGTGAAGCCCGTCGCGGCGTTGGCGCCGAAGCGCCACACGGTGTCCACCGGGATGAGCCCGCCGACGATCTTGCGGCCGCGGGCGTGCGGCTGCCCGTAGTCCACGCGGATCTTGATGGGCGTCGGGGCGGGCTGGCCCTGCACGCGCGGGGCACCCAGCGTGGCTTCGGCCGTGGCGCGCGTGGACAGGGCCTGACGGAGGCCGCCGGTCTGGGCGAGGGCCGGGGTGGCGACCAGCAGGGTCGCGGCGAACGCGGGGAGGGCAACGCGGATCATGGTCGGGTGGTCTCGGTTGGTGGGAGGTGGCGGTCGGTCTGAGCGGCCGGAACGAAAGGTGCCCGGTGCCCGGGAGGCACCGCAAGCGACCGCGCCGGCGGATTCAGCGCCGCGTGCGCAGCGACCGATGCCCCTTGGCCGACGCCTCGGGCTTCGGTTCGAGGATCGAGCCGCGGCACTTGCGCCGGCCGCAGCGGCAGCGATACCGCCGCTCGTCGGCCGCGGTCTCGGTCCCGTCGCGCCCGTACGAGTAGTCATAGACCAGCTCCTGCCCCGCACGGATGGTCTTCACCGCCTCGATGAAGATGCGGCCGCGGTCGATGACGGCCTCGCAATTGGGGTCGCACGCGTGGTTGATGTACTTCGCCTCGCTCCCCTCGCGCCGTGCGTCCACGACCGTGCGCGACGTGGCGATGAAGAGGAAGGTGTGGTGGCGCCCCATCGCCTCGTCGTCGTATCGCTTGTCGGCCTCGGCGTGACTGATGCGCTCGCCGGTGTACTCGATGATGCGCGTTCCCTTGGGGATCGTCCGGACCGCGAAGGCACCACGCCCCTGGATGCCGGAGCGACGGATCTCGAACCAGGGCTGGGTGAGGCGGATGTTGACGCGGACGCTGGGGCGGGCGGTCGTGTTCGATGGCATCCCGGCAATCTAGCGGCGGCACCGCCGCTGCCCGCCCACCCGCGTCCCGGTCCCGCGCGTGGCCTGGCTGTAGGTGACGGACACGTTGTTCGCAGCATCTGAGCCAAGGGGAGCATTGGAGGGAAGTGGTTCAGCGCACCGTGCGCCCGAACGTGAGTGTACTGGCGCAGGTACCGCGCCAGCCACGCCGTCCGCCGGCGCGAGGCGGGATCAGGCCGCGCATACGCCCATTCGGCGAGCCGCGTGCGGATGACGCGGTCGATCTGGCCGTTCGTGCGCGGTGTAGGGGGCCTCGTCCGCTTGTGGGTCAGGCGCAGCTGCCGGATCGTCTGGGCCCACTGCGCCGACCGGTACATGCCGCCGTTGTCCGTGAGCGCCGCGGTGACGCGGCCCCCGAGGGTCGCGTACCACGCGACCGCGCGAGCCAGCAACGCGCTCGTGGCGGGGGCCCGCTCATCGGGCCGCACCCTCGCGCAGACGACCCAGCGGTCCGTGTCGGTCGCGACATGGACGTCCCTCCAGCCGATGCCCCGCGCTTGCCGGGGGCGGGACGAGCGCCGGGAGCCGCTGCAGCCCTTCCTGGCGCAGCCGAGTCATGATGGTTGATGGCGGGATCCCGAGGTGATGCCTGATGCGCGTCGAAGACCAGCGTCTGGCCCGCGCCTTGGTGATCGCCGTCGCCGATGCCGCGGGAGCTGGTGGGCCAGCCGCCGGGGTCGCGACAAGCGATCCCCCAAGCCAGCGGGGCCCACTGCCCGATACCGGGCCAGCCCCTGCTCGACGGTCCGGGCCGAGCAGCCGAGTACCGGGCCGACCGCCGCGGCGGGTTCGCCGGCCACCGCCGGCGGACGGCTTGCCATCGCCCCGCGGTCGTCAATCGTGCATTCTTGTGCACGTTCAAAGGATCCGCTGGTCGTTGCCGGTGGTGTGTCTCGACACCTCCAGCTTGCACTCAGACGACGCTCCTGTGAACAACCTCGCCGTCATCTACATCCAGGCGCCACGCTGCCGAGCTCCTTGCGCACTCGCGCACTCGCGCACCGCGAGGTGCGCGGTCCGAGGTGCGCGGTCCGAGGTGCGCGGTCCGAGGTGCGCGGTCCGAGGTGCGCGGTCCGAGGTGCGCGGTCCGAGGTGCGGCGGCGGTGGCC
>JAJTHG010000082.1 GCA_021298835.1 Gemmatimonadota bacterium
CACCGGCGTCGTGGTGGCGATCGCGCGCATCGCGGGCGAGACGGCACCGCTGCTGTTCACGGCTTTCGGCAACCCGTTCTGGTCGCTTGCCCCCACCGAACCGATTGCCGCCGTCCCCCTGCAGGTGTACACATACGCCCTATCGCCCTACGAGACGTGGCAGCGGCAGGCGTGGGCCGCCGCGCTGGTGCTGGTGTTGACGGTCGGCGGGCTGACGTTTGTCGGCCGCTCCATCGCCGCCAAGCGGGGTCGGCGTGCCTGAGCCGGGCGCGCCCAGCACACTGGAAGCCGTGGGGGTCACCGCCGGCTACGGCGGCGTGGACGTGGTGCGGGAGGTGTCGCTCCGCTTCGACGTCGGGTCGCTGACGGCGGTGGTGGGGCCGAGCGGCTGCGGCAAGAGCACGCTGCTGCGTTGCCTCAACCGCATGCACGAGACGCTCGACCGGGCCCACGTGCGCGGCGCGGTGCGGCTGGATGGCGAGGATCTGTACGCCCCCACGGCGACGCCGCTGGCCGCCCGCCGCGCCGTCGGGATGGTGCTGCAGCAGCCGACGCCGTTCCCGACGATGTCCATCCGCGACAATGTCGCGGCCGGGTTTGCGGGCCGCGGCGGGTCGCGCCCGCGCGGGACGGAGGCGGACGGGATCGTCGAGGAGGCGCTGCAGCGGGCGGCCTTGTGGCACGAAGTCCGGGACCGGCTCGGGCGGTCGCCGCTGTCGCTGTCCGGTGGGCAGCAGCAGCGGCTGTGCATCGCCCGGGCGCTCGCCACCGGGGCCCGCGTGCTGCTGCTCGACGAACCCACGGCGGCCCTCGACCCCCGGAGCGCGGCGGCAATCGAGGAACTGCTCTACGACCTGAGCCGCCGCACGACGATCGTGCTGGTCACGCACAACCTGCAGCAGGCGGCCCGCGTCTCGACCGACACGGCGTTCCTGCTCGACGGGCGACTGGTCGAGGCCGGTCCGACGAGCGCGTTCTTCACCAGCCCGCGCGACGCGCGCACGGAGGCCTACGTGACGGGACGCCCGGTGGCCCCCGCGTGACGCAGGGCCGGCTCTCCACCGTCGGGCTGACGGTCGCCTTCGGCGACCGGACGGCCCTGCGCGACGTGTCGCTGGTCGTCCCGCCGCGGGCGATCACGGCGGTCATGGGGCCCAGCGGCTGCGGCAAGACGACCCTGCTGCGCGCGGTCAACCGGCTCGACGACGGCGTCCCGGGGATGGTGCGTACCGGGGAGGTCCGGCTGGGCGACGAGGAGGTCACCGCACCGGCCACCGACGTGGCGGGGCTGCGCCGACGAGTGGGGATGGTCTTCCAGCGCTGGAACCCGTTTCCGCGGTCGGTCTTCGAGAACGTCGCCTACGGCCCGCGGCTGGCCGGCCTGCGCGACCTCGCGGACCTCCGGGGGGTCGTCGAGTCGTCGCTGCGCAAGGCCGCCCTGTGGGAGGAAGTCCGCGACCGGCTGGACGCCGATGCGCGGACCCTCTCGGGGGGACAGCAGCAGCGGCTGTGCATCGCCCGGGCGCTGGCGAATGCACCGGAGGTGCTGCTGCTCGATGAACCCTGCTCGGCACTGGACCCGGGGGCTACTCGGCGGATCGAGGAACTGCTCTTTGAACTTCGGGCCGACCTCACCATCATTCTGGTGACGCACAACCTGCAGCAGGCCGCGCGCGCCTCCGACTACACGGCGTACCTCGACGCGGGCCGGCTGGTGGAGGTCGCGCCGACCCGACTCCTGTTCACGAACCCGCAGGATCCCCGCACGGAGGCCTACCTGACCGGACGAGTCGCGTGACCACTGGAGACCTCACCACCGGCGTCCGCCACTTCCACGACCAGCTGGCGACCCTCAAGCGCCGGCTGCTCGACATGGGCGAGCGGGCGGAGGCGCTGATCGACCTCGCGGTCGAAGCCCTGCTGACGCGCGACCTCGCGAAGGCCGAATCGGTGATCGCCGCCGACAGCGAGCTCGACGACCTCGAGCTCGAGACGGAGGGGCTCGCGATCTCGCTCCTCGCGCTGCAGCAGCCGCTGGCCCGGGACCTTCGGTTCATCGTGAGCGCCATCAAGGTCTCGAGCGACCTCGAGCGGGTCGGCGACCACGCCGTCAACATCGCGCAGAGTCTGCAGCGCCTGCTCGCGGCGCCGGCCGCGGTGACCCCGGGTCCCGAGCTGCGGGACATGGCGGTGCGGGCGCGCGGGATGCTCGCCCGGTCGCTCGACGCCTTCGTGCGCGAGGACGGTGCGCTCGGGCGCGCCGTCTGCCGCGACGACGACGCCGTGGACGCGCTGCACGACTCGGTCTTCCGCATCCTGCTCACCCACATGATGGCCGAGCCGCGGACGATCAACGCATCGCTGGAGCTGATGCTCGTCAGCCGCAACCTTGAGCGGGTGGCCGACCTGGCGACCAACATCGGCGAGGACGCCGTGTACCTGGCCGAGGGGAAGACGATCAAGCACCGCTTCGAGGAGCGCGAGGCCGCGGGGGCGCCGCCCGCGGCCGGCGGCGCCCCCGCCCCGTGAGCCCCGCCCGCTGATGGCCGCGCCGGTCACCCGCCCCGAGCTGCGCATCACCCGTGAAGAGGGGGGGCAGCGCATCGCCGCGATCGACGTCGGGTCGAACTCGATCCGCCTGATGATCGCCGACGTCAGCCCGAGCGGGGCGATCCGCATCGTTGACGAGCTCAAGGCGCATCCGCGCCTCGCGACCGGGGTCCTCGAGACGGGCCACCTGGCGGACGACTCGATGGCGCAGGCCCTCGACGCGATGACGCGCATGGCCACGCTGGCGCGCCAGCAAGGGTGCCGCCGCATCGAGGCCGTCGCCACGAGCGCGGTGCGCGACGCGCGCAACGGACGCGACTTCCTCGAGCGCGTACGGCGGCAGACGAACCTCCGCCCGCGCATCCTCACCGGCACCGAGGAGGCGCGCCTCGCCTTCCTGAGCGCGCTGGCGCACTTCGACCTCGGCACCGGCCGCTCGGTGGTGATGGACATCGGCGGCGGGTCGCTCGAGCTCGCGCTCGCGGCGGACGGCGTCGTCGAGCGGCTCGTGTCGTTCCCCTTCGGGGCGATCCGCCTCACCGAGGAGCACCTCGGTTCGGGGATCACGCTCAAGCGGGTGCGCAAGCTCCGCAAGGCGATCCGCGACGACATCCGCACCGTGCTCCCCGTGCGCGACTGGCGCGGCGCGCAGGTGATCGGGTCGGGCGGCACGTTCACCAACCTCGCCGGCATGCTGCTGCACCGGCAGGGCGTCACCACGTTCCGCGGGGTGCACGCGACCACGGTGCACCGCGAGGACCTCGAGCACATCCTCGAGCAGCTCGTGGACCTCCCCGCCGCGGCGCGCATGGCGGTGCCGGGCCTGAACCCGGGACGGGCCGACATCATCGTCGCCGGCCTGGCGGTGGCGGCCGAGGTGCTCGCGCGCGTCGAGCCGCGGCACCTGACGGTCTCGGCCTACGGCATCCGCGAGGGGCTGTTGCTGGACGTCGCGAAGGTGCGCCCGGTCGTGCAGGATCCCGGCGAGGCGCGCGAACGGTCGGTGCGCGAGCTGGCGGAGCGCTGCCGCTACGAGGCGCCGCACGCGCGGCAGGTGCAGCGGCTGGCGCTGCAGCTGATCGACGCGCTGGGCCAGCGGCTCGGCTGCGAGCCCGGCGACCGCCAGGTGCTGGCCGACGCCGCGCTGCTGCACGACATCGGCTACCACATCAACTACTCGCGGCACCACAAGCACTCGTACCACCTGATCCTGCACGCCGAGCTGCTCGGGATGACGCCGGCCGACCAGGTCGCGGTGGCGCACGTGGCGCGGTACCACCGGGGCAAGCCGCCGC
>JAJTHG010000076.1 GCA_021298835.1 Gemmatimonadota bacterium
CGACGGCCGAGTGCCGCTGACGCACTGAGCACCGATCGACCCGACGGGGCGGATCTTCGGATCCGCCCCGTCGTGCTTTGTGGCGGCGGCTCCCCGGTGCATCTTCCGTGGCGTCCGGTCACCATGTCTCCAACCCAACCCACGATCATGCCGTCGTTTCGCGGGATCCCCGCGCGCGTGGCCGCCCTGCTGGCCATGGCCGCCGCCGGCGGATGCTACGACTACCTCGCGGTACAGCCCGGCCCGCAGCCGGCGTCGCTGCCGGTGCGCGTCACCCTGGCGCCCGGCGGGACCGCGCGCGTGACCGAGGCCTTCGGGCCGTTCATCACCGCCCTCGACGCGACGCTCGAGGGACCCTGGCCCGCCGACTCCATGCGGCTGCGCGTCTTCGCCACGCGTCACCAGACCGGCCTGCGAACCGACATCCCCGGCGTCCCCGTGACCCTCGCAGCGGCGGACGTGGCCTCGGCACAGCGTCGGAAGCTCAATCCGCTCCGGACGGGCATGCTCTCGGTGGCGATCGGCGTGGCGCTGGTCTCGCTCCCGTCGCTCATCCAGAATGCCGGCGGCGGCGGGGGGAGCGGGCCGCCGTCGGGACCGCCGCAGCCCTAGCAAGCAAAGGAGCGCAGGAAGGGTCACCCCTCCCTGCGCTCCGGCAGCCGCGTGGCACCGAGGTCCTTCGCTACTCGCCCACGCGCAGGTTGACGACCCTCGACATCTGGTTGCCGCGCGTGTCGATCGCCAGCACATTGAGCGACACGTACTCGCCCGCCTTGAGCCGGCCCAGCGCCCTCGACAGGTCCGCCGCCGAGCGGACCGGCGCCTTGGGGGTCGGGAAGACGACCTCGTAGATGATGTCGTTGGGGAAGAGCCGTTCACGCGCCGGCCCCCCGGGAGTCACCTCGAGGACGCGCACGCCGCGCTTGTCCGGCGAGAGATTCGCCTGCTCGGCCATCTCCGCCGGCACCGCCTCGACGGTGATGCCGAGCTTCTCGGCTGCGGTGCCCTCGCTGTCGCCCCCCGAGGGGGAATCGGCGCGCGCGACCTGCGCTTCGCCCGGCGCCTCGGCGAGCTTCACGCGGAACGACTTGCGGCTGCCGTAGCGCATGACGTCGAGCTCGACGACGTCCCCGGGCTCGTGGCGCCGGATGATGCGCTGCAGGACCGAGACGCGGTCGGTCTCCTTGCCGTCCGCCTTCACGATGACGTCGTTGGGCTCGAGTCCCGCCTGCTTCGCGGGGGAGTCGTCGTTCGTGAAGGCGCCGACCTTGACGCCCCGGATGCCCTTGAGGCCGGCGACGGCCGCGTCTTCCGGCGTGACTTCGGAGATCGTGACGCCGATGATCGCGCGGCGCACCCGCCCGTGCTTGATGATGTCGTCCATCACGTCGCGCGCGAGCGTGATCGGGATCGCGAAGCCGTAGCCCGAGTAGAAGCCGGTCTGCGAGGCGATGGCCGAGTTGACGCCGATCACCTCACCCCGTGTGTTGAGCAGCGGGCCGCCCGAGTTGCCGGGGTTGATGGCGGCGTCGGTCTGGATGAAGTCCTGGATCGCGTACGTGTTGCTGTTGAGCCCGCGCAGCTCGTTGGAGCGCCCCTTGGCGCTCACGATCCCCGCCGTGACGGTGAAGTCGAGCCCCAGCGGGTTGCCGACCGCCACGACCCACTCGCCCACGCGCAGCGCCTGGTCATCGCCGAAGGGGAGGGTGGGAAGGTCGTCACCGGTGATCTGGATGACGGCGACGTCGGTCTGCGGGTCGCGGCCGATGATCTTCGCCTTGAACTCGCGCCGGTCGGGGAGGGTGACCTTGATGCGGTCGGCACCCTCGACGACGTGGTTGTTGGTCAGGATGTAGCCGTCCTTCGAGACGATGAAGCCGGTGCCGCCGGACTCGCGCGGCTGGTTGCGCGGCGGCTCGAACTGGCGGAAGAACTCCTCGAGTCCGGGCGGCTGGTTCTGGCCGCGCGGGGCGACGCGCGCGTCGCGGCGGCGCGGGTCGCGCTCGGCCTGGATGGAGACGACGGCCGGGGTCACCTTCTCGGCCACCGCGACGAAGCCGGTGCCAAGATCGGGGGCGGGCGCCGAGCCGGTCGAGGCCGCGCGCAGCGGGCGCGACGACTGTGCCTCGGACGTCTTCGTGAAGTCGAGGGCGGAGGCGAAGACGACGCCGCCGGCGAAGGCGGCGGTCGCGATGCCGAGGATCCCGATCTTGCGGAGGGTGCTCATGGGGACGGGCGCTGGCAGTGGGGTGGGTCGGTCTTCCGGTATATACACCGCGCGGCTTCGACACGTTTCGGGCGCCGGAGGGTTGCCCCGGCGCCCGATGGACGTGCCCACGCCGTCAGGGGGTCACTTCTTGTCGTCCACGATCTCGTAGTCGGCCTCGACGACGCCCTCGTCGGCCTTGGGCGACGCGGACGGCCCGTCGGCCGTCGGGGCCGGCTCACCGGCGCCCTGCTGGGAGGCGTAGAAGGCCTGACCGGCCGCCTGAAAGGCGGCGGAGAGCTCTTCCTGCGCCGACTTGACGGCCGCGATGTCGTCGCCGCGGAGGGCCTTGCGGGCGTTCTCGACGGCCGTGTCGAGCCGGGTCTTGAGCTCGGCGGGCAGCTTGTCGGACCACTCCTTGGCGTTCTTCTCGACTTCGTACGTCATCGAGTCAAGCCGGTTCCGGGTGTCGATCTCCTCGCGCTTGGCCTTGTCGGCCGCGGCGTTCGCCTCGGCGTCCTTGACCATCTTCGCGATCTCGGCGTCGGAGAGCCCGCTCGAGGCCTCGATGCGGATCTTCTGCTCCTTGCCGGTGGCCTTGTCCTTCGCGGTCACGTGCAGGATGCCGTTGGCGTCAATGTCGAAGGTGACCTCGACCTGCGGCGTGCCGCGCGGGGCGGGAGGGATGCCCGTGAGCTGGAACTTGCCGATCGTCTTGTTGTGGAGCGCCAGCTCGCGTTCGCCCTGCAGCACGTGGATCTCGACGGTCGTCTGGTTGTCCTCGGCGGTCGAGAACGTCTCCGACTTCTTGGTGGGGATCGTCGTGTTGCGCGGGATGAGCACGGTCGTGACACCGCCGAGCGTCTCGATGCCGAGCGAGAGCGGGGTCACGTCGAGGAGGAGGACGTCCTTCTGTTCGCCGGTGAGGACGGCGCCCTGGATCGCCGCACCGACGGCGACGACCTCGTCCGGGTTGACGCCCTTGTTCGGCTCCTTGCCGAAGAACTCCTTGACGACCTGCTGGATCTTGGGGATGCGCGTCGAGCCGCCGACGAGGATCACCTCGTCAATGCGCTTCGGGTCGAGCCCGGCGTCCTTGAGCGCCTGCTGCATCGGCGGGATCGTGCGCTGCACGAGGTCGTCAACCAGCTGCTCGAACTTGGCGCGCGAGAGCGTGACGTTCAGGTGCTTCGGTACGCCGTCAACCGCCGTGATGAAGGGCAGGTTGACGTCGGTGCTCGCCGTGGACGAGAGCTCCATCTTGGCCTTCTCGGCGGCCTCCTTCAGGCGCTGGAGCGCCATCGGGTCCTTGGAGAGGTCGATCCCCTGGTCCTTCTTGAACTCCTGCACGAGCCAGTCAATGACGCGCTGGTCGAAGTCGTCGCCGCCGAGGTGCGTGTCGCCGTTCGTGGACATCACCTCGAACTGCCGCGTGCCGTCCACCTCGTAGAGCTCGAGGATCGAGATGTCGTACGTGCCGCCGCCGAGGTCGAAGACGGCGACCTTCTCGTCCTTCGGCTTGTTCTTGTCCAGCCCGTAGGCGAGGGCCGCGGCCGTGGGCTCGTTGATGATGCGCAGCACCTCGAGCCCCGCGATCCGGCCGGCGTCCTTGGTCGCCTGCCGCTGGGCGTCGTTGAAGTACGCGGGGACCGTGATGACCGCCTTCGACACGCCGTGGCCCAGATAGTCCTCGGCGGTCTGCTTCATCTTCTGCAGGATCATCGCCGAGACCTCGGGCGGGGTGTACGTCTTCCCCTGCACCTCGATGGACGTGAGCCCGTTGTTGCCCGCGACGACCTTGTACGGCACGCGCTTGGCCTCTTCCGTGGTCTCCGCCACCTTGCGGCCCATGAAGCGCTTGATCGAGAAGACGGTGTTGGTCGGGTTGGTGACCGCCTGCCGCTTCGCGATCTGCCCGACGAGGCGCTCGCCGTCCTTGGTGAAGCCGACGACCGACGGGGTGGTGCGCCCGCCCTCGGCGTTGGGAATGACGACGGGGTCGCCGCCTTCCATCACGGCCACGACCGAATTCGTGGTGCCCAGGTCGATGCCGATGACCTTGTCCGCCATGTGAACCTCAGGGAGTGCTTGGGAGTCAGGGCGCCCGGATGGCGCCGGCTGACGCAGCACAGGGGCAAGGGCCGGACCATGTTTCGTCTGCCGGAAAGACCTAAGTCATTGCGGCGGAAGCAGTTGATAGGCGCCAAAGTGGCAGCACGCTCACCCCGATGCCGCTTTGGCACGTCACGGATCGGTCCGATGGCGTTACCCTTGGCGCAGGTCGCCCCGACCAGAACGGCCGCACCGCCACGCCCGATTGCCGATGTTCCCCCTTTCCGACGACAACCCGACCCTTCGTACCCCGGTCGTGACGATCGGGATCCTTGCCCTGCTCGGGCTCGCCTGGGTGGTTCTGCAGGGGGCCGGCCTGGCCGAGCTGCCGCTGGTGACGAGCGTCTGCAACCTCGGCCTCGTTCCGGGCGAGCTGACCCGGATGGCCCCGCTGGGCCAGGCCGTGCCGCTCGGCGAGGGGCTCGCCTGCGTGGTGGACCGCGAGGCGGTGAACTGGCTCACCCCGGTGACGACGCTGTTCCTGCACGGGTCGTGGGGACACCTGCTCGGGAACGCGTGGTTCCTGTGGGTGTTCGGGAACAACGTCGAGGACTCGATGGGGCGCGCGCGCTTCACGGGGTTCTACCTGCTGTGCGGGCTGGCGGCCTCCGCGACGCACGTCGCCGTGGATCCGTCGTCGCCCGTCCCGACCGTCGGGGCGTCGGGGGCAATCTCCGGTGTCATGGGGGCGTACCTCGTGCTCTACCCGCAGATCCGGGTGCGGACATACGTGCCGCCGATCTTCTTCGTGAACCTGCGTGCGTGGATGGTGCTGGTGTACTGGTTCGTGCTGCAGGTGCTGGGCGGTTTGCCGCAGCTGATGACGATCAGTCCCGAGGTCTC
>JAJTHG010000064.1 GCA_021298835.1 Gemmatimonadota bacterium
ACCGCTCGATCGCGTCCGCCACGTTCTCCGCGCCGAACCGCACCGGATCGGCCGCGGGGAGCCCCGTCTCGTCCTCGGCCGCCTTGATCGCGTCACGCGCCGCCGACTCGGGGAGGTCGAACGTGTTCAGGCAGATCGCGAGCACCGGTGCCGGCCGGAGCGGCCGTGCGACCGCCTCGTGCATCTGCACGAGATCCTTGAGCGGCGGGAGCGGCACCCACGGGTTGCCGTCAATCGTCTTCCGGCTCGGCTGATGACACAGCACGAAGGCGTGCGGCAGGGAGCCGTGGATCAGGCCGAACGTCACCCCCGAGTAGCCGGGATGGATGATCGAGCCCTGCCCTTCGACGAGCACGATGTCGCCACCCTGCGCCGCGTCCATCGTGAGCCGCTCGGCCGCGCCGCCGATGAAGTCGGCGATCACCGCGTCCACGGCGATGCCCCACCCCTCGATGAGGATCCCCGTCTGCCCCGTCCCCGCGAAGGCGACCTTCCGCCCGCGCCGCTTGAGGATCGCGCGCAATTCGAGCTGGCTGGTCATCTTGCCCATGTTGCAGTCGCTGCCCACGGTGAGGATCACCGTGCTCGCCAGTTCGCGCACGCGCCCGGTGCTCACCATGAGGTCGGCGGGCGGCCGGCGCAGGTCGCGGATGGTGACGCCGTGCCTCGCGGCGAGCTCGGCGAACTCGGGATCGTCGCCGATGAAGAAGTGCAGCCCGCTCCAGATTTCCATCCCGCTCTGGATCGCCTCGCGGATCCACCCCCGCCACGCCTTCGGCAACTGCCCGCCCGACGGCGCGATGCCGACCAGCAGCGCATTGGCACCGGCCGCGACGCCGTCGCCGAACGAATGCACGACGGGGATGTCGCCGCCGTAGCCGAGCACGTCCTGCACCGTCTTCGCCTGGCACTGCGTGTCGAGCACCGCCGCCACGCGCTCCGGCGTGAAGCGGATGGCGCCATTGGCGGTCTTGGACGAGATCGGGCCGAACTTGCCGTCGCAGATGGCGAGGAATCTGGTGGTCATGGGAGGCACGGATGGAAGTCGCAGGGGCGCGTCGGCATGTCGGCGCCGGACCGCGTGAACTTACCTCCCGGACGCGGGGGCTGCGGACCGCCGGTCGCGCTGCCAGAATAGGTCATGCCGACATGCCTCCCCCGCATCGGACCGGGCCTGCTGGTGGCCGCGCTCCTGCTCTCGCGGTCCCTCGCCGCCCAGTCCCGCTTTCCGGATGCGTGGGCCGGCCGATGGGCCGGCACCCTCGTCACCACCGCGCCGCCGGAGCGCGAACGGAATCGCGTCCCCCTCACGCTGGAGATCCGCCCGGACAGCGCGCCGGGCCGCTGGATCTGGCGCACGGTGTTCAACGCCGACACCGTCCGCGGGCTCCGCGACTACCGCCTGCTGGTGGTGGACGCCGCCGCCGGCCGTTACCAGACGGACGAGGGCAACGGCATCGTGCTCGAGGACACGTGGGTCGCCGGTGCGCTCGTCTCGGTGTTCCGCGTCGGGCCGCAGGTGCTCGAGAGCCGCTACGCGATGGTGGGCGACACCCTGGTGCACGACATCACCTGGTGGCACCCGGACCCGACCACCACGACAACGGGGCGAGGCCCGAACGGTGAGGGTGGCCTGCCGGTGCAGTCGCACCGGGTGCTCGGGCGACAGCGGGCGACGTTCGTCCGGGTGGCGGGACCGGCGGCACCGCGGTAGCGACCGCCGCGCCGCCCCTCGCCCGCCGCCGCGCGGTCGGGCGGCGCACGGGCGGTGCACGGGCGGTCGGGTCAGCCCTTGCCGAGCTTGTCGATCTCCGCGATCAGTTGCTCGTCGGTGGTCGCCGGCGCCGGCGCCGGCCTGACCTCACCCGCACCGAGCGCCTTGGGCTCGGCCGCGGCCGGGGCCGGCAGCATCCCCATCTGCTGCTTGAGCGCCAGGAGCCGGGCGTCGGCACCGGCGCCGCCGGCGGTGATCTCCAGCGACTTGAAGTCCTTGAGCAGGCGGTCGCCCGAGAACTCCTCGTCGATCTCGGCGGAGGCTTTGATCTGGCGCTCGTTCTGCTCGATCTTCTCCTCCATCCGCGCGAACGCCTCGAAGGCGCTCTTCTCGGAGAGCCCCGACATGGTCTCGGCGATGCGCTTCTGCGCCTCGGCGCGCCGCTGGCGCGCGAGCAGCAGGTTCTTCTTGCGCTTCGCTTCCTCGATCTTGTCGTTGAGGTCGCGCAGCGAGGCCTTGAGCTTCTCGGTTTCGAGCCGGTGCTGCTGCCAGGTGGCCTCGAGCGTCTGCGCGTGGGTCGCGTGCTCGGACTGCCGCATGAGCGCCTGCCGGGCGAGGTCGTCGCGCCCCTGCTGCACGGCGAGCATCGCGCGCTGCTCCCAGTCCTGCGCGAGCTTCGCCTCCTGGCGGACCTGGTCTTCCAGCCGCTTCTCGTCGGCGATCGCGGAGGCCACCTGCTGCTTGGCCTTCACGAGCTGGTCGCGCATGTCGACGATGATCTGGTTCAGCATCTTCTCGGGGTTCTCGGCCGAGGAGATGAGGTCGTTGATGTTCGACTTGAGGAGCGTCGCGAGCCGGTCGAAGATGCCCATGGGTCAGCGGGCTCCCGTGTAGGTGGCGAGGGTGCGCAGGTGCGTGGCGAGGGCGAGCGTGATCGCCTCGTACGCGGCGAGGAATTCCTCGAAGTCGAGGTGGCCGAGCTCGAGCGCCTCGGTGATCACCACGGTGGAGCCGGTGATGCCGTAGGAGCCGTGCACGAGGTCGGAGGCGTTCCACTCGAGGAGCTTGCGCGAGAGCTTGGCGACCTCGGCGGCGTCGGCTGGGAGCTCCATGACCTTCACCCGCATCAGCACCACGGGCGGGGAATGGTGCACCACGACGTCGAGTTCGAGGCCACCGGCGGGGCGCACGGCCCAGAGCCCGTCGCCGACCTCGCGATACGTGGCGCCTTCGACGGTCAGGCGTTCGAGGAATCCGACCAGTTCTTCGCGTGTCAGCATGCAGGGGCTCGGGAGGGGACACGGGGTCGTACGACTCCCCGGGAGGGCGTGTTTCAGCGACACACCCTGCCGGATTCTGGCGCGGGGGGGCGCACCTGCGCCAGCCCGCGGACGCGGTGCGTCAGCTCCGCTTGATCTGCACCAGCCGTTCCTTCGCCAGCCGGCGGCCGGTCGGGGTGGCGGCCAACCCGCCCCCCGCCGTCTCGCGGTAGCGGACGTCCATCTCCTTGCCGATCTCGCCCATGACGTCGATCACTTCGTCGGCGGGAATGGCGAACTCGACGCCGGCCATCGCCATCTCGATCGCCGCCAGCGCGATCGCGGCCCCGGTGGCGTTGCGGAAGACGCACGGCAGTTCGACGAGCCCGCCCAAGGGGTCGCACACGAGCCCCAGCGTCCCCTGCTGGGCCAGGGCCGTCGCGTGGTACGCCTGCCGCGGCGTCCCGCCGAGCATTTCGACGGCGGCGCCGGCGGCCATGGCGGCCGCGGCGCCCGTCTCGGCCTGGCAGCCCCCTTCGGCGCCCGAGAGCGAGGCGCGTTCGGCGATGACCGCGCCGATGAGGCCGGCGGTGGCGAGGGCGTCCACCACCCGGTCGTCCGGCACCTGCTGCGCCGCGGCAAGGCCGGTGAGGACGCCGGGCAGCACGCCGGCCCCGCCAGCGGTGGGGGCGGCGACGATGACGCCCATGGCGGCGTTGACTTCCTGCACCGCGAGCGCACGCGCGAGCACGTCACGGAACGGCGTACCGGCGAGCGGGCCGGCGGGGCCGGTGCGCAGCTTGGCGGCGTCGCCACCGACGAGGCCCGAGTTGGAGCGGTGTTCGCCGGTCATCCCCTCGGCGATGGCGCCGCGCATGACGTCGAGCGCGCGGGCGAGGGCGGCGCGGATCTCGGCGACGGGACGGCCCTGGTCCTTCGCTTCGGCGGCGAGCGCCACCGCAGCCAGCGTGGCCCCCTGCGCCTCGGCGGCGACGACGGCGTCGAGCAGGCTCGTGAACATCAGCCGCTCACCTTGTCGAGGCGGAAGGCCCACTTCACCCACGACAGGTCGCGGATGGCGTCGCGCACGGACAGGGCCGGCGGCTCGTCCACCTCGATCACCATGAACGCATCGCCCCCCGGTTCCCTCCGGGTGAGCTTGAGCGTCGCGATGTTGATGTCGTTGTCGCTGAGCAGACCGGCGATGCGGGCGACGGATCCCTTCACGTCCTGCGCGACGAGCACGATGGTGTGGTGGTTGCCGGTGACCTCGACCGGATACCCGTCGATCTCGGTGACCATCACGCGCCCCGCGCCGAGCGAGCAGCCCTGCATGACGCTCGTCCGCCCCTGGCGCTCGACGGTGAGCCGCACCGTGTTGGGGTGCACATGGGGCTCCTCGCCCAGCGTCGTCTTCTCGAAGCGGAAGTCGAGCCCCTCGTGCTCCATGATGTCGAGCGCGGTGCGGATGCGCTCGTCGTCGGGGCGGAATCCCATCAGGCCGCCGACGAGCGCCTTGTCGGTGCCGTGCCCTTCGCCGGTGCGGGCGAAGGACCCGTGCAGCTCGAGCAGCGCCTTCTCCGGCGTGCCGCCGACGAGGCCGCGGGCCAGCAGCCCGAGGCGGCAGGCGCCGGCGGTGTGGGACGACGACGGCCCGACCATGACGGGGCCGATGATGTCGAGCAGGGAGACCATGGGGCGAAAGCTAAGCGGCGGCGGTCCCCGGGCGGGACCGCCGGCGCACCCGGGCGATGATCAGCGCGACCAGGGAGGCTTCACGCCGTTCGACCGCGCGTAGGCGATGAGCTGGCCGAGGTGCTCGTGCAGGTGCGTCACCATCGAGACGATCGCCTTGTGCCGCGTCGCGGGCTCGCCGAACCAGTCGATGGAGCCGCCGAGGTTCTGGTCGGTGACGAGCCCCATCCCCTCGTGCAGGTGCCTGAACGACGCTTCGAGGTCGGCGACGACGGCGGCCTTGCCGGCCTTGCGGGTCTCGTAGGCGACGGCGGTCTTGTAGTCCTTCGTGATGCCGGTTGCCGGGGGCGCCGGCTTCCCGAGGTACACCGGGAGGATGTAGTTGTCGGCGGCGACGTGCTGCAGCACCTCGCCCACCGAGCGGACACCCGTGCCGGGCCGCCAACCGTAGGCGGTCTCCGGGATGGCCCGCGCGAGGTCGATGATCTTCTTCTGGACGTCGTTGACGGCCGCGTGCATGTCACCCATGACGGGTTGGGCGCGCGCGGGAGCGGCGAGGACGGTCGAGAGGAGCGCGAAGGCGAGGAGGCGACGCACGGGGAGGTGGGGTTGCGGTCGGCGCGGGCCGCCACCGTGGCGGGCGCTGCGGCACGGTACCGCGCGCGGGGCGCGCGGGTAAGGGCGCTACCGCCGGAGCAGCGGCGCCAGGTAGCGCCCGGTGTGCGACGCCGCGATCCGCACGACCTCTTCGGGGGTTCCCTGCGCCACGAGCGACCCGCCGCGCGTGCCGCCCTCGGGGCCCAGGTCCACGATCCAGTCGGCGGTCTTGATGACGTCGAGGTTGTGCTCGATGACGAGCACGGTGTTGCCGCGATCCACCAGGCGGTGC
>JAJTHG010000050.1 GCA_021298835.1 Gemmatimonadota bacterium
CACAAGGACGGCACCGACAAGGTGAAGATCGTGGACTTCGGCATCGCCAAGGCCACGAACAGCGACGCGCAGAAGGTCACCTCCACCGGCGTCATGATCGGTACGCCGGCGTACATGTCGCCCGAACAGGTGGGCGGGGGCACGGTGACGGGGTCCACCGACCAGTTCTCGCTGGCCTGCACGGCGTTCGAAATGCTCACCGGCGCGCTGCCCTTCGAGGGCACCACGACCTACGAGCTGATCACCGCGCGCATCACCGGAAGTTCGCGGCGCCTGCAGCAGGTGCGCTCGGACGTGCCGTGGCCCGCCGGCCTCGAGGACGTGCTGCAGAAGGCGATGGCCCCCACGGCCGAGGCGCGGTACCCGACCGTGGTGGCGTTCGCCGACGCCTTCGAGGCGGCCGCCAAGGGACTCACGGTCCCCGACCTCCGTCCCTCGCAGGCGGGCACGCAGATCCTCTCGTCGTCGGACCTGCCACCGACGCGCGTGGGGCCGAACCCCGCGGCGCCGAAGCCCGGCGCGCCGACGCCTGCGCCGGCCGCCCCCGCGGCCCCGCCCGCGAAGAAGGGCAGCGGGATGCTCATCGGCATCGCCGCCGCGGCGTTGGTGGCGGTGGGTGGTGGAGCGTACTTCCTCAGGGGAGGCGGCGACGCGCCGCCGACGCCCTCGGCGACCACCGGTGCGCCCACGACGGCCGGTGTCACGGAGCTGTCGAAGCCGGTGAGTGTCGGGATGCCCGAGACCGGGCCCAGCGGCCCCGTCGCCGCCTCGCCGACCCCCAGCGGCGGCCTCCGCGGGGCCGCCGCGCTGCCCGCGACGAAGGCGGGCGGCGGCACGGCAGGCGCGCCCGCCGCCACGCCCGCCGCCACGCCCGCTGCCACGCCGGCTGCCACGCCGGCTGCCACGCCGGCTGCCACGCCGGCTGCCACGCCGGCGCCGTCACCGGCCGCGCCGGCCGCCGCAGCGTTCGACGTGTCCGCCGAGCTGGCGGCCATCAAGACCGGCGCGCAGTCGGACGACGACGCCGAGAACCGCCAGGCGATCGGCAAGGTGGCGGCGCTGATGCCCAAGCTGACGGCGCGGAGCGATTCCATCATCGCGCTCTACTACCGCGCCCAGGCGCAGGCGAGTCTCGGGCAGGACGCCGAGGCGTGCCGCACGCTGGGGCGCGCGGGTGACCTGGCGTCCGGTTCGCGCATGGCGGCGACCATCGCCAACACCCGCCAGCGGCTGGAGTGCCCATGATCCGTCACCTCGCCGCACTGGCGCTGGTCTCAGGACTGCTCGGCCGCCCGTCGCTCGCCCAGAACGCCGGCGGCGGGGGAGGCGCGAGGCCAAGGTCGGCTGCCGCGGCGGCGGCGCAACGGGTGGAGGTGGACTTCGACGTCCTCGTCGTGGACCAGATGACGCTGGCGCAGGCGCGCCGGGCCGGCGTGGACCAGGCTCTGGCCGAGGCCGTGCGGCAGGTGGTGGGCACCAAGATCGATGCCATGGAGCAGCGCATGGCGAAGGACGGGGCCGGTATGGAGGACCGCTTCCTGAGCGTGGTGCAGTCGAACGCCGCGGGCCGCGTGATCGACTATCGCGTCGTCGCCGAGGGGCTCGTCGCGGTGCCGGACGCCGAAGGCCGGCCGCTCAACCGCTTCCGGGGCCGCGTCTCGGCGCTGGTGGCCGAGGAGCAGGGGAAGGTGGATGCCGGCTTCAAGGTCACCGTCGAGGTCAACCGGCCGTCGCTCCTCACGGGCGAGGAACTGGTGTCAACCATCACGTCCACGCGCGACGGCTACCTGACGCTGTTCATCGTCACCGACGACACCGCGCAGGTGATCCTGCCGTCGCAGTTCGCGATGGACAACCGCGTGTCGGCCGGTACGCCCCGCCCCTTCCCGAACCAGCGGGAGCGGGCGATGACGCTCAGTCTCATCATGGAACTGCCGCCCGGCGTCGCGAAGGCGAGCGAGACGGTGGTGGCGGTCGTGACGAAGTCGAACGTGCTCTACCCGGGCGTCGCCCGCCGCAAGCGGACCGACCTCAACGAAGTGCCGACCATCTTCGCGTCGGTGAACGAACTGCAGGAATGGCTCGTCGGGATTCCGCTCGACGAGCGGGCCGTGGGATTCGCGGCCTACGAGATCCGGCGCGCGGGCAAGTGACCACGCGCCGACGCACGACCCCTTGACCCTCACCCCGGAGTCCGCCACATGATCGTCCGTCGCCTGACCCTCGTCGTCGCCGCTGCCGCCACCGGGGCATGCGCCGCCGCGAGCACCAATCCGAACATCACACCCACCAACCAGCAGCAGCAGGCGATCGCGTCGCAGCCCGACTGGTTCGTGAACCTGCCGCAGGACCCGAACTACATCTACGCCGCGAAGACCGAGACGTCGCGCGACATGCAGATGGCCATCAACAAGGCCGTGCTGCAGGGCCGCACCGACATCGCCGCGCAGATCGAGGCGAAGATCGAAGGCCGCCAGAAGCTCTTCCAGGCCGAGACCGGCGTGGACACGTCGTCGCAGATCATGAAGGACTTCGACGAGGCCCAGAAGCAGATCGTCTCGCAGGTCATCAACGGCTCGCGCGTGAAGAACCAGGTGACCACCGCCGAGAGCGGCATCTACCGCGCGTACGTGCTGGTCGAGATGCCCATCGGGCCGGCGAACCAGGCGATGATGCAGAAGATCAAGGCCAACCAGGCGATGTACACCCGCCTGCGCGCCACGAAGGCGTTCGAGGAGCTCGAGAAGGACGTCGAGAAGTTCGAGGCCGCGAAGAAGGGGTCGCCGTAAGGCATGGCCGACCGGCCGTGGCGCTCGGGGATCGCCGCCGTTGCCGTGTGGGCAGCGGCGGCGCTTCCCGTCTCGGCGCAACGCGGACCGGTGATGCCGGCGTATCCCGCCTGGTTCCTCGACCCGCCGGCAGGCGCGGCCAGCGTGGCGGTGCCGCGCTATGCCACGGCCGCGAGCTCGTTCGCCGAGGCGCGCGACAGCGTGCGCGAGGCGCTGGGGCGCATCGCGCATGTGCGGGTGCGGATGACGCAGCGCGCCACCCAGGTCGAAGGGGTGCCGCTGGACCTCGAGCCGGAGCAGGTGCGCGAGCTCGTGCGGGACGTCCCGGACTCGGTGGTGGTGCTCGACAGCACCATCGTGGGTCAGATGACGTTCATGCTGGGGGCCGCTTCGGCGCGCCTCCTGCCCGGGCTGGGCGGTGCCGCCGTGGTGCCGCCGGCGGCCTCGCCGGGCTGGGTGACCAACCCCCCGGCGGGGCTGGCGGGTGTCGGGACGGCGCCCGTGTACGTGAACGAACACACCAGTTGGGCCGAGGCCGAGCAGCGCGCGCGCGGCGGTGGCGTCTGTGGTCATGACCCGGGCGCGGGCATCCACCCGGGTGCAGAACGGCGAAGGGGCGGCGTTGCTGATGTCGGACGTGCGGGCCGACCTGGCCGGCGTGCGCGTAGTGGCGCGGTGGCGCGGTCGGCGCTCGGTGCATGTGCTCGTACAGGCGGCGTCGGCCCAGCCGTTGTCGTGACGCGACCGCGTCGCGGACTCGTTCAGCAGGACGGAGGGAGGCGAGGATGAACCGGAAGAAGCTGGGCATGGCGGTGCTGGCGGCCGTGCTGGCGCAGGGCACGGGCTCGGCTGCCGTGGCGCAGCCGGCGGACGTGGTGGCGCGAATCCCCAAGGCCGTCAAGCCGCGGCCGGACGCCATCGCCGTGATCATCGGCAACCGCGACTACAGCAACCGCGACGTGCCGCCGGTGGAGTTCGCGGTGCGCGACGCACGGGCCGTGCGCCAGTACGCGGAAGTGGCGCTCGGGGTGAAGCCCGAGAACATCATCTACGCCGAGAACGCCACGCAGTCGGTGTTCCGCCGCATCTTCGGCGCCGAGGGCACGGAGGGCGGCCAGCTGGCGGACTATGTGAAGCCCGGCCGGAGCGACGTGTTCGTCTTCTACTCCGGCCACGGCGCGCCCGCGCTCAAGGGCGGCAAGGCGTACCTGGTGCCGGCCGACGGCGATCCCACCTACATCACTGCCACCGGCTACCCGGTGGAGGCACTGTACGAGGGGCTGAGCCGGATCGGCGCGAAGTCGGTGCTGGTGGCCATGGATGCCTGCTTCTCCGGGTCGTCGGCCTCCGGCGGCATGCTCATCAAGAACGCGAGCCCGGCGATGCTGAAGGTGAGCGACCCGATCTTCAAGATCCCGAACGGCATCGTGCTCTCGGCCTCCGCCGCCGACCAGATCTCGAGCTGGGAGACCCAGCGGCGCCACGGCCTGTTCACCTACTACCTGCTGGCGGCGCTCTCCGGCGAGGCGGACGCCGACGCGGACAAGAAGGTGACGCTCTCGGAGGTCGAGACGTACCTCGCCGAGAACGTCGAGTACGCGGCCCGTCGGCAGGGCCGGAAGCAGAACATCCAGTTGCGGGGCAAGGCCGACGCCACGGCGCCCATCGTGGAGCTCTCGGCCGGGTTCGCCACGGGCACGCCGCTGGACAAGCCGGGCGAGGTGGGGGCTGCGCCTGCGCCTGCGCCGGCTCCCGTGTCCGCGATGCCCGCGGCGGCACCGGTTGCCGTGGCGCCGGTTGCCGTGGCGCCGGTTGCCGTGGCGCCGGTTGCCGTGGCACCGGTTGCCGTGGCGCCGGTCGCGGCGGCACCGGCGGCCGTCGTGCCGACGGCGGCCCCTACCGCCGCCACCGGTTCGGGGTTCGCCGTCGTGAACGTCACCGCGGCCATGTCCGCCGCCACGTCCTTCGCCGAGATCGTACAGCGGCGCGACCGCACGACCCTGCTGTCGCTGATGCTGGCGGGCCAGTCGAAGGACCCGCCGAAGTTCGCCGAGTGGGTCAAGCGCAACGAGCCGAAGGCGCAGGTGGAGTCGGCGGTCCCGGCCCCCGCAGGCGGCATCGAGGCGACCATCCGGCTCGAGTGGCGCGGCGACTTCGGCGTCACGAAGCAGAAGACGCTGCGCATGATGCTGGCCGCCGACGGCGGCGGCAAGCTCGTCGCTGTCCGCCTGAACGAAATGCCCTGACCGCTCCCTTCACCCTTTCAGGAGTCCCATGTCCGTTCGCGTGTTGTCCGGCCTGATGGCTGGACTCGCCCTGCTCGCCTCCGACGCGGCCGCGCAGTCCCGCTCACGATTCTCAGTGCAGGCCTCGTCCATCGCCCTGTCGTCCGAGCAAGTGCCGGACGCCATCGTGTCCGGTGAAGGTCAGGTGCGGTTGTCGTTCGGGCGCCTGTCGGTCGGTCTCGGCGTGGCGCGCTCGAACTTCAAGCGGCTGTTCGACTTCGGGGCCGGCGTCCGCGTGTACGATTACACGCTCACCGACGTCTTCATCGAGCCCCGGTACGTCGTGACGGCGCTGGGGCCGGTGGGGCTGTACGTCGCCGGCCGCATCGCCCCATCGGGGCTGGCCGTCGCCAGCAAGCCGCTGGGCGGTGCCACCTACGCCTCGGAGGCCACCCAGAACAACGTCAGCTTCGGCGGCGGTGGCGGCGCCCTGCTGCGCCTCACCGACCGCATCGCGGGCGACCTCGGGGTGCAGTATTACGGCATCAGCGCCAAGGAAGGCGACACGTCGCAGCGCTACAACTTCATCCAGGCGCGCCTCGGCATCTCCATCGGGATCGGGAACTGACCATGTCCATGCGATTCACGCCCTCGTCGGCCGCCGCCATCGCCGCGGCCATCCTGCTGGCCGCGTGCGAGGCGGCCGAGCCCACGCCCGACGCCACGGTCCGGTTCACGAACAGCACGCCGCAGCGCATCGTGTCGGTGCTGGCGAACCCGTGCGGCCTGAACTACGACGGCACGGAGATCAACCGACTCGACGCCCCGCTCAACCCCGGGCAGTCGGCGACGTGGCGGACGGTTCCCGCGTGCTACGAGTTCACCGGGACCACCGCCAGCGACGCCGCCTACGTGCTGCAGCAGAACGTCGGCACGGGGGAGACGCAGGTGACGTTCTCGCAGACCCTGACGGCCTCGGCCTCGGCCGGCGGCACCGCCCAGACGGCCGCGACGACCTTCCCGGTGCCCACGGCGCCGGCGGTGCGCGTGGTGGACGGAGGCGGCAACGCCATGCGCAGCATTGACGTGCAGTTCGCCACCACCAACACCGGTGCCCTGCTCACCGCGGCTGCCGGCTCGACGCCCGCGACCACGGTGGTGGTGCGCACCAATACCCAGGGGATCGCCGCCTTGACGCAGTGGCGGCTCGGCACCGCCGTCGGCGCACAGACCGTGACGGCGACGGTGCAGGTTCCCGGCACTGTGTCCGGGAACAACATCGCGTTCGCGGCGACGGCGACCGCCCCGGTACTCACGGCCACGTCGCCCGTGGCGACGACCGGCCTGGCCAACACCAACGCCACGGCCGCCCCGGCCGTCCGGGTCGCGGCCACGGCCGGCGGCACCGCGCTCGCGGGTGTCCCCGTGACGTTCACCATCGGCGCCGGGGCCGGTGCCGTGACGGCCGGCACGACGACGGCGAGCACGGTGACCGTCGCCTCGGACGCGACCGGGCTCGCCAGTCTGAGCTCGTGGCGGCTCGGCACGGCCGCCGGAGCCAACAGCGTCGTGGCCTCGGCGCCGAATGCCACGTCGGTGACGTACGCCGCCTGCGCGCGCACGGCGTACACCATCGGGGCGAGCATCGCCGGCACCCAGACCGCTACGGACTGCGTGCCCGCGACGGGCTTCTTCGAGGACCTGTTCCAGTTCACGAACGCCACGACGACGCGCTTCCAGGTGTGGACGCTCAATCCCGCGACGGCCGCGGTGCGCTTCTTCGTCTATCCGCTGGGCTCCGAACTCACGGCGGGCGGCTGGATCACCACGGCACCCACGGGCACCACGACCACCAATGCCCTCCTGGTCGGCCCCGGGACGCACCTCGTCGGCGTGCGCAACGACGCGGACGGTGTCTCGTCGTCGTACGCGTTGGCCAGCCAGGACAACCTCACCGAAAGCACCAACTGCTTCGGGACGATCGTGCTCGTCGGCACCGGCATCACCCGCACCCGGTCGCTGAGCGCCGGCAACTGCACGATGGTGTCGAACGGGCTGACGTACTACTACCAGCCCCTGTGGGTGTACGCGATCCAGGGCCAGACGTACACCATCACGATGTCCGGCACGGCGTTCGACGAGTACCTCGATGTGTACCAGCAGAACACGAGCGGGGTGTTCGTGCCGCTCGGCGGGGACAACGACGGCGTCGCGGGCACCAACGATGCGCGGCTGGTGGTGAGCGTGCCGGCGACGGGGTGGTACGAGATCCGGCCCAACTCGAATCTCGCCCTGGCGACGGGGACGTACACGATCAACATCACGGCGACGGCCCCACCGTCGAGCGTGCAGACGACCAGCCCGGCGTTCGCCGAGCTGCGCCCGTCGGTCACGGGAGGCACGGCGCCGCCGCGCCGGTAGTCGCGGCCGATCCGAACGGGGGCGTCCGGCACACGAGCCGGGCGCCCCCGTTCGCATACCCGCCGTGGGTCGCCGGGCGATGGCCGACACCCGATGTCAGACCATCGGGCTAGTTCTGCTGGCATGACGGACACGCACTCGATGCGCACCCGCGTGGACAGCGGGTGTCCCGCCCTCCACGCGCTCGGGCGGGAACGGGTCGCCGACGTCCCCCGTCCGCACAACCCTTCCCCTTCATCCGCTCCGCGCTGATGGGCTGGACTTATCGCAAGAGCATCCGCCTCGGGCCGATGCGCATCAACCTGAGTTCCCGGGGCGTCGGCTATTCCATCGGCGGTCCGGGGTTCCGCGTCGGCGTCCGGGCGAACGGCCGTCGGTACGTCTCGTCCGGGATTCCCGGGACAGGGCTGCGCTACCAGCAGTCCTTGCCCGCCAGCAACGGCTGCGCGATCTGGGTGGCCGTGGCGCTGGTCGCGCTGCCAGTCGTCTGGTGGCTCGCCTGATGGCTCGCCTGATGGCTCGCCTGATGGCTCGCCTGATGGCTCGTCTGATGGCTCGTCTGATGGCTCGTCTGATGGCTCGTCTGAACGTCAACCCAATCCTCGAGACCCCCGCGCATGTACACCACCATCATCCGGACGCTTCGCACCCCCACGTCGGAGCGCTTCATCTTCCGTAACGGCGACCTCGACCTCGCCGCCCTCGACCTGCACTACCTGCCGCCGAGCCGGGCGGCGGGCACGCTCACGATCCTGCAGGGGGCCGTCACCGTGGACGACATTCCGGCCCTGCTGACGCGGATCGACACCGAGCTGCTCCCCGACGCGTCCCTGGACGAGGGGACGCTCGAGTTCAGCGTCGTCGTCGGGCAGCCGATCGGCACGTTCGTGTCGTCGGCGTAGCGGCGCCCCCGCGCATCGTCACCCGACTGGTCGGCGATGGTGCGCAAGGCCCACCGGCCCCCTCACCGCCCCGTCGCCGGCATCCCCGTCCAGATCTCCCCCAGCACGCGCCGCCAGTTCCCCCCGAGGATCCCGAGGATCTGCTCGTCGCCGTACTTCCGCCGCACGAGCCCTTCGGTGACGTCGTACATCCGCTTCGGGTGATCGATCCCCTCGATGTCGAGCTTGTCGCGGAAGCCGTAGCTCCCCTTGTAGAACGCCTTCAGGCGCGCGAGCTCGGCGGGTGGCAGGTCGTCGTAGCCCTGCAGGTCGCTGTCGCTGCCGATCCCGACGTGCTCGACCCCGATCATCCGCGCCACGTAGTCCACGTGGTCGAGGAAGTCCTCGATCGTCGTCGGCTCGGTGGCCTTCACGAACATCCGGACGCCGGTGATCCCCATGACGCTGCCGGCCTTGCCGACCGCCCGGATCACCTCGTCCGGCTTGCAGCGGGGATGGCCGCCCGCGAGCGCCCGGACGTTCGAGTGGGTCACCAGCACCGGCTTCTTCGAGATCGCGAACGCGTCGAGCGTCGTGCGGTCGCCGCAGTGCGAGGTATCCACGGCCATGCCCACGACGTTCATCCGCTCGATCAGCGCTGCGCCGAGGTCGGAGACCCCGCCGTCCACGCGATCGGTCGAGCCGCCGGCGAACCAGTTCTGCGAGTTGTACGTCAGCTGCGACACCCGCTGCCCGTACGCATGGAACTCGTCCACCGTGGCGAGCATGTCCCGGGCGGCGAAGTGGTCCGAGTTCTGCGCCCCGAGCAGGATGCCGATGCGCCCCGACCCCTTGACCCGGGCGAAGTCGTCGGCCGAGTCAATGCGCATGAACAAGTCCGGCCGCTCGGCGATCATCGAGTTCTGCCGGTGGAAGAACTGCTGGCCGGTCGTGTACGCATCGGGCCCGCCGAAGCCGACCGCGGTGTGGAAGACGTTGATCCCCGACGCCAGGTACGGGGCGAAGTCCTCGGCCGAGATGGACGATGGCGTCCGCAGCCACCGCTGGCCCGCTGTACCCACCTGCAGGGGGGCGAGCATGTCCACCACCACCGCGTGGCGCATCAACTCGATGGTGCGGGCCGAGTACGGCTGGTGCGGGAGGTGCGGCAGCGTGAAGCGCCCCTTGTTGAAGACGGGGGCGAGCACGGCGGCAGCGCCGAGCTTGAGGACCGAACGGCGGGAGGCCATGAGCGAGGGTTGGGGTTCGCCGGAAGATCCGCGCCCGTCGGCGTGTCGCGCAACGTGCCGGGCGTCGGCGACCCCGCGGCGTGCGGGGCGCCCGCGTGCCGCGTGGTCATCGGCCGCGCGGTTAGCTTGCACGGTCACTCTTCCCGCCCCGGATGGTCGCTTCCCTTCGCTACGCGCCGCGCCCATGACCGACGTCCCGCCGGACCTCGCCGCGGCGCTCGCCGGTCGCTTCACCCTCGGCCGCGAATTGGGCCGCGGCGGGATGGGCGTCGTCTATCTCGCGCGCGAGCGCGCCCTCGACCGCGACGTGGCCCTCAAGGTGCTGCCGCCCGCCCTCGCCGCGCAGGCCGACCTGCGCGAACGCTTTCTCCGCGAGGCGCGCACGGCCGCGGGACTGAGCCATCCGAACATCGTCCCCGTGTTCAGCGCCGACGAGACGGGCGGCTTCGCGTGGTTCGCGATGGGGTTCGTGGACGGGGAGTCGTTGGGGCAGCGGCTGGCGGCGCGCGGGCGACTCGGGCCCGCCGACGCGGTGCGGATCCTCCGCGAGGCGGCGTGGGCGCTGGCCTATGCCCACGCGCGCGGCGTCGTCCACCGCGACGTGAAGCCCGACAACCTCCTCATCGAGCGTGCCGACGGCCGGACGCTCGTCACCGACTTCGGCATCGCACGTCAGGCGAAGGACGTGGGTCTCACCGCCGACGGCCACGTGCTCGGCACCGTGCAGTTCATGAGCCCGGAACAGGTCAACGCCGCGCCGCTCGATGGCCGCAGCGACCTCTATGCCCTGGGGGTCGTGGGCTTCCTGATGCTCGCCGGGCGGCTCCCGTTCACGGAGACGCAGGCGTCGGCGGTGCTGGTCGCGCACGCCACGAAGCCGGCGCCGCCCCTGGCGTCGGTCGCCCCCGATGTACCGGCCAGCCTGTGCGCGGTGATCGACCGCTGCCTGTCGAAGGATCCCGCGGGACGCTACGCGACCGGCGAGGCGCTGGCCGACGCCCTCGCCGCGGCGCTCGAGGCCGAGGCGGCCCCGGGGCGTACCCCGTCGTCGGTGCCGTCGGTCCTCTCGACCGGGCAGGCGGAGCAGGTGTGGCTGCGGGCCGCGCAGTTGCAGATGGACGCCGCGACGGCGATCCGCCGGCGCGCGATGGCCGAGCCGGTGCTCAGCGCTCCCAGCACCGGGCTACCCACCTCCGGCTTCCGGCGGTCGGACGTCGAGGCCGCCGCCGCCGAGGTGGGGATCGGCCGGGAGTTCGTGCAACTCGCGATGGCGGAGCTCTCGGAGGACGGGGGGGCGATGGTCCCCACCGACGCCGAGGACGCCCGGCTGACGCGCGAGCTCGGCACGGCGGAACGGTCGGTGCGCGTCTCGCGCGTGATCGAGGCATCGCCGGCGGCGGTGCTGGCCGCCTTCGGGGAAGTGGCCATGCGCCCGCCGTTCCGGCTGACGCTCGTGGACACCGTGGGCGGACACCCGCTCGACGGCGGAGTGCTGCGCCTCGCCGTTCCCCGCGGCAACGCGGCGATGATCGAGGACGGCGTGCTCAACATGTTCGTCTATCGCATGATGCAGCTCGAGCTCGAGCAACTGTCGGTCGCGCTGCATCCGCTGAGCGGGAGTCCGGCGCGGACGGAGATCATCGTCACGGGCGACCTGCGGAGCGGCGCGCGGCGGAACGCCGTCGTGAGCGAGCGCGTGAGGCGCTGGCTGGGGGGAACGGTCGGGGTGGGGATGGCCGGCATCGGCGGCGGTGTCGCGGTGGCGCAGGGCGCCGTGGTGGCGGCAGGGCTGTTCGTGGGAGGTGGGGTCGTGGCCGGGGCGGCGCTGATGTGGCTCGCCCGCGCGGCGCAGCGTGCGATGTACCGCGGGGCGCTCACGGCCAGCGTGGAGCAGCTCGACGGGTTGCTGGTGCGGGTCGGGTCGGCGGCGCAGAGCCGGGCGTTGTTCGGCCAGTCGTCGTCGCCACCACCGCGTCAGGGCGGGAGCGGTGACGGCTGGTCGGCATTCGGTGCCATGCTGGGCGCCCTTGTCGTCGCCTTCGTCGTCGCCCCGGCGCCGGCGGCCCGGGCGCAGGCTGGCGCGGCGTGCGCGGTCGCCCCGACGGTCCTCGACGCCGGCGGCTTCCACACCGTCACGTACACGGTCACCGCCGGGCCCGGGGGATTCGCCAAGGGCGGTGGCGTGCGCCTCGAGCTCCCGGTCGCGTACGCGGAGACGGAGGCCCTGCTGTGGAGCCCGCCGCAGGCGGAGCAGCCCACCGAACCAGGATTCGTCGAGGCGACGGTCTTCGCAGGCAGTCGGTCCGGCTCGCCGGTGCCAGTCGTGGTCGAAGGGCTGCTGCGCGGGATCGTGCGGGCGGAGTTCGCGACGCCGGTGCCGGCGGGGGCGCGGGTGATCGTTCGCTACCGCGGACAGGTGCAGGGCCTCTCGGGCGAGGTCGAGGCGCGCTGCCAGATGCGCGCCCACGCCGGCGACGCGTGGTCCCCATCGGCGCCGTTCCCTCGGCTGACGGTGCGCCCGGCTCGTGCCGAGTTCGTCACCGTGCACCATCCCTCGGACGTGGCGCGCGGCACCCCGTTCGACGCCGCGCTGGTCATCCTCGATCGCTACGGCAATCGTGCGACGGGCCACACCGGCACGATCACGCTCCGTACGACCGACTCGGCGGCGCGCCTGCCGGCACGGGTCACGCTGCGTGCCGCCGACAGCGGGCGCGTCGTGATCCGCGGCGTCACCTTCGGCACCGTCGGCTTCCAGAAGATCATGGCGGCGGATCCGGCCTCTCGGCTGCGGCCACAGGTTCGCTACGCGATGGTCGGCGACGGCGAACCGGCGCTCCGGCGCCTCTTCGGCGACCTGCACTTCCACACCGGCAGCGGCGCCGAGCGGCCGGGCTTTCTCTCGGCCGATGTCGGGACCGACGTCAATACCACGGCGACGGGTACCTTCAAGGAGCTCAACCTTGCCGGCGACCACCGCGCGAACTTCACGCGCGCGACGGATGCGTACGGCTACGCGCGGGACGTCGCCGGCCTCGACTTCGCGAGTGCCTCGGAGCACGCTTCGTCGCTCCTGACGCCGGTGGCATGGCGGCGCGTGCAGGACATCGCGGACGCGGCGTACGTCCCGGGACGCTTCACGACGTTCTACGGATTCGAGTGGACGCCCGACCTCGACCATCACGTCGTGCTCTACGCCGATCGCGCCGGTCGGCCCCTCGGCCACGACCGCCATCCCGACTACCCGGCGCTGGCTCGGGCGCTCGAGGCGCAGGGGGTCGCCGCGCTCGCGATTCCGCACGTGTCGTGGCCGTTTCCCCGCCACATCCTCTGGCGGGACACGGTGGGGCGCGCGTGGCAGCGGGTTGGAGAGCTGTACTCGCTCTGGAACAGCCGACATCTCGTCCAGCCCGACGACGACCCGCAGCTCTTCGAGCTCGGCGCCGATGCGCCGTGGTCGTTCCAGCACGCGTGGCGGGGTGGGCGTCGCATGGGCGTGATCGCGGCGAGCGACAATCACCTCGGGCATCCCGGTGCGAACAACCTGACCGTGCGGGTGCGCCATGCGGGGGGGCTGGCCGCGGTGCTCGCCCCCCGGAACGACCGGGCGGACGTGTGGCGGGCCCTCACGGCGCGGCACACCTACGCGACGACGGGCACCCCCATCTACCTGGACTTCAATGCCGACGGCCACCCGATGGGAAGCGAGTATGCGTCTGCCGCGGCCCCGACGTTGACGGGTCGCGTCGCGGGGACGAATCGGCTGGCGCGGGTGGAGGTCGTCCGGCTGTCCGAGGGGGGCTACCAGACGGTGTTTCGCGCCGAGCCGGATGCGGAGACGTTCCGCTTCGCGTTCACCGACGACACCCGGACCGGTGCGGCCATGTACTACCTGCGCGTGACGCAGGTCGAGGAATACCCCGGCCGTCTGTACGCGCATTCGACCGCCGAGATGGCCTGGTCGAGCCCGATCTGGGTCGATCCGCCCCGTCCCTGACGCGGGACATCGCCGCGCCGTGACCGGCCGCCGACAGCGGGCGCACCGTGCGGCTGCTGTCCCGCCATCCCGGGCGGCGCTAGCTTCCGGATCTCGGCTGCACCGCCTTCCCGGATCGCCCGCCACCTGCCCGTCTCCCGGACCGCGTCCCGCTTCATGTCGTGCATTTCGCTCGTCCCCCCGCGACTTCGATGCCGGTGATCGGAGTCGGCGACCTGCTCGACGGCCGGTTCCGGCTCGAGCGCGAGCTCGACGGTGGCGGGATGTCGTCGGTGTTCGTCGCGCGCGACCTGCGGCACGACCGTGATGTCGCCGTCAAGCTGGTCTCCCCGGAGCTGTCGGCGGCGGTCGGGGGGGAGCGCTTCCTGAGCGAGATCGAGATCATCGCGCGGATGGCGCACCCCAACATCCTGCCGCTGCACGACTCGGGTGCGATGTCGGGTCGCCTGTGGTACGTGTCTCCCTACATGGAGGGGGGCTCGCTGCGCGACCGGCTGCGTGCGATGCCGCAGCTGCCGCTTCCCGACGTCGTGCGCATCACGCAGAGCATCGCCGAGGCGCTCGAATACGCGCACGGCCGCGGGATCATCCATCGCGACATCAAGCCCGAGAACATCCTGTTCTCCGGGGAGGTGCCGGTGGTGGCGGACTTCGGGATCGCCCGCGCCCTCACGCAGGCGGGCGGCTCGCGCCTGACCCAGGCGGGGATGGTGGTCGGCACGCCGCAGTACATGAGCCCCGAGCAGGCGGCCGACGAGCCCACCGACGCCCGCGCCGACGTGTATTCGCTCGCGGCGATGGCCTACGAGATGCTGGTCGGCGAGCCGCCGTATCCCGGGGACAACCCGGTGCGCGTCATGGCGAGCCACGTGAGCGATCCGGTTCCCAAGCTGCGCGACAAGCGGCCCGGGCTGTCGGCGGCCGTCGAGGCCGTGGTACGGCAGGGGCTGCAGAAGCGCCCCGCCGACCGCTACCCCAGCGCGCGCGGCTTCGCCGAGGCGCTCACGGGGGCGGTGACGGGCACCCTCCGCGCGGTGCCGGTGGTGGAGTCGTCGCGCGCACCCTGGGCGGTGGTCGCGCTGGTCGTCCTCGCGATCGCCGGGACCTTCGCGCTGACGCGCTGGCTGGACCGCGAGCCCGAGGGGCCCCCTCGCCTGGTGGTCCTCCCCTTCGAGTTCCTCGGCCCGCCCGAGGACCGGTTCATCGCCGAGGGGCTGGCCGACGAGGTCACGAGCCGCGTGGCCGGCCTGTCCGGCCTGTCGGTGGTGGCCCGCAACACGGCGCTGCGCTTCGACCCGAAGACGCGGGACCTTCCGTCCATCGCCAGCGAGGCGGGGGCGGCGTACCTCGTGACGGCGACCGTCCGCACCGATCGCGCCTCGGACGGGACACGCCTCGTGCGCGTCACCCCGCACCTGATCCGCGCCCGGGGGGAGCGGGAGCTGTGGTCGCAGGCGTACAACGCAAGCTTCGTCCCCGGGGAGCTCTTCCGGGTGCAGTCGAACATCGCCGAGCAGGTGGCGGCGTCGCTCGGCGTGCAGGTACTGCAACCCGAGCGCGGCGCACTCGAGGCGAGCCCGACGCAGAGCGCCGAAGCGTACGCCGCGTACCTGAAGGGGCTCTCGCTGCTGGCGCGCCGCTACGAAGAGCGCGCCGGCCGCGAGGCGGCCGAGGCGTTCCGCGAGGCGACGACGCGGGACACCGCGTTCGCGCAGGCGTGGGCGCGCCTCGCCGAGGCGCTCGTGATCCGGAACTACTTCTTCGCCGACAAGCGGCCCGACTGGCTGGATGAGGCGCGCGCCGCGGTCACCATCGCGGAGCGGCTCGCACCGGCGGACGCGAACGTGATACTCGCGCGTTCGTACCTGAGCTGGTGGGGGGAACGCAACGACGCGAAGGCCTCCGAGGAACTCGCGCGGCTGCTGCGGCTGCGGCCGAATGATGCCGAGGCGCTGGTGCTGCTGGCGCAGGTCCGCCGCCGGCGGGGGCGCTACGCGGCGGCCGAGTCGCTGCTGCGCCGGGCGGAGGAGGTTGATCCGGCGTCGTTCGTCGTCGCGATGGACCTCGGCTCCGTGCTCTCGACGCTGCGGCGGTACCCGGAGGCCGACGCGGAGCTGGTGCGCGCCCTGCGGCTCGCCCCCGACTACGCCCCCGCGGCCGTCACGCGCGCCTTGATCGCCTACATGACCACCGGTGCTCCGGACTCGGGGCGTCGCCGGATCGAGTCCCTGATGCCGCCGGTGAAGGCGCGCGAGGCCGTGAAGTGGTCGTACCGCTATCCCGTCTTCGTCGGCACCCTGGGAGGCGTCCTCGCCGACTCGGCAGTGGCGGTCCCGGAGAGCGAGGAGGGCTTCGACCCCGCCCGGCTGCTGCTGTCGAAGGCGTTCATCCACCGCCAGCGCGGGGACTCCGCGCGCGCGCGGGCCGCGTTCGGCGCGGCGCGCACAGCGTTCGCGCAGCGGATCGAGACCGCGCCGCAGGACGCCGAGCTGCACGGGCTGCTCGGGCTCGCGCTCGCCGGTCTCGGGCAGCGCGAGGCGGCGGCGCGGGAAGGGGACGCCGCGCTCGCGCTCGCGCCCCCCGAACGCGACGGGGTGATGTCGAGCACGATGGTGACGCACCGCATGACCATCGCGGTGGTCTCCGAGGACCACGACGTGGCGTTGCGCTACGTGTCGGTACTCCTCTCGACCCCGACCCAGTTCACGGCGGCCATCTTCCGGCGCGACCCGCTCTTCGCGAAGCTGCGCGCTGCCCCCGGCTTCGAGGCGGCGCTGGCCCCCCGGACGTCGCCGGTGCCCCCGGCGCGGTGACGCGTCGGGTCGGTGGCCGCGGCGGCGGCGGCCCCCGACCGGCGATCGTGCACTTCCCGCGTGACGGCGGGCCGCTGCAGGTCTGCGCGGCCCTCCCGTCGCCCCGCGACGCCATCGGCGGATACCTGCCTCCCGCCTTCGGCGTCGGCGTGACCCGCCGAGTCGCCGCCGCCCGCGCCCGGTGGGAGGTGCTCGAGCGGCGCGCGGGGGTCTGGCGCGGCGACGAGGCGGTGATCCGCGCCCCGTGGTCGGCGGTGGCGGATGATGCGGTGCCGCCGAACGCGCTGCTCCTGCGCAGTGCGCGCCAGGTGGGGGCGCGCGGTCCGGTGGCGCTGCTGGGACTCGACCGCGATCGGCCGCTCGCCTGGGTGGCGGCGCGGCGACTGGCAGGCCCGGGGACACGACTCGTTCCCGCGCATCTCGCGTACTACCGCGCCCCCGGCGCGCCGGGCCGCGCCGACTCCAACGGCTGTGCTGCGGGCCGGACGCTCGGCGACGCGATCGAGCGCGCCCTGCTCGAACTCGTCGAGCGCGATGCGGTGGCCCTGTGGTGGTACCACCGCCTGCGCCGTCCGGCGATTCCCGTCGCCCGGACGCGCGACCCGCTCGTGCGGCGGCTGCTCGCGTGGCTCGACGCGCGCGGGCGCGACGCGTGGGCGCTCGACCTGACCTCGGATCTGGGCATCCCCGTCGTCGTCGCGGTGAGCGTCCTGCGCGGCGGGACGCGGCCCCGGCCGCTGCTGGGGTTCGGGGCACGGCTCGACCGTGCGACGGCGGTGCGGCGGGCGTTCGTCGAGCTCGCGCAGGCGGAGGCCATCGTGCGCGCCACCGACGCGGGCCGGTGGGAACAGCTCCGCGCCGACCGGTCGTGGCTGCGTCACGCGACGCTCGAGGCGCACCCGCACCTGGTGCCGGCGGACGGTGGCGGCGCTAGGCACCGCCTCGTGCCGGACAGCGACGGCGGCGGGGACGCCGTCCGGCGCGTGGTGCGCCGGCTGGTGCGCGCGGGGCTCGACCCGCTCGTCGTGGAGCAGTCGCGGCCCGGGGATCCCTGCCGCGTCGTCCGTGCGCTGGTGCCCGGGATGCGATCCTGGTGGCCGCGATTCGCTCCCGGTCGGCTGTTCGATGCGCCCGTCACCGCGGGGTGGTGCGACCGCACCGGCGACGAGTCGTCGCTCAATCCTTTCGCAATCTGGTTTTGACATTATCCTAGGCAACGAGGAAAGCGCATCCGGCGCGTTCCGCAATCACCGATCCGGGAGGTGTTGCATGGCCGCAAAGAAGAAGGCCGCGAAGAAGGCCGCGAAGAAGGTCGCGAAGAAGGCCGCCAAGAAGCCGGCGAAGAAGAAGGCCGCCAAGAAGCCGGCGAAGAAGAAGGCCGCCAGGAAGAAGGCCGCGAAGAAGAAGACCGCCGCGTTCACCATCGCGTAACCGGGAGGGCGGCGCAGGCCGCCATGCCCGACGCGACGCGCCACCGCTTCCTCGCCCGTCCCGCCGCTGCTCGCCGTCCTGCTGGGCAGACCGCGCGGATCGGACTCGCGGACGTGGACCTGACGGTGGCGTGTCGCACCCGCGGCGCCTGGGAGGCCTTCGAGCTTCTCGGGCGCCGCGGTGCTTCCCCCCGGGAGCTCGCCCGGGTCGCCGCCTCCGGTGGGGCCGCCGCGACGCGCGAGTGGTCGGCCCTCCTTCGTCTCCTGACGCGGTACGGGGCGGTCGGGGAGCGCCTGCTCGACGCCGAGGGACGCGAGCTGTTCTCGGCCGTCCCGCTGCGCCGCGATGCACCGCCGATCCCCGGGTCCGCCAGGGTCCGCGGTCGGGTCGTGCTGTCGCGCTTCGCCCACCTGCGCCGCGACGGTCGCGCCTGGACGCTGCAGTCGCCGCTGGCGCCGTGGCGCGTGCAGGTGGCCCCGGCTGCGCTCGCGCTGCTCGCTCCCCTCGAGGCACCGCAGACGCCGGCCTCGCTCGCGCGCGCCGCGGGCACCGATCCGTCGTTCGCCGCGCACGTCGTGGCCTTCCTCGCGGCCTGCGGGCTGCTCACGCGGGTGCGCGCCGATGGCGCGACGGCCGAGGACGCCGATCCGGCGCTCCGGCAGTGGGAGTTCGCCGACCTCGTGCTGCAGGGGCGGCACCGTACGGGGATGCACGACGAGGCGATCGGCGCGGCGTTCCCGTTTCTGGGGGAGATGCCCCCCGAACCGGCGACCGTGGGGGGGCGCGGGCGACGCACGCTGGTGCTGCCGCGTCCGGCCCCGCGGCCCGACGAGCCGTCCTTCGCGGCCGTAGTGGAGGCGCGGCGCTCGGTGCGCGACTACGGCCGTGCGGCCGTGTCGCTGGCGGAGGTGTCCGAACTGCTGTGGCGCAGCGCGCGCGTGCGGCCGACGCCGCCCGACCACGGTGGCCGGCGCTACGAGGCGACGTCGCGCCCATCGCCCAGCGGCGGGGGATGCCATGCCCTGGAGATCGTCGTCACGGTCGGCCGGTGCCGCGGGCTCCCCCGGGGGCTCTACCACTACGACCCGGTCGCCCACGCCCTGTCGGCGCTGGGCCCGCATCGTGCGCTCGTCTCCGACCTGCTCGCCACGGCGCGTGCCGCACAGGGGCGTGCCGCACAGGGGCGTGCCGCGCAGGGGCGTGCCGCACAGGGGCGTGCCGCGCAGGGGCGTGCGGGCGGCGGGCAGGTGCTGCTGACGTTCGTCGCGCGCTTCCGGCGCGTCACGTGGAAGTACCGCGCGATCGCGCTCGCGACGATCCTGAAGGACGTCGGCGCGCTGACGCAGACGCTTTACCTGACCGCCACCGCGATGGGGCTCGCGCCCTGCGCGATCGGGTCCGGCGACGCGACGCGGCTGAGCCGCCTCCTCGGGTGGCGCTACCCGGAGGCGGCGGCGGTGGGCGACTTCATGCTCGGGACGCGCGATGCACCGCCTCGGCCACCTCGTGCGCCCGCTCGAGGGCGCCCTGGATCCAGCCGGGCAGGCGCGACAGCGCGTCCCCCGCGAACCACAGCCGCCCGTGGCGGCCCGACAGCGCCGGCAACTGGCGACGCAGCATCCCCGGCTCGAATGCAGCGTAGGCCCCGCGGGCGTGGGGATCGGCGTCCCAGTCCATGACGGCCCGCGCGAGCACGCGGCGCGTGATCCGGGGATAGACCTGATCCAGCTGGCGGTCGAGCTCCCGCCGCCGCTCCGTGGCGGGGAGCGACATCCACCAGCGCGCCTGCCTCCCGGCGCTGTACGACTCGAGGATGCCGCGCGGGCCCGGCTGGGTGCACGACTGGTCGTTGACGTACATGACGGGGGTGTCGGTCACGGCGACGCCGGACGGGTTCACGCGGCGCCACGGGCGGGACGGCAACTGCACGTATTGCCGTACGACGGAGGTCTGCCGCATGGTCGCGATGGCGTCCCGGGCCGCGTCGGCGAGCGGGACGTCGAGCGCGACGTCGCGCAGCACGGAGAAGGGGATGGTGCAGATGACCGCGTCGGCCGACCAGTGGCGCACGCCGCGGGGGGTCCGCGCCGAGACGCGGATCGTCGCGCCGCGCTCCGCCAGGCGCACCACCTCGGCGCGATACACCATGCGCGATCGCAGCTCGGGCGTGTCGGCGAGCGCACGCGGGAGCCGGTCGTTGCCGCCCTGGATCATCCAACTGCCCTTCTCGATGTCGGCGTGCGAGAGGCGTCCCGGCTCGCCGGCCACGCGGACGCCGTGATCGAAGGGATCGGGCCGGTTCCCCCCGACGCCGAAGAGGGCTGCCGTGTGCGGGACGGCGCCGAACGACGCGGTGAGGTCGCGGAGCATCGTCAGGGCGGAGACGGCGTGGATGCCCTCGCCCATGAGGTCGAGGTAGCCCATCGAGAGGATCTCGATCGCCCCGGCGGAGGCGCCGCGGTGGCGCAGGAATTCCGCGGTCGTCATGTCGTCGAGGTGCCGCAGCGCCCGGGTCGGAAAGCGCCGCGCGTGCAGGGCACGCATCTCCCGGCGCACGACGGGCACGATATAGCGGGCGATGAGCGCGTGGGCGGTGCGCGGTTCGCGCGGGTCCAGCGTCACCGGCCAGCGCGTCGTCGGCCGGTCGGCCGCGACGAGCCGCCGCCCGCGCATCACCGCGACGGCCCCGCGGCCGTGCGGAATCGGCACGAGCGGGAGGTCGAGCAGCGCGGCATAGCCCATCGTGAGGGTGTGGTGGCCGTGCAGAAACATCGCGCCGGCCTCCGCGTGCATGCCTCCCACGAAGGGGGCCCGGAGCGTCCGGACGCGGCCCCCGGCCTCGCCGCGCGCTTCGAGGACGACCACGTCGTGCCCCGCTTGCACGAGCTGGTAGGCCGCAACGAGGCCGGCCATGCCGGCGCCCAGCACGACGATCCGGCGGCCGGCCCCTTCGGAAGGGAGGAGCTGCTTGGTGAAGGCGGGATACTGGCGGAAGGAGGTCGGCATTCAGCGTCCGGTGCGGCGCGTCCGCGCGCGGGGGCCCCGCGTCGCGTCGGCGAGCAGGCGCGCGACGTCCAGGCGTCCCGCGCCGCACGACATGGTGAAGGCTCGCCCGCGCATGGCGGGGAGCGGGGTCGCGGTGCGCATCAGGCGCAACCGCACGTCGTCGGGGGTCATGGGGCCGTGCATCCCGACGAGCATCGCGACGGCGGCGGTCACCTGCGGGCAGGCCATGCTCGTGCCGAGCCATCCATCGTAGCGGACGTTGCGCTCGAGC